>CAZGRP010000024.1:0-65670 GCA_964527995.1 uncultured Cytophagia bacterium | reverse complement strand
GGAGACAATCTCTGCGAAGGTGCCCTGGTACACGACCTCGCCGCCGCGCTCTCCGGCGTAAGGCCCGAGATCCACCAGATGATCGCTGACCGCCATCATGTCGCGGTCGTGCTCGACCACAAGCACCGTGTTGCCGAGGTTGCGCAGCGACTTCAGCACGCGAATCAGCCGGCGGTTGTCGCGAGGATGAAGCCCGATCGAGGGCTCATCGAGAATGTAAAGCGATCCGACTAGCTTGGCGCCCAGGATCGTGGCCAGATTGACCCGCTGATACTCGCCGCCCGAGAGGGTCTGCGTGCGCCGGTCGAGCGTCAGGTAGTCGACCCCGACATCCACCAGGTAACTGAGCCTGGCGCGGATCTCCTTGAGGATCTGCCGGGCCACCTCCTCCTCGAATGGAGTCAGCGAAAGCTCCTCGAAAAAGCGAGCCGCCTCGCCAATCGTCATCCGCGTCACCTCACCGATGTTCTTGCCGCCGATGGTCACCCACAGAGCTTCGGGCCGCAGTCGCGTCTGCCGGCAGTCTGGACACGGAACGAACCCGCGATATCGGCTGAGAAAGACACGCACACCAATTTTGTATTTCTTGCGCTCCAGCCACTTGAAAAAGCCGTAGATGCCGGGGAATTCACCCCGCCCGTGAAGGACGATCTCAAGCTCCTCAGCACTCAGATCTCGAAAGGGCTTGTCGAGGTCCACGCCGAGCCGTGGCGCCAGCGCCTGCAGCCACTCCAGCATTTCTCGATGGCTGGGGGTATTCCACGGTTCGATGGCGCCCTGGTTGATACTCTTGGTCTTGTCGGGGACGACGAGGTCGAGGTCGATTTCGATGATGTCACCGAAACCGCGACAAGTCGGGCAGGCGCCGAACGGGTTGTTGAAAGAAAACAACCGCGGTTGCGGCTCGATGAAGGAGATGCCGCATCCGGCGCAGGCCAGGGCGTCGGTGAACCGCAGCGGCTGCCCGTGCTCGACTTGCACCACGACCGTCCCCCTGCCCTCCCGAAACGCCAGGCCCACCGAGTCCGCCAGACGGTCCCGCACGGACGCTTCCACCCGGAGACGGTCCACGATCACCAGCGGCGGCTCTCCGCGCATCTGTGCGGCGGTCACCTGTTCGAGCGTGATCTGTTCCCCTTCGATGAAAAGTCGGCGATAACCCGCGGCCTTGAGCTGCGCCAGGTTCAAGATGCGCTCCTCGGCCGTGTCGCCCGGCAGCGGAAAGCCGACGAGAATGCGCCTGCCCCGAGGCAGTGCCAGGATGGTGTCGACGACGTCCTGAACCTGGGTGCGCTTCACCTCCCGGCCGCATTGCGGGCAGTAGATGCGACCGATGCGGGCATAAATCAAGCGCAGATAGTCATGGATTTCCGTGGCGGTGGCGACCGTGGAGCGCGAATTGGTGGTCGGATTCTTCTGCTCCACAGCGACTGCAGGCGAAATCCCACGAATCTCATCGACGTCCGGCCGATCCATCCGCTCCAGAAACTGGCGAGCATAGGCAGAGAGCGATTCGACGTATCGCCGCTGCCCCTCGGCATAAAGCGTATCGAACGCCAGACTCGATTTGCCGGACCCGGACACGCCGGTGATGACGATGAGGCGGTTACGCGGCAGGTCGAGATTGATGTTTTTCAGGTTGTGAACCCGCGCTCCCCGAATGACGATTGTGCTCAGCATGGTTGCGCCGATAGAGGTACTGTTCCTGCAGCCAGGTCGTTCGCGATGCCACTCGATGGAACCCGTATTGTCGCAATGTCTCGTCCAGTTGCTCGCGTCGATGCCAGAAAAGACGCGTACCCAGCAATCGCCTGAACCGGTTGCCCCATGTCCTGCGGGCGATGGTGACGATGAAGTAGCTTATTCCTTGTGCGGCCTTGCCGACCTCTGCAAAACAGCGCCGCATGTCCTCGACGTACTCCAACAGACCTACAGCGACGACGACCGAAAAAGTTCCCTGCCGAAACGGCAAAGCCGCAGCATCGGCCACAACTGCCGGTGCCGCATGCCGCGCTCGAGCCTGCCGCAACATCCGTAGGGATCGGTCGACGAAGAAAAGGCTGCACGTGGAGGGCAGATAGTCGGCTGCGTTGCCATACCCGCAGCCAAGGTCGAGGCACGCCGCGCGGTCGGTGTGCGGGATTGCGGCAGTCAGCTCGCTTAGAGCACGGTTTTCTGCAGCAAGGATGGAACGAAAGGGGTAAAGCCGTCGGGCGGAGCGGTAGAAAGCAGCCTTCCAGTCCCACAGGCTCATGGCCGATACAGCTCTCGGTTGTAGAACGGCGCAAAAGCGCTGACGACGGCAAACTCGAAAGATTGGCGGCGCGTCAGAGCACCGCGCGAAAAGACCCCGAAGGCGCCCTCTTTATTGCGGATGTCTGACTCAGCGGCGAAATCATCGATGATGTCCCCCAGCTCCAGTTGCCGCTCGTAGACCAGATGGGCGATCTGCGGCGGCACCTCGATGCTGCCGGTACTGCCGAAGTATCCCGTGTCACCATCGCTCACAAAGACCCAGCCCTGCAGGAAGGTGCGCGCCTCTCTCTGGAACCGCATCCGGTAGAATCCCCCCTCCAGGCCAACGAAATAGTCGGCATGAACCCCTTCCTCGCCGAGCGTTTCGACGAGCCGCTCCACCCGCTGGACAGCTCCGCGCATCAGCTCGGTCTGCGACCGCGGCATGCTCGACACACCACTGTCGACGGCCCGGGCCAGGAATCGGTACTCCCCTCCATTGGGCAAGAGGTGTGGTCTGATTCGCTCCAACGCCGCCTGCACAGCCAGCACCTTGGGCCGGCGTTCGGAACCGATGGCGATGGCCAGAGGCATGAACCCGCTCACGAGATTCGATCCAGAAGTGTCTGCAACGCCGCCGAGGCCTCCTGTCTGAGCCTGTCCTCATCGAGAGTCAACAACTGCCGATCTCGCATCACGACTTCCCCATCAATCACCACGGTGCGAACGTCCGAGGCGCTGGCGGCGTAGACGATCTGCGCGTAGACGTTCCCCTCAGGTAAAGTGTGGACGCCGTCAAGATCGAGGAGGATGAGGTCGGCGCGCTTACCGACCTCCAGGCTGCCGATCTCATTCTCCAACTTCAAGGCGCGGGCGCCCAGGATCGTCGCCATCTCGACGACCTCCTTTGCCTGCATCACCTCGGCTCCCAGCCGAGGCTTTTGCAGCAGCGCCGCCAGCCGCATCTCGCGGAACATGTCGAGATTGTTGTTGCAGGCAGCGCCGTCAGCACCGAGCGTCACCAGGATGCCACGCCGGCGCATCTCGGGCACGCGGGCGATGCCGGAAGCCAACTTCAGGTTCGCCGATGGACAGTGCAGCACTGCGGCACCCGAGTTCGCCAGCAACTCCATTTCGTCACCGTCGATCCAGATACAATGAGCCACGCACAGACGGGCATTCAACAGATGCACGCGATCCAGATAAACCAGATTGGTGGCACCGGTGCGTTTCTGCACCAACCGCACTTCGTCGCGATTCTCGGCGGCGTGTGTGTGGACCAGAACCGATTTTTCGTCCGCCAGTTGCGCCACCTGGCGCAGCAGGCCGTCGGTGCAGGAGACGGCAAAACGCGGCGCGAAGGCATACCTCAACCGCCCCTGCTCAGCGCCGTCCCAGCGCTCGTAGAGGGCGAGGCTTTCCTCCAGGGCCTCATCGGTCGATTCCAGCAGACCGGGCGGCGTGGTCTGCGGGTCGTCCATCAAGCATTTGCCGATGGTGGCACGCAGGCCGGTTCGCCGCGCCACCTCGAAAACCACATCAGTGTGCCGCACCGTGGCCATATCCAGCACGGTCGTCGTTCCACCCTTGATCAGCTCCGCCACTCCCAGCTCCGCTGAAAGGCGCAAAGTGGTCTCGTCGTGGGCCGCCTCCAGAGGCCAGATGCGCCGCTTCAGCCATTCCAGCAGGCTGAGATCATCGGCCTGGTTGCGGAACAGCGTCTGGCAGAGATGAACGTGAGTCTGCACGAAGCCCGGCATCGCCACCAGTCCCGAAGCGTCAATCTCCTCATCGGCGCTATCGTCGAACCGCCCGACAGCGACGATGCGATGACCGCGGATCAGGAGATCCCCGTGCACGATTTCCCTTTCGGAATTCATCGTCACAAGGGTGGCGTTTCGAATGGCCAGCGTCTTTCCCTCGCGGCCGGGAGTCGCTGCGAAGCTGTGGGATGAAGTTCGTGGTTCACTCATGGCCAAATCCAAGTCGCTTTGGTGCGTTCCCTGCCGGCGGCCGGAGCTACGTTTCGTCCACCCACTGCGCTCTGCCCCGGACTGGTCACTGCCGGACGGACTACCATGTTTTCGTCACCTTGTGCACCTGTTCGACGATTCTGCCGAGAGGCACGGTCAAGAGCTCACGGCCTCTGCAGACGGACCGGCCGCCGACGATCACCTCGGCGATGGCGTCCGGCGACATGGCATACACGATGTTGTTGCGGAGATTCTGCACCGGTTGCAGAGTGATATGGCCCAGGTTGAGGGCGACAAGATCGGCCTTGTAGCCCGGGGCGATCCGGCCGATGGGCAGGCCCAAAACCTCGCCGGCGTTGGTGGTTCCCATGGCGAACACCTCGCCGGCGCGGCAGCCGCTGGAGTCGAGCAGGCGGACCTTCTGGAGCAGGCTGGCGGTGCGCATTTCGTCGAAGATCGAAGTGCGATTGTTTGAACAGGCGCCGTCGGTGCCCAGAGCGACCAGGACTCCGTGATCCAGCATCTCCCGGATGCGCGTGATCCCATCGCCCAGGAACATGTTGCTGGCAGGATTGTAGGCGAGCTTCGCGCCACGGCGAGCCATCAGCTCGATCTCGGCATCGTCCAGCCAGACGCAGTGCACCGCCACCATCTGCTCACTGCATGCGCCGATTTCGTCCAGCCAGGCCATGGGCCGCAGCCCGTAGCGCTCCTGGATCATGTCGACCTCGTACTGCCCTTCGGCGACATGGATGTGGAAGCGGCCGCCCCGACTGCGGGCGATCTCGGCGCCGGCGCGGATCATGGCCTCGGAGGCAGCATGAGGGCTGTGTGGCGCGGGGCAAACTGTGACGTTGGCATCCTCTTCGAATTCGTCCATCAGTTCTTGGCAGCGCCGGCTGGCATCGTCGACGCTCTCACGGTATTTCTCCGGACCCTTCTGCCAGTCGTACATGGTCCGCGCCAACACCAGACGGATGCCGACGTCCTTGGCGGCCCGAATCACGGCCCGCGAATTGTCATTACCGTTGTCGTGAAGATAGAAAAAATCCACCACAGTGGTGACGCCGTAGGTGAGCATCTCGCCGAAAGCGAACAGAGCCCCGACGTAGATCTCCTCGGGACCGAGGTCGAGTGAGTACTTGTAGATCCCCTGATCTCGCCATTCAAAAAAAGGCATGTCATCGGCGAACCCACGCACCAGCGACTGGAAACTATGGTTGTGGGCATTCACGGTGCCCGGCATGAGAGCCTGCCCGGCGAACCGATGGACCTTTTGCGTCCGTTCTCTCAGCTCGTCGACGCTGCCGACGGCCTGGATCTGCGACCCGGAGACCAGCATGGCCAGGTCCTGGCGAAAGGAGCCGTCGACGTACATGAGATCCGCAGTGTAGAGAGTCAACTCATCAACCATCTTACCTCCGTAAGCCCGGTCACCGGTTCTGAACCCGCCCGGCCGAAAGCCAGGCGCACCTCACCGTTTCCTGCCCCCTGCTGGAGCCGAAACAAACACCGTGTCGACCACCGTCTTGTATACGAGCACGATGTCGAAGTCGGCCTCGTCGGCCGTTGGCCTTTCTGAAACGAGTTTGTCCGTGTCGTAGCCCCACATCTCGAAAAGCACATTCGAAGCGGTCCGCTCCAGGCGAAGCTTGATTTTCTTGCCTGTGTAGTTCCGATCCAACGCCTTCACAAGCGAAGCCAGGATGCGCCATTCGGGCCGCTGGCTCTGCAGCGAATCGTACGAACTGACGCCCTTGTTCTCGGCAACGATCTGGAAATTGGCTTTGAATCTCCAGGTGTCCATGATTTTCTGCAGCGTGTCGGACGGGAAGATGAAGTAAAGCTCGCCGGAAGGGTAGGTGCGCACCAGATCTTTCCCGCCGAAGCCATTTTGCGAAACATCCAGGATGTCGATCCTTTGAACGTTCTTTTCCGAAATCAGCAGCTCGTTTAGAAAGAATTGGATCATCTGCGGATCGGTCACGGTCACCGAAGGGATGAAGATGCGATCGACCGAGAGTTCGTTCTGCTGCGCGACTGCGGCCGTTGCGTAGGCCAGCGCGATGGCCCATAGCCACAGAAGTTGAAGGCTCCTTCTTCTGAACATGGCATCGCTACCGCTTTTTAAAAGTCAGCCACTTCTGATAGTACTCCCGGGCTTCTTCAAAGCGCCCCATCCTTTTGTAGGCCGCCGTGAGCAGACGATAGAGCTGCGCCAATTCCTCGCCCTGAAGCCCCGGTGTCTGCCGCAACGCCGCCAGGGAGTTCTCTACCACCGCTTCGGGATTGTTTCGTGAAAGCTTGGCGATCTCCAGATAGCTCTTCGCACGGCCATTCCACGGAACCGCCGCGGCCTGAAGAAAATATGCGAACGCGGTCTGGCGGCTTCTGTCGAGATTCTCCAGGCCAAGGTTGTAGCACATGGTGCCGTAAGCTTCGGTATAACGTTGCAGAAGTGAGTCCGACGGCGGTTGCGAGCGGCCCCTGGATCGCCGTTTCACGACACGGGCAAGCCGTTCGACGGCCGATCGTTTCTTGTTCAGTTTCTGATATTCGAGGATGGCAATCCGCCACTCGATCTCGTCCTTCGCCTCCGCGGTACGTAATTCACCCAGCAGGGCCGTGAGCCCCCGGGCCGCCTCTGCATAGCGCTTCCTTGCCTGTAGGGCCAGAAGCGAATCTCTCTTCTCAGTGGCGCGAATATTCCCCTGGTCCCAGTTGATCCACCTGGTGTAGGAAAGAACGCTCTGACTATCGGCTGCTGTGGGCGCTACCGCCAGGGCCGAGGCGAAGTAGGAGAGCGCATCGCGGGCGTCGTAGAGCTTCGCCTTGGTGTCGCCTTGATAGTACAAGTAGTAGAACAGCGCGGCTCGATCGACCGGGGCGCGTTTCAAAGAATCGAGCGATACGACCCTGTCGCGCACCCCCTCGAACGCTGTCTCGCGGAGGACGCGTTCGGCTGCGGCGTAGTTCCTGTAGGCATCCTGCCACATGCCGAGGGCATAGTAGGCATCGGCCAGCCTGCGGAAGAGAATGTGTTCCCCTTTTTCCAGACGCACCAGGTTCTCCAACACTTCCACGGCCTTCCGCCGATCCGCCCTCTTTTCGAATCGGGTCGCCAGGGCCTGATAGACCCGGGCCAGCCAACTACGGGCTTCCAGGTCGAATGGGTTCAGAACGACAGCTTTCTCGAGGTAGCCACGAGCTTCCTGCAAGTCGGCCAGCACTTCTCGCTGCAGCTTCTTGTCATCGCTGCCCGAACGCTTTGACTTCTGACGCGCTGCGGCTCTCTTCAAGGCACGGGCAGCTCGGTTAAACTCGGAAATCGCCGATAGCGAATCGGAGGAGGTCACCACGCGTCTGGCCTCGATCAGTGACCAGAGCGAGTCGCTGGCCGCCACCAGCGACCGGGCCTTCTCGCGCAGCTCCGTGGTCTGCCGCTCTACGTTCAAATCGACCACCAGCGCCTTGCTCAACGAATCGGCCCGGACCGCAATGGTGGTATCCACCCCCGGGGGCACGAGAACCTGCTGCCCGCCGCGCTCGCGCAGGGTCCTCTTTGGACCGCTGCACGCCTGCCAGAGCACAGCCACAGCCAGAGCCGGCACCACGTAGGCCCACAGATGTCTTCTCCGGCCACTACTCATCTTTCTTCTGTCGTTCCCACCAGGAAAGAAAAAGTTGATAGAACTCGGCGGTGCGGGCATCGGAAGGAGAACGTTGCGAGGTCTCGAAGGAAACGAGTCGCCCGCCAGGATCTCGTGCCACTCGTCCGGCTCGCAGGTAGTTGCTCCTCTCCTTCAGCCCGCGATCGATGAGAAAAATCGAGCGATCTCCCTCAACCAGACAGATGCGCAATTCGTGCTCGCTGTCGCGGAACGAAAGAAACAGATCGAAGCGACGCTGCCCAATGCGGAACCGGGCTTTGGAGGTCAAATCGTCCTGGCGAATTCCCATGAACGCCCTCACAACCTCAGAAAAGTCAGCGGGGTGGCTGCGCATCCAGCGGATCAACTCGTCGAGGATCGACGTGAGATTCTCGTAGTCTTCACCGAGACTGGTGAAGTCGAGCATCGACACAGCCGGCACCAGAAGCTCGCTCTTACCCGTGGCCCGGACTGCCACTGAGGTACTGCCCGCACCGTAACGGATTTGGGGAAGCTCGAGTCCGCTGCCCTTCTCGACCTGCAAGGCCGGTTCTTCCATTTCCGAACGCCCGGCACCGGGTGCCCGGGCAGATACCCGGAACGCCGGCACCTCCGAGGATGAAGGCGTCACCAGCAGGGTTGACAGATCCGGTTTCTCCAGGCTCTCCTCGATCTGCGGCTCCATGGGTGCAACGCGCTGCGGACTGATGGGGCGCTTTGCCTGTGTTTGCAGTTCCTCCCGGCCGCTGTCGAAGAAGCTGGCGATATCCTCCAGATCGATCCTCTCAACGCGCCTCGCAGCCGGCTCGACAGGCCGCGTCTCGGCCTTGGGTTCGGCCGGAGCCTCTCTGGCCTTATGAACTCTCTTCGGCGGAGCCGGAGTGAACCTGGCCCAGTCGATCTCTTCGTATTGAGTCGTATCGAGCCGCTTCTCCGGTAGATCGACTCGTTTCAAGCCGACGTAGAAGCCTGCCATCAAAGCGACTGTCACCAGAAAGGCGACGCCCTGCTGGAGGTCACGATCCCTAGAGTTCGAGACTGGGATAGTTGATGTTCTTTGGGATCCCATACTTTTCGCAAATATCCATTACACTGACGGTCAGTTGGATCATGGAATCCTCGTCCGGCTCGATCAAAACCACCATCTCCCTGCGCTGCCGCAGGTCCGCTTTTGCACGGTCGCGAAGAGTCGACTCCAGGGCGGCGAGGTCTGGCACGGCCTGTTGCTTCCCGCCGTCGACCAGCGTGAACTGCCCGTTCGGGCCGATGCGAACGGTCACAAGATGGCGCTCGGCAGCAGGCTCGCTCGTTGGTGCGCCGGTCGGTAACTTGATCTGGGCCTTCAACTTGATGTCGCTGATGGCAATGAACCCAAAGAGGATGATCAGCGCTACATCGATGAGGCGAATGATCAACCCTCCCCGACTCATGGCCCCTCCCCCGGTCGTGTCTGCGCTCCCTTCATCGGCTCATCCGCTGCACTTCGATCCCTTTGCGAATTCCCAGCTCGTCGCACAGGTCAGCAATGTACATGGTATACTTGATCGGCGTATTCCAATTGGATCGGACTCGCACCCGGAGTTTGGTGCCGGCACGGTCGGCTCTGCTCTTTTCCGCCCGCAGGTAACGGCGTAGCTCCGCCGGCATCAAAGTCCGGTTTTGGGCCTGCTCAAGCACGTAGCGGCCATCGGCTGCGATGGCAACAAAGAGCACCTCCTCCACATCCGGAGGCGATGGCGGTGTCTGGCTGCTCACCGGAAGCTGGATGGAGCTTTTTTCGCTCAGTTCCGAGATCGAGATGAACCCAAAAAGAAGGATCAGGACCACGTCGATCAGCCGGATGAGCATGCCACTTTGGCTCATGTCGAGCTGCCTCCCGGTTGGGCCATGGCATCGAACAGCACAGGTGACTGTTCCAGCCCGTGCACGCGAGCCTCGACTGCATGCACGCCTGTCTGTTCGCCCAAAAGGTATCGCGCCCGGGCGCATCCCTGCCCATCGGTCTGGGTCTCAAACTCCTGACCCGCCGCTTCGAACCGGCCATCCCCCTTGGAAACCACGAAGCTCACAGGCGCACCCGCAACCGGATGACCGAACTCATCCGCAACCTTTACAACCAACGGCTCTGGCAAGGGGCAGTGAATCCTGGCCGACTGATGGTTGCCACTCTCTGCGGTGGCGAAGGCAGGAGGACCTGGCACACCTTCAATCTCAAAATCGACCCGGGAGTTGCCGGCATCCTGCAGATAGGCCCACACCCGGCGTGGGCCCAAACGGGAACTCAGGCGCAGATTCGCCTGGGCACGACCCTCCCTGTCGGTGCGCGTCTTGTAACGACTCTGATCTCCCTCGAAAGAGCCGCCGTCTTCCTGCACCTCGAAAACGATCTGGCCGCCGGCGAGGGCGCTTCCGTCCATGCGCCTGGCCTCGACCCGCAACGGCTCGGGCAAGCCACGCCCGACGCCGGCCGTAAGCCTTTGTGGCGATAGCGGCCGGAGGAGGATGCCGGAACCCCCGTCGGACACTCGAGAGACCGAATCCGCGGGGAGCCGTTCCGCCGGCATTTCCGAGCGGCGACTGCGGCGCAGCAGCTCCAGCCGAATCGCTTCGCCTACGTCGGTGGCCACCTCGAGACGACGACTGAAAAACCCGGAAAGCTCTGTGCTGAAAAAATTCAGCACCACGCTCACCACCAGCCCCATAAGCGTGGTGATGAGGGCGATCCCCATTCCGTTGAGAATCCGCTGGCTATCCAGATTGCCACCGAAGAAGGTCAGGAACATGCCCCACACTGTTCCGAGCAGCCCCAGGGCCCCCGCCGTGTCGGCCAGGAAGATCATTCGGTTGCGGTAGCTGCTGAAGTGGTTTTCGGCCTGCCTCATGAAGTTGGCGATCTCCTCGTGGAACGCCGCCGACGGTCCGGCGACCTCGTGGAGGCTCATCAGTTTTTGAGTCAGCCGCGCCGCAAGACAGGGTCGGGTGCGGCGCGCGAGGTCGAAGATCTCGTCCGCCTCCAGCGCTGCAAAGGCGGTCCTCTCGAAGGTTCGGGAGCGCAGCTTGTCGATGACCAGCTCAATCCATTTCGTGACGACGAGGAACAGGCCGATTCCGAATACCGCGAAAATCGCCCAACGGATGCCGCCGCCGAGTTCGGTGAGCTGCCAGAAGGAACGGATGCCTTGAACCTGGGTGACTCCCTGGCCCTCCTGCCCCCGCAGCTGAGCCGTGACCGAAGTCGAGTCCAGGGTCGCCTGTTGCGGCGTGGTCTGTGCCCGCGCAGTCGCCACCGCAAAGACGATCAACAAGCCGATCAAGAACCAGCGAAGCAACATCCCCTTTCTCCAACTTGGATTACCTGACGATCAGATAGAGGCTCTCATCCCGGGAAAGCGGCAGCCTGAGTGTGGTCGACAGCCGCAGGCGAATATGTCGCACTGTGCGGATGACCTTGATATAGCCCGCCACCGCCGTGTGCACGGTTCCGTCCGTGTTCCTCCAGTCGACCGCGTACGAATAGTAGGCTGATTTTGATACACTGCCGTCGCCTCCTTTCCAATCCCACGTCATCTCCTGGGGGAAGCGGCCCTGAGCGGCGATGGACCGAATCACATTGCCCCCGGAATCTCGAATCTGCAAACGCCAGCTTTGGACGTCGGCCTGCTGCAACCCCTCGGAGGTTTGGAATCTCAAGATAGGGGGACGGAGCTCGATTCGGCGAGGCCGCTCTCCGGAGTTCTCGGTGCCATCGGTTTGCCCCTCCTGTAGCCGCGGTGCATAGCTGCGCAAGGCCACCTGTCCGGAACGGATATACCGCTTGCGCACCAGCTCACGGTAGAGAGACGAGGCCTCGGCAGCGTGATCAGCGTCGCTGACGATCTCTAACCGACGATCGCGATGTCTGGATAGGAACTGGACGATCTGACCCAGAACGTATTCATACCGGGCGCTTCGGGCCGGCGTCTTCGCCGGTGGCATCATCGGTAGTGAGTCATTCGGAGCCTGGAGCAATGCCCAGGGTTCGTATAGAGATGTCAGTAACGCCCCGGCCTTGCCCGTCATCAGGCGAACCATCTGCTCGCGGCGCAGGTTCACGTCTTGCTGAACCTCGAAGCTTTGTTCCATGATCCAGAGCGTGTCCGTGGACACGCGAATCAGAGGCCCGGACGACTGGAAATTCTGCGGCGGCGGATCGGCTGGATTCGGGGAGATTCCGCTGTCGGGGGTATCGGCTCGGATGTGCGCTCCCGGGAGCTGTTGGGGCAAGAGGGGGGCGGACGCAAGTATGCACACCGGCAGCCATCGAAAGAGCAAGATCGCAAAACGACTCATCCCCAGCAACCGCTTTAGTTGGCTTTTGCCGCAGCCGTCCTCTGCACCACCTCCACGATCAGGGCCGCAAATCGGTCCCGAACCCGGCGGCCGACCTCCACGACCTCGTCATGACTCAGTGGTCGATCCGACAGACCCGTCGCCATGTTGGTGATGCAGGAAATGCCCAGGACTTTCATGCCACGGTAGACGGCCACAATCACTTCAGGCACCGTCGACATGGTGGCGGCATCTCCGCCAAGCCTGCGGTACATGGCCACCTCCGCCGCCGTCTCGTAGGTGGGGCCTTTGGAGGCCACGAGCACCCCCTTGCGCACAGGCAGTCCCAGGTCCAGAGCTGCAGCCTCGGCCACGGCAACCAGCTCGCGCGAGTAGGGTTCAGACATGTCCGGGAACCGCGGTCCCAGACGCGGATCATTGCGGCCGAAGAGCGGATTGTCGAACATCAGGTTGACGTGATCGACGATCAGCATCAGGTCACCGGGCCGCAGGCGCGTGCTCACAGCTCCGGCCGCATTGGTGACGATCAGCGTACGGATGCCGAGTTCAGCCATCAGATGGATGGGATAGGTGACTGCGGAAATCGGGTATCCCTCGTAGGCATGCACCCGGCCCTGCATCGCAAGTACGTCCACCTCACCCACCTTGCCGAACACCCAACGGCCGGCGTGGCCTTCCACCGTGCTCACCGGGTAGTGCGGGATGTCGCGACAGTCCACCACCACGGCGTTTTCCAGGCGGTCGGCGAAGGCTCCCAACCCCGAGCCCAGGACGATACCGATGCGGGCGGGCGAGCGCAGCCTGGCTTCGACAAAGCGTTTGGATTCGCGCATCCGCTCGATCAATTCTGCAGGAGCCGTCATATCAAAATCCCGGCTATGGTGGCCGTGAGCCAGCTGGCCAGGGCGCCGCCGAACATGGCACGCAACCCGAGCCGTGAGAGGTCCTGGCGGCGGTTTGGAGCGATGCCGCCGATGCCACCGATCTGGATGGCGATGGAGCTGAAGTTGGCAAAGCCACACAGGGCGTACGTGGCAATCACAAAAGAGCGCGGCGACAACTGCGCCTTCATGCCAGCCAGCTCGACGTAGGCAACAAACTCATTGACGCTGATCTTGGTGCCGAGCAGATAACCAACCTTCATCACGTCCTTGGTTTCGACCCCCATCAGGAATGCCAGCGGCGAAAAGACATATCCCAGTACCTGCCGCAGGCTCGTGTGCAGAAATCCAAGGCCATAGTCGATCATGGCGATCAGGGCAATGAAAGCGAGCAGCATGGCGCCGACGTTGGCCGCCAGCTTCAGACCGTCGGCGGCGCCGCTGGCCGCGGCATCGATGACGTTGGCCGTCTTCCTCTCGATGTGGGCCCGCACCATGCCGGCGGTCTCGGGCTCGCCGGTCTCCGGATACATGATTTTCGCAATCACAACAGCAGCGGGGGCGGACATCACGCTCGCCGCCATCAGATGGCCGGCATCGATGCCAAACCGAACATAGGCTGCCATCACCCCGCCGGCGATGGTTGCAAACCCGCCTACCATCACCGTCATCAGTTCTGACATCGTCATCGTGGCTACGTACGGCCGTACCACCAACGGCGCCTCAGTCTGGCCAACAAAGATGTTCGACGCCGCCGACAGCGACTCGGCACCGCTTGTGCCCATGGTTTTTGCCATCACCCAGGCAAATCCCTGGACGATTTTCTGCATAATGCCCCAGTGATAAAGCACCGCCATCAACGACGCAAAAAAGATGATCGTCGGCAAAACATGGAACGCGAAAATCATGCCGATATCAACAAACTGTTTGGTGCCGGGATTATAGATCTGGAAGGGACCCGGTCCGCCCAGCGTTCCGATGACGCCGGGATCTCCCCGATAAAGGTTGCCAAACAGAAACGATGCACCCGCGTCGGTAAAGCCGAGCAATCGGTTGATGAAAGTACGCGCAAAGAAAAACACGGCCTGCCCGGGCGGTGTCTTCAGAATGATGACGGCGAAAATGAGCTGCAAGCCGATGCCCCAGGCAACGATGCGGAAATCCACTCGACGGCGATTGTTCGAGAGAAGCCAGGCCAACCCCAGAATTGCAACGATCCCCGTGACGTCAATCAGCCGGTACCAGATCATTCATCTTCCTCCTCCGGTGGCTCAAAGCACTTGCGACAGCGGGCCTCGTACAGGTCTGCTGCCCCTACCAAGACGCGATGTTTATCATGAACGATGCGTTGCGTGCGGTTGGCCGGATTGCCGCACTTCACGCAAATGGCCAGGGTTTTGGTGATCGACTCGGCGACAGCCAGAAGCTGGGGCATGGGCTCAAACGGTTTGCCGCGATAGTCCTGGTCCAGGCCGGCGACGATGACGCGTTTGCCACGGGAGGCCAGGGTCTCGCAGACGTCGACCAGGTCCATGCCGAAAAACTGCGCCTCGTCGATTCCGACGACTTGGGCATCGCTGGCGCGCTCGAGGATTTGGGAAGCGCTGTGTACGGCTGTAGAGGGGATCTTTTGGGCATTGTGGGAAACAAGATGGTCAGACGAATAGCGGTTGTCGATTTCGGGCTTGAAGATGGCCACTTTCTGGCGGGCGATTTCAGCACGGCGCAGACGGCGAATCAGCTCCTCGGTCTTGCCGCTGAACATGCTGCCACAGATCACTTCAATCCAGCCGGTGTCGTGCGAAACGACGTTGATCATGATTCCCGTCTCCGTTTCTGAATGAAAGCAACCGTCGACAGAACTCTCTGCTGAGATGGGGTCACTGCCAGTTTCTCTCCGGCAGTCGCTGCTCCTTTTGGGGATGGCTTTGACTGACCTCAGCAGAATCTTCTTCGGCGAGAAGAGACTGGATCTTGGTCTTCAGGAGGTCGATGGCGACACGGTTGTAGCCGCCCTCGGGGATGATGATGTCGGCGTACCGCTTCGAAGGCTCGACAAACTGCATGTGCATGGGCCGGACGCTGTCCTCATACTGGCGGATCACAGACTCCATCGTCCGGCCGCGCTCGTGGATGTCGCGCTTCAGTCTGCGAATAAATCGGATATCGGCGTCCGTGTCGACGTAGATCTTGATGTCCATCAATTCCCGCAAGCGGGGATTGTCGAGGATCAGGATGCCTTCGAGAACAACAATCTTGTGAGGACCGATCCGGCGGGTCTCCGGACGGCGCGTGTGCGTGGTGAAGTCGTAAATCGGCTGCTCGATCTGCTTTCCGGCAAGCAGATCTTCCACTTGCTCAATAAGCAGGTCGGTATCGATGGCGTCGGGATGATCGAAGTTCTGCTTCTGCCGGTCCTCCGGCGGCAGGTGGCTCAAGTCCTTGTAGTAGGAGTCCTGCTCGACGATCACAACCTTTTCCGAACCGAGTTCCTGGAAGATCGTCTGGGCCACCAGGGTCTTCCCCGAACCGGAGCCACCCGCGATACCGATGAGAATACCGCGTCCCATTTCAACTCGACTCCAGCAGATGGTTGTCAAAAGCCTCCGGCAACAGGTCGGCCAGAGCGATTGGTTTCACCTCTCCATCGGCGTTGATGAGCAGCACCTCGATGTTGCTGGCGTAGTCCCACAGAAGCTGCCGGCAGGCGCCGCAAGGGGGAACGAACTCCTTGGTCCCGGCGGTCAAGGCGATGGCCACAAACCGACTGGCGCCTTCCGACAACGCCTTGAACAGGGCCACCCGTTCGGCACACATCGTCAGCCCGTAGGAGCTGGACTCGATGTTGCTGCCTCGAAAGATCTGCCCATCCGCCGTCAACAGGGCTGCCCCGACCTTGAAGCCGGAATAGGGGGCTCGAGCGAAGGTTCGGGCTCGGTCAGCCTCCTTGATGAGCTCCTCGGTGTTCCGTTTGTCCATGGGGAATCATCTCTCGCCTGGGGATGCGCTGCAACATTGCCGCCAGAGAGTAGCAAGTAACTAATTTACACTTCCAGCGCAGAAAGTCAACACATTCCCCCTATCCAGCGGCCGCGCTTCGCCGATTCACAGCAAAAAAAATCCGGAACCGTACGGTCCCGGATCGCAGAGCGGTCCACCGGTGCAATCAAAATGGCAGGTCTTCTTCGTCGCCGGCCGGTTCGACATCTTCGACCACATCGACCGGCGGGGGTGGTTCGGGGACCGACCCTCCTTCGCGTCGGCCGAGCATTCGCAGTTCTCGGGCGACGACCTCGGTGGTGAAGCGCTTGACCCCGTCCTTGTCGTCCCAGGAGCGGGTTCGCAGTCGCCCTTCGACGTACACCTGGCTGCCTTTCTTGAGGTACTCGCCGCAGATCTCGGCCAGACGGTTCCAGGCAACGATTCGATGCCACTCGGTGTGTTCCTGCGTGTTGCCGTCCTTGTCACTCCAGGTCTCATTGGTAGCCAGCGTGAAATTGGCCACCGCTGCGCCGCTCGGCGTGTAGCGCAGCTCGGGATCCCGCCCCAGGTTGCCGATCAAGATGACTTTGTTAACTCCTCGTGCCATCTTCTTCCTCCCCCGTTGGGGTTGGGTGAGTTACTCCGGGCCACACCCGCAGCCCGATCCATTTACCCGTAAGCATAGTAATTTTTTGTTCACTTGTCAAGCCTTTTTTCCAGGCTCAGCGGCTTTGTGCCGGTGGAACGTCGACAACCACCTCGGGCAGCGAAGCGATGCTGATCCGGCCACTCCGCAGTCGACTGCGCACCTGAATGAAATAGCGCGCACCGGGCTCGAGATCCGCCAGGATCGCCTGGTGTACCTTTCCCACCTCCAAAGGCTGGGGCAGCCGGTCGTCGACGGCAAGAGCCGTGATCAAAAGACTCGAGGTGGAAACATAGACGTTGTACCCCGCGAACTGAGGCCGTTGCTCATCCAGACTCGGCTGCCATCTGACCACCACCCTGCCATCCGAAAACGAAGCGCTCACCTGACGCGGCGGCGCCAGCTCTGTGATGTCGAGCACGCGAGTCTGGGCGGCACAACCAGCCAGGAACAAGAGGAAAGGAACGAGACCAAGGAGGACCCCAGTCCGCCCGCCGGAGATCGTCACATTCACCCGGCTTGAACGTTCTACCAGTCGATTTTCCATATCACATCGAACGCCGTGCGGTCTTGCTGCTGCCGCCCCAACTGCTCGCGCAGCATTTGAATGAAGAATTTCCGGAAGACCTCGTATTCGATGGCGACGCGACGGCCGCCGGCAAAATCTTGACTCAAACTCAGGAAAAGATTCGGCGCCACGTATTTCCCGACGCTCACGGTGGTCTGTTCCAGTTGTGCCCCTTGGCGGCGGATCTCGACGATGTCGAGCCGAAACGCCTGTCCGAGCGCCTTGCCGAGTTCCTGCGCCAGCAGACCGCCGAAGAGCGAAGTAGCACGTTGCGACAGCGTTGCCTGCGACAGCGTGCTCTGTTCTCCACTGAGCAGGGCGTCGAACGGCTGGCCGAAGAAAAGATAGGCAAGAAAATCTTTCTCTTCGATCTGCTGGTCGCCCAGATAGAAGGTGAGTTTCGGCTGGTAGGCCGTGCCTTCGATTTCGAGCTTCAGGACTCGGGTCTCCCTCTCCTGGTCGCGGTAGGTGGTGAACCGATACTCGGCAACGATCTTCACCTGGGCATTGTAGTCTTCCTCTCCCTGGAAGACAATCCGCCCCTCGGTGATCTGGAACCGGCTTCCGGCCACCTCGTACGTGCCGCGGACGATCTCCACCGGACCGAACAACACAAACTCGGGCCCATCCTTGACCAGCTCCAACGTGCCGGTGATTTCAAAATTGGCGGCGCTGCTCCGCACCCAGGTGTTGCGCGGGATATGTACCTTGATGCGACCTCGCAGGCGCTCGTAGAAATCGAATCGCGGCCCGATGGTGCGGCGCACCTCCTGCACCTTCGGCTTTTCGGCCTTGCGGCTCACCTCTTCTCTGCGCACGACCAGCGTATCCACGCCGAGACTGAACAGCGGCGAAGTCGTCCGGGAGCTCATGGCTCTCAGGGCGGGCTCCTGCTCGAATCCCTCCAGAAAAATGGTGGTCTTGGCCAGGGTCAGCTCTCCTTCTACCCTCGGTTCCTGCAGGCTTCCGGTGACGCGAAGTCTGCCGTTGACCCGAGCCCGCATCGTGTCGTTGTGCATGATCTCGAAATCGGAAGCATGCAAGTCCAGCGCGAATTGGTTCAGTCCTTCACGGGAGAGCGACAGAGCGCCTGTCCCTTCGATGCGACCCGGACCCGACTCCAGCTTGAACTGGCGGATGTCCACCTTGGTGCCGTTCAGTTGGGCGCGAACCGCCACGTTTCGGATTCGAATACCGTAATCGGGAACCGTAAAGGCGCCGCTGTACACCGTGATCGGACCGCGGCCTCGAGGCTGGTACGGCGTGTTCTCCAGAACGATGTGGGCTGCAAAGCGGCCTTCCACGTCCTCGACTCGCTCGAGGAACGCTTGCAGGAAGGACAGATCCATGCCGCCTGTGTTGATGTAGACCCGCATGGGCCGGCGCAGGATTCGTGGCCCCTTGGCGGAAAGCGCCAGGTCGACCGGAAGCGAGCCGGTGCTCGTGAGCACCTGGCTGGTGTCTTTCACCACACGCAGATTCCAGCCCAGCGACTTCTGTTGATAGTCGAGCGCCACCCAGACGCTGTCGAAGCTGAAGTCGGCGAGATTCCCCTGCCGGAAAAGAACTTCGCCGGCCAGCCTCGGGTCGTCGGCCGTGCCGCGCAGGCGAAATGCCACATTGGTGGTGCCGCGCACGCCGCCATCACCCACCAGCGCCTGGAGAATGGGCTCGATCCGTAGATGAGCCACCGAGAACTCAAAGTCCTCCTCTCCGGTGGCGCTCAACCGGCCTCTCAGCCGAATGGTTTGCTCGCCTGCGGACAGATCGAGCTGGCTGAGAGTGACCACGTCGTCCCAGAAGCGTACGTCCGTGGGTTCAGGCCCCTTGGTCCAGTGCTGCCCGTTGATGTTGGCCTCCAGTCCGCGCAGGCGTAGCAGGGTGGTGTCGGACGGCACCAGGGTGCCGGTGATTCGAAATCGATCCTCGCCAAACAGGGCACCATCGAGCTGCATGTCCCAACGTTGGCCTCCGCCCTCGATATGCGCCCTCACCTCGTCCACAGCCAGCCCGGCCACCTCAATCCCCACGGCATCTCCATCAAGCCTGGCAATGAAGTCGCCTTCCCGAAGCCTGATGCTGTAGTCGCCCTGCAAGTAGCGAACCGAGAGCGTGCCGTCGCCGTAGTCCTCCATCTGATATTCCCCGGCTACCCTGGCTGTGTCGAGGCGCCCTGAAACCTTGCCCTGGAGGTGTGCCGCGGCCTGAGCGCTGTCGCTCCAAAGCCAGGGCCGCAGCGGCCGCAGGTCGGGAAGGTCGGCGAAGAAGGCGAAATCGCTTGGATCGATCCGGCTGAGTCGGCCCTCTGCCGACAGGAGGTCCGCCCCGACGCGCAGGGACAGGGTGTCGACATCCACCGTGCCGGGTGTCAGCCGGGTCTGCAGAACAAGATCATCGATGGCCAACGGCCCGAATCGCGATTGGGATAGATCGAGGTCCAGGTTTCCGGAAAAGCCGGCACCGGCAGGAAGACGCCCCGAAACTTGAAGCCGGCCGCTCAGGCTTGTCTGCAGGCTATCGATCCCGAGTACAGGACCGAGATTCAGGCCCTCAGTGCTCAACGCCGCCTGCACTCTTCGTTCTTCCAGAAGATGAGAGGCTGTGACCACCAAGAAAGCGTTCCCGGCGGCAGAGGTCACCTCCGACTCGACATGCAGCGAGTCGTTTTGCAGCGCCGCTTCGAAACGCCCGGACTCGATACGGCGGCCAGCCAGAGCGGAACCGAAAAACGAGAGGCGGGTGTCGACCGCTGCCTCCGGCAGGGTCGTGCCGCGCCCGCGGACTTCAAACAACAGGTTCAGATCCGAATTCCACTCCGGCCGGGCCAGCAGCCTGCCGACGTTGAGGCTGTCGAGTCGACCCGAAACCTGGTAATGATACGGTGGCGACTCAATCCCCAACACCGCCTGCATACGGATGCGTCCGGCCGCAGAGCGGATGTCGGTGCGGACCCGCAGCCGCGACAGACTACCGGTCACCTCCAGATCGGCGGTGGCCTTGCCGCGAAGTGGAAAGGCGGGCAGCAGTTTCACCACATCGCTGAATGTAAGCGGCCGAGTGTGCAGCGAAACATTCAGGCGCGGCTGCTTCGAATCCAGCACTCGCGCAGCCATCGACACCTCGGAGGAGTCGGTTCGCACCTTCAAATCGGAAAGCGCCAGCGACTCCGGCGCCATCTCCACGCGGAAGGGAAAGAAACGCAAACGCAGGTCCGGATCGTGACTCACCAGCGAGAGCTGCCGCAATCTGGCCCGGAGGGTATCGCCGACGAGAGTGAGCGAGGCCGAAAGATCGAGCGGCTCCAGCCGTGCCGGAATGTACGGCGGGCGTGACTGCAGCAGCACATCGACGCGGCCCTGTTGCACCGCCAATCTGGAGATGTTGATGCGCCAGGAAGGTCCGGCTTGTCGCTCCGCTGGCGCAGGCCCGGCATCTGCGGAGCCCAGCAGCCTGGCCAGCCTGAGGCGGCCGTCCTTTCCCCGATCCACGATCACCCGAGGCCTGTCGAGGAGCAAAGTGTGAACCTGGATCCGATGGCGAAGCAGAGCCGTGAGGTCATACTGCACGGCCAGTTCCCTTGCCGCAAAAAGGAGGCTGTCCTCTTGCGACAGGGAGACCTCCGACAGCACCACACCGCCAAAGAGGCTGCCCTGCAACCTGCCGATCCTCAACTCCGCCTGCAGAAAAGAAGAGGCGCGCTGCTCGATCTGGCCCCGCAGCCAGTTCCTAAAGAGAGGCGTCTGCAGGATGAGAAACGCCAGGCCCAGGAACATCAACAGGCCGACGCCCAGATAGCCCAAGACTTTTGCCAGCCGTTTCATCAAAAGGCCTGTCCGATGCTCAGATGAAACTCGATGCGCCGCAGCAAACCACCAGTAGGGTCGTAGGCCTGGCGGCGCAGGCGGTAGGCAACGTCGAGACGCAGCGGTCCGATCGGAGTATGATAGCGCAAACCGAACCCGGGAGAGATGAACAGCTCCGGGTCGCGGAACGCATCGCCGAGTTCTCTCCAGACATTTCCAGCATCGATGAAAGAGACCGCTCCCAAGGCTTTCCAAACCGGATAGCGGAACTCCAGATTCAGGGCCATCATGGCCCGCCCACCCACCGGCGTGCCCTCCTCGTCCACCGGGCCCAAATTGCGCCGGCCCCAACCGCGCACCGAGTTGCTCCCACCGAGGTAAAAGCGCTCTTCGAGCGGGATCAGGCGACCGCCTGCGCGCGGTTCGATGGCACCCAGAAGCACTCGTCCTGCCACGACGTGCCCTCGCGACACGGTTTGATAGCGGCGAACTTCGAAGATAATCTTGTAGTAGCGCAGCTCCGAGAACAGCAGCACCCCGGCGTCCTGGAAGGTGAGAGAAGAGAGCATCCCCGATGTCGGCGACAGCGGATCGTTCGTCGAGTTCCGCGAGACTCCGAACTGCAAGATGGCCTTATTGTAGGCGTTCTTCGTGAAGTTGGGTAATTCCTCCTGGCGCACCTGCCTGCGAATGTCGATGCGCACGCGCTCGACACGATAGGAAAAGAACATGTTGCTGAAGCGGCCGAACTGGCGGCCGAAGATGTTGTCGACACCGAGCCGTTGGGCATTGAAGGCGGCCTCGTCCTGGCGGCGATAGAAGCCCTTCAGAAGGTAGTCGTTCCGGCTGCCGAACAAAAACGGCTGGTTGAACTTCAGGTCAACTCCAAGCTGCTCGTGGCGAGCTGACTTGGCAAAAAGTTCCAGTTTTCGTGCTCCGCCAAAGAAGTTGCGGTGCCGCAAGTTGACCGACGCCCGAAACCCGCCGTCCGACTCGGCACCCAGGCCGAGTTTCAGGGTGCGCGGCGGCCGCTCCTTGACTTCCACGATGATGGGGATATTCTTGCCGCGGTCAGAGGTCCGGCCGGGGCGCACACTCACGTAGTCGAACAGTTCCAGACGATAGATGGAACGCTGGGCCTGCGCCAGCTTGCTCCGCCTGAAGCGCTTGCCAGGCTCGAATCCGAGCGCTCCGCGCAGGACGTCGTCAGAAACCTGTTTGTTGCCGACAAAGGTCACCGGCCCGAAGGAACAGCGTCGCCCTGGATCGATGTAATAGGTAAGGAAAACCTCGTTGGTGGCGTCGTCCATCACGACTTTGATTCGCGTGTCGACATAGGGGTAGGCGTTGTCGCTGAAAAAATCGGCGAGCAACTTCTTTTCGTCGGCCAGGATCCCCGCCTTGAGAATCATGCCCGGCTTCAGCGGCAGGCGTGGCCAGATCTTCTCAAGCAGCGCCTTGGCATCGGCAGGCGCATTCCGCAGCACATACTCCTTGCGGCGAACCACCGCCGGCAGGCCCTCTTTGATGTAGAAGATCACCGTGACATTCTCTTTCCGCTTGTTCACCTGCAGGCGGTAATTGGTGACCTGGGCGTCCGGATAGCCCTGCTGCTGGTAGAGGAGCTGCAACATCCGGAGATCTCTCTGAAAGCGGTGCAGGCTGAAGCGAGGCGGCTTTTTCCAGGGCAGAAGACGAGTGAGGAAAGAGGGTTCTCGCGTGCGCAAGACTCTCTTGAGCAGCTTGTGGGAGAGGTGCTCGGCCCCGACGAAGCGGATGGCCTTGACCTTCATGCCGTCCTGGGCCGCAGAGGGTGTGGGCAGCACGCCAAGTGCACCGTACCACAACAGGCAGGAAAGGAAGAAAACGCGTCCGACGGGCATCCGTTGCCAATTAGATTTCTTCTCCAGACCCCTGGCTTGTCCTAAGATAGCACGTCACAGAACGCGAAGCAAGAAGATTACGGAAACTCGTAGACCAGACCGATGCTCAGCCTCTCTTTGATCTGCGTCCGCGTGGAAATATCCTCATCGTAGAACACCAGCACATCGAGGTTCACGTTCACAAACTTTGCGACTTTGGCAGTGACCGTGTTCTCCCAGTTGACGTCCACTGTGTGCAGGTTCTCAAAACTGGTAAACAGGGCAAGCCGGGTGGCGTAGCTCAGGTTTGAATTCAGCTGAATCTTCCCAGAAAAAGTGGATTTCACTCCGGTCTCGAACCGCCACTTCTCGACCTGGGTGGTCGCGTCGTCATCGGTGTAGATTGCTGCAAAGCGTGTCTGCGTCACCCCGGTTTCCTTGAGGGCAAGGCCCAGTCGCCAGAACATGCCGGGGCGCGGTTCCAAACCAACACCAGCGCTTTCAACGATGTAGAGTGGGTTAAGAAAGTCGGAACGCAACAGCTTGGGCTTCTGGGAATAGTCAAAGCCTTTGGCAAATTGAGAGCGGAATGCAACCGAGACGTAAGGATCCACTTTGATTCCAATCTTGCGCGCCAACGCGATGTCGATGCGGACCTCGTCGGCAGCCTTACGGACCTCTTCCCCTTCCTGTTTGGTCTGGCCGAAGACGAACTTGCTACGCCAGGTAAGCCGATACTTGCCGAACTCGTGGCTGACCTCGTTTTGAGTTGTCAGAGTGTAGGCGGCAGCTCCGGTGCCACCTTCGGCCCAATTGCTGAACGCGGTCTGTGCAATGTTGAGACCGACCACGCCCTTGTAGCGCCATGAGCGCTTCAATGGCTTCTCCGCCTGAACCGCCGCCCCAGAGGGCGCCACCCAGAAGGCGGCGACAAGCATGGCGGCGATCAGTTGGCCCTGCACCCTACCGCGACTCAGTCCCTGCCGTATGGAAAAACCGTTGTCTCTTCTGCTGGAGATGGAGCCTTCGCAAGCTGGACCAAATGTTGAAACGGTCATTATCGTTCCTCCCGTCTGCGCGCTTCGTTCATGGTCTTTCGTTGTCCCTTTGAGCCGCCCAGCGATTCCGGCGCTCCGAAGCTCAGCGATCTTGTGAATCGCAGCCTGAGATGCGCGGCGCACCGATCCTGGTGGGGATGGGGTGCATCGAACGGCTATGGGAAGGAGTTGAGTTGAGGTCGGACCTGCCGGTCGGAGAGTGAGTGTCGAGCAGCCGCCACCCGGGTCGCGGCGGGTAACCCTACTTGCAGGTGGAACGAGGTCGCTACATCGAGCTACGACGTCTCTGTCCCGCAACCAGCTCCCGACTTCATGCAGGGCGGCCTACGTCCGTGGGGCTCCCCAGAGGAGTTCGCCCGTCCGCGGCTTCCAGAAGCTCGAGTCTGCCTCTGAGGATCTCAGGCAGATAATCGCAGAACTGAGATCGGGTCAGCACGAGATCACACCCCGCCGCGAGCGCTTCGTGCCGTAATTCGGGGCGGAAGTACGACTGATAGGCGACGATCCTGGCCCGATTGCCGTGTTCGCTGTTGCGCAACTCGCGCACAAGCTGCAGCGACTCCAGCCGCTTGGAATCGAGGTCGAGGATAATGAGATCCGGGTGCGTCTCTTCGGCCAACTCCAACACGCCGGCGTGCGATTTTTCGATGTCGACATCCACGTCGCTTTTCATGGCGATCTGCAGAATCCTGCTGGACAAAACGAGATCGGTCACTCCGACCAGTACCTTCTGGCTCATCGCAGCCCTCCTTCTGCCTCGAGCAAGTCTGCAACCCGGTTCAGAATCTTTTCGTGCGCCGCACCGTTACTCGCCGCGACGCCCTTTCGCAGGTGGATTTCCGGTAGATCGTAGCGGATCCGGTCGCCGTACATGTCAGTCATTGTGCCGCCCGCCTCTCTCAGGAGAACCTCCGCGGCGCAGACATCCCACAGGCGAGTATGGGGCGAGGGGTGCACGTACAAATCCGCCTCGCCGCGGGCGATCAACGCTACCTTGACACCGACGCTTCCCGAGATGCGTTCCTTCTGAATGCCGAGCCGATTCTTGATGGCGTCCACCAGTGGGTCGCGGTGGGACCGGCTGACAACCAGTCGCATGCGGGAGGGGTCGCTGGTCTGCGTGACATGGAGGGGGCGACGACGGCTGCCGACCTGAAGCCAGGCACCGTTGCCCGTCACGGCGAAGTAGATTTCGTCGCTGAGCGGCTGGTAGACGACACCAAGCACGGGCGAGCCCTCCTCCACCAGTCCGATCATCACCGAGAACTCGGGCAGCCGCTTGATGTATTCGTTGGTGCCGTCAAGAGGGTCCACCATCCATGTGCGCTGGGCCTCCAGGCGACGCCGATCATCGGCCTGCTCTTCGGAAAGAATGGCATCGTGCGGAAAGACGCGTTCCAGCCCTTGCACAATCAAATCGTTGGAGGCAACGTCTGCGTCCGTAACCGGCTCCCCACCCGCCTTGCGGCGCACCTTGCCAGGTTCCTCGTAGTGCTTCAACAAGACGTAGCCGGCCCGCCGGGCCAGATCCTGCGCAACCGAGAGTTCCTCCTGTAGTCTCACCTTGTACTCGCTCCACTCGTCTCGTATACAAACAAAAGCCCACCTGGGACATGGCCACAGGTGGGCGTCTCGTTCGATCGCCAATCCAGTCAGGCGTCCGGCGTCTCAATGACAATGGCCTTCCGATCGACCTTCTTCCCACCGTGGACGGTATCCCACTGGCGCTCGTTACACATCGGACACGTAGGAAGTTGTCTCACAAATCGTCCGACGACCTCCTGGCCACAGACCTTACAGCGAAAGACGCCGGAGTAAACGTCGGGAACGGTGACTTCTTTTTGCATGTGGCTCTGCCTCCTTTTTCCAGGTCCTCAAAGATAGCAACTTTTTCTGAAAATGCAAGTCCTTTCGCGACACGAGGCTGTCGCCACGATGCAGAATCCCTCGCCCCCGGGAAACCTGCGAAAGGACCCAGTTCAGGGCAAAACGCTTCGGCCGACTCGCAAAGAAGGTGCCACTTGCAGCATTCAGGAGCTTCGGAATTCCTCCTCTTTTATTATCAAGAGATTACGCCCACGCCGAACCTCCTGCTCGCTGGGACACAGGAATGCATCCCCGCCAGCATGCAGAAATTACATACTTTTCTGTTAGAGCCGTGAAAAAATGGAAAGAGTTGTCGGTGGCGACGCGCCGACGGTCAGTCAAGCCGCCCCTGGCGGCGGTAACGGTTGAGCTTGTTGTGCAGCGTCTTCAGGCTGATTCCGAGCACCTCGGCAGCCCGAGTTTTGTTCTGCCCCATGAGGTCGAGGGTCTTCAGAATCAGCAGGCGCTCGCATTCATCCACGCTGGTGCCCACCGGGACATGAAGCTCGGGAGTGTGTTGGCCGGCGGCTGCAATGCGGGGCGGCAAATGTTCCACATCGATGAGAGTCCCCTGGCTCAGAACGACGGCACGTTCGACTGCATTGCGCAACTCGCGGACATTACCCGGCCAGGCGTATGACACCAGCCGTCGCATGGCCGCCTGCGTAAATCCGCGGATTCGCTTCTGGTTCAAGCCTGCAAAACGGTTGAGAAACTCGGTCGCAAGAAGTGGGATGTCGCCGGCACGGTCGCGCAACGGCGGCAGCTCGATCTCCACCACGCAGAGGCGGTAGTAGAGGTCCTCCCGTAGCTGCTTTTGCGCCAGAGCCTCCTCGAGATTCCTGTTGGTTGCCGCGATGACGCGTACGTCCACCTCGATTTCCTGCCGGCCGCCCAGCCGCCGGTAGCGTTTCTCCTCCAGCGCCCGCAGGATTTTTGTCTGCGTCGGCAGCGGCATTTCGCCGACCTCGTCCAGGAAGAGCGTCCCACCGTGAGCAAGCTCGAAGCAACCCGGCTTTTCCGCCAGCGCCCCGGTGAAAGCCCCCTTTTCGTGCCCAAACAGTTCATTCTCGAGAATCTCGGTCGGAAAAGCGGAGCAGTTGATCGCCACGAAGGGCCCTTGCGCCCGGCTGCTCTTCCGGTGGATAGCACGAGCCACCAACTCCTTGCCGGTGCCACTTTCCCCCAGAATCAGGACACTGGCTGTGCTGTCCGCTACCGCATCGATCAATCGATAGACCGCGCGCATCTCCTCCGACTTGCCGACCATGTCATCATAGCGCGTGAGATTGCGGAGTTCGGCCTGCAGCCGTTGATGGGAGAGTTTGAGGCGATGGTGCTCCAGCGCTTTGAGAACGATGCTGCGCAGCCGCGCCGGCTCCACCGGTTTGGTCAGGTAGTCGTAGGCACCGGCCCGCATGGCTTCCACGGCGGTTCCGATGCTGCCTTTGCCGGTGATGATAATCACTTCGGTATTCAGATCACGCGCCGCCAGAGCATGCAGCAGGCCGAGTCCGTCGAGTCCGGGCATGGTCAGGTCTGCGAGAACCAAGCTAAAGGAGTTCTCTTGCAGGAGATCGAGCGCCGCATTGCCCTCGGCCACGGCCTCGACGGCGTAGCCCTCCTCCTCGAGCAAGGCGCTCAATCCCTCTACGATGTGGGGCTCATCATCGGCGATCAATATTTTTTCAGATTCTTCCGGCCGCAAAGCCCTTTCCTCAGCTGGTTGAAGTCCGTTTCGAGGGTCAGTCACGACCCAGGATCAGCCTCACCTCAACTCGACTGCCGTGACGCATGAATGCCAGATCAGCGCCATTTTGAAGCAGGAGACGACGCGCCAGCGCCAGGCCAACCCCCACATGTCCCGGCTTTGTGCTGTGAAACGGTTCCGGCAACTCTGCCGGAAATGTCTCGGTCGACTCGACCGAATTCACCACCGCAATCTCGACAACACGATCGGATTCCCGCAGTCCGACCTGCACGACCCCACCCGGCGCCGTTGCTTCCACAGCGTTCCGCAACAGTTCGGACAGCCCTTTGACGACCTGGGCCTCATCCACCGTCAGAACTGCAGCGGCCTCCCCTGAGACGGCGACCTCCACGGCAGATCGTTGCGCCAGCGGACGGATCTCGCGGTTGGCCTTCTTGACGATCCTCTCAGCCGTGGACCGGCCTGGCCTCGGCGGGACTACATCCATCAGAGCCAGGCCTCGTTCAAGTTTGATCTTCAGGGCGCCAAGATCCGCCGCCGCGATGTCCAAATGTCGCAGGAGGGGGGCGGCCTGATCCTCCGACAGTCTCTTTCCCAGCCGGGTCTTGAGGACGTCGAGATTGATCGCAGCGGAGTGAAGATCGTTCTTCAAGGCATGGGAGAGGGCGTGCAGTAAGGCACGGGTATCCCACTCAGCAGTCCGGCGCTTCCCCGGTTCAGGTCTGGGCATCTCCGACTCCCTGAGGCGCACGCAGGTCATGCTGTTGCACCACCCATCTGCGCACGCACGAGATCAGCTCGGCAGCTTCGAACGGCTTGGCGAGATAGTCGTCGCAGCCGGCCTCCAACACATGATCGCGATCGGCGCGCATGGCTTTGGCCGTCGTGGCGATAACGGGAATGCCGCGGGTGGCCGGATCGGTCTTCAACGCCTCCGTGGTCTTGAAGCCATCCATCCCCGGCATCATCATATCCAAGAGGATGGCGTCGGGCCTGATCTTCCGTGCCAGAGAGAGCGCTTCCGACCCGTTGCGGGCATAGACCACCTCGAACCCTTCCTCCTCCAGCAAGAACTGCATTGCATACTGAGCGTCCGCATCGTCATCCACAACCAACAACTTGGGCCTCCGTCGAGCGCCCGCCTCCATGACCTTTCCAGCGGATTCTCCGCCGCCGTCGGCCGAACTCTTCAGTTTTGCACTCACCTCGCCCAGCCGCTGCGGGACGGTCACAGTGAACAGCGAGCCCCGACCCAAATGGCTCTCCACCCGAATGTCGCCGCCGAGCATGGTCGCAAGTCGGCGGGCGATGGTCAGGCCAAGGCCGGTGCCTCCGAATTCGCGTGAATCGGAGCTGTCGAGCTGCTGGAATTCTTCAAAGATCGTTTCCAGACGATCGGCCGGAATGCCGATGCCTGTGTCACCGACCGCGATCGACACAGTCTCATCTGCGGCACGCGCCGCGCGTACAGTGATGCGACCTCGGCGCGTGAATTTCACGGCATTGCTGAGCAGGTTGCGCAATGCCTGCATCAGCTTCTCGGGATCGGTCACGATCTGCTCCGGCAGTTTCCTATCGAAGCTGACCTCGAGACTCAATCCCTTCTCCTGGCAAAGAGCCCGAAACGGCTCGGCCGTCTGTTGAACCAGACTCCGGAGATCGATCGAGCGCAGATTGATTTGCATGCGGCCGGCCTCGATCTTCGAAAGATCGAGAATGTCGTTGATCATCGACAGCAGGTTGCGGCCGCTGCGCTGAATGATCTCTACCTGGCGACGCTGCTCGACGGCGAGCGGCCCGCTTTTCTCTCTCAGCAGGATCTCCGACAGCGTCAGGATGGCATGCAGGGGCGTGCGCAGCTCGTGCGACACGCTGGCGAGAAACTCCGACTTGAGCCGGCTGGCCTTCTCCAGCTCGCGCGCCTTCTCCTCGGTCTCCTCGAACAGACGAGCATTCTCCAGCGCCAGGGAGAGGCGATCGGCAAGATCCTGGGCAAAACGCAGGTCGCGCACGGTGAAACTGGCACTCGCCATCGATCGGGCGTGGTACATGACACCCAGGGCGACGCTGCCGAGACGCAGGGGGACGACCATCAGCGAGCGCAAATCGAGCTCCTCGAGCAGGCTCTCGTGGCCCGGAATCATCTGCGACTGCAACACCTCGCGGTTCACCCGTTGCCAGAAAAGCGGCTCCACAGTAGCAACGACTTTGCCGCCCAGGCCGTCGCCGATCGGTTCGGGATAGCGCTCGAAGATCTCCTGAATCCTTTGCGCCGCCTTTGGATCCTGATGAGCTACCGCCGCGGGTCGCAGCAGCCGGCCCTCCTCCTCCACGCGAAGAATGGCGCACATCTCGCCCAGGGCGCCGAGGCACTTACCGACCACCGTTTTCAACAACGCCGGTGTGTCGGCGCCGGCATGAAACAGCCGCGTGATGTCGGCCAGCAGTCGGGCGCGCTCTTCGTTCTCCTTCTGGTGCCGCAGATACTCGGCGTTCTCAATCGCCAGTGCCGCTTTGTCCGCGAAAATCTCCAAATCGCGCACTTTCTCCAGCGTCGGCTTGCGCCGGTCCTGCGGATCATCCACCGTGATGATTCCCAGCACATTGCCGCCCCGCGACCGGATCGGCACGATCAGCGCATCGAGGGATTGCCATTCATCCTCGCACCGCTCTCCCAGGTCTGCATAGACCGTGTACGGGTCACTTTTGCGAATGACCTCGTGCTTCTGGTCGACAAAATACGAATTGCTGATGCGGAAGCGCTCCTGAAAGTAGCGCGACGTATACTCGAAGGGAATCTCACCCCAGCCGCCCACTCGCTTCAGCTCGTCGGAAGTCAGTCCGGCGCCCGCCACGATGCGAGATGAGCCGGAATCCGGATCGCGGAGCGCCATCAGAACCCGCCGCCAGCCCAGCGACTGAATGGCGCCGCAGATGCGTTCGAGGATCGTCTCCAGTCGGACGTTGAGCCGAATCTCCTCACCGATCTCCAGAATCTTTGCCAACTGCTCGACACGGCGTTTCAACTCGGCGGTGCGCTCCTGCACCTTCTCTTCGAGATTTCGGGCGTGCTCGCGGAGTTGGTCCTGCAGCCGTTTGAATTCCGTGATATCGCGGCCGACGGCCATGGCACCGATGCGATGGCCGCGCAGATCGAACAGGGGTCGTGCATACCAACTGCAGTAAATGACCTCTCCGTCCCGAGTCGTCAGCGGGTACTCGTAGTCTTTGAGTTCGACACGCATCGAGCCACCATATTCTCTCTCCAACCGTTTCAGGTCGGCGAAAAAGGGAGGCAGTTTGGCCCGGGCAATCTCCTCGACGCTATAGCCCAGTCGTTTGCAGCCATACTCGTTGACAAAGGTGCAGCGCCCTTCTGCATCGACCACCATCAGGATGTCGGTCATGCCGGCGATCAGAGCTTCGTAGTAATTCTTGGCACTTTCGATCTCTTCCGATTTACGACGCAGCCGTTCGGCTGATTCAGTGAGAGTGCGCTGCAGGCGCTTCTGCTGTGTGATGTCGCGCAGCACGCCGACATAGCCGCTTGGCGCGCCGTCCCCCTCCCGCAGCGGTACCAGGGAGACATCGGCCACGAACTCAGCGCCGTCCTTGCGGCAGTTGAGTACTTCTCCACGCCATCGGCGGCCGCTCTCGACCCGGCGCCACAATTCGCTTTCCTCGCCGTCTTCCGGCAAGCCGAGAATCTCTTCCACCCGGAGGTCATCCACCTCGGAACGCAGGTAGCCGGTCATCTCCTCAAAGGCGCGATTGACATAGGTCAGCCGGCGGTCCCGGCCAAGGACGAAAATCCCCTCGGTGACGTTCTCGATGCACTGTTCATAGAGACGCAGATGCTGAGCTTTCTCGTCCATCAGCTCCGACAGACGTTGTTCGGCCCGCCGCCGCTGAGTCAGATCGCTGAGCAGCAGGTGAGCGCCGAGAAAGCTGTGATCCTGGGCCACAACCGGAGCAGCGTTCACGACCACTCCCGTGCGGCTGTTTTCGCCGGTCGCCAGGTCGATCTCGAACCGCCGGGGCTCGTTCGCTGCCAGCCTGCGAAACTCGCTGCGCAGAATCGGTAGCTGGTCTCGACTCACCCAGTCAGAGAACGGCCGGCCGCGTAGAGAGTCAGCGGTGGTCTGGAGCATGCGAGCCAGTTGCGGGTTGCTGTAGACGATGCGCCCGTCGCGATCCAGCGTGGCCACGCCTTCACCGAGATTCTCGACCAGTGTGCGATAGGCACGTTCGCTCTTTGCCAACGCTTCATTCGCCTGCGATACCTGGCGCCGCAGCCCCGTCTCGATGGTCACAAAGGAGGCGTAGTCGGTCACCAGGCCGATGAGCATGAACGTCGACACGGCCAGGAAGCCAAGGGCTTCGATCTGCTGAACCGCTGCCGAGGAGGCATAGAAGGATGCCGCCAAAGAGGCACCGACCAGGGCGGCGCTGGCGAGCACCAGGCCGCCGGATGCTCCAATCTGATCGCGAAAAGCTTCGCGCATGTGGAAACCCGTCGCAGCGGCAGCCACCAGACCGGCCAGGCCTTCCACCATCAACGCCAACGGAATCGGTGCGGCGCCGACGCTCTGGGCCGCCAGCGGAAGCCCCAACGGCAGCAGCGCTGCGAGGAGCCAGAACATCGACCCCGCGATCGCGGCAATGAACACCCAGCGACGAAGCCTGCGATCATCTACGAAGCGGCGGCCACTGAGGGCAGCAAGCAGCAGCGATGTGGCCACGAAAATCCGTGAACCTGAGGAAAACGAAATCTGCGCAGGGTCGATCGTCTGTGCGAAGGGAAGGGGAAAAAGGCGGCCTGGCGAGAAAAGCACAGCCGGCACGGAAAGCAGGGCGAGGCCTAGGGCGGCCTGAGCCACAAACCACGAGTCGGCGATATGCTGATTGGCGAAGCGCCGCAAGCCCAGGAAAGCGACCAGGAGAGACAGGAAGATGGTGCCAACCTCAACGGCTCTGGAGCCCTCAGGCCCCAGGAGCGGATCTGGGAGCTCCCGGGATACAAAGGGGATCCCGACGATCAGGACCACAGCCAGAACGCCAAGGATCCCCACAGTCCATTTCGGCTTGTTCGGTTGCACAAGGGAAGTTTGACGAGTTCGATTCACCCTCCTCCTCCCAACCCACCTCGAGCGGGCCAACTCGACGACTCGAGTCTCGGGCCGCGCCGCAACACTCTATGCGCGGTTACTTGGAGCGCAGGGCTCGAAAAAACACCCGGAATCCCTTGATCAGGCCGGAAAGCGTGCCGGCAAGATCGAGAAGCGGGCGTTCGATCCGTTCTTCAACCATGGCCTCGAACTCGCGAACACTGCGAGCCGTCTCGCGCACGGCTTCGAGGCTGTCGCTGACCTTGACCATCTCCCTGTCAATGGAACGAACGATGCTGCGGGCATCCGACAGGATCAAGGTCAGGTCATGCACCATCGGCGCCATCTGCATTCGGGCCGACTCGAGAAGCCGTTGCGCCTCGTTGGCCACGGCGCGAATGCGGAGAAGCACAGGGATGAGTATGGCAAGTATGACAACAAATGAGACGGCAATGACGGCGAGGCTGATTTCAGCCACCATGGATTCGTCCTCCAGATTAGCACCAGACCACAACCACAGCCGAAACCTGCTCGGTCGGACGCGACTCTACTCTGTTCCTGCTGCGTTTTGCCCGCGCCGATCAGCCTTCCTGCTTCGGCTTCGGCTTCGATTTCTTGGTGGCTGTTGCTTCTTCGCGGTAGGCCCGGACGCCGGCCTCGACGGCATCCTTCAGCTTCGACTTCTCTTTCTCGATGACCTGCTTGGTTTCCTCCACTTTCGATTCAGCTTCCCGCTTCACTTCTTCGATTCGAGCCCTTCCCTGCGCGATGATCTCGTCCGCTTTGCGCCGTGCCTCTTCGAGCTGCGCCTCGGCTTGCTTGCGCAGCTCCTCGGCCTTCTTGCGTCCTTCTTCCAGAATGCGATCCGCCTCTGACCGAACCCCCTTCAGGCGCTCATCGGCCTCGCCAAGCAGTTCGTCCGAACGGCGGCGCAGCTCTTCGCGCATTTCGCGACCCGACTTGGGTGCGTACATCAATGCCAGCGCACCGCCGATTAATCCGCCGAAGAAAAAGCCTCTCCAGAATCCACCTTCATTTTCAGCCATGGTTACCTCCTCCTTTCAATAGGGTTTGTCCATACTCTAATAAGCCGCGGGAAGCGAAGAGTTCCAGGCCTGCCCGGCTTGTTCGCGACCGCTTGCCACAACGCCCTTGCATCCGCCATCGAGCGGTGGATGAAATGCCGGCCCCCGGACACGGCTGTTCGGGCTGTGCCTCGGGGGCAGGACAAGGTAGAAAGGAACAACGGCATTTTCAAGGCTCAACTAAAATTTTGTGGTCATACGGACGTGAAGTTGGACGCGATGAGGTGCGCATCCAGGTTTTGCCCCCCGAGAGCTCGGTCGATCAAGGGACCTCGCGAATCGAGCTCTGCTGCCGTAGGACAGCCTCCGTTTGTGTCGCCTCGAGGCGGATCTTTACAAAGGAGTTCGAGCTCAAAACAGCCACTGCAGCAGCATGTTGGCCAGCGAGATCAAAACCGAAGCTACGATCGTTGTCATGCAGCCGTCGATCTTGAAGTCCTCGATCAGCTGATCGGTCAGCCAGAGGAGAAAGGCGTTGATCACGATGCCGAAAAGCCCAAACGTCAGAATCATGAACGGCAGAGCCAGGAACACCAGGATGCGGTACAGTAAGAAGTTCACCACGCTGTACACCAGCGCAACCACCACCGCCGTGCCGAAACCCTTGAGATGGATTCCGGGCAAGAGGCGGGCAACGATGAAAACCGCTACGCTCAGAATCAACACGTTCCAGAGTGCATGAATCAACATTTGGCCTCCGTTTCTGTCTGGTCGGTATGGGTCTCATTCCGCTCCGCGACGCTGCAGGCGGGAAAGATTCGCTTCGACACCCCATGGCTATCCACCTCGCTCCAAGGGATGCATGCGCATCCACGCCACGGTACGAGCTCCCCGAGGCGGAGCGATTCGGAGAATGCTCCGTCTCGCCCCCTGGCACGGCGCCCGTGTCGGCTCCACGTCCGCGCTGCACACCTAGCGCTGTCTTTCCACCACACCCGTCGATTCGAGTGCTCCCAAATACTCGCTCACCATCTCCACCGGCACGGGTCCAAACTCGGCGGATACGGCATCCCGGATCTCCTGCACGTTTCGGCGGCCATCCACGAAGTTCAACACTTCGTAGGCATACATGCCGCCGGACGCACGCTGCCCCTGAAACCGGAGCAGCCGCAGTTCGCGCGTGCGGTCGGCGCCGTAGTGGTCGGCTAGGTAGTCGTAGCCAAAGACCGACAGTGGCCCTTTCACCTTGGCGTTTCGACGATAGACCACGGCAGCCTGACCGCGAGCCGACTTTGGCTTCCCGACCCTTCCCACCAGCCGCTCCAGTTCGGTGAAGAAAGTCCTGGCTTGCCTGCGAACCGTCGCCGGCAGGGAGAGGAAGTTCTGCATCGACTCGATGACGGCGCGTTCATACCGCAGGTGGAATCGAGTGAGATTGTCCGCTTCCTCTGCCGACAGCTCTGCACGGCGCTGAAGCATCGTGGCCGTACGGCCCAGGGCATGGGATTTCAGCAGCATCCACAGAGTAGAGGCATCGTTCGACGTCAGATTCGCCAGGAAGTAGGCGCTGGCTGCACCGATGAAACCGGCACGCTTCAATTTCGTGGGATCGATATTGGCCGGCGTGTCGAAGTTGGTGTGGATGTAACGGTCGGGCCAGTCATTGAGGTAGATGGCAGGGATGCGAAAGGAGCCTTCGGTGTAAATCTCGTGATCGCTGCCCATGGAGAAGTCGGCGAATTGAGCCAGGAGGGCCTCCTTTCCACCCTCAGGTGCCACGAGAGGAAAACGGGCTGGCTGGCCGCTGGCAAAAGCATCCGACTGCTGATTGACGAATTCACCGAAGGCCTGGCCAACATCATAGACGAAAGAGGGCAGACTCGCCGGGCCGCGCGTCACGTGGAAGATCGCTTTGGTCGCCGGCCCACCGCCTACCATGTCCATGTGCACCACTGCCTTGATCCGAGCCGCAAGTTCCGGCCGCGAATTCAGCAGGGCCAGGGTTCCCTCGATTTCCGGCGGCCAAATGAATCGCAGGGTGCGCCTCGGCCGGGCAATCCTGCCCTCCTTGATCAACCTGGCCATGGTGCGGGCTACTTCGAGGATGGTCACCGCGCCGCTGGCGTTGTCGTTGGCGCCGGGACGTTGATGATCTAAATGGCAACTGAAGGCGATCTCCTCCTGGCGGAGTCGGGGATCCACGCCCGGGATGACGGCAGTGACCACGTCGTAGAAGCCCGGATGCCGACCGGCACGAACCACGGCATGCAGTCGCACCGTGTCACCTCGTGCCAGACGCCGCCGGAAGTCGCGGGCCTTCTTGAGCGAAACCATGAAGGCGAAGGTCTTCAGCGAGGAAAAACTCCCGAGATGGCCCCAGCGCACCAGGTTTTCGTCTTCACCCCACCAGGCGGTGCGCTGGTTCTGGGCATAGCTGATGATGCCAGCCGCACCATAGCGGCCGACGGCCAGCGGCGCCACGGCTCCTGGTTGAGCGGCTGCCAGCACGAGCTTCCCCTGTACGTCCTTGCCTGCATAATCGTTCTCCGAAGTGCCGTCCCCGACATCGACCAAATCTGCAGTGACTTCGCCGCTCTCACTATCCTCGGCCAGGGTGATGGGCATCGCCTGCCAACTTGCCAGCCTCACAGCGGGGATCCACTTGCCGCCCGATTTGCGCGTCTCCCACAACTCCGCGAACTCCGCGTCCCAGGCCGGCCGTGCCTTCTGGGTTCCGTAGAACGTCTTGCCGTCCGCCGGAAACTGCTCGATGCGGACATCGGACAATCCGTAGTCGCGCAGCTTCTGGGCGATGAACTGCGCTGCCTGATGAAACGGGCGCGATCCGCGCTGGCGATGAAGGCGAGCCAGGAACTCCAGGTTGTGTTTGGCTGCTTCGCCCGACAACTCCTGCGCCAGGGCACTGATGACGGAGTCAGGAAGGAGCGGCGGGCTCTGAGCATGCACTTGCTGTGCCGCCAGGAGCAGAGTCAGCGTTACCAGAACGGTCCTGATCACGACGTCCTCCAATCGCATAAGCTCATGCCTCGTCCCCCGGGTGGATGTAGGTCTTCGCTGCGGCACGGCCGGCCTTCAGGGATCATTCCGGCTGCCTTAATGGCTGCCGTGCCCGTACTTCTTTTCACCGGCGGTCACCCGGAACGGAAGGTGGTTTTGTGCCGGCGGCAGCGGGCAGGTTGCGTACGGCGTGAAAGCGCAAGGCGGGTTGTAGGCCTTGTTGAAGTCGATGACGGTCTTCCCGTCCTTGCCGGGCCGATTGACGTAGAGGAACCGTCCTCCTCCGTAGGTCTCGATTCCGGCTGTCTCGTCCGAAAAAATCACGAAGAGCTCTTTGTCCTCCGGCTCGGCAATCGGATCGAGGCGATAGGTCTTGCCACGGATCTTGAAGACGAGGGCGCCGGGAGAGGGCTGCCTGCGGGTGGTGCCCAGAATCGTCGGCACCGAAATCATCTTCGGCGGCACATACGGCTCAAAGCGGGCCTCGACCCGCCAGGCAGAATCGATCGGAAACATTTCGATGCCCATGAACTCGGCAACCCGCGGACTTTCAAGATCCCGTAGCCGAACCCCATACCCCTTTTTTCTCTCGATGATAAACCAGCGTAAAGACCCAAGCGACAGAACGGTGGGGTTGCCCTGCGCATCGGTCTTCATCGGGATCTCCCGGACCGGCTTGCCGTCGTGAAGGACCTCAACTCCGCGGTCAATGCGGGTGCGCACGACACCGTCACGGAGGGTGATCGTGCCGATGAAGCGCGGAGCCTTGCCCTCGGGAAACACGATGTCGTTGGACGGATCGCTGCCGAAACGGTTCTCCCCTTCCTTGAGCCAGAAGAGACCGACGAGGTTGAGCCAACCGTTGGGACTTTTCAACGACTCGATCCGTTTTCGATGCCAATCCTGAATCTCCGCTACGTACGAGTCGTGCGGCTTCCGGCCGTTCTGGGATGTACCGCGGCACATCAAAGCCAAGGGTGCGACCACAAGAACGGCCCAACCAACCCCTGCGGTCAGACGCTTCGTCATCGCCTTCATGAGCAAGGCTCCATCCGCATGGAACTCGGCTCGGATCATATCTCCTGATGTCGGGACGGGGCTGCCTTTGTCAACCAGCGGCTACGACGACCAGCGCACCACCTTGCCGAATCCTAGCCCTGGGCGCAACCCTCCTCCGTGCCGGTGGTGGCGCTACGGTACACCTTCTACGTCACCCCTCCACCATCCGCAAGAACTCCTCCTCGGTGATCATCGGCACGCCGAGGGCTCGGGCACGGTCGGCCTTCGACCCCGGGTTCTCCCCGACAACGACGAAATCGGTGTTGCGGCTCACCGAAGAGGCAGCACGACCACCGAGCTGTTCCACGAGCTGCTCCGCCTCGTGGCGCGACATGCTACTCAGGGCGCCGGTGAACACGAAGGTCTTGCCCTTCAACTTGCCGTCGCGCGGCATCTCTTCCAGGCTCTCCACCTGGACGCCGTTCTTGATCAGGCGTTTGATCAGATCGACATTCTGCTTTTCGGCAAAAAAGCTTGCCACGCTCTCGGCGACCTCCGGGCCGATCCCCTCGACAGATAGCAGCTCCTCTTCGGTCGCCTTCATCAAGCGGTCGAGGCTGCCGAAGCGCTGCGCCAGCACCCTCGCCATGTGCTCGCCGACATGGCGAATGCCAAGGGCATACAGAAACCGATCCAGCTTGGCCTGTCTGCTCTTGTCGATGGCGTCGATGAGGTTCTGGGCCGACTTGGCTCCCATCCGTTCCAGCTGTTCGAGGTCCTCCTTCTTCAGGATATAGAGGTCGGCCACGTCCCTGACCAGGCCCGTATCGACGAGTTGATTGACGAGCTTGTCACCGAGGCCGTCGATGTCCATGGCCAGCTTGGAAGCGAAGTGACGGATGCGCTCCTTCACCTGCGCCGGACAGGCGGCGTTCACACAGCGAGCCACCGCCTCTCCCGGCGGCCGCACCACTTTGCCACCGCATACGGGGCAGCGATCCGGCAGCCGATACGGCTTCTCCTTGCCGGTGCGTCGCTCCTTGATCACCTTCACCACTTCGGGGATGACATCGCCGGCCCGCTGCACCACCACCCAATCGCCGATACGCACATCCTTGCGATCGATCTCGTCCTGATTGTGCAGCGTGGCACGGGAGACGGTCACCCCCCCGACCTCCACCGGCTGCATCACTGCCACCGGGGTAATGGCGCCGGTACGACCGACCTGAGCGACGATGTCCAGAATCTGTGTTACCTCCTGGCGGGCCTCGAATTTGTAGGCAATGGCCCAGCGCGGGCTGCGCGTCTTCTCGCCCAGGATAGCCTGCTGATCAAGCCGGTTCACCTTGATGACGACGCCGTCGATCTCGTAGGGCAGTTCGTCGCGTCGCTCAGCCATACGCTGGTGGTAGGCAATCACCTCATCGACGCCGCGGCAGACCTCGGACAACTGGTTGACCTTCAACCCCCAATCATGAAGCGTCTGCAGGATCTGCCAGTGGGTTTCAAAGACGTGCCCGATGACCTGCCCCAGGCCGTAGCAGAAGATGTCGAGCGGTCGCTGCGCCGTGATACTCGGATCGAGCTGGCGCAGGGAGCCGGCGGCGGCGTTCCGCGGGTTGGCAAAGAGCGGCTCACCCCGCATCTCGCGCTCTTTGTTCAGCCGCTCAAAATCTTCGATATTCATGAAGACTTCGCCCCGCACCTCGAGCCGCTGCGGAGCCGGCACCTTGCGCGTCACCAGGCGCAACGGAATGGTTCGGATGGTGCGCAGATTGTTGGTAATGTCCTCGCCGGTGTATCCGTCCCCGCGTGTGGAGCCCTGAACGAGCCGACCGTTTTCGTAGACCAGTTCCACGGCGGCTCCATCCATCTTCGGCTCACACACATACTCGACCTTGGCATCTGCGCCGAGGCCGAGGCCCTTGCGCACCCGGTCGTCGAAGTCGCGCATCTCCGCCTCGTCCATGGCATTGTCGAGACTGAGCATGGGGACGGTGTGCGGAACCGTGGCGAACTCCTCAGCGGGCGGAGCCCCAACCCGCTGGGTCGGCGAGTCGGGCGTAATCAGATCGGGAAACTGCTCCTCGAGTCGCTGCAGCTCCCGCATGAGGGCATCGTATTCAGCGTCGGAGATGACCGGGTCATCGAGAATGTAGTAACGATAGTTGTGGTAATGGATCTCCTCGCGGAGTTCTTCGATCCGCTTTTGTGCTTCTTCACGCGTCATCGTCAAACTCCCCTGCAGCTTGAATTCCCAGAAAGCCGACCTCCTGAAAAAGTCAGTTCCTCTTCTTCCTGGAGTCCAGAAAAGCCAGGAACTCCTCCAACGGCATGGTGTTGATCACATCGCCTTTCTCGAGCCAGCCACGCCGGGCGGTGTAGACGCCGAAGCGCATGTTTTCCAGTTGGAAGGTGTTGTGCGAGTCGGTATCGATGGCGATCTTTACCCCCAACTCCTTGGCCTGCTTCAGATGCACGTCGCTGAGATCGAGGCGGTCCGGGAAGGCGTTGCACTCCATGACGATGCCGTGCTCGGCCGCAAATCGCAGGATTCGGTCCAGGTCGATCTCGTAGGGCTTGCGATCCGGAATCAGACGCCCCGTTGGGTGGGCCATGATCGTCACCAGGCCTGTGGACAGGGCTGCGAGCACACGTTCGGTCATCTCGTCCATGGGCATGTTCATGCGCGAATGCACCGAAGCGACCACCAGGTCGAGCTGCCTGAGGAGATCGTGATCCATGTCCAAGCGGCCGTCGGCCAGGATATCGACCTCGATACTTTTCAGAACCCGTATTCCATCCAGCTCGCTGTTGACGCGGTCGATCTCCTGGATCTGCTCCTCCAGTCGCTTCTCATCCATACCGCCGGCCACCGCCACTGCCCGCGAATGGTCGGTGATGGCGATGTACTCGTAGCCGAGTTTCCGCGCTGCCTCCGCCATCTCCATGATGGTATTCTTGCCGTCCGAGTACTTGGAGTGCATCTGCAGATCGCCACGGATGTCTTCGAGCTCGATCAAGCGCGGCAGGCGACCTGCCTCGGCGGCCTCGATCTCGCCGCGATTCTCGCGCAGCTCGGGCGGGATCCATGGCAGCCCGACACTGGCGAAGACGTCCTCCTCCTTCTCGCCGCCGATGCGTTTGTCGTCCTTCTCGCGGAACACGCCGTATTCATTGATCTTCAGGCCGCTGCGCTTGGCCCGGTCGCGGATGGCGACGTTGTGAGCTTTCGAGCCGGTGAAGTAGTGCATGGCGGCGCCGAAGCTCTCCTCCGGGATCACCCGCAGGTCCACTTGCAGGCCCGACTTGAGGCGCACACTCGATTTGGTTTCGCCCTTGGCCAGAACCTCATCCACCTCCGGCATTGCTGTGAAGGTATCCATGATCGGCAACGGTCGGTCCGAGGTCACCAGAATGTCGAGGTCTCCCACCGTCTCGCGGCGGCGGCGAAGAGAACCGGCGATTTGGATCTGTTTGACCTCCCTGAGCTCCTTCAAGCGACTGACAATCGATTCGGCGGTTTGCATGCCGACATTGATGCGGAAGCGTCCGGCGCTCTCTTTCAGACGCTGGATCCCGCGGAGGATCTTCTCTTCCCGTGTCGGGCCCATGCCATGCAGCTCGCGAATCTTGCCGGCTTTGGCCACTTTCTCCAAGTCGGCAACATCGTTCACACCCAGTTGGTCATGAAGAAGCTTGGCGGTCTTGGGCCCGACGCCCTCGATGCGCATCACCTCGAGCAGGCCCGGCGGTACGCGTCGTTGCACTTCCTCCAGCTCCTTGAGCTTGCCGGTCTTGAGGATCTCTTGAATGCGCCGGACGATCCCCTCTCCGACGCCCGGTACCTTTTGCAGCTCACCGCGCTCGAGCAGCGACGCCACATTCTCCGACAAGTTTTCGATCGTCAGCGCCGCATTGCGAAACGACCGGATCCGAAACGGATTCTCACCGCCGATCTCCATCAGATCGGCCATGTCATAGAAGATCTTTGCGACCTCTGTGTTTTCCATCGTTGCACCACTTGTTGGACGTCGGGAACCGGGAAATGGAATCTCCGGAATTGGGCAGGACGAGACATCCCGATCCGAAAACCACCATCCATCCCCTCATCCCTTGATCACCCCCAGCGGCCGCAACTGAGCCACGGTCTTGGAGATTCCCGCCAGCTCGCACGCCTCCACCACCTCGGAGACGTCTTTGTAGGCCTCCGAAATCTCTTCGACGATGGTGGCGCGGCTGGCCCCCATGACGATGATGCCCTTGGCCTCGAGCTCGCGCTCGATCGAGCGGCCTCGGGCCGTCTTCTTGGCCTGGCGGCGACTCATCTGTCGGCCTGCCCCATGACAGGTGGAGCCCCAGGTCTCTTTCATCGCCGTCTCGGTGCCGACCAGCACGTAGGAGTAGCGGCCCATGTCACCGGGAATCAGTACCGGCTGGCCGATGGAGCGATAGTCTTCGGGGATCTGTGCCGAGCCCGGGGCGAAGGCCCGCGTGGCGCCCTTGCGATGCACGCACACCTCCCGGCGCTCGCCATCGACATCGTGCGTCTCGATTTTGGCGATGTTGTGCGCCACCTCGTAGACGACGCGCAAGCCGATGTCCTTCGGCCCGAGCCCCAGGGCGCGCTCGAAAGCCTCGCGCGTCCAGTGCGCGATCACCTGCCGGTTCGCAAAGGCATAGTTGACAGCGCAGCGCATGGCGCCCAGGTAGCGCTGCCCTTCGGGAGACTTCACCGGCGCGCACACCAGCTGGCGATCGGGAAGCTCGATCCCGTACTTGGAGACGGACTGGTTCAAGATGCGGATGTAGTCGTCACACACCTGATAGCCGAAGCCCCGCGAACCACAGTGGATGATGACGGTGATCTGGTCCAATTCCAGCCCCATGACACGCGCAGCTACCTCGTCGTAGATTTCGGCCACGTATCCGACTTCCAGGAAGTGGTTGCCCGAGCCGAGAGTGCCGAGCTGCGCCCGCCCTCTTTCCAGGGCCTTGTTGCTGACATGCGCCGGCACGGCCCCCTCGATGCGGCCGTTCTCCTCGATATGGGCAAGGTCTTCTTCGGTGCCGTAGCCATGCGCCACCGACCAGCGCGCCCCTTCGGTGAGCACCTTGCGCTCTTCTTCGGGCGTCACCTTCAGCCGGCCCGTCGCACCCACGCCGGTCGGAACCGCCTGGAAGAGGGCAGTGACGAGATCATGGAGCCTGTCCTGAATGTCCTGCCGGTGAAGCTTCGAAGCCATCAGACGCACGCCGCAGTTGATGTCGTAGCCCACGCCACCAGGAGAGATAACCCCCTCCTCGACGTCGAACGCGGCCACGCCGCCGATCGGAAAACCGTAGCCCCAGTGAATGTCCGGCATCGCCAGAGAGTATTTGACAATGCCGGGCAACCAGGCAACGTTGGCCGCCTGCTGCGGTGCCTGATCCTTCATGATATCGTGGATCATCTTTTCGGTGGCGTAAATTCGGGCAGGCACTCGCATCTTGCCCTCGCGAGGGATCTCCCAGAGGTAGTCGTGCACTTTTCGGAGCTTTATCGTGGACATGATGGTCCTCCTGTGCAGGGGCCACATACAACATCTGTCGACGCAAGCCGCTCTTCCTCTCGGTCTATCAGCGGAAGCTCATAAGATTGCAGGGCGCCATCACCGCATCGAACAGGTAGTGAGCGGGCACCAACGCACGAATACGTCGTTATTCCGGTTTTTCGCCAGCCAGAACCAACACTCGCCGTCGAATTTCACCAGACATCCACAAACCTGCCTGATCCAAACGATCAATGTATGGCTCAATACTCTCTATGAAGCCTTGGGATTTCACTTCCAGTATGACCTTCAACGTTCCCCAAACTTCGAGACCCGCCGCCTGAGCTGTGCGCCTAGCCAACGCGTCATCCAGTAGGATGACATGGTCCGGATGCTCCAGTGCCAGTGCCATCGCCGCAAGTTCACCCGCACCCAAATCTAGCGCCAGCCACTCGGATGGCATCTGCCGAGGTTCAACGACCTTAAGCCAGTCGTAGTTGTCAGGACGAGGAACATCAAAGCCTTTTCGTTGGCCCTCCCGCAGCTCCCGCACAACCGCTCCGGGAACTGTTATCTCGGTGAACAGCTGCGGCAGCCAGTCAAGCGCATCAATTCGATAGAGATAGAGCAGGGGAGATGTGTTGCTGATCGCCTTAGACATGGGTGCTCTCAAGGTCACGCAACTCGGCCTCGAACGGAAAAACCTTGTACCGTCCTAAGGTGAGCAAAAATTCCACGCGTGGCATCCCCGCAAGTTCGGCAGCGCGACCAGAAGAAAGACGACCCAGTTCGTATAACTTGACTGCTGCCAGAAGGCGTATCTCACGGGCAAAACTTGCTTCATCCGTCTTCTCCGCTAGTAGCACCTTTTCAGGCACATCGATCACGATCTGTCGAGAGGCCATCCCAGCCCTCCTTTTCATGGTTCAACTCTACAAATCCAAGATCACCTGCGCTTCCCACCCCTCGTCCGTCTGATTGATCTCCAACCCGTGGTAGGTGACGGCCTTCACCTCCGTGAAAATTTCATGCCGCTCCGGGTCGTACGGTTCCCCCCGAGCCTCCGCCACCACGGCCCTGTCGGACAGTTTCAGCACGTGGAACTCCTTGAACACCATCCCTTCGGTATAAAAGAGAAAGTTCAACTCGGAAAGCCAGTCGACGAGCAGCGCCTCCAGGTCGGTCGATTCGATCTCAAATCGCCGCTCATCGCGCGCCGTCACAGTTTGCAGATTGAACATGATGTCGAAAAGCGCGAACGCTGCGTTTTCAAACAACTCCGCAAGCGTTCGGCCATAGACTTTAAAGCCGACGTCGGCGGTATGGTCGATCTGCTCGTAAGGCTTCTGATCCATATCAGCCCTCGTGGACATGCCACGTCACGTATCCGCTCGCAGTGGCTCGAGGTCGAAATGTGCCAACTGGTCGAGGACGTAGCTACGGATCTCCACGGGAGTTGGCAAGGCCTGCAACAAACTGCGTTCGCCGACGACCTGGCGCAGCAGGCTTTCGAAACGGCCGCCGCAGTCACAGCGCTGCGGAGCCGACCTTGCGGCTGGCAGAACCACGGTCCGGAAGCACTTCCGGCAGCGCAGCACCTGCTTGCGTCCGGAGGGCTTGCCGCGCTTGGCCACGGGTTGGCCTTCGATCTCCACGATGTCCATGGCGAAATCGAGCACCGGAGCGTTGGATATCGCTGTGCCCACACCGTAGGCGTCGGCCAACTCGTTATACTCCAGGATGCGCCTCTCGTCAATTCCGCCCGACAGGAAGAGCTTGACGTGCTCATAGCCGCGCAGATCGAGCTCCCAGCGTACTTCCCGCATGATGCTCACCATGTCACCGCGGCGGCTGCCCGGCGTGTCCAGTCGGATGGCGAACAGCCCTTTGCCCATGGCCTCGGCCACGCGCACAGCCTCGAACTTCTCGTCGTTGAAGGTGTCGATCAGCGCCACGCGGTTGATGTGCTTGTCGATCACGCGATCGAAGGCCTTGATCGCCTCGACCGTGTCGCCGAGGATCAAGATCAACGCGTGCGGGATCGTCCCCACCGGCTGCAGGCCAAGCTTTTCGGCGGCGATCACCGTAGCCACGCCGTCGCAGCCGCCGATGAAGGCATTGCGCTCGATCATTGGGGCGATGCTCGGGTGCATGCGCCGGGCGCCGAAGCTGATCACCGGGCGATCCCCGGCCGCCTTTCGGCAACGCGCGGCTTTGGTCGCCACCCCTGAAGCCTGGCAGATCATCCCCAGGATGGCTGTTTCATAGATGCCGAATTCCAGATAGCTTCCCTCAATCGCCATCACGGGGGTATTTGCCGGAAAAATGGTGCCCTCGGGAAGGGCCCAGACTTTGACGTCGAGTTGCTTCAAGAAGCCCGCGCATTCCTCCAGGCCGGCGAAAACCCCCCATGCCGACCCACCAGGTAGCGCTTTCACCACGAACTCAGCCAGAACACGCTTGTCCGTCCCTTCGGCTTCGAGGATCTGTTTGGTGCGCAGAAAATAAACATCGGTGACCTTGCCCGTCCGGATGTCCTCGGGGCCTGCCAAGTAAACCATGGAACGCTCCTATCGGGTTTGCTGAAAAGTCGCAGATGCAGGGTTACGATCGGTAGTCGGTAGGATGAGAGTCACGCGCAAGCTTAATATAACCCCAGGAGGGTGAAAAGACAACAGCTTTTTAGGCAGGGCCGGTCGCCGAAGGGACCTCCGGCACGAGACGGTAGTAGCGGATCTTCTTGTGGAGGTTGGTACGATCGATGTCCAGCTCCCTGGCCGCCCGGCTGACGTTCCACCCGGTACGTCGCAGGGCAGCAACGATCACCTCGCGCTCGACGGCTTCCCTGGCCTCGCGGAGCGTGATGGCAGATTCCATGCGCACGGCGATGGGAGAGGATGGCGACTGGATAGGTGCAGGCAGGTCGGTTTCCCGGATGACGTCGGAGCCGCACATGATCATCAGTCGCTCTATCACGTTCTTCAGCTCGCGTATGTTGCCGGGCCAGTCGTATCGACGCAGTTTTTCCATGGCTTCCGGCGCGATGCGCTTCCGGCGGCAACCGTTTTCCCTGCAGTAACTCTCGACAAAATGATCCACCAGAAGCGGGATATCCTCCCTGCGCCTGCGCAGCGGCGGAGAGACGATGGGCACCACGTTCAGCCGGAAAAAGAGATCCTCGCGAAATCGGCCTGCGGCAACTTCCTTCTGAAGGTCCTTGTTGGTTGCCGCAATGACGCGGACATCCACTTTCTCGGTCTTCTGGCCGCCCACTTTTTCGAATTCTCCATCCTGGAGCACACGCAGCACTTTCGCCTGGACCTTGAGGCTCATGTCGCCGACCTCGTCGAGGAAAATCGTACCGCCATCGGCCAGGCTGAATTTCCCCGGACGAGTCTCCACGGCGCCGGTGTAGGCGCCCTTGACGCTGCCGAACAACTCACTCTCGATCAGCTCCTCGGGAATGGCCGCGCAGTTGACTTTGACGAACGGACCCTCGCTGCGACTGCTGTTCTCGTGGATGGCCCGGGCTATCAGCTCCTTGCCGGTGCCGCTCTCCCCTGTGATCAGCACCCGGCCGCTGGTCGGCGCCACCCTGGCGATCTGTTCCAGAACCTCCCTCAGCGCCTGGCTTTCTCCCACCATCTTTTCACGACCTGCCAGGCGCTGTCGCAGCTCCATGTTTTCCTTCTGCAGCACACGGCTCCGCAGGGCATTGCGGATCGAGATCAGGAGTTTCTCTTTCGGAATCGGTTTCTCGATGAAATCGTAAGCACCCGCCTTCGTGGCAGCCACCGCATTCTGGATCGTAGCATGACCGGAGATCATGAGCACAACAACGTCCGGGTAGCGCTCATGAATCTCTCTGAGTACCGCGAGGCCGTCAGAGCCCGGCATCACAATGTCCAAGAGCACCAGATCCACCTCTTCCGCACGCAGCAGGTCCAGCGCCTGGCTCCCGTCTGCGGCCGTCCGTACCCGGTACCCCTCGCCGGCGCAGATCATCTCGACCGACCGCCGGATATTCTTCTCATCGTCAACGACCAGGATCTTTGCTTTGGGCATGGCTCATCGCTGGCTTGTTTCTCGTCTACCGAGTGAGTGCTCCAGGTAGTCCGTTCGCTTCGCTGTCATGGTAGAAGTCATGCATGGATATCCAGCCAATCATCTGACCCAATGACGTGAACCCCATTGACGCCTCAGCCGAGCCTCACAAAGCCGGCAACCGCATCGTAAACGTAGCGCCTTCCCCTATCCGGCTATCCACCTCGATCGAGCCGCCGTGCTCTTCGACGATGCGCTTGACGATCGCCAGGCCCAGACCCACACCGCTCTTCTTGGTGGAGAAATAAGGTTCGAACATCTTGCTCTGCACTTCGGCCGGAATGCCGGTGCCGGTGTCGGAAACCACCAGCTCGATCTCCTGTCCGCTCCGGCGCGTCTGCAGCCAGACGCAGCCGCCACCTCTTTCCCTGACGCTCTCCAGGCCGTTGTCGATGAGATTGATCAGCGCACGGCGCAGCTTTTCGTAGTCAAACCGTACCTGGGGCAGATCGGGCTCCAGGTCGACCCGCAACCCCTGATCCTGATAGAGTCTGGCGGCCTCCTCCACCAGCTCGTTAAGGTCGCCGGGTGCCAGGTTCAGCTTCGGCATCCGGGCGAATTCCGAAAACTCGCGCACCAGAGTCCGGAGGCTATCGATTTCATCGTTGACGATCTCAGTGCATTCTTCAAGCAATCGAGAATATGTGGGATCGTTGCCAGGGTACTTGTCCTTCATCTGCTGCACGGTCAGTTGGATCGGCGTCAGCGGATTCTTGATCTCGTGCGCCAGAATGCGGGCGATCTCACGCCACACTGCCATCTTTTCCAGGGCCACGAGATGGTCACGGTTCTCTTTCAGCGTGCCGACCATGGTGTTGAAGGCCGAAACCAGTTGGCCCAGCTCGTCTTTGGACCGCACTGGCATGCGGTAGTCCCAATCGCCTTCCGCCACCCTCTGGGTCGCTGCAGCCAGGTCCACCAAAGGGGCAGTGATTCTTCTCGACAGAACGAAAGCCAGGACGGCGGACAGAACCGCGAAGGGAGCATAGACGGCGAAAAACGCCAGCAAGAAGCTTCGCTTGATGTCCTCGTGCACCCATCCGAGCGTCTTGAACATCTGGTGCACCTCGACGATCTGCTGCGACCCGCGAGCAAATCTCTCCGACATCGGCCGGGTCACAAGCAGGTAGCCGAGCCGCCGGCCGCGGCGGGACACGGGTGCATAGGCGGAGATAGAACGAGGATCGCTGACGCTCTCCACCAGTCCGGCGGCCTTGGCCGTCGGCGGCAGGCGTTCCGGAGGCCAGTCGCCGGCGATTCTCCCCGAGTCGGCCGGCACGGCGAAGAGAAGCTCGCCTCGTCGATCGTAGAGCGCCAGGTTCACTGCCCGTGCCTGTCTCATGGGACGCAGGTCAGACCGGCCGCGATCTCGCTCCAGGTCGAAGAGGCCCCTGATCCACGGCGAGGCCGCCCATTCTTCGGCCAGGGCCAATGTTTCGGCTTTGTATTTCGAGTATAGCGTCTGTGAAATCCCGGCAGCGGCTTCCAGGGCCCTTTCCACCTTCTTGTTCAAGCCGATTTCCAGACTCTGCCCAACAAACCCCTTTACCAGCAGGTAGAGAGGCAAGACGGGGAGCAGCGTAATCAGCAGATGAGCCAGAATCAGTTTTCTGCGGATCGACATAGCCTGCTTCCCGGACCCCATTGGGTCTCGTTGGATTTCATGTCACAGCTCGGAAATTCGAAACTCCGCCGAAGTGTACCAGGGCGACGTGTTTCCGTGCTTCTTGTCGCCACTGACGAAAAACGACACCAGGCGGCTCAGGTTGAAGCGAAAACCGCTGGAACGGTCCTCCGAGGCCAGTTCTTCCTCCGTCTGATCGGCCTCCTGCAGCCACGACAGCACCTTTTTCCCCTGGCGCACGGAAATCGGGATCACCTGGACGCGCACCCGGATTTTGAGTCTGTCCCGCTCGTTCAAAAGGCCCCTGGCAACCAGTCGGACGCTCGCCAGCGTGTTGGTAATCCGTTTGACCTCTTCGAAGTCCGGTGTCGTGACAACTGTGTCCTCGCTCTCGATCCTGTAGCGCTCAGCCCAGATGTCGTAGGTGATGCGGCGCAAGAGCCGCCGGCGTGCTCTGGTTTTCTTGCCGGAGACGACCTGGACCTCGATCTGAACCACGGAGGGCAGCCCGCTCTGGATGGTACCGACGATGCGCGGCGTGAAGATGCCATGGATGGACGCCGACGCCACCAGATAGCCGCTCTTCAAGCCGGGCTCGATGCCATCGACACGGATATCGCGTGCGTCTTCGGGACGGGCGCCAGCCGCGCTGAGCAAGAGCGACAAGAAGATGACACCAGTGAGCGCGTACCCTCTAGCCAAAGTTCTCAAAAAGTCTGCCCCAGCGATACATGAAACTGAAAGTCGTTCTCGTCGATGCGATTGAGTGGAAAAGAGAAGTCAAACCGGGTGGTGCCAACCACCGGCAGCTTCAGGCGAAAGCCGAAACCCAGGGCGGTGTAGAGATCGCGCAGACGGGGCGTCTGCCCGTTGCGCCAGATGCCGCCAGCGTCGAAAAACAGCACGGCGGTGGCGCTGTGGCGCGGGAAGTTCCGGCTCGACAGCGGAAACCGCAGCTCCGTATTGGTCAGAAGCAATTTGGTGCCCCAGCCGACGGGCGTCAATCGCCGGTCGGGGTAGCCGCGAAGTGAGTTGGCTCCGCCGAGGTAGAAGCGTTCGTAGAAAGGCGCGTTCTTGCTGGCGTAGCCGCCTTTCACATGAAGGGCGACGACTTGATGCCCGAAGAGCCGCTGATAGAACCGGGCATCCAGCGTCAGCTTGTAGAACTCCCGTTCGCTGCCCACCTGATCGTGGGCCAACTCGCCCGAAAGTGCCCCCCAGATGCCCCGGGTCGGAAAGATGGGGTTGTCCCTGAGGTCGGCCTGCAACCCGACCGAGAACGCCCCGATTTTGGTCTTGGATATGTCGTCGCTGATCTCGGCAGGCAGTGTCGCCAGGATCGAATCGGTCTCCGTCAGCTTGACGGTGCGATCAGGGTCGTAGGTCTCGGCACGATAGGCAAAGAAAAGATAGCGCGCCAGACCGCGCCTGCCCTTCAGGCGAAATCGGAATCCGCCGAAACCCACGTTCTGGCTTGCCTTGCGGCGTCCAAGATAGTGGATGAAGTCCAGGTTGCCGCCAAAGAGCTCCGCATCCAGCACGGCGTTGCCGTCGAAAATGCCCGGATTGCGATATTGCAGGGAGAGCCTCGAAATACGATCGCCGATGAACCAACCCAGACCCATGAAATTCCCCTTCCCGAAAAGGTTGTCGAACCGCAAGCTTGCTGGCACGAAGTACCAGCCGTTGAGGTCGCTGTAGCCGCCAGCCAACTGGAAATAGGGGCCGTGGCGCTCCTTGACCTCGATGACCACGACGACGTTGCCCTTCTTCGACCCGGGGCGGGTGTAGAAACTGACCTCCTTGAAGAAATTGGTTTGAGTCAATCGCTGGTAGCTGGCATCGATGGCCCGGGCATCAACCGGTTCGCCAGGACGGAAGGCGACGTAGCGCAGAATGACGTCTTTCCGCGTCTTGGTGTTACCGACGATCTCGATCGCTTCGGTGATGAGGCTGCGGGTGGTGTCCGGCCGTTGGGCCTGAAGCGGCTGCGGCCACAGGAACAGAGCGATCGCCAGCGTGCAAAGGAGGGCGACGACGTTGAACCGGGCATGCGGCGCAGATCTCTGCCAAGGCATTGATTCGGAGGTACCCTCTTGCATAGCTGGCGGCGCCTGCAGGGGAGGATGGAAAGCTGTCTTCATGGGGTATCCAATGTAGGACAGAAAAAAGACAAGAGCAAGATAAATGACTGTAAACAGGGAGTGGAGACGTACAGCGTCCGAGCTACCTCCAGCATTGGCCCGCGGGTGCTGCGGGCTGGTCAACTCGCCACCGTGCCGTGGTGGGTGTGTCTGAGGCGCCGGCCACAGATGCGCGAATGGTGCCGCGAACAAGCTCCGGCTCTATGCGTGCATCCGTGACCGGCCTCCTATCGCCTGCGTGTAAACCAGGCCTGTAAACCTACCCTTCGCTCACCGTGCCGTCGGACTCGACATTCACGCTGTGCTCCTGTCCGCCCTCGGCTACGTTGCCCTGGCCAGAGCCATCGGGGAAGAAATTGAACTGGCCGCTGGCGATGGGGTCTTCGCCGTTCTCAAAAGCGGCTTTGGAAGCGTACAGTTTGAATTCCAGGTGAGCGCTTCCATCCGGATAGGCTTCAGCGGTGAACACCAGAAACGTACCGTCCGTGTTCGTCCATTCGCCGGAAACCTCATCCACTTCCGGTTTATCGACGACGGTGATCTTCCCACTGCTGCCGTCGGACTTCGTGATCGTCAGGGTCGTGGTCTTGATACCATTGGAAATCGCTTCGTCCACCACAACGCTCTGCCGGCGCACCGAGCCGTCTTTGAAACGGACTTCCTCTTCGAACGTGCCATGCAGGGTCGAGTCGCTCTGGTTCTGTGTGAACTGGCCCGCCTCGTGAATCGAAACCGGGTCGTGCCCTGGAGGGAATGTCGTGTCCTTTGTGTAGCTCCCCTGCCCGTCTTTGTCGGCGCTGTCGAAGGTTCCGGAGACACGTGTGCCGTTGCGATGGACCTCCTCGAAGGTGCCCGTACCGTCGGCGGCGAAGGTGACCGCTTCGCTGCTGCTGGTGCCGTCCGAGTATTGCACCTGCTTCGACCAGCTTCCGCCGCTACCTTCGTGATACTCCAGACGCGAGTGCGTCGAGGTGATCGAACTGGAATCGCTATAGGTGATATTGCTTTCGATCACTCCACCTTGTGGTTCGGTACCCGGCTCGTACGGGTCCAGCACCACACTGACGCTCTCCTCTTTGAGGAGCCTGCCGGGCTTGTAGCGTTTGAGATTCTCCAAGGAAAGAACGACGTCGTCGGCGTCGTTGTAGAGGGTGAAGTTGAGATCCAGCCGGACCTCTGATGAGTCGTAGCTCAGCCGGTGCCGGTCGTCGAAATTGAAGCGTACGTAGAAAAGGCGACCCTTGCCGGTCTGCGGGTCGTAGAACAGGCTGGTTCGGGCCGAAAAGCCGCGCACAGTGTCTGTGATGGTGATGTCCCAGACGAGGGTATCGGACAGCGCGCCTTGGGTCTTGGCAAATACCTTCGGATTGACCTCAGCCAGGGAAAAGGAGTTGCGCACCACCTGGCGTGCGAAGCGGACGGCCTGTTGAGGGTTGTTCAGGCCGGGCACATCCACGCCCAGTTTCGACTGGGGTCCCTGCATCAGATCGCCGATCTGCCGCACCGAGGAGAGCGTGCTGTATATCTGAGCACTGTTGCTCGAAGCGATCTGCACCGCAGAGTTGTCTGAATTCTGATCAGGTGCCGTCGGGCTCTGGGAGCAACCGGCGGCGTAGAGGAAGACTCCGATCAAGCCGAACAGAGCCAAACCGTGGCGAAAAAACCTGATTCTCATGTTGACCTCCTTGTTTGGAATGGATGGGCTGCCTATCTGTAGATCGTCCGGATACGCGAAGAAATGAACCTCGTGCAAGACGAGAGATTCAAGTTCCGGGCCACAACAGTCGCAGCTCTCGGCCCATTCTCGCAACCTTATGTTTTATCGAAGGTTGGCCTGAGGCCCTCCAATTCCGCCTCTGGCAGCGACTATGTGAAACAACACCACAGGTGTGGTGCATCTGCCACACATTCGGAGGTCTTGTCGTAGCCAGAGAAGCCACGCCTGGGACACGGCCCGTCCGCTGAATCAGGCCAACCGCAGCACCTGCGGCGGCCGATCATTCCCCGAAAAAGTCGCTTTCAGTCTGGGAAGTTGTCCAGGGCAGCTCGGCGCGGTGAAGAAGCTCGAACCCCTTGGAAGCGTGCAAGAAGGAGAGAAACCGTGGCAGGTGGTCGAATTGCGTGCGGTGCCGCCGGAGAGCAAACTCCTTACGATCTACGTAAACAAGTTCCGAAACACGTATCCGGCGATTTCCGGGTTTTCCCGCAGGCGGCGCAGGGAGTACTGATACCAGTGCGACCCGAAAGGAACGTAGATCCGCACACGATGGCCGGCATCGCGCAACACAGCGGCAAGCTCCGAGTCGACCCCCAGCAGCATCTGAAACTCATACTCCTCGGGTCCAAGGCCGTAGCGATCAATGAGGCGAAGACCCTTCCAGATCGTCCGCTCGTCGTGCGTGGCAATGCCCACGTAGGCCTTTCTCTTGAACAGCTCCTCGATGAGCCAGCCAAAGTTCTCGACGATCACGCCTTTGTCCTTGTAGGCGATCCGGCGCGGCTCAACATAAATGCCTTTGCAGACCCGGATGTTCAGTGGCTCGCCCAGTTCCTGCGACAGCCGGCGGATGTCATCCAAACTGCGTCTCATATAGGCTTGCAGAACCACCCCGATGTTGGGCAGCTTGCGACGCAAAGTGAGATAGATGTCCAGAGTGTCGCTGGTGCATGTGGAATCCTCCATATCGATGCGCATGAAGTTGCCATGCTCCAGGGCTGCGACTGCCACACGCTCCGCGTTCTCCAGGCAAAACCGTTTATCGACTTTCAGGCCAAACTGTGTCAGCTTGACCGATATGTTGGCATCCAGTTGCTGTTCGGAAATCGTGTCGAGCAGGTGAAGATAGTCCTCCACGGCCTGAAGCGCCAGCTTCCGGTCGGTGACATGCTCCCCGAGCACATCCAGGGTGACCATAAACCCCATCTGGTTGAGCTCGCGCACCACCCGGACTGCGTCATCTACGGTTTCGCCTGCGATATAGCGCTGAGAGAATCTCCGAACTATTGGTTTCGGAACATAGGGGAGTGTTGTAACAACGAAACTGTCCAGTATGCTCAAGAGCGCCTCACGATTTCTTGCCGGTAGATCCGCCGCTCAGCACACAGATCGCCTCAGGCACCTTGATGCGCGGCAGTACGCTCTCCATGACAGTGAAACGGTAGTACAGACCCTCGACGCCTGCAAAGGCGGTCACCAGGTCCTGACCGACGACGATTTCGTTCAGCCCGACACTGGCATCGATGAGCACACCGTCGTTGCCCAGCATCGGCGCCTTGACGATCCCCTCGGTGATAAAACTGCGCAGGTGTTCCAACTGCACGACGTCGCTGTCGGGATACTTGCGTAGCAACGCATTGAACAACGCCGGCCCCACGGCCAGAGCATACGGACCGGTAAAGCCGTGACGATCCAGGTGTGTGATCGCTTTGAGCACGTCGTCAATCGCCGCGCCTACCGTATCCCAATTGCCAATCTTCACTTCGTGACGTCCCTTCAGGCTGAGAAGACCGGAGATGCCGAGGGCCTCATCACCCCAAAACACCAGTTGATCCTCCCGTTGGGCACAGGCTCGAGCGGCCCGAAAAGCACCATCGAGATCCAGCGGCTGGTCATGAGCCGCAAAGGCCTCCACCGACGCCATGCTCAGGCGGAAGGGAGAATAGATCTGAGGGATGGGCAACATGCGATTGGCCACGACGCCGGCGGCCTGGTCCTCGGCTGCCTCCACAGGTTCGGCGATGACAGAGTCGGGGCCGTGCTTGATGGCCCGAAACCCAAGCCCATAAGGGCCCCGCAGCGGCAGGATACGCCGGCCAACCACGCTGCTTCGGCCCGCCTGGACGACGATGTCATCGATGGCCTTCCAGACTTTGTCACCGATCGGTGACACATCCCGATTGAGGTATTTCATCGAGGTCATCCTCCTGTTTCGTTCGCTACCGCTCCCGGCTGACGCTCTTCCGTGTCGTTCAATCGTGGACGGATTTTTCCATCACTTCCGGATTGAGAAGATTCGGTGGCCGGCGGCCTTCCAGGGCCGCAATCAGGTTTTGCGCCGCTGTCGTCGCCATTTTCGTGCGCGCAGTGACGGTGGCGCTGGCGATGTGCGGCGTCAACACGACGTTGTCCAAATCGAGAAGGCCGGGATGAACCTTGGGTTCCTCCTCAAAGACGTCCAGGGCCGCCCCGGCGATTTCGCCTGTCTTGAGGGCTTCGGCCAGCGCTGCCTCATCGATCACCGGTCCACGGGACGTATTGATGAGGTAGGCCGTCTTTTTCATCTTTGCAAAGGCGGCTGCGTCGAACAGATGGTGCGTCTCCGGTGTCAGCGGCACATGAACGGAAATGAAGTCGGCCTGACGAAGCAGTTCGTCCATCGACACCCGTCGGGCGCCGAGCTCTTCGTCCAAAACTTTGTTGCTGGCGGCGTCGGCGTAGAGGACCTTCATGCCGAAACCGGCTGACTTGAGGGCCATGGCAGTTCCGATTCGGCCAGCACCAACGAGGCCAAGGGTGGCACCAGCGACTTCGGCGCCCAGAAAGAGCATCGGTGCCCAACCTTTGTACCTGCCGGCCCGCGTGTATGTGTCCGCTTCCACCACCCGGCGGCTGACCGCAAACAACAGCGCCCAGGCATGTTCGGCGGTGGCATCGGTGAGAACACCGGGCGTGTTGGTGACCATGATGCCGCGCTCGGTGGCTGCACGCAGGTCGACGTTGTCGAACCCAACGGCGTAGTTGGCGATGACGCGGCATTGCGGGCCAGCCGCATCCATGACCTCGGCATCGATCTTGTCGGTCAACAGCGTGAGCAAGCCGTGGCGGCCGCGCACCGCCTGCAGGAGCTCTTCGCGACTCAACACGCGGTCGTCGGGGTTGACCTCGACCGTCATACAGTGCTGCCGCAACATGTCGATCCCGGGTTCGGGGATCCGGCGTGTCACGAAAACATTGCAATCGCCGACTGCCATCAGTCCTCCGCGGTTTGGTTGTCAGATAAAGCGTAGCTGCGATGCCCTGGCTCCACACTGCCCGCCGCCAACAGGTCCTCACGCGCCCCGGTGTCAGTCTCGGCCAGATTCCTGTGCCAGCCGCTCCTCGCGGGCTTTCGACTTTCTGAGGTATTCCTCCTCGAGGAACTCCTTGACGATCAGGGCATTGTTGAAGCGCGGGTCACGGTTGCCGTACAGCAACGTCACCGTTCCCGCCTGCGCCCTGCGAGCGATCTCCTCCAGCAATGGGCGCTTGTCCGGGTGCCGCAATTCCTCCTTGTAGCGGCGGCAGTAGTCGCTCCAGTTGGCTTTGTCGAAGTGGAAGCGCTGGAGATCGTAGGTGGGCCCCAGCTCTTTGAGCCAGCGATCGACTTTGGCGTAGTACGTCAACAGTTCGTGTGGCCAAAACAACTCGACGAGGATACGCTCGCCGTCCTGAGGCTTTGGCCTGGCAAAAGCGTCCTTCACGAGGATCATGGCATTCTCATGGTTGATCTTGACTCACAAAAAAGGGGAGGCTGCCGAGTTCCAACCTCCCCGTGGGTAGCTGATACGTCCTTGCAAACGGTTCCCAGCGCACAAGAAACAAGGTTCCACAACCTCACTCGTGTCGCTCAGAATCCGTTCCTCCAAGACAGATCTCCGTTCACTTCGCGTCGCCCCGCGGAGAGCAAGGCCGGTGCGACCTTCACGCTCTCACAGCATGCCCAACTGTTCCTTTGCAGCCCAGCTCATCATCTCCGGATTCCACGGCGGGTCCCACACAAGCTCGACGTGGACCTCCTTGACACCCGGCACGGTGGCAACAAGCCGGCGGGCGTCTTCGACGACCTGATCGGCAATCGGGCAAAACGGCGATGTCAGCGTCATCTTCACGCTCACCTTTCCGTCATCAATCACGACATCATATACCAGACCCAGGTCAACCACATTGACGGGGATCTCGGGATCATAGCAGTTTCGCAAAGCGTCGAAAATCTGCTCTTTCGTGAGCTCAGCCACTTTCTATCTCCTCGGACCCCGGCAAGCCATCTGCTCCGAAAACGCACCCGCCGAAGTCACATCGACATTCATTTTGCACTTTGCACTTTGCATCGCGCAATTCAACCCCCGTGTCCATAACATCGTCGAATTACGGGTTCTTCTCGCTGCCGTTCTCCTCTCCACCCACACCCTCGACCGGGAACCCAGCCTCCAGCCAGTCTTGCTTGCCGGCAGCCAAATAGTAGATATTGACGAAGCCCATCTCCTGCAGCGCGCGTACCGCCGACAGACCCGCGCCGGCATCCTTTCCGCCGGCGTAGACCACGATCTGATCGTACTTGCTGAGTTCCTGGGGTGCCCGCTGGCGCAGCTCTGTCAGGGGGATGTTGATGGCACCAGGCAGGTGCTGGCTGTTGTATTCCTCGGGGCGAGAAACTTCCACCAGACGAATCCGCTCGCCACGGTCGAGCTTGGCTTTCAGCGTCTGGCAGTCGATGGTGGCAATCATGCCCGGTAGCTGCCACAGCCGCCGTTCTGTCAGGAAGTCGCGCATCAGCATGGAGTTTCCTCGGAGTTGTATCCAGACGTGAGCAGCCCCTGCGCCATCGGCCTTTTCAACCGCATCCTGTCCGGATGTACCGGGGGAACCTGGGGCTGGCCAAACCAGACCTAATATAAGAAATGCTTCCCCATCCTGCAAGAACCAATTCCGCTGACCGGCGTGTCCTGGGAGGGACCGGCGCCGGGAAGTGGAAATTGAGGTGCCGTGCCAGATTTCCGATTGTGGATCTCGCAGCAGCGCTCCCAGTGCCTGCCCGTGGGAAAAGCCAGCCTTCGCCTCGAACAGCGCTCCCTCGCTCCTCCCGGAACGTTTCGGAAGGCGGATTGCCTGATCCAGTTCCCAATTTCTGATTCCCAATTTCTAATTCCTGACTCCGCCTTGCATTTCATCTCGCCGGCACGTATATTTCAACCACAGAAACCGACGGAGACTTGGGAACGACGATGTCTGAGAACCGCCTCGAGCGCTTCCAAAAAGAACTCGAAAGCCGCCGCACTTTTCTCCACAGTTTCGTTGCTCGGCTGCTCGGCCTGTCGGCCGCGGGCTCGTTTCTTTCTGCGCTGCTCTTTCTCTATCCACCCTCACGCAAGAATGCAGACGACGGCCTCTTCCGAGGCGCCGACGGCAAGCCCCTGACGCCTGGCGACGTGCCGCCCGGCAGCGGAGTGGTTGGCCGACTGGGGAGCCGGCCGGTGTTGGTGCTCAACCAGGCCGGGAAGCTGACCGCCCTCAGCGCCGTCTGCACCCACCTCGGCTGTATCGTTGCCTGGGACGGCGACAGCCGCCTCATTCGTTGCCCCTGCCACGGCGGCGTCTTCGCGCCCGACGGTCGCAACATCGCCGGACCACCACCGAGGCCGCTGCCGCATTTCCCGTTGGCGGTCGTGAACGGCATGCTGGTCACGCCATCCAAGGGATCCACGGGCTGAGCCACGATGCTGCACTCCGTTGCCTCCCGCCTCAGCCACTGGCTGGAACAGCGCGTCCCGCTGCCTGCCGTCGTAGCGTTCTTCCGCCGCCAGCTCCGTGAGCCCCTTCCGAGCAACGCCGGCTGGTGGCACACGCTCGGCTTCACGTTGTTGTGCCTGCTCGTGCTGCAAGCCTTCACCGGCATCCTGCTCATGTTCTACTACCAGCCCGCCGGAACGCAGGCCTACGAAAGCCTGCAGTTCATCCTCCAGCAAGTGCGTCTCGGCAAATTCATCTATCAGCTCCACGCCCTCGGAGCTTCGTTCGTCGTTCTGGTGCTGCTCCTCCACCTCGCCAGGGTCTATTTCACCGGGGCCTACAAGCGGCCGCGCGAACTGACATGGATGGCCGGAGTCCTTCTGCTCTTGGCCCTGCTCGCTGCCGGTTTCACCGGCTCGCTGCTGCCTTGGAACCAGCTCGCCTTCTGGGCCACCACCGTCGGCACGGCCTTTGTCGAAGGCGTTCCGCTGATCGGCCGGCCGCTTCTTCTGCTGGTGCGCGGCGGGCCGCAGGTGTCGGAGATCACCCTGAGCCGCTTCTTCACGCTGCACGTGGTTCTGATTCCGGCCGCTCTTCTCCTTCTCGTTGGTCTGCACCTGGTCCTGGTTCGGCTTCACAACCTCTCCCCACTGCTGCCCACGACAGAGGCCGAAAAAAAGGGCGAATCCCTGTTTGCGGAGAGCCACCGGCGCTACTATCCGGATCATCTGAAAAAGGAACTCACGACGGCCTATACGGTTCTTGGTCTTCTGCTGCTGCTCGCCCTCCTGTTGTCGCCGCAACTGGGGCCGCCCGCCGACCCGCTGCACACGCCCGCGGGAATCAAGCCGGCGTGGTACTTTCTGCCTCTGTACCAGATGATGAAGTACCTGCCCGGGTGGACGGGAATCCTGCTGGTTCTCGCTGGCACCGCCGCGCTCTTTGCCCTTCCCCTCCTTGACCGTTCGCCCTTTCGCCATCCGCGAAAACGGCGATTGGCCATCAGTCTCGGCGTGCTCTTTCTTGCCACCAGCCTGGTGCTTGGGGGACTGGGGTACGTTTCAGGAACGACCCGAGTCCTCCTCGGAAAGCACATCTATTTCGACATGAAGGGGGTGCCCCACACGACCGCGCCGCCAGGAACAAGCCCGCGGCAGTCCACGCCAGCAGAGGAGCAGTGACCGCCACGAGGTGGCCGCGATCCGTCGACGCCCGGGTGTTCACATCGTCGGATCGGATGGATTCATAACTACGGTGATGCCCTTTCCTAAATCCGCTCCATCCGCTTACCCACATTCTTCTTGTACACGGATAGAGCGGATGCAGCGGATCATCCCCTCCCAAAGATAACTGTTGCCAATCGCCACTATTCTTGATACATTCTACTCAACCCAACCGAAAGGAGGACCATTATGAAGAAAGCCCGGATCTTTGCAGGGTTCGCGGCGCTGGGCGTTGCAGGCGTGCTGTTCGTGGTCGGGCCCGCCGCTGCCCAGGAGCTGCCGCGCCTTAGTCCCAAGGCCAGCGTCAGCCAGCGCATCGGTCTAACCGACGTCACCCTCACCTACAGCCGGCCGGGGGTGAAGGGACGGAAGATTTGGGGCGGGCTGGTGCCGTACAACGAAGTGTGGAGGACCGGCGCCAACGAAGCCACCACCATTTCCTTTAGCGACGACGTCACCATCAACGGACAGAAGCTGCGGGCCGGCAAGTACAGCCTGTTCACCATCCCCACCCCGAAAGATTGGACCATCATCTTCAACAACCAGGCCGACATCTGGGGCACCGACTACGACAAGGCCGGCGATGTGCTGCGCATTCAGGTGACCCCGCAACCCGCCGAGTACGTCGAGCGCATGCTGTTCACTTTCCGCAACCTCACCGACAACTCCGCCGATGTCGTTCTCCAATGGCAGAAGGTGAAGGTGGCCTTCAAGATCGAAGTCAACGTCCAGGCGAAGGCGCTGGCCAATGCCCGTGCCGCCATGGCCAAGGTCAAGCCGGACGATTGGCAAACCCCCTATCGGGCCGCCAGTTACTGCGTGGAGAACAAGATCAACCAGCAGGAAGCACTACAGTGGATCAACCGCTCCATCAAGGCCAGCGAGAATTACTTCAATCTGAGCGTCAAGGCGCGGCTGCTGGCGCAGGTGGGGAGGACGGCCGACGCCATCGCCACCGCCGAGAAGGCGATGAAGATCGCCGAGGCCAGTGACAGGAGGCCGAATACCGCGGAGCTGGAGAAATTCCTGAACGAGTGGAGGGCGGCGAAGAAGTAGGGCAAGAGCCAAAAGGTGCGCGAGGGAATTCCCGTCGCAGGTCACAGAATTGGAACGGTCACAGAAATTCAGTGTCAGTTCCAATTCTGTGAGCCCCAAGGGTACGCCTTCTGACCTCAGCTCGAGATTCTCTTACCCGCTCTCCTGAGTTCTCGTGCCTACGAACGGCTCCAGGGCCACGGCAAGGACAATCACCGCACCGCACCCCAGCACGTTGTACCACAGGTAGGAGATGTCGGTGAACAGGAAGGCGTACACCACCGCCGCCTCGGCCACCAGCGCCGCAATGAACGTGGCCGTGCCGCTGACGCGTTTGAGGTAGAACGCCACCAGGAAGATCCCCAGGATGGTGCCGTAGAAAAGCGAGCCCAGGATGTTCACCGCCTCGATCAAGGCCCCCAGGCGGCTGGCGTACTCGGCCAGGGCGATGGCGTACGCTCCCCACAACGCTGTGGCCACCTTCGAAGCCACCACATAGTGGCGCGGGCTGGCGTCCTTTTTGATCAGACGGCGATAGATGTCGACCACCGTCGTCGAGGCCAGGGCATTCAGCTCGCCCGAGGTCGACGACATGGAGGCCGCGAAGATGGCGGCGATCACCAGCCCGACCAGCCCCACCGGCAAATAGCGGGTGACGAAGTTCAGGAAGATGTAGTTGGTGTCGCTCGGGTCGAGCTCCGGGTTGCTCCGCCGCAGCAGCTCGATGGCCTGGGCGCGGACCGCCTCCATGCGTGCCTGGGCCTCCTCGACCCTTCTCTCGGCCGCAGCCACCAGGGCCTCTTCGCCCGACCGGCCCGCCTCGATCAGCCTCCGCAGCTCGACCTGCTTTTCCTCGAACACCCGGCGATACTCCGCCTCCAGGGCCTTGTAGCTGGGGGCGTATTCGCTGGCCTCGATCCTGTCCGTCTCGACCGTGTTGAAAAAGATCGGCGGCGCCACGAACTGGTAGAAGACGAAGACCATGGCGCCGAGGAAGAGGATGAAGAACTGCATCGGCACCTTGACCAGGCCGTTGACCAGCAGGCCGAGACGGCTCTGGGCGATGGAGCTGCCGGTCAGATAGCGCTGCACTTGCGACTGGTCCGTGCCGAAGTAGGAAAGCGCCAGGAACAGGCCGCCGATCAGCCCTGACCAGAAGGTGTAGCGGTTGTTCAGGTCGAAGGAGAAGTCGATGGCGTTCAGCCGGCCCATCTTGCCGGCGACGAAGGCAGCATCGCCGAAGCTGACATCGGCGGGCAGCGAATAGATGACGATGAAAAACGCCGCCAGCATGGCGCCCGTGATGATGATCATCTGCTGGAAGTGGGTCCAGCTCACCGCTTTGGTGCCGCCCGAAGTGGTGTAGATGACCACCAGGGTTCCGATGACCAGGTTCGTCAGCGAGAGGTTCCAGCCGAGGATGACGGACAGGATGATGGCGGGCGCGTAGATGGTGAGGCCGGCGGCGAGCCCGCGCTGGGTGAGGAAGAGCAGGCTCGCCAGGGCACGGGTCTTCATGTCGAAGCGGCCTTCCAGATACTCGTAGGCCGTGTACACTTTGAGCCGGTGGTAGATCGGCACCGCCGTGATCGACAGGATGATCATGGCGATGGGCAGGCCGAGGTAGAACTGCACGAATCGCATGCCGTCGACGTATGCCTGGCCCGGGGTGGAAAGAAAGGTGATGGCGCTGGCCTGGGTGGCCATGATCGAGAGCGCCACGGTGTACCACCGCATGCTGCGGTTGGCCAGCAGGTAGCCTTTGATGTCCTTGCTGCCGCGACCCTTCCAGACGCCGTAGAGAACGACGAAAACGAGCGATCCGCCCAGCACCAGCCAGTCGAGTGTTCTCATCTATTCGAACGCCTTCGTGAACCAGTAGAAGAGAGCGATGAGGGCGACAAGATTGGCCAACACCAGGCCGTACCACCAGGCCCAGCTCCGGAAAAGCGGAGCGGGTTCTTCGGTTTCGGCCGCCTGCGGGTCGAAATCGTCAGTCATTCTTTTTTCCTGCTGAAATCATATTCACGAACAGCCGGTAGGCACCGGGCACGCCGGCTGGCAACTGCCGGAAGAAGGCGTATCCGGTGTAGATGAAGACCCCTTTACCATAGCGCGCAAACAGCAGTCCTCCCTCCTTCGGGCCCTCGCCGGGATCATGGCTGGAAAGCACGGTCTGGTAGCGCCCGTCCCATTCGTCGGCAAAATAGAGCCCGCGCTCCTGCACCCACCCCTGGAAGTCCTCCTGGGTGATTTTGTTCGGACTATTCAACAGCGGATGATCCGGGTTCAGAAAAGTCACCGCTGCCTCCTCCACCGTCACCCGATCGCGAGAAATATGAAAAGGGTACGGCCCGATCTCATCGGTCACCAGTCGCCGGTTGGTGTTGTACTGCACGATCAGGGTGCCACCGGAGCGCACATAGTCGAGCAGCCGTCTTCGCTGCTGCTTCAGTCGCGGCCGCGTGTTGAAAGCGCGCACGCCGGTGATAACGGCGTCGAATCCGGACAGATCGGCGCCCTCCAGGTCCTCATCCGACAGCAGGGTGACGTCGTATCCCACCTGGTGCAGGCTGGCCGGAATGTCGTCGCCCGAGCCCATGACATAGCCGATACGTGTGCCTCTCTTGCGCAGATCAACGCGCACCAGCCTGGCCTCGGCTGGCGGAAAGAGGGTCTGAATCGGGATATGCGGATATTCGATGGTCACCAGGCTGCGCGACCAGGTGCCGCGCCCGGTCTCGACCACAGCGGTGAGGGTGCCCGTGGCCGGTTTTGCGGGCGGGCGGAGCGTGAAGCTCACTTCCGTCTCGTCGTACTTGTCTTGCAGGGAGAACGAGATGGCCTCGGGAGTCGCTCGCCAGCCGGACGGAAGCGACAGCCTGACTTCGCCGGAAACGTCCGGCGCACCGGCCAGGAGCTTCAGGCGGATTTCCTTGACGCGCTGGTCCGGGAAGACGTAGGCCTTTTCCTCGAGGTTTACGGCCACTTCCGGAACGATCTCGAAGGGGCGAACCTGCTCGCCGGCCACCGGGTCAGTCCAGCGGTAGAGCACTGGGATGTCGAACCTCAGCCTCCGCCGGTCCACGCGCACCGTAAAGTCCGCGGTCAGCGCCGGCGGGTTCTCCGGCAGCCCGATCAAGGTCGGGTCATCGACGCGATAGGTACCCTTGCCGGGCTTTTGCCGTAACCAATACGGCTGGCTCAACTCAGCATTCTCCGGCAGGGGAATCAGGACCTGCAGCTCTACTGGCTGATTGTTCTTCAACTCCCGATTCAGCAAGTCACTGCCAGCGTTGTACGGCAAGGCCACCCTTTCGAGCACGAGAGGGGCATCGGAACGGTTCAGCGCTTTGAGGCGCACCTTCACCGTGCCCCCCGGCGCCACCGAGTAGTCGCCGGCGGTGGCCTCCAGCCAGAGGCCGGTGCACGACTGCAGAACCGCCAGGAGTTCCTTTTTCTTCTGCTTCACCCAGTAGCCTGGCGGCAAGGCATCGAGCCGGGCGTAGGCCTTGAGGAGGAGAGGCACGATCGCCGCGGGGTGCTCCGGGTCGAAGGCGCGCTCCGCCTGACGCAGTAGCCTGCCGACCTCGCGGCCGCCGGGGAGGCGCGACCAGCTCAAGTCGATGCCATCGAACAGATCCCCATTGGCCGGATCACCGGCGACCAGGGCAAAGTCTTCGATCGAGGATCCGCGCCGTGCGGCTGAGCCGAAGCCCTGGCTTTTGTGCATGCTGCGGCTCTCGGCGGCGATCTCGGTGTACGATTTGCCCAGGAGCGGATTGTAGGTGCCGACATCCACATGCAGGGTGGCCGGCAGGTCAGCCGGGCGGGGACCCCAGCGCCGCGGCCAGGCATTCCAGAGGAGTCGCCGGGGCTGCCAGGGCTGCACATACTTCAGTTGCTCGGGGAAACGCGACGGATCACCGGCGGCCTGAAATGCTTCCTCGGCAAGGATCGCCGAGGCGGTGTGGTGACCGTGGCCGCCACCCGACTTTGGGAACCGGGTAAGGATGATGTCCGGGCGGAACTTCCGAATCACCCAGACCATGTCGCTGAGCACCTTATCCCTGCCCCAGATCGCCATGCTCTCCTCGGGCGACTTGGAGTAGCCGAAGTCGATGGCACGGGTGAAGAACTGCTCGGCACCGTCGATGCGGCGGGCAGCCAGCAGCTCCTGGGTGCGCAAAACGCCCATGAGGGTGCCCTTCTCGCTGCCGAGGAGGTTCTGGCCGCCGTCGCCGCGGGTCACCGCCAGGTAGGCTGTACGCACGAGGCGCTCGCGCGACAGGTAAGCCAGCAGAGCGGTGTTTTCATCGTCGGGGTGGGCTGCAATGTAGAGGGCGCTGCCGAGGACGTTGAGTTTCTTGAGGGCCAGTTGCAGTTCGGCGGCGTTGAGCAGGCGAGGAGGTTGGGCGTGGAGTGAATTCAGCTTCAGGAGGAGCAGAAGCAAAAAGACAACAGTGCGTTTGAGTGTGTTCATCCGTTTATACCCTTTGCGTTGGTCCTCGCTGCGGAGATGCGGCACTGGCCATGTCCCGCCGGCACAAGGAGCCCCTGGCTCCAGGCCTGATGCTACCGGCTGATTCAGCCCAGAGATTCTTCGTCGGCTGCCCGTCAGGAGCCGGGCCTCTGACCGGCCACCGGACTCTTAGGAAACGCTCCCAAGGATAGGCTTGTAGTCAAGCGATTCATCGCCGTCTCGGCGCTGTCGAAAAAGGTGAAAAAGAGTCTTGATTTGTCATTCCTGCGAAAGCAGGAATCCAGGAAAATAAAGAAAGTTATGGATTCCCGCTTGCGCGGGAATGA
>CAZGRP010000023.1:0-65921 GCA_964527995.1 uncultured Cytophagia bacterium | reverse complement strand
GCCGGCGAAAGCTTCACCAGCGGCTGGCCGTTGTCAGCGACCAGGATCGAGGCGCCAGCCTTGACTTTCTCGAGCACCTCGTCCAGGTTATCCCGAAGCTGTTCAATGGTTATGGTTTCCATGACCCGACCTCCTGAATGTCTTGAAGGAATGTAAGCAGCAGGGTCAACATTGTCAAGATCAAACGAGTGAGGCTCATTCATGATCGAGAAACTCATCGAATCCAGCGCCAGAAACAAACTAATGGTCTTTCTCCTGGTGGCCATCGCCACCGCCTGGGGCGCCTGGGCGCTCTTCAACACGCCGCTCGACGCCATCCCCGACCTTTCGGATGTGCAGGTGATCGTCTTCACAGAATGGCCGGGGCGCAGCCCGGACATCATCGAAGACCAGATCACCTATCCCATCGTCACCAGTCTGCTGGCTGCGCCGAAAGTGCAGTTTGTCCGCGGGCAATCGTTCTTCGGACTGTCCTTCGTCTACGTCATCTTTGAAGATGGTACCGACATGTACTGGGCTCGCAGCCGCATCCTGGAGTACATGAACGAGATCGAGGCCCAGCTCCCACAGGACGTCACTCCCACCCTGGGACCGGACGCCACCGGTGTAGGGTGGATTTTTGAATATGCCCTGGTTGATACCACCGGACGCTGGAATCTGGCTGACTTGCGATCCTTTCAAGATTGGAATTTGAAATACTGGCTCGAAGGGGTGCCGGGCGTCGCTGAGGTCGCCTCTGTCGGCGGCTTTGTCAAGCAGTACCAGATCGACGTCGACCCCAACAAGTTATTGGCCTACAACATCCCATTGAAGCGAATCATTCAAGCCGTGCGCGATAGCAACAATGATGTCGGTGGTCGGGTCATCGAGATGGCCTCGACGGAATTCATGCTGCGCGGCCGCGGCTACATCCAGTCGCTTGAAGACATCGAGCAGATTGGACTGGGAACGGACGGTAACGGCACACCGGTCTTGCTACGCAATGTAGCTAACGTGCACCTCGGACCAGATATGCGCAGGGGGATCGCCGAATTGGACGGCAAAGGCGAAGTCGTCGGGGGCATTGTGGTGATGCGCTACGGCGAAAACGCGCTGAAAGTCATCGAGCGCGTGAAGGAGAAGATCAAACAGATCGAACCTGCTCTGCCTCCCGGGATGCAGATCGTCACTGCCTACGACCGATCCACTCTGATCGAGCAAGCCATCGACACGCTCAAAGAGAAACTGATTGAGGAGTCGCTGGTGGTGAGTTTGATCTCGCTCTTGTTCCTGTTTCACTTTCGTAGCGCGCTGGTGGCGATCTTGACGCTGCCGGTAGGCATTCTCCTGTCGTTCATTCCGATGTACTACATGGGCCTGACCTCCAACATCATGTCGTTGGGCGGCATCGCCATCGCCATCGGTGCCATGGTGGATGCAGCGATCGTGATGATCGAGAACGCCCACAAACGCCTCGAGCAGGCCCGGCAGCGGGGCGTCGAGCTGACCCGAGATAAACACTTTCGGATCGTCATCAATGCAGCCAAGGAAGTAGGCAAACCACTTTTCTTCTCCCTCCTGATTATCACCGTGTCCTTCATCCCGGTCTTCAGCCTCGAAGCCCAGGAAGGACGCCTGTTCAAGCCACTGGCATTCACCAAGACCTTTGCCATGTTCTTCGCCTCGTTCGTATCGGTCACGCTCGTGCCAGTGTTGATGGTGCTGATGATTCGCGGTCGAATCACGCCCGAAGCGAAGAATCCTATCAACCGTCTGCTGATCACCCTCTACCGCCCGATCGTCCAGAAGGTGCTGAGGTTCAGGAAGTCCACCATCGCCGTGGCTTGCCTTCTGCTGGTTGCGACGATCCCCATCTTCAACAGCCTCGGCACGGAGTTCATGCCGCCGCTGAACGAGGGGTCGATTCTCTACATGCCGACCTCCGTCCCTGGTATGCCGGCTTCGCAAGCAAAGAAGGTCCTCCATACCCAGGACAAGATCCTGGCCACCTTCCCGGAGGTGGAGCGAGTGTTCGGCAAGATCGGCCGGGCCCGCAGCGCCACCGATCCGGCACCGCTAAGCATGGTGGAGACCACGATCACGCTGAAACCGAAAGAGCAGTGGCGCAAAGGGATGACGTGGGACAAGCTGATTGCCGAGATGGACGAAAAACTCAAATTCCCGGGGATGGCCAATATCTGGTGGATGCCCATCCAGACGCGCATTGAAATGTTGACCACCGGCATCCGCAGCAACCTTGGCATCAAGGTCTTCGGACCGGACCTGCGCGAAATCGAGCGCATCGCCGTGGACATCGAGCAGGCCTTGCAGAAGTTTCCCGGCACTCGCAGCGCCTTTGCCGAGCGGACGACAGGCGGCTACTTCGTGGACTTCAAGATCCGGCGAGAAGAGGCAGCCCGATATGGATTGACTGTCGGCGACGTGCAGGCGATCATCCAAACCGCCATCGGTGGCATGAACATCACGCAGACCATCGAAGGAAAGGAGCGCTATCCCGTGAATCTGCGCTATCCCCGGGAGCTGCGCGATGACCTCGACAAGCTGCGGCGGGTGCTCGTTCCTGCCCCCACGGGCGCTCAGGTGCCCATCACTCAACTGGCAGACATCTTTCCCACGACAGGCCCGCCGACGATTCGCAACGAGGGCGGCTCGAAAGTCGGCTTCGTCTTCGTCGACGTAGGGGAGAAGGACTACGGACGATACGTTCGCGAGGCCCAGCAATACATCCTCAAAACGGTCGATATCCCACCGGGGTACACGCTGGAGTGGGCAGGACAGTACAAGTACCTGCTGCGGCTGCGTGAGAAGCTCAAGCTCGTGGTACCGGTGACCCTGCTCATCATCTTCTTGCTCCTCTATCTGAATTTCAAATCGGTCCCCAAGACGCTGATCGTGCTTCTTTCTGTACCCTTTTCTCTGGTGGGAGCTTTCTGGCTGCTCTGGGTCCTGGGCTACAACACCAGCATCGCGGTTTGGGTCGGCATCATCGCGCTTGCGGGAGTGTCAGCAGAAATCGGTGTGGTGATGGTGGTCTTCCTGGACGAAGCGTACCGCCGCCGAGGTGAGAACCAGCAGCTTCGCACCCGAGAGGATTTGCGAGCTGCAGCCGCGGAGGGTGCGGGACAAAGGGTACGGCCGGTGGTGATGACGGCCTCCGCCATCCTGCTCGGTCTGCTGCCCATCATGTGGTCCACTGGCACCGGCGCCGACGTGATGAAGCGAATCGCTGCTCCCATGGTCGGAGGGATGGTGACATCAACCATTCTGACGCTGGCCGTCATTCCGGCAATCTACATGGTTTGGCGTGAGTGGGAGCTGAGGAGAGCAGGGAGGCGTGAGCAGAAGCGCAATCGCGAAAACGAGGGGTGAAGAAAAACCGACGCGCGATGTCGAGAAGGGGGACTAGCGGGCAGGTAGCGGCGCCGACGCGTGCGCTTTGCACGCTCGTTATCGGCGCCGCCTGCGCACGCACGTCGACCAACGCCTCCCTCGCCCGCCTCGCACTTCGCTTTGATCTCCCCACAATTCCTCCCTTTCAGCTAACCGACAGGCCTCGGCCTCTCTGGGCGCAGTACGTTGGCAGTGGCAAAACGAGGGGCATTCCGGTCCGTCCCAGCTTCATCGACGTTGTCGACGCAATCAAGATACGTACAAGGCAGCGAGGTGAGCAGGCGTTGTGACCCCACAGCCACAAGGAGCCGGTTGCCTTTTGGTGGTTGACCGCTTATATTGCCGTTGGCGGCATGATGGGGGTGACCTTGCCGCACACAATCCATTTGCACCGCCGGCAGTTCCAGGTCCCCGAGCGCTACTTCGATCCTGCCTTTGCCGCTGACTGGGCGTCGCCGCGAGACGGAGTAACCGGCAAAGCATGGTAAGACGTGATCATGTTCTTCCCACGCCAGCTCGGCGAAGGTTGAAACCTACTACGATCCAGAGATCACAACCCCCAGAGATGAAAAAGAAACTCGAATCGAAGGGTCTCCGAGAGAACGAGGGCATGGCCCTGGCGGGGCAGCCGAGGCCGTGGCACAACCCCAAGGTGTTGACCTCGGTGGCCGCCGGCGTGCTCCTGCTGCTTGGCTGGCTGCAGGGCCTGGCAGGCGGCCCGCAGGCGGCCTCCCTCGCTCTCTACCTCGGCACCATCGCCGTGGGCGGCTACTTCTTCGGACGGGAGGCGCTCGAAGAGCTGGTCTTCGAGCGCAAAGTCGGCATCGAGCTGCTCATGATGGTTGCGGCCGTGGTCTCTGCCATCATGGGGCAGGCTGCCGAAGGAGCCATGCTGGTCTTCCTCTACTCGATCTCCGAGGCTGCCGAGGGGTATACCGAGCAGAAAACCCGCTCGGCGATCAAGGCCCTGATGGACCTGGCGCCCAAGACCGCCCTGGCCCGCCGCGACGGGGTCGAGGAGGAAATCCCGGTTGAGGAGATCGTGGTCGGCGACCTGTTCATCGTCAAGCCGGGGCAGGCCCTGGCCACCGACGGCGTGGTTGTGGTGGGCACATCGAGCGTCAATGAAGCGCCCATCACCGGGGAGAGCATCCCGGTGGAGAAGAAACCCGGGGACCTTGTTCTCGCCGGCAGCATCAACGGCCAGGGCGTGCTCGAAGTGCAGGCCACCAAGACCTTTGCCGACAACACCCTGGCGCGCATCATCCAGATGGTCGAGGAAGCGCAGGAGCGCAAGGGCAAGAGTCAGCGCTTCATCGAGCGTTTCGGAGCCCGCTACAGCCCCGCGGTCCTTCTGGCAGGCATCTTCCTCGCCGCCCTCCCTCCTATCCTGCTGGACGCTTCCTGGGCGGTGTGGATCACGCGGGCGACGGTCTTCATCGTGGCTGCTGCGCCGTGCGCCCTGGTCATCTCCATCCCGATCACGCTCGTGGCCACCCTTGGCACGGCCGCCCGCCGGGGCGTGCTGATCAAAGGTGGCGTGTACGTCGAAGAGCTGGCGAAGGTGGAAGTGGTCGCCCTCGACAAGACCGGCACTCTCACTCGCGGCGAGCCCGAGGTGACCGATGTCCTGGCATGCGGCAGCGGCCGGCACGACGCTCAGCCATCGCCGGAAAGAGTCCTGGCGATCGCCGCCGGAATCGAGCGCCGCAGCGAACACCCGCTGGCGCGAGCCATTTTGCGCCACGCCGAACAGCGAGGCGTCACTGCTGCCGAAGTTGCCGACTTCCGCGCCCTGACCGGGGCCGGGGCCATGGCCTGCCTCAACGGCTCCACCGTCTACGTCGGCAATCCGGATCTGTTTCGGTCCCGCCTGGGCGTGCCGTTGGACTGCGCCGATGATGACATCCGCCGCCTCCAGGCCGAGGGCAAGACGGTGATACTGGTCGGCGATGAGACAGCGCTATGGGGGCTGATCGCCGTCCGCGACAACCTCCGCCCCAACGCCCGCCAGGCTGTCGAAGCCTTGCACCGGATGGGTGTCGCCAAGGTGGCCATGCTGACCGGCGACAACGCCCGCACGGCCCAGGCCATCGGCCGCGAGCTTGGCGTCGATGAGGTCTACGCCGATCTGAAGCCGGAGGACAAAGTCGCCCGGGTGCGCGAGCTTGCCCGGCGCCACGGCCACGTGGCCATGGTGGGCGACGGCGTGAACGACGCCCCGGCGCTGGCCGAGGCCACCGTCGGCATCGCCATGGGGGCCGCCGGAACAGACGTGGCCATGGAGACCGCCGACGTCGTCCTCATGGCCGATGACCTGGAGAAGGTCGTATACGCCCTGCAGCTCGCCCGCCGCAACCAGTCTGTCGTGAATCAGAATCTGGTCCTCTCCGCATTGGTCATCGGTGCCCTGGTCGTCGGCGCCGTGGCCGGTGCCTTTTCTCTCCCGCTTGCTGTGTTGGGGCATGAACTCAGCGAGTTCGCCGTCATTGCCAGTGGCCTGAGAATGCTGCGAGCGTGACGCCACTGGTTCGCCACAGCCGAAAAATCCCTTGGAGTTGCCCAAACGGTAGTGTAAATTTAGAAAACCAACCCGATTGCGGCGAAAGAAAAGGTTGCACTCACTCCGGATGGCTATGGGTTTGGATCTTCAGAAACCGCTCAGACTGAAGATACGCGGCAAGCTGGTCGTGGCCTTTGCCGGCCTGTCGATCCTGCCGGTGCTCATCGTCGGCCTCTTGGCGATTTCCTACAACGTGAGCTCCCTGCGCCGAATCGCCGTCGAGAATCTGACCGACGACCTCCTCACCATCAAAGAACGCCTGGGAGCCTTCTTCGGGGAAATGGAAGACAATGGCCACTTTATCACCGCCTCTGCATCTTTCCGGCGCTTCCTGCAGACGACGGCAAGACATCCATCCGCGGCGCGGTCGGTCGCTGATCTCGAGCTTTTGCAGGAACTTCGCGCCTTTGCCCGGCGCAAGGGCATCTTGTACCAGATCAAATTCATCGATCCCACCGGCGTTGAGGTTTTCAACATTGAGAAGAGGAGCGGGGAATATTACGTTCTTTCTCGGGACGAGCTGAACCGCACCGGAACTCGCTTCTACCTCTATCTTGCGGGAAGAATCCCACCCAACCGCGCCACCTTCGTGCCCGTCGAATTGTGGAACGTGCAGACGAGCAGTTCCCTGCCGGCTATCAGTTGCGTCTACCCGGTGTACGATCCGGAATTCTCCGGTGTCCTGATTCTGCAGATCTACGCGAAGAGGTTCTTCAAGATCATCGAACAGAAGACACCCCACATCTCCGCAGGCACGGTGATGCTGGTCAACGCCGAAGGGTATTACCTCTACCATTCCGAAAAGAAGAAGGAGTGGAACCACCTTCTCGCCTCCAAGGCTACGGAAAACTTGAAGCACGATTTTGGCCCGGAGCTGACCAACAGGCTCCTGAATCCGAATTCTGCACTGCTGTTGGAAAGCAGCCGGGCGATGATAGCGCATGTTCCCCTTTTCACCACTGCCGGAACGACCGGCAGCCAGTACATCCTTCTAAAGAGTGTGCCCAAGGAAGCGATCTTTGCGCCAGTAACCAAATTCAAGAGGGTGTTCTGGGGTCTGCTCGGATTGTTTCTGCTTGTATCTCTCGCACTTGCCTATCTCGCCACCCGGCAGTTCACCGACCCGATCCAGAAGTTGCAGCGCGAGATCGAGGAAGTGGCCAGGGGAGACTTCCATGCCCGCGTCGATATCAGGACCCACGACGAGATTCAGGAACTCGCCCGCCAGTTCAATTTCATGGCACAGTCGCTCGAACAGCGCGAGGCCGAGCTGGCACAGCACCGCGAACGCCTGGAACAGATGGTACAGGAGCGCACCCGGGAGCTGAGAGATCAGAAGAACAAGCTCCAGGTCATCCTCGACAATGTGCCAAGCGGCTTCCTGCTGCTGGACCGCGACCATCGAATTCTGTCAGCCAGCGCCGCTCTCAGCTCCATTACCGGCACTCCAGTCGAGGACCTGCTCGGCCGCCGCTGCTATGAGGTCATGGGCAACATGGAGACCTGCGCCTCTTGTCCGTCGGCCCGTGTATTCGAGTCGGGCAGGATGGAGACGCAACTGGTCCGACGTATCGGAGCCGAAGGAGAGGAGCGCTACCTGGAGCATGTGGCGGTTCCGCTGAAGACGGATGGCCGCGTGAGCACTGTCCTGGAGATCATAACCGACGTCACCGAGCGCAAGCGCCTTCAGGACCAGCTCATCCGCTCCGAGCGACTGGCTGCAACCGGGGAGATCGCCGCCGTCATCGCCCACGAGATGAGAAACTCGCTCACATCCGTGCAGATGATTCTGCAACTGCTGGCGGAGACGGAAGGCCTGGAGCCATCGGACCGCGAGTCGCTCGGCGTGGCCCTCGATTCGATCGACCGCATGGAACGTGTCGTCGACGATTTGCTGCAACTGGCCCGGCCGGCGCCACTCGACAAGAAGCCGGCGAACATCAACGACATCCTCACCGATTCAGTCGAGTTCGCCCGGCATCAGGTGGCTCGCAGCGGCATCGAGCTGGAAATGCAGTTCGATGAGCACGTGCCGCTGATCCCGCTCGACCGCGACCACATGAAAGAGGCGGTCTTCAATCTGCTGTTGAATGCTTCTCAGGCCATCCGCGAAAGAGGCAAGATCGTCGTGCGCTCGAGCCTGCATACACTCACGAAACAGCTCCGCCACCTCGGCGAAGTCGGCATGGCGGCCGACACCGAAGGAGTCGCGGTTCAGGAGATCATCCTCAAGAAAGGCACGCGCGTGCTGAGAGTCGAGGTCGCAGACACAGGTTGTGGCATTCCGGAGGAGCACATGGCTCGCATCTTCGATCCATTCTTCACAACCAAGACGAACGGCACCGGACTTGGACTCTCCTTTGTCAAGCGGGTTGTCAATGAGCATGGCGGTGTCGTCAGAGTAAAGAGTCGAGTCGGGAAAGGCAGCACATTTACGCTACTCTTGCCTTTGTATGATTCGCGTGCGGGAACAAGCGATCGGAGCTGAGAAGCGAATGCCCAAAGAAAAGATCATGGTCGCCGACGACGACGAAAGCATCGTTTTCGCCTTTCGAAAGGTTCTCGAGCGGAGCGGCTACAGGGTGATTTCTGCTGACAGCGGTCCGCAGGCACTCGAGAAGCTCCGAATAGAGAAACCCGCGCTCCTCTTTTTGGATGTGGCCATGCCGGAAATGGATGGACTCGCTGTGCTCGAGAAGATCAAGAGTGACGGACTGAACCTGCCGGTGATCGTGATCACTGGCTACGGCACCATGCAAACGGCGATCCGCGCCGTACAGCTCGGCGCCTACGAATACCTGACCAAGCCGCTGCATGTCGACAAGGTGCGTGCTCTCACCGAACGCGCGCTGGAAACGGTGCGGTTGCGGCGGGAAGTGAGCGACCTGCGAGCGAAGCTGAGCCACCCGATCGTCGAATACGAGCTCATCGGCAGCGATCCGTCCATGCAGGAGGTCTACAAAACGATTGGTGCGGTGACCACAACGCCCAATTCGACCAACGTCATCATCTTTGGGGAGAGCGGCACCGGGAAGGAACTCGTCGCCCGCGCCATCCACAACAGCGGCCAGCACCACGACGAACCGTTCGTTGCCATCAACTGCACCGTGCTGCCCGAGACGCTGCTTGAAAGCGAGCTCTTCGGCCACGAGAAGGGAGCATTCACCGGAGCTGATGCGCGCAAAGAGGGAAAGTTCGAGCTCGCCGGCGAGGGAACACTTTTCCTCGACGAGATCGGCGACATGCCCCCCAAGTTGCAACAAAAGCTGTTGCGGGTGGTCGAAGAACGCTGCTACCAGCGTGTCGGCGGCAACCAAACCATCCCGGTGCGGGCACGGTTCATTTCGGCAACCAATCGCGATCTCGAATACGAGATCAAGCGCGGTAACTTCCGCGAGGATCTTTATTTTCGCCTCAATGTCATCGCCATCAAACTGCCACCGCTGCGCCAGAGGGTCGGCGACATCCCGGTGCTGGCCAACTACTTCCTGTCAAAGTACCGGCAGCGCTTCGGCAAGGGCATTCACAGCATCAGCCCCGAGGTGATGGAGGCCCTCTCCAGCTATCGCTATCCAGGGAACGTGCGCGAGTTGGAGAATCTCATCGAGCGCGCCGTAGTCTTGGAGAAGAGCGACGTACTGACCGCCGATTCATTCCCACCGCACCTGTTCCGCAAACAGGCCCGGCAAACCATCGACATCCCTATCGTCCACGAGAAGCTTGCAGACGCCCGCCGGGTCGTCGTGGATGCTTTCGAGCGCAAGTTTGTCATCGAGCGCCTGAAAGCCACACGTGGCAACGTCACCGCCGCGGCACAGGCCGCAGGCATCGAGCGCCAAAGCTTCCAGAGGCTGATGAAAAAGCACGGCATCCGATCGCAAGATTTCCGCAAAGGATAGCACGTCGGCAACAACGGAGAGGGATGAGAAGCCGGACATTGGAAATTGGCATCTGCAACCGGAGCTCCGATGCGGCCGCCCTCTCCTGAGGTCACTCGGCTCTCAATCGGCTTCTGCCCTTCAGCCTGACTTCACTCCAGACGCGGGCATTCCCTTTTTTGGTTTTCTAGTTTCGAGTTGCGAGTTTCCGGTTTCCAAGTACCAGGCCTGCCACCCGCCGCATGTCACACTGCCACCGAAAATGTGGCACTTTTCGTTGAGCAGGGGACTCGACCCGCGGAATATAAACCAGGCTAACAATCATGGAAACAGTGTGTTACATCCACGTAGCGTCAACCTGCCCGGGAGTGGCACCTGTTTTGTATACGAGCCCATGAAGGTCGAAAGGAACGGGGGCCCGGTACTGAGGCAGAAACCGATATCGAAGAGGAGGAAAGACCATGGGATCCAAGAAGACGGTCATCGTCCTTGTGGGTATTGCGGTCGGGCTCATCTGGAGCACCAGCGATGCCAGCGCAATTCCGGCCTGGGCCCGCAAGTACAAAACGAGCTGTGCAACCTGTCACGCCGCCTTTCCGAAGCTGAACGCTTTCGGGCGCGCTTTTCAGATGAACGGCTACCAGTTCCCCGGAGGCGCAGAGGCAGATGCCGAGAAGGCGCAGGAGAAGCCGGTGAAAATGGGTTCGGAGGCATACAAACGGGTCTGGCCCGATGCCATCTGGCCCAACGCCCTGCCCAGCAGCGTACCCCTTGCGGTGGTCGTGGAGTCCGAAGTGCCTTACAGGCCGAATGCGCCCGAGGGCGAGCCGAAACTCGTCTTCGATAACATGCCCAGCGAAGTCGGGGTGATATCCGGCGGCAATTTCACCGACAACATCTCCTTCTTCAGCGAGGTCGCCATCGAAGGCGGGGAAGTCGAGCTGGAGATGGCCCACATCGGCTTCGACAATATCCTGCCCGACAACGCCCTCAGCCTGAAAGTTGGAAAGATCATACCCTTCGTGACGCCCTTCAGCAACATGCGCCGGCTGACCTCGCGCTACTGGTATGCCAGCAAACCGTTCGGCAACAACAACTGGAACTTCGATCGCCCCCAGAAGGGGTTCGAGGTAAGGGGTTTGCTTGGCGACGCGCGCTTCATCTATTCGGTGGGTCTCGTAGAAGGTCGGCAGAACGTTCCCAACGGCGACAAGGATTTCTACCTCCATGCCGGTTACAAGTTCGGTGGGCTCCGCCTCGATGGTAAGATCGTAGAAGCCACTGCCGGAGCCTCGCAACCTTGGCAAGACAACTCTGTCCGCCTCGATGCCTTCTTCTACAACGGCCGCGCCACGCTAGGCGAAGGAGTCAAAGACAACTTTAACCAGTTCGGCGGCAGCATCGACGCCTACTACGAGCGCTTCAACTTCTCCGGCCTTGTGGCAGTACAACATGACGACCGGCCGCTCATCAGTCAGAGTGGGGACGGCACCGGCACCCATATCATGGTTGAGGGAACCTATGTGCTCTACCCCTGGCTGTTGCCGAATCTTCGCTATGAGCGTTTCCGTTCCAGCATTGGAGGCGCCGCGGAGACAGACCAGCGCTTCGTACCCGGCCTGACCGCCCTCATCAGGGCCAACCTCAAGGCAGTGCTGTCAGCCGAAATCGAAAAGGAGGCAGCAGAAGGCGAAGGAGAATTCGAATTCGGGGAGATTGAGCTAGCTCTCGTTGTAGGATTCTAACCCAAGGTGTTGACTGAGGAGGTATCGTAATGAAGAAAATCATCAGCGCTTTCACGGCCGCACTTCTGCTGGGTGCTTTCTGGCAGACGGCCATGGCAGGCGATATCGTCGGTACAATCACTGTCAAAGGCGCTCGTAGCGCCGCCGACGCTGTGGTCTATATCGAAAAGATCCCTGGGAAGACGTTTCCGGCGCCCAAAGAGAAGGCGCTCATGGACCAGAAGAATATGGCGTTCGTCCCGCATGTGCTCCCTATTCTTGCCGGGACGACCGTCGAATTCCAGAACAGTGACGACGTTTTGCACAACGTCTTCACGCCCGACAAGTGCGCCGGCAAGTTCAATCTCGGGAGTTGGCCAAAGGGCCAGAAGCGTCCTTACACCTTCAAGAACCCCGATTGCGTGGCGGTGATCCTCTGCAACGTCCACCCGGAAATGGAAGCCTATGTGGTGGTGCTGCAGAACCCGTACTTCGCCAAGACCGACAAGACGGGCAAGTTCGTCATCAAGGACGTGCCGGCTGGCAAGTACACTTTGAAGGTCTGGCACGAGAAGTTGAAAACGAAGCCGCAGGAGGTGACCGTGCCTGCCAAGGGCCAGGTGGAGGTGAACTTCCTGCTCAAACGATAGGACGGAAAGAAAAAGCCGGCCCCTGGCGTGGCTGTCAAATTCGACATGAAAGGCAGCGATGTCTTCTTTTAAGTTGGTCAATCCAGATTGGCTCGAGCGTAACTTCCCGTGTATGTGGGCCTGCCCGGTACACACCGAAGCAGGCCGCTACGTGAATCTGATCGCGCAAGGCCGCTACGAAGAGGCCTACCGCGTGGCTCGAGCTCCGAATCCGTTCGCCTCCATCTGTGGCCGCATCTGTGCAGCGCCGTGTGAGGACGCCTGCCGCCGCGGCCAGCTCGACCAGCCCATCGCGATCCGCGCCCTCAAGCGCTTTGTTTGTGAGCGCTATGGGGTGGAGAGCATGCTCGACATGACAAAGCTGCGCGAAAGCCTGGGGCCGGCGATTCAGCCCAAAAACAAATGGGTGGCCGTCATCGGGGCTGGCCCTGCGGGTCTGTCGTGCGCCCATGACCTGGCCCTTCTGGGGTATGGCGTCACGGTGTTCGAGGCGCATGATGTGCCCGGGGGTATGCTCCGCCTGGGAATCCCCGAGTACCGATTGCCGCGCGAACTCATCCGGCTCGAGATCAACCTGATCTTGAGCCTCGGCGTGGAGCTGAAGCTTGGCAAAGCGCTGGGGCGCGACTTCACCCTGAGCGACCTGCGCGACAATGGCTATGAGGCCATCTTCTTGGCCATCGGCGCTCACAAGAGCCGCACGCTGAATGTCGATGGTATCCACGCCGACGGCGTCCTCAATGCCATCGACTTCCTGCTGAACGTCAATCTCGGCTACAAGGTGGAGCTGGGCGAGAAAATCGTCGTCATCGGCGGCGGCAACGTGGCCTTCGATGTGGCACGAACTGCAGCACGCCTTGAGACCGGAGAGCCGGTGACCACCTCCGACATCACGGCTGCGCTGGATGTGGCCCGCTCGGCGGTGCGCTTCGGTGCCAAGAAGGTCGATATGATCGTCCTGGAGGCAAGAGAAGAGATGCTGGCCGATCCTGAGGAGGTCGAGGAAGCCGAGGAAGAGCGGATCAGCATCCATAATCGCCACGGCCCGAAGCGCATTATCACGCAGGACGGCCGCGTCGTGGGTGTGGAGACCATCGATGTGGCGTCGGTCTTCGATGAGAACGGCCGCTTCAATCCCAAGTTCATTCCGGGCACCGAGAAAGTGATCGAGGCCGATACCGTGATCATTGCGATCGGCCAGTCGTCTGACCTCTCCTGGCTCACCCCGGAGGATGGTATCGAGACGACACCGCGAGGCACGATCAAGGTGGATCCGGAAACGATGGCGACAACGGCCCCCGGGATCTACGCCGGCGGCGATCTGGCCTTCGGCCCGCGCATTGCCATCACCGCGGTGGCAGAGGGGCGCCGGGCGGCCCGCTCCATCGACAATTACCTGAGCGGTGAACAACACCCCGAACCTGAGTACAAGATCACCCTCTACGACACGGCCGACTACCAGCCCATCCCAGGGTACACGCACATCCGCCGTCAGCCGATCCCTGCTCTGCCGCTGGAACGTCGCGTCGGCATCGCCCAGGTCGAGCTTGGATACAACGAGGTGCAGGCGGTCCTGGAGGGAAGCCGCTGCCTTCGTTGCTGGGTAAACACGATCTTCGAAGGCGATCCGCTCAAGGGAACCGAGTGCATCCTTTGTGGCGGCTGTGCAGACGTCTGCCCAGAGAATTGTATCGAGATCGTGCCGCTTTCGGAACTGGTGATGGGCAAGGCCACCGACTCGCTCCTTGAGGACGACCTCGGTGCGGAGCTGGAACGAGCGAGCGGTCGCGGCATGGTCATGATCAAGGACGAGGAGATCTGCATCCGTTGCGGGTTGTGCGCCAAGCGCTGCCCTGTTGGGACAATTACGATGCAAGCATTTGAACAGTCGGAGACGCGCGTATGAAGGAACCGGAAAAGCAGCCAGAAACAGATCATCACGAGCGAAAGGCCCTGAGCCGCAGAGAATTCTTCGCCAAAGCAGGCAACACAGCGGTTGCCGCCACTCTGGTGGGAGGCAGCATCGTCACCTGGAAGTACCTCTGGCCGAATGTCGTCCTCGAGCCACCAAGCCGGTTCCGGGCCGGATCCATCCAGGAGATTCCACCGGGCAGCGTCGTGTTCAACCCGGAGTATCGTGTCTTCGTTTTCCGAGCCAAGGAGGGCTACGTATGGGCCGTGTCCGCCATCTGCACTCATCTTGGTTGCACGACTCAGTGGAAGCCTGACGGCGTGCCAGGCCATCCAGAGGGAATCATCGCCTGCCCCTGCCATGGAAGCAGATTTACCAAGACCGGTGAGGTGATTCGCGGACCGGCACCGAGAGACCTCGATCGCTTTCGCATAAAAGTGGAAGACAGCGAGCTGGTCGTGGATACTTCTGAGACGGTCAGCGAGGACGAGATGATCCTGAGGGTCTGATATCGGCGGACCACGTGGCTCCCAACGAGGCTGTCCGAAAAGGAGAGAATGCGGTTCCTTTGGGACAGCCCCAAAACGAACGCCAAAACGACTTCGCCCCTCGATCTACACGGAACAACCCATGGCGGAAAGCAGCATGAGCCAGGAAGAGGATCCGTGCTAGCCCTTACCTGTTTGTGGTGAATTCTTCGCCTCTTGTTCGCGGAGGCTCGAATATGCTTTACAACAACCGAGGACTGCAATGACCCTGTGGCAGCGTCTAACCCAGTCAAGAGCGTGGCGGTCGATCTTCCGCACCGGCCTGCCAATTCGCACCAATCTCGACCGCTCCCTGGTCATCTTCAACAGCCTGTTTCTGCACATTCAGCCAGTGAAGGTGCGGTTGAAGGCCATTCGCTTCAGCTACACGCTCTACCTCGGCATGACCAGCTTTTTTCTCTTCGTGATCCTCACGGTCAGCGGCATTCTGCTGATGCTCTACTACCACCCGGCGATCCCCGAAGCGTACAACGACATGAAGGACCTACAGTACGTGGTCTCCTCCGGCCTCTTTCTCCGCAACATGCATCGCTGGGCGGCCCACGCCATGGTCCTGGTCGTTTTTCTCCACATGCTGCGGGTGTTCTATGCAGGCGCCTACCGCCCGCCGCGGGAGTTCAACTGGGTGATCGGCGTCGTCCTTTTTCTCCTCACGCTACTGCTTAGCTACACGGGTTATCTGCTCCCCTATGACCAGCTTGCCTACTGGGCGGTCACGGTGGGGACGAACATCGCGGCCTACGTGCCATTCATCGGCAAGAAGCTACGGTATCTGTTGCTGGGCGGCCACCTGATCGGCGAGAACGCCCTGGTGCGGTTCTACGTCCTACACTCGGTGATCCTCCCAGGTCTTCTTTCGCTGTTCATCGGAATCCACTTCTGGCGAATCCGGAAGGACGGCGGGTTGCGGTAGGAACTTCGAAACCGGCCTTCCGGGTTATCTGAGTCAAGGGATCAACAAGGAAAGAGTCACCGGGAACTCGGTTCGACTGACACAGGAACCAAAACGATGAGCCAGAAATATCAAGTCGAAGTCAACACGGATCCAGCAGAAGTGCCGAAGCGGCTGGCCATGGTGCCCAAGAAGGTACCGGCGCGCTTCGAGGAAGAGAAGCCACCAGAGAAGCTGGTGATGTCCTTCCCCCATCTGGTGATTCGAGAGGTCATTTGTTTTCAGATCGTGGTGGTGGTCATGGCGCTGCTGGCGCTCTTCGTCAACGCACCGCTGGAGGAGCTTGCCAATCCGCAACATACCCCAAATCCAGCCAAAGCGCCATGGTACTTTCTCGGGCTGCAGGAGCTGCTTCACTCCTTTCCGCCGCTTGTTGCCGGCATCGTCCTGCCGGGCCTGGTGGTCATAGCCCTCATAGTGATTCCCTACTTTGAGATCAACATCAAGCGGGAGGGGCTGTGGATCCACGACCGCCAAAGAACGTTTGTGATCCTGACCTCGGTCGTCTTGCTTTTTGTGATAGCCACCGGCGCTTTCGATGCCTTCGGCATCGTGATTCCAACCCTTCTCATCTACGGCCTGGCCTTGATCCCATACTTCAAGCCGGAGGGAAAGGGGTGGATCGCCTGGCTGGGACAACGCTCTCTGGCAGAGTGGATTATGACGTGGTTCGTGTTTGTAGCCGCGGTGTTGACCATCATTGGCACTTTCTTCCGTGGACCCGGCTGGAGCTGGGTATGGCCCTGGAAAACCGGAATCTACTGAGCGATCATGAGAAATTCGACTGGACTTGGTAAGCTCAAAACGATCTATGCGATCACAAGTCTGCTCTTTCTTTTCGTACTGGCGGTTTCGCCCTTGAAGGATGTCTTCCGCGAGTGGCGCAAGTACCAGAAGGAGTACAATAAATTCGTCGAGCAACAACCGGTACGTATCAAGCCGGTTCGAATGGGGCTAAAGCAGATTTGGATCAAGGACCTGGATCGCGTCGACCGTTGTGTCACCTGCCATTTGGGACTCCGGGAGAAAAGCCTGGTCGACGCCCCAGAGCCCTTTCGCACTCATCCAACTGTCGATCACAACATCGAGAACTTTGGCTGCACCGCCTGCCATCAAGGCCAGGGACGGTCGACCGAGTTTGCCGACGCCCACTTACCGACACCGTTCTGGGACGAACCGATCTTGCCGAAACGCTTTCTGGAGTCGTCGTGCGGAACCTGCCACCAGCAACGGAAAGTCCCCGACGCGCCTGTGCTCACGCGCGGGCGAGAACTGATCAAGGAGTACAATTGTGTCGCCTGCCACAACCTCGACGGCTTCACAAAATCGTTTACACCTGACCTGGACGGCATCGGCAGCAAAGTGAAGCGATCGTGGCTGGTGGGTTGGCTCAAAGACCCCGCCCAATTCCGGCCGAAAACGAAGATGCCGACCTTCCATCTCGGCGACGAGGAGGCCAACGTCCTGGCCGACTTCTTGATGAGCTTCAAGCGGTTTCCCAACGGCGCTCGTCTGGATCCCCTGCCGGAGGTCTACAAGCAACGTTCGGAGGACCCCGACTTTATCGATCGAGGAAAAACACGGTTCCGCGAAGCGCGCTGCATCAGTTGCCACGCCGTGGAGGGGCGTGGTGGCCGCCTGGCGCCGGATCTTGGCAAGGTGGCTTCCAAAGCCAGTCCGGCCTGGATCTACAACTTCGTCAAGAACCCCAAGCGTTTCATGCCAGGGGTCGAGATGCCACAGTTCGGCTTTAGTGACACAGACCTTGCCGCCCTCACGGCCTACATCACCAGCGAGTTCATCGACTGGGATGCTCCACCGGATACAGTGCAGCATCAACCTGTGCCAAATTTCTACGAGCGGGGCCTGCTTCTTTTCAACCAAAACAACTGCGCCGGCTGCCACAAGCTGAACGACCCCAAGGTTACGAAGAACCTGGGACCAGAGCTGACTAGAGTCGGCAGCAAGAAGATCTATGAGATCGACTTCGGCAAGAGCAGCATTCCACACACGCTCTATGATTTCATTTCCACAAAGCTGAGAACTCCGCGGATCTTCCGGGAAACGCTGCGCATGCCGCAGTATCATCTTTCTGAGGACGAAATCCAGGCAATCACGACAGCGTTGCTCGCTCAGAGGGATGATCAGCTTCCGCCCAAATACGTCGTTCCACGTGAGCCCGAGCCGGTCTTCAAACCGCAGGGCCGCGTAGGCCAGGTTTTCCGCAAGTACAGTTGCCTGGCCTGCCATTCAATCAACGGAGCCGGTGGCAACATCGCCCCGGACCTGACGCGGGTCGGCAGCCAGCTACAACGTGACTGGGTCGAGGAGTACTTCAGAATACCGTATTCGATTCGGCCGATCCAGGCTGAGAGAATGCCCAACTTGTTCATCTCCGGGGACGAAGTGAAGACACTCGCCAACTATTTCTACACGGTCTTGCTGGACGACAGCCTCGACGTTCCAGGGATCCCCCTTGGGGATGCGGACGCTATCGAGAAGGGCCGTGTTCTGTACTGGGAGAAGTACGGCTGCCAGAGCTGCCATCAGATCGGCTCGAAAGGCGGATATGTCGGCCCGCTCCTCGACCGGAGCGGCGAACGCCTGAAGCCGGGCTGGATCGTGCGCTGGTTGCTGGATCCTCAAAGGTACAAACCCGGGACGATCGAACCGAAGTCAGGCATGACGTTGGAAGAGGCTAAGAAGGTCGCCGCCTATTTGATGACCCTGAAAGGCGGAGGTTGATCCCCTCAACAAGGAGCAGAACAATGCTCGACCAAGAACTCCTCGGCGCCTGCAGTGTCTTCCAAGGGCTGGGAGACGCAACTCTACGCAACATCTGGTCGCTAGCGCAGGTCATCACCGTGAAAGAGGACGAGAGGATCTTCGAAAAGGGCCAGGATGCCACACATCTGTATGTCGTCGGCACGGGTTCCGTCAACCTGTGCCAGCCGATCTCGGTGATGATGAGCGAGCGGGAAATTCTTGTGGAAGTGAAAGGCCGGGGTGACCTCATAGGATGGTCCGCGCTGGTGCCACCCCACAAGCTGACGCTGTCGGCCTATGCGGCCACCGATTGCGCCCTGCTCCAGATTCCCGGGCGAGAACTCCGGGCGCTCTGTGAACAGGATCCTCAGCTCGGGTTCGCGATCATGTCCAACCTGGCTTCAATGATCTGGACCCGACTGATGCAAGTGCAGCACATGCTCGCGAAAGAGATCGAGTTTCACCTGCCGGCCGTCTGAAGGAGAGGCGACAGCGAACCAGAGTCCACCTTCCCCGGCCCTCGCTACATTCACGGCACGGTGGAGAGATACGCACAGTTGCAATCATGCCTGGAGTCAAGAAGTTGCAATCGTTAGTGAGGTTCAACAGCATGGCCATCTATCTGATTTTCCCTTTGCTATTCGTCCTAACGCTCTTTTCGTGCGGCAAGTCGCCTGAGGCACCCAAGCAGGCGCTATCGGCAATGACCTCGCAGGCACAACAAGACACCGTCGCACAGCAGGATCCCTACGTGAAATACACCTATGCGGAGCGCCGGGGAATGCGTCTGTTCGAGACCTATTGTTCCGTATGCCACGGCAGCGGCGGTCAGGGAGACGGCTTCAACTCCTACAATCTGGACCCGCGGCCCCACGACATGACAGATACCGAGTACATGAACGCCATCTCCGACCAGACTCTACATGAGGTAATCGCACAGGGAGGCCGGGGCGTCAACAAGTCCATCCTGATGCCAGCCTACGGCCATACACTGAAACAGCGTGATATCGACGACCTGGTGGCTTTCATCCGCACGCTGGCCAAGCCCGCCCCTTGACGGCCCGCAACCAGCGGGAGAGTCTCATAGCTCGAGAAACACGTTCGCTTTGTCGAACTCCTGCTGGGTCTCCTGCAGGAAGGCGTCCAGTTGCTCCTCCGAGAACTGCACCAGCGCCGCCAGCTCGCTGCGGCGCCTGTCCTGATCTTCAAAGAAGTCGTCGATGCGCAACGCGTACTCGGCAATCTGATTTCCGAGATAGACAAATGCGGGGAGAGAGTTCCTGAACTCAAGGACCGAGGCATCATGGTGAAGAGCGACTGCCTGGCTCAGCAGCGGAGGGAAATTCCACTTCTCGCATAGCCTCCGCCCTATCTCGCTGTGGTCCATGCCCACCAGCTGCCGCTCCGCCTCGAGCAGGTCGAAATCACTTTCCGGCTGCATGGACTGGATCTGAACGAAGGCCTCATGAAAGTGGCAGTCGATGATGATCTTCCCGATGTCGTGCACCAAGCCGGCCACAAAGCATTCCTCGGGCTGCCCGTGGTCGTGTAACTTGGCGAGCACACGTGCAGCTGCCGCGCAGTAGAGCGGGTGAGCCCACAATCGGCGCCGGTCGATGTGCCCCCGGTAAACCCTTCGCGTCACCAGATCCATGATCGAGATGCTCAGGATCAGGTTCTTGACGTTCTCGGTTCCCAGAATGACAACAGCCAGCGAAATCGTCGAGACTCGCCTTGGAAATCCGTAGTGAGCCGAGTTGACCACTTTCAGGACCTTCGCCGCCAGGGACTGGTCCGCATGGATCATGTGGGAGAGCTCCGAGAGCGACACATCTTCGTTCTCGAGGATGTCCATGACCTTCAAAGCGACCACCGGAAGGGTGGGCAATTCATTCACGCGTTGGATAACGGCCTTGATCTTCTCGGTCGATGTTACTGTGTTGATAACCTCACTCATGAGACAATCCCGCGTAAGGATTGGATGTGATCCTGCGACATGGCGCTCGGCGCGCAGAAACCGCCTCCTGTAGTGCAACCCACGACCGGCACCACCTCTCTCCCGCCCCGCGCTGCGGCGGCTTCAATGCCGCGCTTCCCAGCTTGCAGCCACCGGTTTCTCAAGGGCTTCGGCCGGCAGCACGACCTGGAACTTCGCACCACGCCCGGGCTCACTTTCAACCAGAATGTCGCCGGCGTGATCTTTGACAATACCAAAGCTGATGGACAGGCCCAGGCCGGTTCCTTTGCCGACCTCCGCCGTGGTGAAAAACGGGTCGAATACCTTGGGAAGATTGTCTTCCGGGATGCCGCAGCCGGAATCTTCGAAGGAAATGATCACCCGGCGCGGCCGCTCATCAGAAACAAGAGTCTCGATCTTGAGGACACCCCCGTTCGGCATGGCCTTCTGGGCGTTGGTGATGATGTTGAGGAAGACTTGCTGCAGGCGATTCCGATTCCCCATCACATACGGCAGGTTCGGTGAAAAGCTACGCACTACTTTGATCTGCTGCCAGCGGAGCTGAGGCTCGATCAGGGTCAGGAGTTCTTCGAGGGAGTTGTTGATGTCGACTTCCGCCCATTCATCCGGCGTGAACCGGGCGAAGTCCAGCACACCACGTACGATCTTCGAGCAGCGATCGGCCTGCTTGCGAACGGCCTCGAGCCGCTCCAAAAGCTCCGGATTATCCTGACTCTCCTCGATGAGAAGCTCGAGATGCCCGGTGATGCCCATCAGTGGGTTGTTCATTTCGTGGGCGATTCCCCCGGCAAACAGCCCGATGCCGGCCAACTTTTCTGACTGCACGAGCTGAGCCTGGGTGCGCGTCAGTCGCTCGTTCATCTCCTCCAGCAGCTTTGTCCGTCTCTCAAGGATGCGGCTGTACTGCGCCAGTTCATGGTAAAGTCGCACATTCAGCAGAATCGAAGCCACCAACTCCGAAACGATCGGCAGAATACGTTCTTCCTCAAAATCGAAACGATCGAAACCTGGTGTATCGAAATAGAAGATGCCAAGAAGGCTGCCCTGCACCTCGATAGGGATGAACAGCCCTGGACAACCCCGGCTATCGTCCTCGCAGAGATAGTGCACCCAGGAAGTGCCTCCCAGCGTATCCGCCATCGCGCCATTGCGCTTGGCACCTGCTGACCGCTGCCGGATCCTTCGAGAGTGCTCGTTCCATCGCCGCACCACCCGCTGCACCAGCTGGCGACACGGCGCAGAACCCGTCGCCACCATCAGGATCGGCTTTCGTGATTCCTCCTGGAACACAGCCAGGCAGCTCTCCGAGGCTCCGAGCTGTTCGGCGAGCGAATCCAGCAGCGCCTGGCAGACACGTTTGTTGTCGGGAATGTAGCGAAGGGACTCGCTGAGCCGGCGTAGAAGAGAAAGCTCCTCGACCTTCTCCTGGTAGTTGAGGTTGGCCTTTGAAAGAGAGGACTTGTACAAGTCCCTCTCTCTCAAGGCTCGATTGAGCGCGTCCTGAAGGCTCTTGTCGGTGTGGTTCCTCATGCGACTGCACTTTTTGTTTCGTGCAGCTTCCATCGGCTCACAACAACGTCAGGAAAGCCCGCATCTCGCCCTCCTGCTCCGCGAGTCGTTGTGCCACGACCTGGAGTTGTTCTGGGCTCATGTCCAGGATCTCCAAGGCAACCGGGTTCAGCTCCGGCACAGCAGCTTGCCAGCCAGACCCGAGCTCGAGCTCCCAGCAAATGACATCCCCGACGTGCACAGCCGCCACGAGGAACTCCTGCGAACGGTCGACGATCTTCATCGAATGGTGTTGGCCCATCGGCCTGGCAAGGGTGTCAGGGAGGCCCCAGCTCTTTGCGAACCACGCTCCAGCGGTGGAATGGTCAAACCCCAAAGTTTGCTTCTCCGCTTCCGCCAGGGTGCAGGGTCGCTCAGCGGCTAGCAGGAGAGCCTGGCGATAGGGCTCGTGAAACCAGTTATCCAACACCAGCTTACCGATGTCGTGGAGCAGACCGGCGAGGAAAGCAGAGGATTGATAGGGGCGGGCGTGTGCGTCCTCGGCAATCAATTGCGCCCCGCGACCACAGGCGACGGAATGCAGCCAGAACTGATGCCAGTCGAGGCGCGCCTCAGCCGAACCCGAGAACAGGTCGAACACAGAGGTGCTCAGAGCCAGGCTCTTCACTGTGTCGAAACCCAGCAGGATGATGGCTCGCGAGATCGAATCGACCTTCTTGGCACAACCGAAGAACGCTGAGTTTGCGATGCGCAGGATCCTGGCGGCAATGGATGGATCGGAGGCGATGACTTCTTCAAGTTCCTCGACAGTGGATGACTCGTCCTGGCAGACTTCCGTCACCTTGATGGCGACGGCCGGAAGCGTCGGAATCTCCTTGATCGAACGGACAAAGTTACGAAATCTGCTCTCTTCCAATTGGAGCTCCTCTCCGTTTTGGGCGGCGCCTTTCGAGCCGCAAATCTGGGCGTTGTGTTGAGACTCACCGCGATTCTCGTTGTAACCAAGAAACTCTGACATTCCAACCTCGGCGACACGGTGTTCGAGCGGCACCCCTCAGGTTCGGCCATCATGGTGGCAATCTCCGCAGCATTCACGTTCCACATGCAGAACCCGTCAGGAAGCCTCGTCTTTCCATGTTTCGGTGATGAGTTATGTGGGCCTCTGCCTTCTCTAAGTATCGTCTCGAAATGACTTTCCCTTACCTTTTGGCCGCGAGTTTCCTGCGGAAACGCGACCTGTTCTTTCAAGGCAGAACGTGCAACGGGAACTCAGAAGGCACCTTCCTTCGTTCGCTGCTTGCGGTACCAGCGGGGCCATTCAACAGACAATGAATGCGATCCATTCGAGAGATCTGCGTTACTTTTTCCTTCCATGGACGTTTGCAATGGTGAACCCTACACGTGGAGAGACAGGCGGGCTTGAAATCGAGATCTGACGAGGAGTTGATGCAGGCATACGCCGCAGGTGAGGCCAGCGCTTTCGATGAATTGTTTGCGCGGTACGGGCAGAAGATCTACAACTTTTTCTTGCGCTCCCTTGGCAGCGTTGAACTTGCCCAGGACATGGCTCAGGAAACGTTCCTTCGGCTGATCCAGGCGCGCCTTCGGTATCGCCCCGACAGGTCGTTTGCCAGTTGGCTCTACACCATCGCCATGAACCTGCTGCGAGATCAGTACCGGCAGAAAAAACGGCGTTCCGGTGTTGTGAAAGCGCAAGATTTCAACGCTGTCACCGCCGCCCCCCATCAGATCCACGCCGATCCGGAGTCGGAGCTGCAGGAAGACGGCAGGAAACAGGCCATAGCTGCGGCGATCCGTCGCCTTCCGGAACAGCAACGTCAGGTCATCTTGCTCGCCAAATATCAGGGGTTGAGTTACAAAGAAGTGGCGGAGGTCCTGGGAATTTCGGAGGTCGCCGCCAAGCAGAGTGCCTATCGCGCTCTCAAGCAGTTACGCCGAGAACTGCTGTAGAAGCCGCTGATGTTGACCGTCCCGAAAACATCAGGAAATGCAGGTGATCCATGATGACGTGTGAGCAGACGCAAAAAGAAATGCCCGCCTATCTGGCAGGCGGTCTCCATGAGAGAACAAAAGCGTCGATGGAAGATCACCTCGAGCATTGCGCCCGGTGTGCCGCCGAGCTTGGACAACTGCGCGGTGTCTGGCAGGTGCTTGACCAGTGGCACGAGGAGGCCTCCCCCGCTTTTCTTGGCGCGAGCCTGTCCGAGCAGGCGCATTCGGCGGCGCAGGAGGCCAGGAAGCAAAGCTTTGTGGCGGAGTTGAAGCGATTGGGTTCCATCCTGGAGCCTCTGGTTCCCTTCGGCATGGGGCTGGCTACGGCGATTGCGTCAGGTGTCATTTTGTCCTCCCGCCTGAACCTCGAGAACGTCTCGCATCTTGCTTTGACGACGGCAGGGGCATTGTGGACGGCGCTCTACGGGGTGGTCTTCTACCTCTTCATGCTGGGTACGAAGAAAGGTATTGCGTCGTGGAAGTTCATGGCGCAGGCGTCGCTTGTTGCCGTAGGGATCTTCTTCCTGCTCACAGCCATCAGCCCTCTGCCAAGTTCCCTGCGCTTCTGCAGCAACTACCGGCTCACACAGCCGTTCATTGAGAGACTCTCCGTGGCGGGCTCCTTCTTCGTGTTCGGAGGATTGTACGCCATGATCCCCATGGGTATCGCCTCCTACCTCAGCGCAACCAGGCGCGCGCCAGGCCCCTTGCTTCGCGGTTCCATGGCTGGTGGCGTGTTCGTACTGCTGCTGGCACCGAGTATTTTCCTGCAGTGCGCTCCCTTTGCGCTGGGCACGCTTGTAGGATGGTTCGGCGGCGCACTGGTGGGTTCGGTGATCGGCGGCTCCATTGGCTATTGGGTTCGATTCCGGCTGGCGAAAGGGACTTGACACATGGAACGTAACCGAAAAAGGAACGAGAAGATGCCAAAGCGAATCGATGCCGTCCTGGTCGTCTGGATGTCGGCAGCCATTGCTTTTGCTGTATCCTCTGAAAGAGCCCGGGCGCACGAGCCCCTCTTTGGTCTGGGGCCTCATACCGTCGGCCAGTACGCCTGGGCACTGGAATCCGAGCTGGAGCGCCAGAACGGCGGCTGGTCGAATCGCTACGAACTGATCTACGGCCTCACCCCCGATCTTGCCATGACGGCCTCCCTCCCGTACGTGTTTTCCACCGCCGGAAGGCGCGCCGGCTTGGGCGACCTCATCATTCGAGGCAAGCGGCGCTTCCTCCGCCACGACGTCCGGAACGCCAGCACTGCGCTCGCCTTTCATTGGGGTGTCAAATTGCCGACGGGAAGCCAGTCGGCGCGCCGCGGAAGCGGGACCACAGATTACTTCGTCGGCCTTTCATTCGGTCGTGAGTCGCGCCGGCACTACGCCTTTGCGGACGCGCGCTACCTGGTCAATGGCACCAGCAACCAGGTGAACCGGGGCAACATCTTAAACATAGACGCCGCCTACGGCATCCGGCCGTGGAAGCTGGAGTACTTGCAGCCCGACGCGGTCTTCCTCCTGGAGGTGCTCGGCGAAGTGGCAAGCAGGAATACCATCCAGGATCGTCCCGATCCCGACTCCGGAGGCTTCACACTGAGTGTTGCACCGGGATTCTTCTTCAGCTATCGCAACATCATGCTCAAGGGCGGTGTAAAGATATCCGTGGTCGACCGTCTCAACGGAATTCAGGATAAGCCTGACCCTGAGTACGTTCTCGCGGTCGAATTCCACATGCCGCCCTTCAGATAGAACCCTTTCGAACGGAGGTATGTCATGAGAAGATTCAGTGCGTGGCTGGTCGCCTCACTTCTGCTGGCCGCAGCGTTCACGGAGGCCTTCGCCCTTTCGGGCCAGCACAGGAAAGTTACCTTGAGGGTGGATGGCTTGGCGTGTCCCTTCTGTGCCTACGGCTTGGAGAAAAAGCTGAAACGAGTGGAGGGCATCGACAAGTTGGACATCAAGCTCAACGATGGCCTTGTGATCCTCTATTTCAAGGAGGATGCCAAAATCGATAAAGCCCTGCTCGAAAAGAAAGTAAAAGAAGCTGGGTTCACGCTGCGCAAGATCACCATCGAAGGACAGGCTCCGCCTGTCACCAACGGCAAGGCAATCCAGAAAGCACGGGAGATCTCTCTGCAAATCAAGGGCATGGCTTGCGATAGTTGTGTGTCTCGGGTGCAGAAGGCTCTGTCTGAGTTCGACTGTGTATCCGATGTGAGCGTGGATGCGAAGGCCGGAGTCGCCACGCTCGCCTGCTCGGACGACAAAATGGATGAACAGAAGCTCGTGAAGGCTGTCGAAAAGCTGGGGTTCAAGGCAAAAGTCATTCGAGGAGAGCGGAAAGAGCGCCAGTAATGCCGGCGTCTGCTGCCCGTCCGCCGTGGCCGCCGCTGTTCTTTCTCTTGACCGCGAGCGCCGCGACAGAGGGCACGGAGCTGGCCCCACAGCTCCCAACGAACCGGCCGAAACGGAGAAACTCAAGACGGACCGCCTATGCGTAAGCTGAAGCAAGACCTCACAAGCATGCTGTCTCTCTTCACTTCGGTCTCTACCCTTATCTGTTGCGCTCTGCCAACGCTCTTTGTGACTCTTGGGCTCGGCGCCGTCGTGGCGTCGGCGATATCCTCCTTCCCGCTCCTCATCACTCTAAGTCGAAATAAAGTGTGGGTTTTTCTGGGTGCCGGGCTGATGATCGCAGTAAATTTCTATCTGGTCTACCGCCGCAAAACAGACGCGGAGTGCGGCGTCGGAGAAGGCTCGGCGTGTCAGGTGGCAAATCGCTGGAGCAGGGTGGTGCTCTGGGCCTCTGCCGGCATCTGGGCCGTTGGTTTCATCGTCGCATTCGTAGCCTTTCCGGTCATGATGAGGCTGGGGCTGCTTTGACACTTCGGCGACAGGCGGGCCGCCCTGGCTTCCGGAAATAAGAATGGGGTCCACATGGGTTAGCATGTTGTGGACGTTTGACAGAACACTCAAATAATCGCAAACTCACTCGCAACGAAAAGAATCGAGAATGGCGACAGAAAAGCTCCAGATCAGGATCGGCGGCATGTCGTGTTCCTTTTGCACTGAAACCATCCGTCGGGCCTACGCCCGGATGGACGGTGTTCTCGAGGTTCACATCAGCCTGTCGCACGAAGAGGCCCTGATCGTATACGATCCGTCACGGGTAAGCCCATCGGAGCTGGAGAACACGTTGCGTGCGCTCGGATACACCGTGCGCGACCCGAAGAAGTTGCGTTCGTTCGAAGAGCAGGAAGCCGAGTTGCGCCGAGAGCGACGTCGCTTGTGGGTCGTGGCGGCTCTCTCTGGCGCCACTTTCCTATCGATGGCCGCCATGTGGGTTGGCTTTCGGCATCCTTCGTTTCCCTGGTTAATGATGCTCCTCGCCCTGGCCACGGTCTTCGGTGCGGGCCGGCGCATTCTCAGCATGGCCGTGCAATCTCTCCGGCGCCGCATTCTCAATCAACACGTCCTCATGGAATTCGGCGCTTTTGCCGGGCTGCTGGGTGGATTCATCGGGTTTTTCCGCAGTGACTTTCCAACAGCCGATTTCTTCGCTGTCGCGGTCTTCGTGACCGCCTACCATATTCTGTCGGGATATACTTCCTTGCTGGTGCGCACCCGCAGTTCACAAGCCGTGCGCAAGCTTCTCGACCTGCAGCCGGCTACCGCCCGCGTTGTTCACGACGGCAAGGAGGAGGAAGTCCCGGTGGAGCAGGTGCAGCCAGGCGACCTGGTGCGCGTCTGGCCGGGAGAGCAGATCCCGGTGGACGGGGAAGTCGTCGATGGGCTGTCGGCGGTCAACGAGAGTCTGGTCACGGGCGAATCGCTGCCTTCCGAAAAGGGCATTGGGGATGAGGTCATCGGCGGCTCCATCAATGGCTCCGGCACCCTCCTTGTGCGCGTCACGCGCGTGGGCGAAGAAAGCTTCTTGCAGCGCGTCGCCCGCTATGTGGAAGAGGCTCGAGCGATGAAACCCGGGATCTTGCAGCTCGTCGATCGGGTTCTGAAGGTCTACGTGCCGGTGGTTCTAGTATTTGCGGCTGTGGCGCTGGCGATCTGGACTTTGGGAGCCTATGTGATCGCCGGTGAGCCCAATCTCACTCGTGCCCTTTTCGCTGCTCTGGCCGTGCTGGTCATGGGCTATCCTTGCGCGTTGGGCATGGCCACGCCCCTGGCGATGATCCGCGGAGGCGGGCTGGCGGCCGAGAAAGGGATCCTCATGCGCAGCGGCGAGGCCTTTCAGGTTTTCAAGGATGTCAGCAAGGTGGTGCTTGACAAGACCGGCACGATCACCAAGGGGGAACCGAGGGTGGTGGAAGTCATCAGCCTGAAACGGACAACCCGCCCCGAAGAAACCGCCACTCAGACATCGGATGCCGGGTACCAGGATGTGGAGAAGGTGCTCCGACTCGCGGCCTCGGCAGAGAGTCGCTCGGAGCATCCTCTGGCACGGGCGGTCGTTCGCCACGCCGAGAGTCTGGGACTCGCGCTGTCCGACCCCGAAGAGTTCCAGGCCCATCCGGGCTTTGGCGTGCTCGCCAAGGTTTCCGGACAGACTGTACTGGTAGGGAGCCTCGCGTACCTCCAGCAAAAGCACGTCGATCTCTCCCAGGCCGCCAGCAGCGCCACTTCCATGCAGGAGCGCGGGCAGACCGTCGTCGGCGTTGCAATCGAGGGGGAGTTGCTCGGATTGATCGGCATCACTGACACGATCAAAGACGATGCCGCCCAGGCCGTGGCGCGCATCCGAGAAGCAGGTTTGGAGCCCATCATGATCACCGGGGACAATGCCCGCACGGCCCGAGCGGTGGCAGCCGAAGTTGGAATCACCGAGGTCATGGCCGAGGTCCTCCCTGACGAGAAAGCAGAACAGGTGCGGCGGTTGCAGCGGCAGGGATACCGCGTCGCCATGGTCGGCGACGGCATCAACGATGCGCCGGCCCTGATGCAGGCGGATGTGGGGATCGCCATCGGCGCCGGAACCGACATCGCCATCGAATCCTCCGATATCATTCTCGTCGGTGACCGGCTCACGGGCGTCGTCGATGCCTACTACATTTCCAGAAGCAGCTATCGCAAAACCGTCCAGAATCTGACCCTGGCGTTTTCTTTCAATGGCGTTGGGATCCCGCTGGCTGCTACAGGTTTGCTGCATCCCATCTGGGCCATGATCGCTATGGCGGCCAGCGTCAGCGCCGTACTCATCAACTCCTTTGCAGGCCGTCTGCTGCCCAAAACCAGGACACAGGTCGCCGAAGTGAAGTCGATCACCCTCCAGGTGCCTGGCATTCATTGCGAAGGGTGTCTGAAACGAATCAAGGAGCGACTCGAGAAGCAGCCTGGAGTTCAATCCGTATCTGGTGACCTCACTGAAAAGAAAGTGACGGTCCATTACCGTGAAAACGGCACAAACGTCGAAGCCATCCGCGATGGAATCGTGAAGGCTGGCTTTCTGGTCGGCTCATAAAAGGAGAAAACCAAGGATGATCGTTCGCAGGTTGACGCGTGCAGTAGTTTTGGTGGCAGTTGTCTTTTCTTCTCATCAGCTTCTTTGGGCTCAGGGTCCTCCCATCAACACGGATACGCCCATCATGCTGGGCCTGCAAGGGCGCGGCTTCCGTACCTTCAGCAGAGTGATCCGCAAAGCCACACTGCGCCGCAACGGCTCGAAGATCGCCGACCCGAACGACCACAGGGTAACGGCCTGGGTGACCCCCTTGGCCCTGCCCTACAATCTCTTCAATGATCGCTTCCAACTCGGTGTCATTGTGCCCCTTATGCGGGTAGAAGTGAAGTCGATCGGCGGCACGCTGACAAGCTCCGGCATCGGCGACATGCGTCTCTTCGCCAAGTATCTGCTCTATCAGTACGATCGCCGCAACCAGACGATCCGCGTGGCCTCCAAAGCGGGGGTCAAGCTGCCAACCGGGGATGAGAACAGCACGCCTGCTCTCGGCTCCGGCTCCACGGATCTCTTTTTCACGACGGTGGCCGCCTGGATTCAGGGGCGCGTGGGTGTGTATGCCGAAGGAATCTACAATCTCAACACGACGTCAGGGCAGGTGGACTTTGGCAACAGCTTCGGTTACAACGTGGCCTTCGGGTATCGACTCTTGCCAGCGGTGTACGAAACTTACCCCTCGCCGCAACTGAATCTCTTCCTCGAGCTCAACGGGACGACGGCTCTGCGGAACCAATTCGCCGGCCGCACTGTGGACGATTCCGGCGGCACGACGATCTTTCTGTCCCCTGGCGTGCAGTACGTCGGCGGCCGGCGCTGGCTGATCGAGGCCTCCTGGCAGGTGCCTGTGGTGAATGAGCTGCACGGCGCCCAGTTGGCCACGGACTGGACATTGTCGCTCGGGACCAGAATTCTTTTGTTTTAGCAGCATCCGCCGGCACTCCTTGCCCGACCTGGCTTCGCCTCTCACCGGCTCGATCGCGTTGTGACTGCCAGGGCTCAAGGCTTAACCAGTCACTGCACTCAGTGACGTACCCCCAGACGCAGATGAACAACCTGGAGAAAATGATGCAACGACTCACATTCCTATCGGCAGTAGCCCTCCTGCTCCTTCTCAGCTTTGCGAGCACTACACTTGCTCAGGTTGAGAAGGTCGAGATCCGAGTGGATGGGCTTGCGTGCCCCTTTTGTGCCTACGGCCTGGAGAAGAAGTTGAAGAAGGTGGAAGGCGTTGCGAGCGTCAAAATCAATGTGGACAAAGGCATCGCGCTTCTTGAGAGCAAGAAAGCCGCTTCCATTGACGTTGACGAGGTGGAGCCGGCCGTGGCCGACGCCGGCTTTACACCACGTGAGATGAAGGCGACCGCCATCGGAAGCGTCGGCACCGTCAACGACACCCTCGTCTTCAAGGTCGCCGGCACCGACGTGGTGTTTCTGGTGAAACAGAACGACGCTTTTCGAGACCTGCAGAAACAGATGGCGAGCCGCCCGGCGCGCGTCAGCGGCCGACTGGAGCACGAGACCCCCAAAGGCCACAAGGGCCATCCATTTACGCTTGTCATCGAGAAATTCGGACCTGCCCAATGAACAAAACCGTGTGGCGATATCCACTGCTGGCAGTGCTCGCAGCGAGCCTTTCCTCGGGCTGCTCGCAACAGTCTGCCACAAGCGCGTCTTTTGTCGGAGTCCTCGGTGGGCCCGGCAGCGAACCAGGCCAATTCAAGGAGCCGATCGGTGTCGCTTTGGACGTCCAGGGGAACCTGTACGTCAGCGATGCCGGTAACAACCGCATCCAGAAATTTTCGCCGGACGGCCGCTTTCTCCGCCAGTGGGGAACGTCGGGCTCCGGCCCCGGCGAGTTGCAACGACCCATGCTGCTGGCCGTCAACCAGGAAGGGCTCGTCTACGTGCCGGAGTATGGCAACGACCGCATCCAGGTGTTCGATGCCGCAGGCAGATCTCAGTTCATGTGGGGGCGCACCGGCACCGGTCCCGGAGAGTTCGACGCCCCGGCCTGTGTGTCCTTCGACCGTCAAGGGAATGTCCTGGTCGCCGACTTCTACAACGACCGGATCGAACGCTTCGACTCGAAAGGGCGTTTCCAGTCGCAGTTCGGCACCGAGGGTCACAAGCCCGGCGAGCTCTACTACCCGACGGACGTCGTGGTCGATTCCCAAGGCAACCTCTATGTCGCTGACGCCTACAACCACCGCATCCAGAAGTTCGATTCCAAGGGGAAGTTCCTGGCTTCCTGGGGTGGAAAGGGGAAGGAGCCTGGCCGCTTCGATGTGGCCAACGCGTTGGATATCGACTCGGAGGACCGCATCTACGTCAGCGACTTCTACAACGGCCGAATCCAGGTGTTCGATCCGGCCGGACGTTTTCTGTTCAAGTTCGGGGATGCCGAGGGCGAGGGTCGTTTGCGCAAGCCAACAGATGTGGCCGTCGCTCCGGACGGCCTGGTCTACGTCGTGGACTTCGGTAACAACCGCGTTGTCAAGTTCCGACTGCGCTAGGACCGCAGCAGATGAGCAAGACGTCGACAGGCGCCAAGGTTAGATGACGGCGGGAGCAGTGCCGCGATTGCTCAATAACAAGATGAACCCCAGGTAGGACGCCAGCAGCAAGATCCCCTCCCATCTCTGCACGCGGAAGCGTGTCCACATGATGGGCACAACCACCACCGTGAACAGCACCATTACCGGGAACTCGAACCGGAGCAATCCGGGCGTCAGCGACATTGGGCGGATCGTAGTAACGCTACCCAGCACGAATAAGAGGTTGAAAAGATTGGATCCAATGACATTGCCGACGCAAATATCGGCCTGGCGTCGCAGGGCGCTGACAACCGAGGTTGCGACCTCTGGAAGCGACGTGCCAACGGCCACCAGAGTCAAACCGATGAACACCTCGCTGACACCAAGGGCGCGCATGACAACCGTGGCCGAGCCGACCAGCAACCTCGAGCCGATCACCAGTGCGGCAATGCCGGCCGTAGCGATGGCAAGGTCCTTGACGATAACCGCCCACCGCCTGCCTGCAATGGGCACCACTTCCGCCACCCCAACGGGAAGTTGAAGATCCAACGGCGGAGAGCCCTCTCTCCTCGAAATGCGGATGCTGTACACCAGAAACACCGCAAAAAACCCCAGGAGCGACACCCCCTCCCAGCGCTCAATCTTCAGGTCCAGCGAAAAGCCGACAACCAGCAGTGTGATGGCCAGAAGAAACGGCACCTCCCGCCGGACGCTCTGGACGCGCACCGTCAGTGGATAAATGATCGCCGAGAGGCCGAGCACCAGTCCGATGTTGGCAATGTTGCTGCCGATGACGTTGCCGATGGCGATTCCGGGCCGGCCCTGCAGAGTGGCGACGAGCGTCACGACGAATTCGGGAGCTGAGGTGCCAAACGCCACCACGGTCAGGCCGATCACCAGCGGTGGGATACCAAGTGTGGCGGCGAGATGCACTGCACCTCTCACCAGCAGTTCGGCGCCGGCGTAGAGTAGCGTGATACCGACAGCAAAGAGCAAAAGGTCAACTACCATGCGGGGATCAACAGGAAAGAATCCGTGTTCCGATCTTCAGAACTTGGCCAGCTCTGCGGTCACCTGGCGCAAGAGCTCGGCCCGCTCTTCATAGGGCAGGAACGCACTCTTGAATCCATTAGTGATCACCTTTTTGACATCGTCCAGAGAGAGATTGAACGTCGTGGCCGCGAGGTACAGCTCATTGGTGACGGTCGTTCCGGAGATCAGGCGATTGTCGGTGTTGATCGTGACGCGAATCCCGGCATCGAAGTAGCGCCGGAAGGGGTGCGACTCGAGACTGCGTACACTGCGGGTCTGGACGTTGCTGGTCAGGCAGATCTCCAGCGGGATGCGATGGTCGTTGACATAGGCCATCAGGTCTTCGTCCTCGATGAGGCGCGTTCCATGGCCGATGCGGTGAGCACCGCAATAGTGGATGGCCTGATGAATGCTCTCGGGACCATATGCCTCGCCGGCATGCAGGGTGCAGTTGATGTTGTTGTTGCGGACGTGGTAGAAGGCATGGATATGATCCTTGGCGGGATAGTTGTATTCGACGCCGGCCAGATCGAAAGCAACGACGCCCTTGCCTTTGTAGGCCACAGCGAGTTCGGCCAGCTTCATGGAGGTCTCCGGGTTGATGGACCGGATGCCGCAGATGATCACACCCGTACGGATCCCGAAATCCTGCTCTGCCTCTCTCAGGCCGGAAAGCACTGCATCCACGATCTGCGGCAGTTCAAGTCCTTTCCGTTGGTGCAGAATCGGGGCGTAGCGGACTTCCATGTAGCGAACATTTTCTGCCGCGGCATCTTCGGCCAGCTCGTAGGCAATGCGGTGAAGCGCATCCGCAGTTTGCATCACCTGGAGCGTCATTTCAAACTTCTCAATGTAGCGCGCCAGGTCCTCCACGGTTCCCTGTACCTGCAAAAAACCCCGCAGTTTTTCGAGGTCATCCGTCGGCAGACGGAGCCCGGACTGCGGGGCAAGCTCCAAAACCGTTTCCACACGTAGCGAACCGTCGAGGTGCACGTGCAGGTCAGTTTTCGGCATTCGTCGGATCAGTTCTTTTGTCACCATAGGGTCTTGTTGGTTTGTGTTCGGGTTGATCGTTGTCAAGAACCTCCTGTTAGCGGTGTTCATCTCCTGTTAAAGAAACGCCCCGCGAGAGAGCGGGGCGCCAGCTAGAACCAAACGCGGCTAGGATTGCATGGCCACAGGCTGGCCTCGTCGCTTTGGCTGAGCCACCCGTCTGGCCGTACGGTCCTCACTATCCGGAAGCAGGATAATGAATGTACCCAGGACCACAACCAGCCCGCCGAGCCAGACAAACTGCACCAGCGGGTTTACGTAGGCCTTGAAGATAGCACTCCTGTCCGGATTTGCCTGGGCCAAGACAACGTAGAGATCCTCGCGAAGAGTGCTGTAGAGCGCAACTTCCGTTGTCGGCTGCTGCTGAACCTTGTAGAAGAAGCGTGCCGGCTCAATTGTCCCGAGAAGCTTAGGCCCCTTGAACACTTCCAGCCTGGCCTTCCAAATCTCCTTGTTGGCATCCTCAACGCCGGTGAAATCGACATACTTGAGCCGGTAGTCGTTGATCTTCAGTGAGTCGCCGATCTTCAGTGTCCCATCCGTTTGCTGGTTGAATGCAGATCCCGTGAAGCCGACGAAAAGAACCACTATTCCGAGATGGACCACGTAGCCTCCGTAGCGGCGCTTGTTTCGCAGCAGCAAATGCCACAAGGCAATGGCATACGGCTCCCCCTTGGTGCGGCCTCTGGCACGGGCACCGCGATGAAACTCGGCGACAATCGTGCCGGTGACGAAGATTGCCAGGGTGAATGAAACCAAGGCATAGAAGTCACGCATGCCGGCGGCCAAAAGGACAGCCAACCCCACAAGCGCCACAACCGTAGGCTTGAGAAAAATTTTCCGTAGCAGTTTCCCCGATGTCTTCCGCCAGGCCACAAGTGGACCGACGCCGGTCAGGAAAAGCAAGAACAGACCCAGTGGAATGTTGACCGAATTGAAAAACGATGGCCCGACCGTCACCTTGGTCCCGCGCACGGCTTCGGAAACGATGGGGAAGATCGTCCCCCAAAACACCGCGAAGCAAGCCCCAAGCAGAGCAAGATTGTTGATCAAGAACGCCGACTCCCTGGAAACCACAGAGTCGAAATGGTTTTCGCTTCGGAGAAGCGGCCTGCGGGAAGCCAGCAAGCCGAAAGAGAAAACGGCCAGCAGAACCAGAAATCCGGTGAAAAACGGGCCGATGTTGGACTGCGTGAAGGCGTGCACCGACGAGATAACGCCGCTGCGAGTGATAAACGTGCCGAAAACGGAGAGCAGAAATGCCAGAATGATCAGAGACACGTTCCAGGTTCGAAGCATGTTCTTCTTTTCCTGGATCATGATCGAGTGGATGAAGGCTGTCGCCGCCAACCATGGCATCAGAGCCGAGTTCTCAACCGGATCCCAGGCCCAGTAACCACCCCAGCCAAGCTCCATGTAGGCCCATTTGCCACCCAGCAACATGCCGATGCCGAGGAAAAACCATGGGATGAGCGCCCACACGCGGATGGTTTTCACCCATTCGTTCCCCAGCCGTTTGGTGATGAGGGCCGCCATAGCGAAAGCGTAGGGGATGGTTAACCCAACATAGCCAAGATAGAGGTTGGGCGGATGGATAGCCATCGCCCAGTGCTGCAGCAGTGGATTGAGGCCACGTCCGTCCGCAGGCATGAAAGGCACGGCGCCGGCGGGCTGAAAAACCGACGTAATCACCGCTCCCCCTGGCATCTGCCAGAAGCGCTCGAATACCTGCGAGACAAACAGGTTGAGCACAATGAAGAACAGGTTTACGCCCATCCCAACGGCAACAACATAGGGCATCAGCTCGCGATTCTTCGATCGGTTGGTCAAGACGACAACCGCGATAAAAACCGAGAGCAACCATCCCCAGAAGAGCAATGAGCCTTTCTGGCCTCCCCAAAGGGCGGTAAATTTCAACAGCGTCGGTAGCGTCTTATTGGTGTAGCCATAAACGTACTCGATGTTGAAGTTGCTCGTCATCAGTGCCTGCAACAGAGCAAGCACTGTCAAGCTTAACAGGATCGTCACTGCCAGGGCCGCGTTCTGCCCGGAGATGATAAGGTCCTGACGCTCCCTGCGCGCCCCAATCACCGAAACGATGATGGCGTAGGCGGCGGATGCAAAAGCCAGGATAAGAAGAAAGTGGCCATATTGCCACATGACAACTCCTTTCCAGAATATCCTTGTGCGCAATCCTACCGGGTGTCGATGACAGGCTGTTCCTGCGCCGCCCGTTCAACGACAACCACAGACCTCATTCAGGCTTTAGTCTGTTGCCTCGGACGCTGCTCAGATGACCGGGGCTCCCTTGTCAGCTTGTGGGTTCCCCTTTGGCATTCGACGTCTCGTACGGCTCGGCACTCTCGTATTTCGACGGGCATTTGGTAAAGACTTGCCGGGCTTCGAAAGTGCCCTCGGGCAGATAGCGCCCTTCCACGAGAACCGGCAGGCCCTCCTTGAAAGTGTCCGGCAAGATTCCATCGTACTTCACCGGCATGGTGCCGCCACTGTCCTCGAGCACAAAACTGAATTCCAGCCGATCAGCTGAAGACTTCAGACTTCCAGGCACAACCTTCCCTTCGACCCGGTAACTCTTTGCGGTGCTTGCAGCCCCTTGCGCTCGTAGCTCGCTCACCGTGACCGAGTATACCATGGTATCCTGCAGACCGAGGATCAACAAAAACACAACCGCGGCGACAACCACGCCGAAAGCTGCAGCGACTTTGACTGTTTTGCGAGACATTATTGGCCCTCCTGTATTTGTAAAAAGTTGAACCTTTTGACTTCGCTGTTTGCCGAAAGTTCCCGCATCGTTGCGGCGATCAGACGACCTGATGTGTCGGGGTTTCCCTGTCTGCAGGCTCCTTCCATGTGTGACCGCCAGGCACCTGCAGGTTCTTCGTAACGACTTCGGCAATCTTTTCCGGAGACAACCCGACAATGTCCAGCAGGATTCCCCTCGACCCGTGTTCCACAAAATTGTCCGGGAGTCCGAGGTGGATGATCCGGCCGCGAAAACCACCCTGCGCCCGCAAGTGTTCGGCTACGTAGCTGCCAAACCCGCCCCGCAGCGCATTTTCTTCGATCGTTACGATCAGCGGTGCCCGCTGCGCGATGCGGCCCAACATCTCCGCGTCAAGCGGCTTGATAAAACGGGCGTTTACTACGCCGGCATCGATGCCCCGGCGCTGGAGCAGAGTTCGGGCCTTCAGCGCGTTGGAGACCATCGTTCCCACAGCCAGGAGCACCGCATCCTCTCCGGGCTGCAGTTCCTCCCAGGAACCGACCGGCAGTTTGCGATAGACGGGCTCCTCGGAGAGACATACACAGCTGTCTTTTGGATAACGGATCGCAAAGGGATGCTCTTCCTGCGAGAACGCAGTGTACAGAAGGTTGCGCAGCTCGTCCCCGTCTTTGGGAGCGGCGACCACGATTTCGGGGATCAGGCTCAGGTAGGAAAGATCAAAGGCCCCATGATGGGTTGGGCCGTCGGCGCCACACAAGCCGGCCCGGTCCAGTGCAAAGACGACGGGCAGGTGCTGGATGCAGACATCGTGGACTACCTGGTCGAACGCTCGCTGCAGGAAGGTCGAGTAAATCGCTGCACAGGGCCGATATCCCTGCGCCGCCAGCCCGGCCGCAAATGTGACGGCATGGGCCTCGGCAATGCCCACATCGAAAAATCGATCGGGGAATTCCTTCTGGAAGGCGGCAAGACCCGTCCCTTCGGCCATGGCGGCCGTGATCGCCACAATGCGATCATCTCTTTTCGCCAGGTCGATCAGCGCCTCGGCGAAGACCTTGTTGTAGGCCGGGAGTTTCGGCTTGGCGAGGGCGTCGGCGCTGGTCTTCGCGGGTGGAGAGACCGAGTGAAACTTCACCGAGTCCTGTTCAGCGTAATCAACCCCCTTCCCCTTCACTGTGCGCACATGGAGTAATCTCGGTCCTCGCATGCCGCGGAGACGACGCAACACCGGTATCAGCTCCCTCAGATCGTGCCCGTCGATGGGGCCGAAGTAGCGGAACCCGAGCTGCTCAAAAAACAGACCCGGCACAAGCAGGCTCTTCAAGGCTTCCTCGACCGAGCGCACAAATCGGCGTACGCGCTTCTTGCCGAACGGCATGCGCTCGGTAAGGCCCCATATCTCGTCTTTGATCCGATTGTAGAGCGGGTCGGTGGTAATCTCGGTGAGATATCGTGAGATGGCGCCGACGTTGGGAGAGATGGACATCTCGTTGTCGTTGAGAATCACCAGAAGGTCGGTTCCCAGCGCTCCGGCATTGTTGAGGGCCTCGTAGGCAAGCCCACCCGTGAGAGCGCCATCGCCGATGACGGCTACGACCTGGTATTGATCCCCGGCGAGGTCGCGGGCTTTGGCAATGCCAAGGGCAGCGGAGATCGAGGTACTCGCGTGTCCAGCTCCGAAGGTGTCGTATTCGCTCTCCGTTCTCTTCAGAAAGCCGCTGATGCCTTTGAACTGTCGGATCGTCTTCAACGCTTCCCGGCGACCGGTCAAGATCTTGTGGACATAACCCTGGTGGCCTACGTCCCAGACGAGCTTGTCCTTGGGGGTGTCGAATACATAGTGGAGAGCGACGGTCAGTTCAACGACGCCGAGGCTGGGCGCGAAGTGACCACCGATTCCGGTGATCACCTCGACAAAGTACTCCCGAATTTCCCGGCAAAGTTGTTCGAGCTGCGGCAGGGAAAAAGGCTTGAGGTCGCGAGGATCATTGATGTCTGGCAGAAGGTTGCTCATCCCTTTTCGCTCCTGCATTTCAGCGATCATGGCACTCAGGCGTAACTCACCGCCCGGCATTCCCGGATCACCGTCACCTTGACCTCGCCCGGATATTCGAGGTCCGATTGGATCTTCTTGGCGATATCACGAGCCAGCAGCATGGCCTCGGCATCGCTGACACGCTCGGGTTGGACCATGACGCGAATCTCGCGGCCAGCGGAAATGGCATACGCTTTCGCCACCGCATCGAACGAGTCGGCGATTTTCTCAAGCTTTTCGATACGGCGCACATAGCCGTCGAGGGTATCGCGGCGGGCGCCTGGCCGGGCACCTGAAATGGCATCCGCAGCGCTGACAAGCACGGTGATCAGCGATGTGGCTTCCTGGTCCTCGTGATGGGCGGCGATCGCGTTGATCACCACGGGGTCCTCTTTGAATTTTTCGGCGATCTCGATGCCGATCTGCGTGTGCGTCCCCTCAGTGTTCTGGCTGACAGCCTTGCCGATGTCGTGAAGCAAACCGGCCCTCTTGGCCAGCCGCACGTCGAATTGCAGCTCAGCCGCCAGGGCACCGGTGATCCGGGCAACCTCGATGGAGTGTTGCAGCACGTTCTGGCCGTAGCTGGTGCGGAAGTGCAATCGGCCGAGGGTGCGAATCAGATCCGGGTGCATGCGCCCCACGCCCACTGCAGCCACGGCCTCATTGCCGGCACGCCAGATCTGTTTCTCGATTTCCTGCTCCGCCTTGGCGACCGCCTCCTCTACCCGCTGCGGGTGAATCTTGCCGTTTTGCACCAGGCGTTCCAAAGCGACTCGGGCAATCTCGCGCTTGACTGGGTCGTAGCTGGACAGGACAACTGCCTCTGGGGTGTCGTCGACAATGACTTTGACGCCGGTGAGGGACTCGAACGTCTTGATATTGCGGCCGTCCTTGCCAATGATCCTTCCTTTGATCTCATCGCTCGGCAAGTTGACGACGGCCACCGTGGTCTCGATCGTCTGGTCGGAAGCGTTCCGCTCGATGGCACGGGTGATGATTTCGCGTGCTTCCTTGTTGGCGTTCTCGCGGGCGTTCTCGATGATGGACTTGTAGAGCTGTGCCGCCTCAGCGCGAAATTCTTTGCGCAGGTTTTCGAGGAGCCGTTCTTTGGCTTCCTCAGGTGAGAGGCGAGCCACTCTGGAAAGCTCGACGTTGTACTTCGAAAGAAGTTGAGAATACTCTTCCTCCTTGACCTTCAGAGCTGCGCGCCGCGCCTCTAGACTGTTCTCCTGCCGGGCCAGGTTACTCTCACGCTGCTTCAGGCTGTCCTCTTTGCGCTGAAGCCGCTTCTCCACTTCCGAGAGCTGCTGCTCTTTAACGTCCAGCTTGCGAACACGCTGCTTGAGGTCGCGTTCCCTCTCGTCTCGGATGCGGAGCCACTCTTCTTTTGCCTGAAGAAGGTACTGCTGCTTCTGTCTCTCTGCTTCCCGTCTCGCTTCGGAGAGAAGCGCCTCGGCCCGCTCGCTGGCGTCTTTCGCCCGCCGCTCGCGGACCCAACCCGCCAGTAGCCAGGCCAACACGAAGACTACCAGCCAACTACCAGCGATGCCGATCCAGATACCAGGTGATAGTTCCATAGGCATACTGGCCAGCAAATCAACCCCAGGTCCGTCCGGCATCCGTGGTACCTCTGCTGCATCGCTCCATAGAATCGAACCTCAGGGAGTGCGAGCATTTTTCAAAGAGCCGTATCTCGAAAACAGAATCACGTAAATCGACGGAAACAACTGGGGCGCTCTGCGAGGCCAGCGAATTCACCTCCTTCGATTGACTAAATACAGAAACGAAGATCAAGGAGATCTTCGCTGCGTTGCTTCGGCCTTGCCGCCTACCCCGACCTCGCCACAACACCTGTCTCGGCCGCACTGCGACTCCGGTGCTCGTGCTCATCGCTGTGCGACACTTGCATCGCTCCGGAGCCCTTGGCATCGAAGTATCCGAGGATGTGTTGCGCCATGACCTCCATGTTGTTCTTGACCTTGTTGCCGGCACATACCGGATTTGACCAGATACACTCCACCCCCTTGCAGTAGTCGATGCGAAGATCGCAACCCTGCATGCGCTGGTACTTCGCCGAAGGCATCATCTTGCGGGTAACCTCCTCGCGGCGAAACTCTCGGGGTTGAGTTCGCACATGAAACTCGACCATCTTATCCCAAAGAAACGAATGGGCTTCGACAAGCTGTGGGGTGGTAAGGGTGTCAAGAAAAGGTCGGATGGGCTGACGATTGAAGACAGTTACGAGCAGCTCGAGCTTCTGACTCAGCTGAAGTCCTTTGTCCTGCAAGGCCATGCTTCGTCTACCCTCTTGGTCAGAAATGGACAATCCAATATATCCAAACCGACCTACAAAATCAAGAAAAAATAAACGACTGCGTCGTTCAACCTGGCAGCCGCCAACCTTCGTCTGGTAGCCCGCGGCGAGGCGTTACGACGGAATACCCGAGAAGTAGAACAGGAACTTCCCAAAGGCCTCTCCGAGGAGAACCAGGATAAGAGCGGCGTAGAGGATGCCTGTCGCCGACTGCGTGGAGCGGATCTTCACGGTGCCCCAGATCAAGTAGGCAAAGAAGAGCGGGCCCAGAATGCCGAAGGAAAGGCGTGCCCAGAAGAAGATGCTGCTCGGTGCAAGGGAGAGGAAACTGCGCGCCAGTCGCGCCAGCGCTTCATTCGGACCAGTCCAGTAGTTGGCCAGCGTCAGGACTACGAGCAGCGCCTTCACGGCCACTGCACCGATAAAGATGCCCGAAGCGATCTTCAGCGGCCGGATGGGCAGCTTGGCGCTCACCAGGTACCAGTGACCGGTGATCATCGCAGCCAGCACACCACCCAGCATCATCGCCGAGGCGACGCCGTTGAAGGCAGCCAGCAACAGATCGGCCGGACGAACAGGCTGAAAGGACGGATAGGTGAAGCTATCGAGAACGACGGCTGCTAAACCAACAGCAAACGCCAGCCAGAGCGTCGCCCGGTTGAGCCTTGGAAACACAAGCTGATTCAACACCAGCACGGCCAGGCAAAGGGAACCCAGTGCAAGGGCTGCCGCTTGAGACGACCCAAGACCCACCGTGCCGCTGAAAATCCCACCCAAACTGACTTGGCGATATGGCTCGGCGAGAAGAGCCAGGGCGATGAGGAGCATCGATACGGAGGAGACGACGCGGTAGAACAAATTCCCAATGGCTTCGCGCGAGATCAAGCCGGCGATGAGCAGTTGTCCCACCGCCGTCTGCAAAGCCAGGGAGAAGAAAACCGTCTTCAGCATCCGAAGTGTCGCCGGTTAGGCAGTTGTCTAGTTGAGAGAAAACTCGAAGCCGTCCAGATGGGGCTCGCGAATCGGTCGCCGGTGTTTGAAATTCTCATAAACCTTGTGGGTGTGGGTGACACGCTCTTCTCCATAGGTCCAACAAAAAAGCGTGTCGGGGTTGGGGGTTTTGAAATCGCACGTGAAGAATCCCTTCGGGTACACACCCAACGCAGCGATCTGCTTCGACCACTGTTCGAGAACCTTCATGGTTTCGGTGTTGAAGTGCTCTTGCGCCTTCTGCACGTCGTACTCTTCTTCGACCTTCTGGCGCGCGCGCAGATGCTGGAGCACGTTCAGCGCCTCCTCCGTGATCTGGATGATCTGGGGAAGCAGCGCGTTGGCCTCGGCCAGGGTGAAGCGCCGAAAGCCGTCTTCATCTGTATAAGCGGGCATCTCGGGTTTCCTCAATCGGCTGGTTCCTCTCAGCCTCTCGGTCGCGCCTGCACCTACGATGAACGGAAAGCAGGCAAGCCTGTAATTGCCTCGCCAACAATGAGTGTGTGAATGTCGTGTGTACCTTCGTAGGTCTTGACGGTCTCCAGGTTGCAGGCATGCCGCATCGCTTGATACTCGTCGCTGATTCCGTTCGCGCCAAGAATATCGCGCGCCAGGCGGGCGATCTCCAGCGCGTGGTAGACGTTGTTTCGCTTTGCCAGAGAAACTTGGGTGAAATCGGCTTTGCCGCTATCCTTCAGGCGCCCAAGCTGGAGAGCGAGCAACTGCGCCTTGGTGATCTCAGTGATCATGTAGACCAGCTTCTCCTGGACCAACTGAAAGCCGGCGATCGGGTTGCCGAAAGCGACACGTTCTTTGGCGTAGGAGAGCGCCTCTTCGTAGCAGGCCATAGCCGAGCCCACTGCGCCCCAGGCGATGCCATAGCGCGCCTGCGTCAGGCACATCAAAGCGCAGCGCAAGCCGTCGCTCTTGGGCAGCAGGCTCTCGTCCGGGACCTCACAGTTGTCGAGCAGCAGTTCGGCCGTATCGGACGCGCGCAGCGACAGCTTTCCGTGCATCGCTTTCGCCTGAAATCCTGGCGTGCCTTTCTCCACGAGGAAGCCTCGGATTCCCTCCTCCGTGCGCGCCCAGACCACGGCCACGTCGGCCAGCGTGCCGTTGGTGATCCACATCTTGGCGCCGTTGAGTCGCCATCCACCCGAAATCCGCTCGGCACGCGTACGCATGCTTGCCGGGTCCGAGCCAGCGCCGGGCTCCGTCAATCCGAAGCACCCGATGGCCTCTCCCCTGGCCATACGCGGCAGCCAGCGTTCCTTCTGCGCCTCCGAGCCGAAAGCGTAGATCGGATACATCACCAGCCCGCCTTGCACCGAAACGAAGCTGCGAAGACCGCTGTCGCCGCGCTCCAGCTCCTGCATGATGAGCCCGTAGGCAACATTGTTCAGGCCGGCGCAGTCGTATCCTTGCAGATTGGCGCCCAGCATCCCCAGCTCTGCCATCTCAGGGATGAGGTCTGTCGGAAACCGACCTTCACGGAAGCAATCGCGGATGATGGGCATCACCCGGTCGTCGACAAAATCGCGCACCGTTTGACGAACCAGCTTCTCTTCGTCTGAGAGCAGATCATCGATGCGGTAGAAGTCAGGGCTTTGGAATCGAGGCATGGCTCCGGATCTCGTGTTGGCTGCCGTCGTCTTGCTCTTCGGCCGCCGGCTGTACGTTTGTCACAGTTGCGATGGAAGATGTTCGGAATCGACGCGCCGCCCGAAGAGGGTATGCGCCGTCACGTCCGTGATCGTCACGTGGATGAGGTCTCCTGGCTTCTCTTCGCCGTGCGGGTAGACGACGATCTTGTTCCCTTCCGTCCGCCCCATCCACTCCGATTGGTCCTTCTTGCTTGGGCCCTCAACCAGGATCTCGAAGGTGCGGCCGATGTCGGCACGGTTTCGTTTCAGGGAAATCTCCTTCTGGATCTCGTTGAGGCGCTGGATGCGTTCCGTCTTCTTCTCCGGCGGCACGTCATCCGGGTATTTTCGGTAAGCGATGGTGTTCTTGCGCTGCGAGTATTTGAAAATGAAGGCCGAATCGAACTCCACTTCCTGCATCACCGCAACGGTGTCCTCAAACTCCTCGTCGGTCTCGGTGCAAAATCCGACAATGACATCCGTGCTCAGGATCACGTCCGGAATGGTGCGGCGGATCTTGTCTACCAGGTCGAGGAACTCTCGCCGCGTGTAGGTTCGGTTCATGAGCTCCAGGATGCGGTCGTTGCCCGCTTGCAGCGGCAGATGGATCTGGTGGCATATCTTGGTGTTGCGAACCATCACTTCGAGAAACTTATCCGGGAAGTCTTTCGGATGAGGCGAGGTAAAGCGGACTCGCCGAATGCCGTCCACCGCGGCGACCATCTCCAGAAGATCGCCGAAATCATACTGTTCATGGCGGTAGGAGTTGACGTTCTGGCCCAGGAGAGTGACCTGCCTGAATCCTTCGGCAGCCAGCAGTTCGGTTTCGCGAACCACGCTCTCCGGGCTGCGACTGCGTTCGCGGCCACGGGTATAGGGCACGACGCAAAAGGTGCAGAAGTTGTCGCAGCCGCGCATCACGGCGATCCAGGCGTTCACACCGGGCACCCTCGACGGGTAGACATCGCTGTAGTCTTCGAACTCGGAGAGTTTGAAGTCGAACCCCTTGCCGCCAGCTTCCAACACTGTCGCGATCAGCCGCGGCAGCTTCTTGTAGCTATCCGGGCCGGCGACGATATCCACAATGTCAACTCTCTCGGCCAGCTCCTCGCGCAGGTTTTGCGCCATGCAGCCGAGCACACCGATCACCATCCGCTCGCGCTTCTTCTTGAGCGGCTTCAGGTGGCCGAGCCGGCCGAAGATCCTCTGATGGGCGTTCTCGCGAACGGCGCAGGTGTTCAGCAACACCACATCCGCATCGCAGTCGTGCTCGGTGAATTCAAAGTTATGGCGGCTCAGGATCGCCCGGATCAGTTCCGAGTCGTACTCGTTCATCTGGCAGCCGTAGGTTTCCAGGTAGACTTTTGGCATGTTGCTATTCCACCTTTTGGCCGTCATGTTCTTCGAGAGGCAACACACGAATATCGACACCAAGCTCTTGAAGGAATTTCAACTGCAAGGGCGCAGTCAATTCAGAGATTTCCCAACCGTTGTCTTCTGGCGTGACCACCTCGATGGCTGCGTCGGCTCCCTGCCACTCCACAACCCCACGCACTCGAGCTTCGGGAAACCGTTGCTCGATGCGCTCGACGATCTCTTTCACAGCCTTCTCAATCTTCTGATCCTTCTTCACTTCGCATCTCCTGACGGATGATGTGCACAAACTCGCTAGCCTTGCTAACAGCACGGGTTGCTGTTTTTTCGCTTACGAACTCCGGCTTGTAGTCCGCTGCATCCCGCAAGTTCTGCAGTTGAGCGAGATACGACGCCATACGTTGGGGCATCACTTTTCGACGTTTGACGCACTCACGCGGAAAAACAGATTGCGTCCAATGGTGAATCTGCCTGGTCCTCGGAGAAAAGTTTAGCCTGGCCAAGAAGGCCAGGGCGCTTCTCAAGACGGCATAGTACGCCCGATTGACTGCATCATCGAACAGTTCGTTTTCTAAGCAGATCTGGGCTGCAGTAAGCGAATTCAGTGACTTGGTTAGGTAGTTCTCCGACTCCATCCTTCCCCCAGAGATCTACGCCGCCCGCTTCAACTCTCCAATCGCCATCTGCCCCCACACGTCTTGAACCTCCACGTCCACCAGCCGGTTCGACAGATCCTCGCGGGTCGGCGCGGCGACCTTCAAGTAGTTGTCGGTGAAGCCTTGAAACAAGCCGTGCTCGTTGGGCTCCTCCATCAAGACGCGGACTGTTCGGCCAATGTGCCGGGTGGCGTACTCCTGCCGCTTGCGGAGCGATAGCCTCCGCAATACCTCGCTCCGGTGCCGCTTCGTGTGCACATCGACCTTGTGGCTCATCTTCTCCGCTGGCGTCCCGCGCCGCTCGGAAAAAGTGAATACATGGAAGTAGGCAAAGGGAAGCTCCTGGAGGAGTCGGACCGTGCGCTCAAACTCCCGCTCTCCTTCTCCCGGAAACCCGACCATAACATCGGTTCCCAGGCACAGGTCGGGGACCCGCGCGAGAGCCCATTCAACAAACTCGACGTATTCCCGCACCGTGTATTTTCGCCGCATAGCCTCAAGAATACCATCATCGCCGCTCTGCAAAGGGAGGTGCAGATGCCGACAGAGCTTCCGCGATGAGGCCATGTGCTCGACCAGCTCCAGCGGGATGGTCGTGGGCTCGATGGAGCTGATGCGGATACGCTCCAACCCATCAATAGTCTCCAGCATGCGGATCAAATCGAGCAGCGTCTTGCCGTCATACTCGTAGGTGCCGATGTTCACGCCACTGAGCACCAGCTCTTTGTGCCCGCGCTCGACAAGCTCCATGGCTTCGCGCTGGATGTCCCAAAAGGCGCGGCTGCGGCCACGACCCCGAGCAAAGGGGATGATGCAGAAGGAGCACATGAAATCGCAGCCGTCCTGCACCTTGAGATTGGCGCGCGTTGCATGTTCGTAGTTCCCCACGGACGAGATGGTGAACGCCTGGCGACGAATGCGCGGGGTCACAACCAACGGCTCCGGCAGCTTCTGCGGCACGTCAATCAAGTCGGCCACTCGCATCTTCTCTTCGGTGCCGACGATCAGGTCGATTCCCTCGATCCTGCGCAGGGTGTCAGCAGCCATCTGGGCATAGCATCCGACCACTGCCACGGTGGCATCGGGGCAGCGTCGTAACACCTGGCGCACCAACTGCCGGCACTTGGAATCGGCCTGGTCAGTGACGGTGCAGGTGTTGATCACCACCACGTCGCTCGGCTCGCCGAAGCCGACGATCTCGTACCCCTTGCGAGCGAAACTGTGGCTGATCATGGCTGTCTCGGCCTGATTGAGGCGACAGCCAAGGGTGTAAAAGGATGCGCGAAAACGATCTGACATGAATGGCTTCAGGTTCCTTTATGAAAATCGGCGGCATTGAAAGGATCACCTCGCTTTGCCTGCGCCACCTCTCCATTTCGCCCTTTGGCGGATTTTTCTTATGAATTCCTCTTTCGGCAGTGCCACGTACTCTTCACTCATTTCCTCTCGAACGCGACGCATGAAGGCAACAGCATCGAACTTCTTGTGGAGTGGCAGCAAGCTAGTCATCTTCTTGATCTTCACGGGATATCACCTCCAAAGGACTCCGGATCTCGAGCGATCGATACCCTTCTCGGATGTTAATGCCGTTGAAGAGCAGGATACGCTCGATGTTCACGATGTGGCGAAAATTCCAACTAACCAGCACATCTGCCAGTAGCGTCGTCGCCAGAGCGATATGAAGCGCATCGGCCTCGTGTTTCTTGGTTACCGCCCCTCCAAGAATATACTGATCGGCAAGGTCAATCGCGTCCTGGCTCGTCTCTACGTATTCTACGTTCTCGTTTGGCAACTGCTCCAGCACCTCGCGAACCTCCCTGGGTGCCCCAGCAAGCTCGGCCATCGTCAAATCAGAAATGATCGCCGTCTTCTGGCCACGCTTGAATTCCTCGATGAGCTGACATGATATTTCACGATACTCGTCATCGATACAACCGCCGAGTACAGACGTGTCAACATACACACGAAGCTTTTTCACCTAGAACACCTTCTCTCGAGATCCCCTCATTTTTGCCTCACAACTCCAGCTCCCGCACGAGCATGCCCTCCCCGTCAACCCAGTCGTCTTCCACCGGCTCCAGGTAAAGCTCTATCACCTCCTGAATATTGTCGAGGGCCTCTTCTATCGTCTCTCCTTCGCTGATGCAGCCAGGAAGCGAAGCCACATGAACGGTGTAACCACCTTCGTCGCTGGGTTCCAGCACCACCTTGAATTTCATCTTTACTTCTCCTCCATACCCTTTGTGTCCCAACCGACCTCCTACTCCTCCCCCTCCAGCACCAGCCGCTCTCGCCGGATTCGGAAGACATCCCAGGGCACATCGCCGTAAAGCACCCGCAGCACCTCTTCAGGCCGGACACTACCCTGCTTTGTCATCGCCAGGCGCATGTGCAAGCTCAGGGGCTCCGGTCCGTTTACGACTTCGAGTCTCTCCAGAAGCGGCCGAATATCGCGCTTGCGCAGCTTGCCCTTCGTAACCTTGTCGATAACGATGCTCGGCCGACGCAGCACCGAATCGATCAGAGCCCGATGCGCAGCCGCCAGGTCCTCGGCCACCAGATGAGCCTCGCCGTTCAGCCGCTGACGCACGGCCGCTGTCACGGCTGGATCATCCAGGCGAACGCTGTACTCCGATGCTACCACCTGCTCAAACAGAGAACGCGTCCTGCCTTGAACGATCCGCAACGACGTGAATTTCAGTCCTTCGGGTAGGTTTTCGTTGATCCGGGCCATCAACTTCTCGGGGCCGACCTCGACCGTGGTCTCAAACTCCAAGTACTCCTGGACGCTCTCCATTCCTACCCCCAGAGCCGGTCCGAAGGAGATTAGGGGCGCCGGCCGGTACCCTTGCGAATACTTCAGTGGCACACCGCTGCGCGCAAAGGCCCGGGAGAAGGTGCGGGTCAAATCGAGAGCCGAGAGAAAACGGAACTCACCGAGCTTCTGATACGTGGCCCGATACCGGGTGTCGCGCATGGCCACCACGTCGATCGGCTCGCCTTTCAGATCACGGATCTGAACCGGCACACCGTTCTCCAGGCTTCTCCAACTCGCAATTCGCTCCTCGCGAATGGCATCCAGGTCGCACTCCAGGCCACAGTGGTAACAGACCAGCCTGTCATCTTCTCTCGGCTTGCCAAGATCAGTACGCTCGAAATCGCTTCGCTTCTTGTACGGTTTCTCGCAGGCCGGTGTGAATCGTCCTTTCAAGGCCCGCTTGAGTTCGCGAATGAGGAACTCCTTCTTCACGCGCGAGTCGATATGATCCCACGGCAGCGCGGCATAGAGCGGAATGTCTTTCAGCCAAAGGCCCGGATCGACGCCCAGGTCTTCGAAAACCTCACGCCAGATGTCGAGCTTGAGCTGATCGTCCCAAGCATCGTAGCGGCAGCCGCGCCGCCAGGCCGCCTCCAGAACATCGCTGAGTCGGCGATCGCCACGCGAGAAGATCGCCTCCAGCCAGGTGACGTGCACGTTGTGCCACTTCAACCGCAGCCCATGCCGTCTGCGGATGCGTTCGGCAAGGAACCGCTGCTTGGCCTGCAGCGATTCGATTTCCTCCAAACCGAGCCACTGGAACGGCGCATGCGGTTTGGGGATATGCGACGACACACTGATGGTCACCGCCGCCCTGCGACCATGTTCCTTTTCAGCCAGTTGCAGGATCTTTTCGCCAAGCTCCACGATGGCAATCAGGTCCTCCTCGGTCTCGGTCGGCAGGCCGATCATGAAATAGAGCTTGATGTGGCTCCATCCTTGACGAAAGGCGTTGCTCGCTCCCTGAAGAATGACCTCCTCGGTGATGCCTTTGTTGATGACATCGCGCATGCGCTGGCTGCCCGCCTCCGGTGCAATGGTGAATCCCCCTTTGCGAACCTTCGACAGCTCCGCCGTCATGGAGTCGGTCAGGCCGTAGGCACGCAACGACGAAACCGCCATCGACGTGCGCTTCCGCTCCAGCTCTTCGTTGAGACGTTGCAGCAACGGCGAGATGCAACTGAAGTCGGCGGTCGACAGCGAGGTCAACGAAACCTCATCGAATCCGGTCTCGTCCAGGCTCTTCATGATCGTGTGAATGATCTGCTCGGGCGAGCGCTCGCGCACCGGGCGGTAGATCGTTCCCGCCTGGCAGAAGCGGCAACCTTCGGTGCAGCCGCGAGCGATCTCGATGGACACACGGTCATGGACAATCTCGCCGTTCGGCACCAGCACGTCTGCCGGAAACGGATACTGGTTGATGTCTTTGACGAACGTCCGCAACACCGGAAACGGAGCCCGCTCGCTACCGGACACCACCTCGAATCCGGTCTCCGGATCGATGCGGGTCGCATACAGCGAAGGGACGTAAACTCCCTCCATTTGGGCCAGCTCCGCCAGAACATCTTCGCGGCTAAGGCCGGAATGCCGTAGCTCATGATAGCGGTCGATCAACTTTGGAAACGCCTCTTCGCCGTCGCCGACCAGGAAGCAGTCGAAGAACTCAGCCACGGGCTCCGGACTGAAGGCGCACGGACCACCGCCGACCACCAGCGGATCGTCGAGTGTACGCTCACGGCTGCGTAGTGGAATCGCGCCCAGGTCGAGCATCGTCAGGACGTTGGTGTACTCCAGCTCGTACTGGAGGGAGAAGCCGACGACCTCGAACTCGGACAACGGCGTCTGCGTTTCCAGCGACACCAGCGGAAGGCCGTGCTCGCGCAGCTTCTCCTCCATGTCGATCCATGGGCAGAAGACACGCTCCGCTGCGAGGTCCTGGCGCTGGTTCAGCAGAGAATAGAGCAGCCTGAGCCCAAGATGGGACATGCCGATCTCGTACACGTCCGGAAAAGCGAGCGCGACGCGCCTGGTGACCCGCCGGTCGGAGTGCGGCTTGACGACAATGTTCCACTCCCCGCCGATGTATCGAGTCGGCTTCTGAACCTGGTTCAGAATGCCTTCATAGATGTGCGTATTGTCAGCCATGGTCGCTTCTTTGCAAGCCCGCACGGACTTTCTTACTTCTCATGCACTAAACCATCCGCAAATCTTACCACCGAGGCACAAAGTCACTAAGAATATGCGGCTTATGTACTTAGTATCTTTCTGGTTGTGAATGATCCGGATCTATTACCCTGGCACCTTTGCGAGAGTTTCCTGCACTCGGGACTATCTTCCTTCTCAACCGCCTCCTCTGCATTCTCTGCGGTTGACACAGCTCCCTACAGTTTCCGCCTCGCCACCAACCTTCGCAACCGAGCCAGATTCTCCCGATCCTTCTCCGGTCCTCCTGGGGTCTCGATGATCATCGGCACACCGTCGAAGCGGGGATCGTTGATAAAGTGCCGAAAGGCCTCCAGCCCCAATTCGCCCTCACCGATGTGCGCGTGGCGATCCACGCGGCTGCCAAGCTCACGCTTCGAATCGTTCGAGTGGATGATGCGCACCCGGTCCACCCCGACGACGTCATCCAGCTCCCGAATGGTGGATTCGTAGCCCTCTCGGCTTCGCAACTCGTACCCTGCCGCAAACAGATGGCAGGTATCCACACAGACCCCCACCCGGCTCGGATCCTCGACACGGTCGATGATGGCTGCCAATTCCTCGAATCGATGCCCGAGATTGGTACCCTGCCCGGCTGTGCATTCGAGCAGGGCCATGACCGAGGTGTCTTTCAGCGCTGCAAAACTCAAATTCAGACTCTCAGCGATCGTCGCGATGCCGGTCTCTTCCCCGGAGTCCATGTGGGCCCCGGGATGAACGATCACGTACCGGATCCCCAAAACTTCCGCACGCTCCAGCTCGATCCGAAACGCTTTCCGCGACTGCTCCAGCTTGACCGGATCTGGGCTGCCCAGGTTGATCAGGTAGGCGGCATGCACGCAGACCGCAGGGATCCCAACCCGTTCCACCTCCTGCTGGAACCGCTCCACCTCTTCCTCGGTCAGCGGCGGCACCCGCCACTGCATCTGGTTCTTGGTGAAAATCTGCACCACATCGCAGGTCGCCTCGGCGCCACGCGACGGGGCCTTGTGAACGCCTCCGGCAATGGACACATGCGCACCGAACGGGTTCAAATGTCGTCCGCCCCTAGAGACAGAGGTGGTGGAGGCACATGCTCCAATCGTGGAAAGCCAGCAAGGAACTTCCGGGTCATTTCGACCAGCCGCACCAGGGGCAGATCGCTGGCGACCAGTCGAGAGCGCCGGTCGACGAAACGAAGCCGACTGTTGATGTCATCGGTGCCGGTAAAACGCCAGCGCCCCTCCGCCGTCTCGAGTTCAGCAAACTGCGCTGCCAGCGGCTGGAGATCCACCCGGATCCCGTTGCTCTCCGGGAAGGTGACCGTATCGAACCACGTGAAGACCTGGTGCTCCAGCTCGTACGTCCATCGATCTCCATCGGGCGCCAGGGTCAAAACCCGCCAGTTTTGCGCGTAGCGAAAACGCACCCTCCTGTCGAGCGACCGGGTCGCCTGAAACACGGTCAGGTGAACTTCTGGATATTCCCAGACCACGGTGCCGCCAGTCACCATCTCGTTTTTCGATTCTTCAAAAAATGAAAACTCTTCCTCCCAGAGAGAGCGGTACGTTTCGAGGTCGTCGAACAGGTCGGGAAGCTCACCGAGCAGTCGGTCATACAACAATTGATATTTCTCTGGATCGCTCTTGCCGGCAAATTCAGAGGCCAGCGGAGATCGACGGGCGTCCCCGAACGCCATGACCGTCAGATCGAACTTGACGGCGGCGTCGGTCGTCATCCACTCGAAGTCTCCGGCTTCGGCGGCTGCCAGAAGCTGCTCGCTGCGACGCAGGGCCTCCTCGGGATGGAGCACTGCCCAGACCGACAACAAGCCGTCGGTATCGAAATGGTTGTTGGTAACGACTTCGATGCCTCGCAGAAGTTCTCCGCGGTCCGGCGCGGTGGCCAACTTCAGAGCCATCTCAGTGCTGGTGTCTGCCCGAAGATGGGGTGGCGTCCAATTGCCCGGCCAGTGGCTCAGGTTCAAGCGGCTGGGCATCACCCCGTCGACGCTGATCGACCTTTCCTCTGGGAGCCCCGGCCTGAAGAAGAGGAATTCCATCAGGTCAACCCCAAAATCGATAGCAGACGCTCGAAAAATCGAATGCGATTCTTCAGCGTCCCATTCCGCCTCTGCTTCAAATAGCTGGTGATCGCCAGCACCATGAAGCAGGCCAGGAAAAGAAAGGCATAAGCGATCAAGCTGCGAACCGCTCCAGCGTCTGCCCCAGCCAGCAGTACCTTGGAAACCTCCCACATCTGAACGAAGGCCCAGATCGCTCCGACGTAGGCGGCGGCCTGGACAATCCAGCGCGTGTCCACCTTCACGCATGCGCCTCCAGCCACTTCTCCGCATCCATACCGGCGCGACAGCCGTCTCCGGCCGCGGTGACCGCCTGGCGGTAGAAAAAATCGACCACGTCTCCAGCAGCGAACACGCCGTCGATGTTGGTCATGGTTCTCTCGTGGGTCTTGATATAGCCGACATCATCCATATCGATCTGGCCCCGGAAGATTTCCGTGTTTGGCTTGTGGCCGATCGCCACAAACACCCCATCAATCGGCATCTCCCGAGTTTCGCCGGTCTTGACATTCTTCAGCACCACGCCCGTCACTCTCCCGGCCTCCGGATCGCGGATGTCCTGGACGACGGTGTCCCAGATAAAATCGATCTTCGGATTCTTGAATACCCGCTCTTGCATGATCTTGGATGCTCGCAACTGGTCTCGCCGGTGCACGACGGTGACCTTCTTGGCAAACTTCGTCAGAAACGTGGCATCCTCCATAGCCGTGTCGCCGCCGCCGACAACGATCAGATTCTGGTCGCGGAAGAAGGCGCCGTCGCAGGTGGCGCACGTCGAAACGCCCCGACCAAGAAGCTTGCGCTCTGATTCCAGCCCCAGTAGCCTGGCCGAGGCCCCCGAGGCGATGATGACAGTCTCAGCTCGATGGGTTTCACCATCGGCTTCCAGGAGAAAAGGGCGACCTGAAAAATCGACCCGTGTGACTGTACGCCAGACCACGTTAGCGCCAAATTTTTCAGCTTGCTTGCGCATTTGCTCCATCAGTTCCGGGCCCAGTACCCCGTCGGAAAAGCCGGGATAGTTTTCCACCAGAGTCGTCAACGTGAGCTGTCCTCCGGGCTCTGGCCCTGCGAAAACGATGGGTGCCAGATTCGCCCGTGCCGCGTAAATAGCCGCCGTATATCCGGCCGGTCCGGATCCGATGATCGCCACCTTGCGCACATCGTTGGTTGTCATTTCCAGCTCCTTTCCATTCAGGCCCCCTGGACTCGGTTCCGGTCTCAACAAACGCTTCCCCCGCTCGCCGTTCGACCAACGGGGGAAGATCAACTCCGCGGCAGGCTGGACAAATCGAGCCTGCCTGGGCGATTCCGCGTGGACTCAGCACACCATTTCGGTCGGATCGGTCTCGCTTTCCGGCACGGCCTGATCCCGGCAGTCGGCACAATACCCGAAGAGCTGCAAGCAGCGATTGCGAAGGTCAAAGCCGGCTTCTTCGCAGACCCGATCCAGCGCCTCATCGATCTCGGGCGCTCGAAATTCTACCACACGGCCGCAATTCTGACAGACGAGGTGTCCATGCCGCGCCCAGCCGACAACGCTCTCGTATACGGCTGAGCGATCGCCTACGCACGTCCGGCGCAACAGCCCCAACCGCACGAGCAGATCCAAGGTGCGGTAGACCGTCGCCCGTGACACCGACATGTTTTTGGACTTTATCTTGAGCAGCAGCGTGTCGGCGTCGAAATGCTCGCGCGCACGGATGATCTCATGAAAGATCTGCCGGCGTTCGGCGGTATACCGCAGATTCTGCTCTGCCAAATAGCGGCGAAACTTCTTCTCTGCACTCTGCATGTTTTCCTGGCCATGTTGCAACAAAGTCTCAATGACTACGCGCTAAGATACCAACAGTTTCCTGAAAAATCAAGGGGAAACCAACCACCGGAAGGCATCACAGGCGCCACGGTTGTGCCCGGTCGGCGCCCGACAGGTCGGTGGAGACCCTCATCGGTCGGCCGGGGCAGCCCACACCACAAACGACGCCGACGGTGCACGCAGGCAGAAGCGCGGCGACCTTACTCTACTTATGGAAAGAAGACAGCCACCCCTGGGGTGCGCAGGCTCCCCAGTAGACGGCCGCCGGACTACTTGAAGCCAAACAGAGTGCTCTGTAGAACAGCAGCCCGGGCCACCGCTTTGGTGATGATTTCGGCGAAATAGTACGGCATCCTGCCAACTTCTCTCTTCGAGATCTCGGTCAACACCGCTGAAACAGTCCTTTCATTCTTGCCAGCGAAACGATCCAGGATCCCGGTCGCCAAAATCTTGCGCACCCACGCGACAGACTCCACCCCCACGTCCGTGACAATGACGCGGGTCACTGTGTTCCGGGTGGAGAACCCGACAGCCAGCGCTAACGGGCCATGCCGGCTGTTGACGGTGATCAACAGGACATCGCCGACGATGCTACCGCTGGAATCCTTCCCGTAGTAGAACTTGTAGGCATCCAGGTCGGGCGTCCATTGGGCTGCTTCACGAATTCGCTTCCTCTCTTCTTGACCCACTTTTACAGTCTTGACGAAGAACTGCTGGCTGCCGGGAAGCAGGCTCCTGACCGCCTCGTTGTGCTTGACAAGGTGTACCATTGGAGTGATGTGCGCCAGCGATGACGACACCAGGGCCGTCACGACAGCTGCTACAAACAGGTTCAGAAACAATGACCTTTTCATTGGGTCCTCCCTTTATCTTTAAACCACATTTTGGTTCGCGTTCCTGCGTGCCTGCCGGTATCGATCCGAGTCGGCTTCAGGGCTATCAATGAGGCAGGCGGACGCTCTCCTTTGCTAAAAAACAACCACTGCCTGCAGACGGGTCTGGGTATCCCAACGCGACAAAGTCCCTCCGGCATCATCGAAGAACCTGGCAGTGGAGCGATTCAGTCTAAATTCCAGGCGGATCTCAAGTTGCGGGATGCCGACGATGGTGTGCCCGCGCGTCGAGTAGGCACCGTACTGACTCTGCTTGAGCCTGAACGAAGGTGCCAGACTAAGCGACTGCAAGGTCTGTGCTATGTCCGTGCGTGTACCATCGCGGTCGCGGAAGACGTCGTATCGCAGGGCCATCGCCCATGGGCCCTTCATCTGGTAGTAGGTCGTGAGCTGCCCGCCGTACCACCACGCCGTACCTCCATCGCCGGCTGCACCCTGCTCCGACGCCAGATTCACTTCGCCCGCCACGACCCAGCGCAGCGTCGGCTGAAAGGTATAGTCAAGGTTTGCAAGCAATCTTACCCGGCGGCTGCTGTCCTCCTGCGGAAATCCGAGCACAAAAGAGAGACCGAGACTGCTCAGCTCTGCAGGCGAAAACCCGACTCTCGTGCCGAAGGTCTTGGCTTTGTTGTTGTCGACGTCGAGGTCCCAGCCATTCACCACATAGGTGGTAAGGTCCCAGACAGGGCTCAAGGTGTAAATCGCCAGAAGCCCGCTGTATTTGACCGGCCGGGCAAATTCGAAATTGAACGAATTGCTGGGTTGGAAATTCAGCGGCTCATCGTCGCGTTCGAACCCGATCGGTGCGTCGAATTTGCCTCCCATGAGAGTCAGGCTGGGCAGCGCGGCAGGCGTGTAGCTCAAAATGAGATTGTCGATCTCGATTGCTGCTTCTTCCCCCTCCAGCGCCGTAGTCAGTTGCCCAAAGAAGTAGAGACTCGCATTCACCTGCTCAAAAGCGCTCAGAGCCATCTTGTCGGCACTGAATGAGTTGTGGCTCGTGTTCCCTGCGTACTCAAAAGCTCCCACCCCGAAGCCGGTGATCCGGAGCTTGCCATACACATCCGACATGTCGAGGGTTTCGGGCACACGCGGGTGGTCCGCCAAAGAGACCGCCTGCTCGCTGCCCTGCGCCCATGCTTCGGGCGAGTTCAGTATGAGGATGGCGCCCAGGACGAGCCAGCCTCTTGGAGTGATGTTCATAGGAGCAGTCCTCCTCTACAGTCTGTATTTGAATAAGGATGTCCATTCTGCCAACTGGTGTCGCCACCCGGCCGATCCAGACCCGGCCTTGGCTGCCACATCGTCGCAGCACACCGGGCTGGCACAAACCGATGGGTCCACCGGGTCGCAGCATGCCATCGAGCTGCTTCCTCACCCGGAGAGTGTAACAAGAGTTGCTGCTCGTTCGAGTGAGGCATACACGCCAAACGCATGCCGTGCTCTCAAGCATGAGATGTAGAAAGATGGAAAAAAGGACTCAGCAGAGTCGGGGTGGCGGATCGGGGGGTTCTCTAAATACCCGAAACAGGGGTGTTCGATCGGACCCGGAAAGAGGTCGAGGAGATGGATCTACCTGCAAGGAGTCTGCCGGGAGAGCCAGAACCAGCACTTGATGTTCCGACCCAAAAGGAGACAAGGGCGCCTGGTACGGGAACGTGGCAGCGCAAGAGAACGACACTTCGCGGGGCAACGGCTCCGGGCATACTTCAACTTGCCGCGGGTGCTGGCATGCACAGTGATCGCCGCCGTAGCATGGGCAGTAGGATCCTTCCACGCCTGCGGCAAACACGGCGGTTGGCTGCGCTCCAGAAATGAGCAGCAGCATGCCCATTCTCAGGAAGAAGCTGAGCACCTTGACAGACACGATCTCGATTCGAAAGTATAAGGAGGGTCGGATTCCTTGCTGATTTGAGCATCTCAACAACAGTCCTCCCCTGTTTTGTTCCCCCAAGAACGCCGCGAAAAATGCCCACTCCGATCCGAGCTGGCATGTGGCGGGCTCTGCTTACCGTCCTTGCGGCAGCAGTTGCCTGAGGCATCGGATCCCCCTGGTTTCCTCTTGACCGTCCTCGAACCTGTGTGGAACGCGCGACTTTATCTCTCCGGCACCGCCTGAGCTGGTTCTACGATTGCCGAATCTCTGCCTCTGGCTGCCGGCTCGTCCGCACGGGGAAATAAAAGGAGCGTTGATCCTGTTAGAAACGATGAGTTTAGCTGAGGGCATAGCGACCACTGGAGGAAGCCAATGGAGACACGAGAGGCGGCGGAAAAGACCAAGCTCTGGCATCTGCGCAATATCAACATCCTTGAAGGTCTGAGCGACGAATCTCTCAAGCAGCTCGCCGACCGCACGGTCATGACGCGGCTACGAAAACGCCAGGCCATCTATTTCCCCGAATCGCAAACCCAGAAAATCTACTTTCTGAAAAGCGGCCACGTCAAGATCGTTCGCCTCTCCGTCGAGGGACGCGAGACCATCCTGGATGTGATCGGTCCGGGTGAACTCTTCGGAGAGCTCTGCCTAGTCGACGACGGCGAAGATGACTACGTCGAGATCGCCCAGGCGCTCGACGACGTGCTGCTTTGCTCGATGAAGAAAGGCGAGTTCGTGCAATTCCTGCGCGAGAATCCAGGTCTCAATTTTCGCATGCTGAAACTCATCGGCCTCAAACTGCGCAAGGCCGAATCCAAGCTGGAGGACTTGCTTTTCAAAGATGCCCGCGCCCGGGTCGTCGAGTTCGTCTTCCGATTTGCAGAAAACTACGGCCGGATTCGAAATCAGAAGATTACGGTTTCGAAGTTCCTCTCTCAGGAAGAGATCGCCCACCTTACCGGAACAAGCCGCCAGACGGTCGCCGCCATCCTGAATGATCTGCGTAGAGAAGGTACCATCCAATTCACTTCGAAACAACTCACCATTCTACGACCGCGTTACCCGGCAGTCGCATCAAGCTAACCCCCAGCATCTCGCTGTTCTGGTCCCTCTCCTCTTCTTTTCCTGTTATTTTCCTGTTTTCTTGCAAAGTGTCGTGCGGACGACACTTTTTGCGGACGGTGCTATTGTTTTAATTTTGAACCGCGCAAACGGTTTCACACAGCACAGTCACAAAGAAGCTCTCACAAAACACACAAAGGAGGCCACGATGAATAAAAACATCGGCCGCGCAATTCTGGCTGGGCTAGCTGCCACAGCCGTTATGACCCTGCTTCTGTTGACGGCTCCCATGATGGGGATGCCGAAGATGCCGATTGGCAACATGCTGGCGAACTTCATGGGAATCCCGGTCGCCCTCGGCTGGACCATCCATTTCATCATCGGCGTCACCCTCGGCCTGATTTACGTTTACGTCTTTCTGGATCGCCTGCCGGGAGCAAGTGCTCTCCGCGGCGCACTCTATGGTCTGTTCCCCTGGCTGCTCGCGCAAATCATGGTCAACCCCGTGATGGGCGCCGGCTTCTTCGCCAGTAACACTCCAGCCCCGGTGATGGTGGTGATGGGCAGCCTGTTGGGCCACCTCGTGTACGGTGCAGTGCTCGGCGCCGTGTACGGCCTGGCGGGAGCCAAGAGCAGTGAGACCAGCCAGCCGGCATTCAGCCGATAAGCTGAGGATCAAAGGGACCGGAGGCGCGAGAGTGGCGCCCCCGGTCCTTATTCTTTGATGGCGCCATGCCGCCCGCGTTCAGTACCCAAACCCTTTCCAGCCGGAGCAACTACCCACCCAAAAACAGGAGGTCCCATGCAAAGACGAGTGTGGCTTTTCGCAAGTCTGGCCCTCATCGCCCTCGGCGCCTGGTCGTGCAGCACGATGGCGAAAATGATGGGCATGGGCGACCTGATGAACGCCATGGTCAATATGGACCAGGTGATGGGGATGCAGCCCGATGAGATGAGGCAGTACGTCATGAGCAAGCAGGCTGCTGCCTTGCAATGAGGAAGGGAACTCTTCAACGACCCCAAAACCGGGGCGGGTTCGAACGGCCTCTCTTGCAACTCCTGCCACCCGGGCGGCGGCACCACCGGTGGCGAGGCGCAGGTGCCCAAGCGCAGCTGTAGGCTGCCAATCCCCAGCCTGGTCGGCGCAGCCAGTACATTTCCGAAGTACAAGATCCCCAACGACGCGGTCATTACCCTGCAACAGATGCACAACAACTGCATCCGCATGTCTATGGGAGGCAAGAGGCTGCCGCTCAACAGCCCAGAGTCGTTCTATCTGGCCGCCTATGTCGCTTCGCTTAGCAACGGCGAGGAAGTGCAGGTAGGTGGCAGCATGGCCACCAAGCGCTAGAGCCTGGCGCCAGAACTCATTTTCCCGCCCAGCCGGTTTTCGTTATAAAGGCTGCTGATCACCGTCGAAGGCGTCAGCAGTGGCAAGGCAGCCGCGCCGCAGACCTCCGCGACCGTCGAGCAAACGGGCTGCATCTACAAGCCCCATTTCCAGGTCGCTCAGATCGGCCCCGACGGCATCGACTTGACCGTTCTCAACCAAGACGGCATCCTCCACAACATTCACGCCTACCAGGGCAAAGAGACACTGTTCAACATGGCACAGCCGAAATTCAGGAAAGAATTGCAGCGCAAGCTCACAACGCCGGGAGTCGTCATGCTCCGGTGCGACGTTCACAGTTGGATGAAAGGCTACGTGGTGTTGCTGAAGGATCAGCCCTATTACGCGGTGACCGATGAGAACGGCCGATTTACCATTTCGGACCTTCCTCCAGGCACGTACACACTGCATGCCTGGCACGAGGCGCTGGGAGAAATGAAGAAGCCGGTCACGGTGGCGGCCGATCAGCCGGCGGAAGTGGATTTCGTCATTCGACCCAAGGGGCGAGGCGGCAAGTAGCTGCAAACTGAACCCGCCCACGATGACAAAGGCCCCCTCGCCAAGTGCGGTTGGAGGGGGCCGATGGGTGTCCGTGGAGCAGAGAATTATTGTAGAAGGATGTTCTCCTTCTCGCCTCCTCAGGTTTACGGTGTCGCCGTACCGACAGAAATCTCACCAGGTCTGCATCGAAGTCTTGGCCCATCGCGGGCCGGGGGCAACTTACCCCCGCCCTCGCAGCCAAAAAGGCGGAAGGTGTGGAATCGTCGGGTGAACAGACGGCCTCAGCCTACCGCACGGCCACCCTGGAGCCAGCGTGAAGCTGCTGAGCGATATTCAGCATGTTCACTTCGAGCCAGTAATCGACCACCTTGCCGCCGGCGATCCGGGCCATGGCCATCCCGGTCCACGTGATCCTTTTGCCGCGGTCGTCGTCGCCCAGGCCCAACCGCGGTATTGAAGCACGTGCGGAGTAGCGGACCGCCACCATATCCGCCTCTGCCACCATGCATTCGATCCAGACCTGGAGATCGGGACAACAGATAAGGTTCAGAACCCCGTCTTTCTGAGCCCGCTCGAGCACGCTCGCTGCAAACAGATCCGCCGCAGCCTGCAGCCGTCGCTGGTTGCAGACCTCGTCCACGATTCGGCGAATGAGCGCCTTGTTCAGTTCTGGAGACATCGTACAACCTCCCTGTGTACTTATAGGATCGGCACAAGGACCCTCTTGGTCCATGCCGGATGTGCCTGTTGGACGGTCTGTGGCGCGGAAGCAGCCAACCCCGATCCCGGAGCTGAAAAGCGTGAGACCGAAGCCGATCGACAAGAACCACGACGCGCCCCTGTCATCGGAGCCGCCGTCGTGGACCACGGCCGTCCGTAGCGCAAGATCCGCGAGGCCGCGGTGAGCCAGGTTGAGCTGCAAAAGACATACCAGCCCAACGCCGACGCCGATTTCAGGGAAACCGAGAAGAACGAACGCGATGTGTTGTTTCTTCAGGGGTTAGAGCAAGGACAGCGGGGTGCCAGAGAGAGGACGCATCGAACTTCTATTCAGACCGCGAGGATGAAAAAGAGCGCCACCGTCAAACCGAGGGCGATGGCGGCGGTGGTGGCGGCCGCCGGCAATAGCAACTTCACCGGCCTTTTGGGAAGAGCTGGCAGACCGTAGGTCTCGGGCTGGTCCTGCAACAGGTAGAAGACACCCAGCCCACCGAGTTCGTTCTCTCCATAAAGTTGCACCCGCTCACCGCGCGCCCTGAGTTGCCGCCGGCGGTAGTCGGCCGCCTGCAGCAACTCATCCCTCTCTCCAAATTCGATACAGTCCGTGGGACAGACCTTGGCGCAGGCGGGCTCCATGCCGATCTCCAGACGGTCCTGGCAGAAGGTGCATTTTGCCGCCAAACGCGTCCGGGTGTTGATGCGGATGACATCGAACGGGCAGGCCATGACGCAGTGCTGGTTGCCGTTGCAGACATTCTCATCGATCTGGATGATGCCCTCATCGGTTCGAAAAATCGCCCCGGTAGGGCAGGCGTCCAGGCACGGGGCACGCGCGCAGTGCTTGCAGGAGTCGCTGTAAAACAGCCACACCGGTTCCTGGTCTCCGCGGCTTTTTTCGATGAACTTGACCTGCTTCCAGGTATCCCCGGAGAGGCTCTTCGGGTTCTGGTAAGAACCGACTTGCACGGTCACTTCGTGCGGCAAATCGTTCCACTCCTTGCAGGCGACCTGGCAGGCGCGACAGCCGATGCACTTCGACAGATCCAGGAACATGCTGACGCGCTCGAACTTCCGGCCGACCAGTGGGGCCGCTTTCGTTGCCGCAATCACGCCGGTTCCTCGGCACTCGGAGGCTGCTCCAGGACACCCGTTCCGAGCTTCTGCACCAGGGCCTGGATGCACAGCTCTGTGGCCGCCTCGATGGAAAGGAAGGCCGTGTTGATCATCAAATCGAGATAATCCGGATCATCCGGGTCACGGCGAAAATATTGCTGGATAAAGCCATGTCGTTCCTCATGCCGCTGCTGCACAAGCCGCTTGGCTTGCTCCCGATCGATGCCCTCCATCCGCATGATGTTCTCGACCCGCTTCTCGAACGGTGCAGCGATCTTCACACGCAAACCATGCTCCGGCGGCAGCAGAAAGCGTGCGCCACGACCAACGAAAACAGCCCGGCCGTGCTTGGCGATCGTCAGGATGACGGTGGCCAGGTGCTTGAGATAGTGGTCGGGGTCCAGCGCTTTCCGATCGAAAGCGCGACGGATCATCGCCTCGATCTCGTTCTGGGCCTTCTCATCGAAGGATGCCGCCACCTCCCGCCTCACGTTGGCTTCCGTAGCAATGAAGTCCACCAGCTCCTGGTCATACATTTTCCAGCCCAGTCGCTCCTCTAGCCGCTTGGCCACCTTAACACCACCGCTGCCATAATCCCGCGACAGGGCGATGTAAGGTCCCATCATCTCCCCAGTCGGCACCCCTTTGGCCTCCGCAGCCCTGCGAAGTGTCTCCCACAGCCGCGCCTGCCGCAACATCATCCGCTCCATATGTACGGTCTTGCTGATCTTGCCCATGTCTTTCTCCCTGAACTTGGTTACTGATCAGATCGTCACGCTTTTCGATCCCCGTGCGACTCCTCCTTCTCTACCCGGCACAGACATGCCTTGGTCTCTTGGATGCCCACATTCGGCTCGAGCGCGTCAATGGTAAGCCGATTGATCGACGCTCCTGTGGCATCACCCAGGGGGCCGTAATGCATGGGCGCCCAGACGACTTCGATCAAGCGGCCGCCGGCACGCAGCGGCTTCATTCTCGGTGTAACTACGGCCTTGAGCCGGACCTCACCTCGAGCTGTGGTGACACGAAGCCACTGGCCGTTCTTCACAGCAACTTGTTCAGCCAGTGTTTCACTCAACTCCAGGAAGGGTTCCGGATGCGCCTCGATCAGGCGCGAGATGCGCCGGCTCATGGCGCCGCCACCCCACATCTCGTGCAGAAAGCCGGTCACCAACACCACCGGGAAGTCTTCCGGAGTGCCCGCAGGGGGATGCTGGTCGGTGCGCCGGTAGGCTGCCAGCGGATTGGAAGAGACTTCAGGGTGAAGCAGGTTTCCGACCAGCCCTTCTACCGGCTCGTAGTGTTCAGGCAGAGGACCGTCCTTCAGGACCGCCGACGCCTTCTGCCTCACCCCGGCACGGCGCCTGGCATACGGTGCCAGAAACAGGCGGCCGCGCTCCTCAGCAAGGCGATGGAACACCACCTGGCCCTCGGGAGTCTCCGGACCGCATTGCGGATCGGGAACATCAGGCGTCGTGTATCCGCGCCACTCGCTCGCCCGCGACTCCCACCAAACCAAGGGGCGCTGCGAGTCGAGCGGACGGCCATCAGAGTCACAAGAGCCGCGGTTGTAGAGGATGCGGGTGTTATCCGGCCAGCTCCAGGCAAAACCGGGATGCAGGCCCAGGCCGCTGGGATCGGCGAGATCCCGATTTCGCGACTGCAGATGCAGGGCGCCGCTCCTCTTTTCGACGATGCCAGTGTAGAGCCAGTTCCCGGCCGAAGTACTGCCATCGGCGCGCAGGTAGCGACCGCTAGGCATCGGATCGCCCGCGCGCACGATTCGGTCACCCAGGTCCAGATCACGCTCAGCCACGCCGTTGATCTCCCGCCAGACACGGTCATACTCCGGCGGCGAGCCGTAGTCCCACTGTGCCCGCACGATCGGTTCGGGGTGGGGATCGTCCTCTTCGGCGACGAGCTTGCGGATGCGCTTCCACAGGTCGTCGAGGATCGTCAGGTCATTGCGTGCCTGGCCAGGCGGTGCCAGGCACTGCTCGCGGGCCTGCACCCAGCGGCCCGAGTTGGTGAGCGAGCCCGGTTTCTCCAGAAATGACGCCGCCGGCAACAGGTACACCTCAGTATCGACCCCCTGCGGGTCGAGGTCATAGGCCTTCCAGAATGCGGCGGTCTCGGTCTCGAACAGGTCCACGCAAACCAGCATCTCCAGGCTCGCCAGAGATTTCAACAGCAGCGATGTGTGGGCGTTGCTCACCGCCGGGTTTTCGCCGAGCACCATAAGAAACTTCACCTCACCGCGGCGCATGGCATCCTGCATGTAGTAGAGCGAGTGGTTCTTCCCCGGCTGCAGCCTGGGAAGCCACGTGAAACCAAACCGGTTCTCTTCCGCCGCGGCGTTGCCAAACCAGGCCTTGAGCTGACTCACCAGCCGGGTCTGGTTGAGGGCGCCGGCGCGATCGGTGTATTGTACCAGGGTTTCCTCGGCCAGAATGGGTGGCGGCAGATAGCCGGGAAGATAGTTCCACGCCAGCCCCATGTCTGTGGCCCCCTGAACGTTCGACTCGCCGCGGTTGGCACCGATGCCGCCTCCAGGTTTCCCCATGTTGCCGAGAAGCAATTGAAGGATGGCATAGCAGCGAATCTGTTGCACGCCGCTGGAGTGCTGCGTTGCACCCAGAGCATAGAGAATGGTTCCCGGTCGCCGGGTGGCAAAGGTCTCCGCAACCTGGCGGATTTGTCCGCTTGGCACCCCTGTGATTTCGGCAGCCGTGTCGAGATCGTAGCGCCAGAAATGCTCCTTCACCGTGCGGAAGACGGTATGCGGCTCCTCCAGCTCTGCCGCCAGGATAGGTTCGCCGTCCGCGCCGACCTGATAGGCCCAGGCCGAAGAGTCATACCCCCTGTCAGGATCGAAGCCGGAGAAAAGGCCCTCCTCAAAACCGAAATCGGGCCGCACCTTGAAAAGGGCGTTGGTGGCCCGGCGAAGATAGTCCTCATCGTACAGCTCATGCTCGATGACATAGCGGATCAGCGCCCCCTGGAAGGCGATGTCCGTACCCGGCCGAATGCGCACGAACAGGTCGGCATGGGCAGCGGTGCGGTTGAACTTCGGGTCGACAACGATGACGACAGCGCCCGCCTGCTGCGCCTCGAGCACCCACTTCATCCCCATCGGGTGGTTCTCGGCCGTGTTGTTCCCTTCGATCAGAATGCAGCGGCTGTTCTTGAAATCCTTGTAGTGATTGGTGCTTGCACCGAATCCGAACGAAGATCCCAGACCTGGGACCGTCGAACTGTGTCATATGCGCGCCTGGTGTTCGACGTAGTAGGTGCCGAGCAGCGTCGCCATTTTCTTGTAGAGATAGGCCTCCTCATTGGTATTGATGGCGCCGCCGATAAAGGCCAGGGCATCGGTGCGGTTTGCCGGCACTGGACGGCCGTCGACACGCTCGGTCGCCCGCCAGTTGTTCTTTCGCAACGCAACGACCTTCCGGGCGATGCTGTCGAGGGCCCAATCCCACTCCACGGGCTGCCATTCGACCGAACGCGGCGCCCGGTAGAGCGGCTGCGTCAGTCGGTCCCGATGGCGGGACAGCTCGGCCGCTGCTGCGCCCTTGCTGCACAGCGTTCCCTCGTTGATGGGATTGTCGTAGTCCCCCTCCAGGCTGCGAAGCTTGCCGTCTTTCACGAATGCCAGCATACCGCAGCCGCAGGAGCAGAACGTGCAGATGGTGCGCTTGACGGTTGTGCCGGTGGTCTTGGCGGTTTTGGTGAAACGGGG
>CAZGRP010000022.1:52298-66588 GCA_964527995.1 uncultured Cytophagia bacterium | reverse complement strand
AACGACATCCACGCTGCGCTTCAAGAAGAGAAAAACAACCGAAGAAGTGGAGAGGGAAGTGGAACATTGAACTCATCGGCAGCTTAACCCCAAGGACTCTCTCATGCCTGAAACAGCTTTCCGTGTGATGGTGTTCGGTGTCGGGGCATTTGCCCATGCCGCCATGCAGATCCTGAAAGAGGCGGGCGCCGAGGTGGGCTGCTACGTGACCAGCAACTACGGCCACTATGGAGCAGCCAGCGTGGGGCAGATCTACCTGGCACGGGCGCACCCAAATCCCTGTCCTCTGCTGCGGGAGCGGGTCACCCGCCTCGTCGTACCCATGTCCATCGACTGGCACCAGGCCGAGTGGCGCGACGAGTTGCTGAGCCTCGGCGTGCCCGTCTTCTCCCCGACCGGTGACGCGATGCGATTGGAGCGCGAACGCGACTTTGCCCGGCGGCTCTGTGCTGAATTCGGCATCCCATTCCCCAGGGCATACCTCGCCCGCAATCGCCTGGAGGCGCAGAAGCTGATCGACGACGATCCGCGGCCTTTCGTGATCAAGAATCCCTTGTGCTCACCGACCAGCCCCATCCACACCATCGTCTGCGAGAGCGTGGACGACACCCGCAGTTGGCTGGGGCGCATCAACTACGCCGAAGGCGTGTTTCTACAGGAGTACATGGGCCGCTGTGAAGCTGGCCACATCGCGATCGTCAGCGCTGGGGAGATTTACTCGCTGGTGACCAACCAGGAGTACAAGCGGGCTTTCAACGGCGATATGGGCGTCGTGGCTGGGGCGCCGCTGGGGGGCATCGTCGAGCAAGACCCTGACGACCGATACGGCCTGGCGCGGGAACTGCTGGAGCCGTTGCTGCCCTGGTTCCGCGAGGTCGATTTCCATGGACCCGTGCAGGTGACGGCGGCACGGAGGGACGGTCGCTGGCACGTCCTCGAATACAACGTACGTACCGGGGTGACGTCCGGCCCAATGATCTTGAGGATGCTGCAGAACCCCCTCGAGGTGCTGCAGGCAACGGCGGAGAATCGCCCTGTGGAGGTACGCTTCAAGGAGCATGCCCGCTTCGGCTGTTCGCTGACACTTGCCGGCTACGGCTATCCCTACGTGAGCCTGCGTGTTCCGCGGCTGCCGGTGGAGCTGGTCGGCGAACCGACGTGCGACATCTGGTGGAACCAGGTGGAAGCGGACCCGCACGGCAAACTGCACACGATCGGGCACCGCATCTGCGACGTGGCTGCCGTGTCCGAAACCCTCGAAGGGGCCATCCAGACTGCATACGCCAACATCCGCAAGATCCGTTGTCTGAGCAGCTACTACCGCACCGATATCGGCCAGACTCTCTGGCCCCCTGGGACGGAATGAGAGACGTGATGCGAGAATCTTCATCCTACAAGCTGCCGGCCCGGCCCGCATGGGTGGAAATCGACTGCGAGCGCCTGGCGAACAACTTCCGGCTGATCCGCGAGGAGATGCCGCCGGGGCTTCGGTTGCTTTCGGTGGTCAAGGATGACGCCTATGGCCACGGTGCACTGCAGGTGGCACGGACCGCCCTGGGCCACGGCGCTTCGGGTCTGGCTGTGGCCAATCTGGAGGAGGCCGTGGCGTTGCGCCGGGGAGGCATTTCGGCCCCCATTCTGATCTTCGGCGAACGACCCTCCGAAGAGCTTTCGTGCTGTGTCGACCAGGGACTGACCTGCTTCGTCAACGAAGCGGAAAGGGCCAGGCAGCTCGCGCGAATAGCCGGCCGAATAGGGAGACGGGCCTCCGTCCAGATCGAAGTCGACACCGGTCTCAGCCGCTACGGAGTCCGCTGGGCCGAGGCGGCGGAAACGATTGCCGCTGTCGCCCGGGTGGAGGGGCTCGAGCTGGTGGGCGTGATGAGCCATTTCGCCATGTCGGACGAGCTGGACAAGAGTTTCGCCCTGGAGCAACTCAGTCGCTTCCGGCAAGTGCTGGATGCCCTGGAGAAGAGATCGTTGAAGCTCCCCTGCCGGCACATGTGCAACAGCGGCGGCTACCTGGATTTGCCTCAGGCCCATTTCGACCAGGTGAGGCTTGGCATCCTGCCCCTGGGTGTCTACCCTTCGCAGGTCTGCCGGCGCGTCCCCGGCCTGCGCCCCGTGATGAGTGTCAAGACGCGGGTGGCGGTGATTCGTGACCTGCAGCCGGGCGACTCCGTCGGCTATGGCATGCACTACCACGCCGAGAGCGAACGCCGCATCGCGGTGCTGCCTCTTGGCTACGCTGACGGCTATCCCCGCCTGCGCAACCGCGGCGAGGTGCTGATCCATGACCGCCGGGCACCGATCCGGGGCGGCGTGGCCATGGACGCTTTCATGGTCGACATTACCGACATCCCGGAGACGCAGCTTTGGGACGAAGTGGTGGTGATGGGCCGGCAGGGCGACGAGGAGATCAGTGCACATGATCTGGCGCGCTGGGCGGGAACGGTCTCCTACGACATCCTCGCCGGCTGGCCGCCGCGGCTGCCGCGTGTGTACGTTCACCCGCAAGCCTGCGCCGGGGAGAGCTGAACGTCCCAGGCTGCGCCGTAAAGGAGGGATCGCCGCGATCCGCCAACCACGGACTCACACGGGAGTTCGCCGAGAGCCCGTGCCGGGCCTGCATTGCCTGGTTGGAATGTAGGGGCCATGCCGGGAGTCGTCGCCGGCGGAGAAGTGAGCAGCGCTTTTCGATCTTTCCGTTCTCCAGTTCCGCGCAGCGCCGGCGCGCGGGAGGACCTATATTTCGCTTGACTGTTTTTGGCGTGATCGTTATATTGGCTTCTGTTATGGCGACTCGAGTAGCGACAGGTGGCAAGAAGAAAGTCGTCCGCGGAAGGGGCGTGCGCTCGAAGCCGAAAATGCAGCTCCCCTTCGGTAAGACGAACTATTTTCTCTTTGCGATCGGCATCGTAATCATCCTGCTGGGGTACATTGCCCTGGCGCAGGGTCCTGCGGACAGCTTCTGGTCGTTGATGCTGGCTCCCATCCTGCTGGTCATCGGCTACGTAGTCGTCATACCCGTGGCCATCCTCTACAAGGATCCGAAATTGCGCGGCCCGCAGGGCGGCCACTGAGTTGTCGCTTCCTGTCGTAGTTTGGGAAATGTCTCGCCTTCCACCCGCTGGAAGGCGCTTTTGTGTCAGGGGGCCGTGGTGTAGCCTGGTTAACACGCCGGCCTGTCAAGCCGGAGATCGCGGGTTCAATTCCCGTCGGCCCCGCCGAAGCCACTTTTGAGCACTGCTTGAGAGTGGCTTTTCTTTTTGGCTCTGCGACTGGACTGCCTCTTACCTCGTTCCTTGGCTCATCCTGCCCGGAATTGCCACCCTCCTCCATGCTCGGTTGCCAGCGTCTCGTTTTTCTTCGGAAAACGGGTTGACATTGTCGATGTGCTTTTGTATGTTCGGAAACCAACAATACTCTTTGCGTTTCCATGGTTCCCACCCTCACAGCGCCAACGTTCAGTCCGCATTGGTTGCGGGTGGGAGATCACTCTCGCTTCCTGGATTCATAGATGAACTCTTCCGGCAGCAGCGTTCGCGAGCGGATCCTGTCCAAGGCCCAGGAAAAGTTTTCAACATTGGGGTACCGGAAGACCTCGATGGCGGAAATCGCCGCCGAGCTGGGCATCAGCAAGAAGACGCTCTACAAGCTTTTCCCTTCCAAACTGACTCTTCTCGAGCAGCTTCTGGAGCACCACTTTGCTCTGGTCAATCGCCGTTGCGATGCCATTCTGGCTGGCCCTTCCTCTGCCATCGAGAAGCTCTTCGAGATGATGCAGGTTGTGGCCGAGTTACAGCAGCGATTCGCAACTCATGCGATGCTCCGCAGTCTCCACAGCGACGTGCCGCATCTGTGGGAGCGGATCGAACGCTTTCGCCGCGAACGAATGCAGCAAAACATGGAAGGCATCCTGCGCCAGGGAGAACGCGACGGCACCGTTCGCACCGATCTCAACTATCCGATGCTGTTCCACATTCTCTTTGGTGCCTTGCGGGAGGCCATCAATCCTGAGGTGCTGGTCCGGTCTTCCTACTCGTTGCATGATGCACTGGCTGGATTGATGGAGATGATTCTGAACGGCGTGTTGACCGAGGCCGGTCGGCGGCAGTACCGCCAACTCAAGGGCACCGCCGGCTCGGTTTCTTAACATTGAGGAGTGGGTGGCATGAGAGGATTCTCAGCAGCCGTCATCCTTCTTTGGATCTCAGGGACCGCAATGGCTCAGGCGCCGCTCGGCCTGGAGGAGGCATTGCGGCTGGCGCGGCAGAACAACCTGCAGCTCAAGAAGCAGGAGCAGAAACAGGAGATCGCCGAATTGGAAGTGGCCGGCCGCCGGGGTGCACTTTTGCCTTCACTCGACGTCCAGCTGACGACGTCCTATACGGATGAGGTGGCAAAGTTCGATTTGCCGGCGTTCGTGACCCAGGGCCGGCATGTGCAGATCGAGCTGGGCGGACACGATCGCACCGATCTCTCCATCGGCCTGCGCCAGCCCCTTTTCAATGGCTTCCGCCTGCGCACCCGCGTCGATCTTGCCCGAACGAAGCTGGAGTCGGAGGCGACGCGGCTCGCCCTCTTGCGTCAGAAGACGGCCTTCGAGGTGACGCTGCTTTTCTATCAGGCCCAGACTTTGATCAGGGAACGCCAGGTGCAGAGCGCCAGCCTGCGGCGACTCCAGGTTCAACTTCAACAACTGCGCGATCTTTTCCGGGCTGCACAGGTGATGGCCTTCGATACGTTGCAGGTCCACAACCAGACCCTTCAGGTCCGGATCCGCCTGGACCGGCTGCAGAAAGACCTGAAGCTGGTGGCGCTTGAGATGGCACGTCTCCTCGATCTCCCACAGGTGCGGCCGATCGCCGAGGCCCGGCTGCCGATGCCGGCCGCCTTTTCCATGCCCCTGGACAGCCTGAAGCAGGTGGCGCGACGGCGTCGTCCGGAACTGGCCAGCATCGCCCTGGCCCAGCGTGCCGCCCGCCTGAAACAGAAGCTGGTTCGCGGCTCTTACTATCCATCCATCAATGCCGAGATCGCCTATCATTTCGCCAAACCAGGACTCAACCAGGTGGCAAACAACTGGATGGACTACGGCACCGTCGGCATGCAACTGCGATGGAACCTGTGGCGCGGAGGTCAGGATCGCCGTCGTTTGCAGGAATCGCAGCTTGAGTACGCCCGTCTCAGCCTGGAGGAGCGCGAACTGCTGCGCCGCGTCGACAACGAGGTGGAGCGCAGTTGGGAGAATCTACGGTTCGCTTTCAAACAGATCGTGCTGGCGCAACGGCTGGTCCAGCAGCAGCGCGAGCGCTATCGGATCGTGCGCCAGCAACAGCGGAACGGCGTGGCGACGACCAACGATGTGGTTGTCGCCGAAGCGGATCTGACCAAAGCCGAACGCCAGCTCGAGCGCACCCTGATCGAATATTACCTTTCGCGGACGCAGTTGCTTTTGGCCATCGGCTCGCTTGGCCAGTGAACGGAGCGCGAACGGAGGATGCAATGAAAAGGTTCTTGGGGTTTCTGGCCATTGTTGTGCTTCTGCTTGCAGGATGTGGCAAGGAGGAAGCGCAGACCTTTCAGGCCAGCGCCATCGTCGAAGGGACGGCCATCAAGGTGTCGGCGCAAACCGGCGGCTACCTGGTGAAGGTCTATGTGGATGAAGGCGATGACGTTGTGATGGGACAAACCATTGCTCTGGTGGATACCGAAAAGCTGGGCTACGAGCTCGAGCGGGTGCAGGCGAACCTCGAGGATCTGGCGGTGCAGCGCAGGATCGCCGCAGCGAACGTGAGGCGGGCCCGGGACGACTACGACTATGCCCGCACCAAGTACGAACGCTACCAGAGCCTCTATCGCACCAACGCCGCTCCCGAGCAGCTGCTCGACGACTTGAAGATTGGTTTCAAACGGGCCCGGATCGGCTACGAACAGGCACAGCAGCGGTTGGCCTCGGTCGCCAGCAAGGAGAAAGCGCTGCAGGCCCAGGTGAAGCTGCTGCGGCGCCGCATCCGCGACGCAGTGGTGAAAGCGCCTCTTTCCGGAACGATCACGGCGCGCTATTACGATACCGGCGAGACGATTCCACCCAACGCTCCGGTCGTCGAAATCATCGACCTTTCGGAGATGTGGGCCAAGGTCTATGTCTCCGAGACCTATCTGCCCAAGATCAAGATCGGCCAAAAGGCAGAGGTCAAGGTAGACGGCAGTGATCGGACGCTCGTCGGCAAGGTCGCCTGGATCAGTTCAAAAGCGGAGTTCACCCCCAAGAACATTCTAACCCAGGAGAGTCGCACCTCCCTGGTCTACGCCGTGAAAATCATCGTCCCGAACCCACAGCGAATCCTGAAACACGGCATGCCGGTTTCCATCACCCTGCACACGGCGGCGTGAGTTGGAGGAGATGATCCAGGTCAAGAACTTCGGCAAAAACTACGGGTCGATTCGGGCCGTGGATGGAGTGTCGCTCAGCGTCCGTCGCGGCGAGCTGTTCGGGTTGATCGGGCCCGACGGTGCCGGCAAGACCACTCTGATGCGTACCTTGTGCACGCTTCTGCCGCTGGAAGAGGGCGAAATGCAGGTTGCCGGCTACGACGTTCGCCGCGATTCCCTGGCGATCCGCAGTCTTCTGGGGTATATGCCGGAGCGCTTTTCGCTCTATCTCGACCTGTCGGTGGAGCAAAATCTCATGTTCTTTGCCGACCTGTTCGGAGTTCCGAAGGAGGAGAAGAAGGTGCGCCTGCGTCGCATGTACGAGTTCAGCAAGCTGGAGCCGTTTCGTAAACGGCTGGCGAAACAACTTTCAGGAGGCATGAGGCAGAAGCTGGCGCTGTCGTGCACGCTGATCCATACGCCGCAGGTGTTGATTCTCGACGAGCCGACGACGGGCGTCGATCCGGTGTCGCGCCGCGAGTTCTGGCAGATCTTACGGCGGCTTCGCGACGAGGGCGTGACGACCCTGGTGTCGACCCCTTACATGGACGAGGCCATGCTTTGCGACCGGGTGGCCTTCATGCACAAAGGGCGGCTGCTGGCCGTGGATGATCCTCGCCGGATCACCCAGCGTTTTCCGTACACGCTGTACGAAGTGCTGGCACCCAATCCGCACGAACTGTTGCCCTATTTTCGTAGCGCCACACCGAGCAAGGCGGTGCGGATGTTCGGGGACCGGCTGCACGTGAGTTTCGAGGCGCCATTGTCGGCGGAGGAGATCAGCCGGATCGTTGCGAAAGCGCCCCTGCGGATTGAGGGGTTCGAGCGCATCGAGCCGGGGATTGAGGACACGTTTCTGGAGCTGATGAAGTCGGAGCGCTGAGAACGGACGGCCAGAAGCGACCACCGATGCACGCGCCGCGTGACGGGGGAGGCGGCTGCGTGTTTGCGTGGACGGAAATGCAATTCCCTTGTCCGGGTTTGAAGACATGACTGAAAAACAACGGAATGGCTCAGATGCCACGCAGGCTTACGCCGTCGTGGCCGAGAACTTGGGCAAGCGCTTCGGAGATTTCGACGCCGTCAAGAATCTGAATCTGGCCGTTGGCCAGGGCGAGATCTTCGGTTTCCTCGGGGCCAACGGCGCCGGCAAGACCACCGCGATCCGCATGCTGTGCGGGCTGCTGTTGCCGAGCACGGGCACGGGAAGAGTGGCGGGGTTCGATATCCTCCGCGAGAGCGAGAAGATCAAGCAGCGCATCGGCTACATGAGCCAGAAGTTCTCGCTTTACCAGGACTTGACGGTGGCGGAGAACATCGAATTCTACGGCGGAGTGTACGGCCTCCGGCGCCGGCAACTGCTGGCGCGCCGCGCCCAGCTACTGCAGGAGCTGGAGCTCAGCCGGCACGCCGACATGCTGACTGGATTGCTGCCGCTCGGCTACAAGCAGCGCCTGGCCCTCGGCTGCGCCCTGCTCCACGATCCGCAGATCGTCTTTCTCGACGAGCCGACCGGTGGTGTGGATCCTGAAGCTCGTCGCCGGTTCTGGGACTTGATCTATGATCTGGCTCAGAACGGCAAAACCGTCTTCGTGACTACCCACTACATGGACGAGGCAGAGTACTGCAATCGCGTTCTGATCATGCATCTGGGCCAGAGCATCGCCCTTGGATCGCCCACGGCCTTGAAGAGGAAGTACGGCAAATCCTCCATGCAGGAGGTCTTCATCCATCTGGTAGACCGCAGTGTCCAGGAGAGCCCATAGCCTGGTGGAGCGTCGAACGCCATTGCGGGTCCAGGCCCGCTGGAGCGAGAAACGGTGTCCAGGAGAGTTTTGCCTATTCTGCGCAAGGAGCTGATTCACATCCGGCGCGACTTCCGCACGCTGATCGTCATCTTCGTCATGCCGGTCTTCATGTTGCTGATGTATGGCTACGCCATCAACATGGAGATCCAGAACATCGATCTGGCGGTGATCGACCATTCGCGCTCTCCGGCCAGCCTCGACCTGATCCGCGCCTTCAGCGGCAGCAGATTTTTCACTGTCCGCCTCTTTCCCGGACCGGAGTCGGGCGTGGGCCGGTTGTTCCAGGAACGCCGGGCTCAGATGGTGATGATCATCCCGGCTGACTTTGCCCGTTCGATCGGCAGGCCTCTGCCGACGCCGGTGCAGGTGCTGATCGACGGCAGCGATTCGAACACCGCCCAGCTCATTCGCGACTATTCCAGCCTGATCTTCAAGTCGTACAACGCCGCCCGCGGCATCGCCTTGCCCTTCGATGTGCGGGTGACGATCGAGTACAACCCGACGTTGAAAAGCTCGTACTTCTTCGTCCCCGGCCTGGTCGCTCTGATCTTGATGATGATTTCAGCCTTACTGACCAGCGTCACCATTGCCCGCGAGAAGGAAACCGGCACCATGGAGCAGATGCTGGTATCTCCGGTGCGAGCGGCCGAAATCGTCGTTGGCAAGGTGGTGCCCTATATCTTCCTTGCCTTTATCGACGCCATCATCATCCTGCTGGTGGCGCATTTCTGGTTCAAGGTTCCCATCATCGGCAGCCTGAGCCTGATCCTCGGTTCCTCGCTGCTGTTCGTGTTCGTTGCCCTGGCTATCGGGCTGTTTATCTCGACGCGGGCGCAGACCCAACAGGTAGCCATGATGGCCGCGCTGACTTCGTCGCTGTTGCCGACCATCATGCTGTCGGGCTTCATTTTTCCCATCGCCAGCATGCCGAAGGTGCTGCAGATCATCACCTACATTGTCCCGGCGCGCTACTTTCTGCCCATCATCCGTGGCGTCATGCTGAAAGGAAACACCACCGCCCAGATCATGGCGCCGCTGCTGGTTCTTGCAGGGATGGGGATTTTTTTCCTGGTTGTGAGCGCCAAGAGATTCCGGATGACGCTGGAGGCCTGAGGGAGGCGCAGGAGCATGCAACGGATTCTCTATTTGCTGCAGAAGGAATTTCGCCAGGTTTTCCGCGATCGTGCCATGCTGGCGATCATTTTCTTCATGCCGATTGTGCAGATGATCGTGCTCGGCTTCGCCATGACGGTCGATGTCCGCAACGTCAAATTGGTCATCTATGATGCCGACAACAGCTTCGCCAGCCGCGAGCTCAGCCGGCGCTTCATCCACAATCCGTATTTCCGCTTTGTCGGCTATGCCAGCGACGCTGCCGGCATCCGCGATGCCCTGGATGCCTGGGAGGCTCAGCTCGGCCTGTTCATCAAGCCACACTTCGAGCGACGGCTTCAGCGTGGCTCCGAGCCGGTCGTACAGCTCATCGCCGATGGCCTTGATGGCAACACCGCCGGGATCGCCCTGGGTTACGCTGAGGGGATTCTCGCCGACTACGCCCGCGAGTGGCGTTCTCGTCCGCCTGAGCGTTCGCTGCTGGTGAATCGGACGCGGTTCTGGTACAACCTGAATCTCGACAGCAAACACTACATGGTGCCCGGCCTCATCGCCGTGCTCCTGACGGTGGTGACCATGTTTCTGACATCGATGGGATTGGTGCGAGAGAAAGAGATCGGCACCCTGGAGCAGTTGATGGTTACACCGATTCGTTCCCGGGAACTGATCGCCGGCAAGGTGCTACCCTTCCTGTTGATTGGCCTGGTGGAGATCAACGTGATGCTGGCCGTTGCGTTTGGGGTGTTTCGTCTCATCATGGCTGGTAATTATCTCTTGCTCCTTGCGGTGTCGTTGCTGTACTTTCTCACCACGTTGGGCCTGGGAATCTTCATCTCGACGTTGGCCGAGACGCAGCAACAGGCGATGTTCATCTCCTGGTTTTTCATGGTGTTTCTGATCCTGATGTCGGGCTTTCTGACCCCCATTGCCAACATGCCGGACGCCTGGCAAAAGATTTCATATTTGAATCCGTTGCGCTACTACGTCAATCTTTTGCGCGAGATTTTCGTGAAAGGCACACCGGTGCACTTTCTGTGGAACGAAATCGTGCCTCTGGCGGTGTTCGGAATGGTAATCCTCGCCGCCAGCGCCATGAAGTTTCACAAGCGCATCCGCTGAGGTAGCGATCCGTAAAAATCAACGATCCGAAAAAAAAGCATGACACAGGCAGCGAACAGGCTGGACCAGGAGTTTTTTGCCGCCGATACCTTGCAGGTGGCCAAAGGACTGCTGGGTGTGACGCTGATCTACGGAGACTGCGCCGGCATCATCGTCGAAACCGAGGCCTACAAGGACGACCCGGCCTCGCACTTTGTCACCCGGCCGAACAAAGGCGCGATGCTGGCAGAGAACTACGGCCACATCTACATTTACAAGATCTATGGTATGCACCATTGCCTGAATTTCACCACCGAGAAGCAGGGCGTCGGCGCGGTCCTGATTCGTGCCCTGGAACCGACAGCGGGGGTCGAGAGGATGCGCCAGAGGCGGGGAGTCGCCAGAGTGGTTGACCTGGCCAATGGTCCTGCCAAGCTTTTTGTCGCCCTCGGGCTTGACCCTGCCCTGCACGGCCGCCGGGCGACCGAGGTGTTTACGCTTCTTCCTCCTGCAGGGCCGGTGGAGATCGGCTTCAGTTCGCGCATCGGCATCTCACGCGCCACCCACCTGCCGTGGCGATTCTACGTTCGCGGTAGTCGATTCCTGAGCCGGCGTGAACCGTGAGAGCCGCGCCATGGAGGTCATACGCCGAAGGAACCGGGAAATGGTAAGCAGAAACCGGGGATTAGGCCGCGCGTGCCATCCATCGCACGCCCATTGACTGTTCCCTCTACCCCGGCGACACCACCCGGTTGGTGGTGGGAAATCAGCAGTCGGGTTTCTGTCGGCAGCTTCCGTCCGTTGCACCCCATGGCATCACCCTCATTTCTCGCTTTCCGAGGTGTTCCTTTACTTGTCTCTGTGTTCACGCGCCGCTTGATTCTTGAGCCGGCGTTTCCTACTTTCACTCGAAACAAAAGCCATCTGAGCAAGTAAACGATAGTCGGTCGCTGTAGGGGAGCGTGCCAGATCAGGGCACTCCGAAGTCGTGGAAACGAGGAGGGGTTTGAGTCATGCGTCGCATTGTCGCGAACAAACTTGTGCTCGTGCTCGTCCTCATGGGCGAGGTGATTCTGCTCCAGGGTGCTCTGCCGGCGCCGGCGCAGACCGACGGCAAGGTGCTGACTCTCGATGAGGCCATCGGCATCGCCCTGCGGCGAAATCCATCGCTGGCGGCCGCCCGAGCCAATCAGAGGGCATCGCGGTGGGACGTGCGCAAAGCCTACCTGAATCTTCTGCCCAAGGTCGACCTGGGCCAGTCTCTGGTTCGCATCGATCAGGGGGCGTTTGCACGCGCCAGCGTTTTTCCGGCGATCGGGCGCGGTCTGATTCAGTTCCTGCAGGCCACAAATCCCGACGCCGTGCGCGGAGTCGATCCCAACGACATCCGCGACGCCTACAGGACGATGTGGGGAACCAGCCTGCAGGTGGTACAGCCGATCTACAACGGTGGTGCCGAGTGGGCCTCGATCGGCATGGCCGAAGCGCGGGAATCGAGCGAGCGCTGGAACGTGGAGGCGACCCGGCAAGATGTGATCCTCGAGACCCGGAAGGCCTACCTGAACGCTCTGCGAGCGCGCGAGTTCGCAGCGCTGGCAAGGCAGAGTCTGGAGGCATCGAAGCGCCACCTGGAAAGCGCCCGCCGGATGCTCGAGTCGGGCTTGCGCAGCCGCACCGAAGTGCTCCGCTGGGAGGTGCAGGTCGCCAACGACGAGGCCAACCTGATCGATGCCGAAAACCGGCTCGAGATCGCCAGGGCGGCTCTTGTGAACGTGATGGGACTGAAGGAAGAAGCCACCTTCCAGATTGCGGACCTTTCGGAGGAGCCGCGGCCGATCCGGCAGTCGGTCGACGAGCTGGTGCGCCTGGCGCAGCGCCACGATCCGGGTTTGAGGACCGCCGAGGCTGGTGTGCAGGCACAGAGAGCCGGGGTGAGGCTGGCATGGTCCGGTTTTCAGCCTAAGATCAATCTTTTCTACAATCGAGCCTGGGAACAGAACAACACGCTGGCACTGGACGGCTTCAGCACCTGGAGCGCCTCGATCTCCGTGAGCCTGCCCATCTTCCACAGTTTTACCGAGTATGCCAACCTTAAGCGCGCCAAGGAGACCCTCACCAGTGCGCAGAAGATGAAGGAACGCTACGAGCGCGGCTTGACACTCCGCGTGAAAAGCGCTGCCCTCAATGCTCGCTCCGCCTGGCGTCGCCTGCAGGTCCACCAGAAAGCGGTACAGGAGGCAGAGGAGAATCTGCGTGTGGTCAACCACCTTTTCGAGGCCGGCATGGCGGCCAACATCGATGTCATCGACGCCCAGCTGGCGGCGACCTCGGCGCGTGCCAATGCCATCAGCGCGCGCTACGATTACTTCCTGGCGCGGGCGGAGTTGGAGAGGGTGGTTGGAGTTTTGGAGGAATGATGGGGGAAGGTAGATGATAATTGGGGATTGCGATTTCCGATTTCGGATTTCGGGGAGGGCAGATGGATGATGGACCAGCGGGGCTTGCCGACTGCTAACTGCCGACTGCCGGGGCAGGCCTCGCGGGCGGTAGGAGCCTCGAACGGATGACCACGGCCAACGGATCGGCTCTGACGCCTGACACCTGGCACCTGAGTCCCAATTCCTCAGTTTCTATTTCCTGGTTCCTAATTTCCCCGGTCCATAGCACAGGGGAGGCATCATGCGTAATCAGCACATAGAGAAAAGTTTATGGCTTCTGGCGTTGTTGCTGACGGCGACGCTGGCCAGCCTCGGCTGTGGGGAGCGTCGGAGTTCGACCGAGGAGGCTGAGGCTGCCGACGGCGCCCAGGAGGCCGTGCCTGTGGCCACGGCGAGCGTCATCATCGGGACGGCCTTCGAGGCGGTGCAGGCAACGGGCACCATCCAACCGCGGCACCGGGCCGATATCGGAGCCGAGGTTCAGGGCCAGGTCGTCCAGATCCTCAAGGACGTTGGAAACTGGGTGCGCCGGGGCGATGTCATTCTCCGACTCGACCCCGAGCCATATGACCTCGCTGTCGCCCAGGCCGAGGCCCAGCTTCTCGGCTCGGAAGCTGCTTTCAGGAAGGCGGAGCGTGACTACCAGCGCAATCTCAAACTGTACCAGTCGCAGGACATCTCCCAGTTCGTTCTCGAAAATTCACGCTTGCAGATGCAAAGTGCCGAGGCCGCTTATCGCACCGCCGAAGCGGCGCTGAAGATGGCCAAACGCAGGCGTCGCAAGGCCGACCTGGTCGCTCCGTTCGACGGCTGGGTGGCGCGCCGTCTGGTCGACCTGGGGCAGACGATCGCCCCGGGCGTCCCTGCCGTGCGCGTGGTCGACATCTCTTCCGTCAAGGTCGAAGTCGGCCTGGCTGAGAAGGATGTCGTCAAGGTTCAGGTGGGCCAGAAGGCAGTGCTCAGCGTCGATGCCTTTCCGGGCCAGAGCTTCCCCGGCAAGGTCACGGCTGTCGGCCCCGAGGCCGACCCGCGCAGCCGCAGCTTTCCGGTCGAGATCAGCGCCGAGAATTCGGCAGAGAACCGGCTGCGCGCCGGCATGGTGGCACGGGTTCGTATTTTCACCAAGGAGCTGCGTGATGTGCCGCTGGTACCGCGTGCGGCGATTCTAGAACGGTCCGGCCGCACCCTGTTGTTCGTGGTCAAAGGCGGTGTGGCCGAAGAGCGCCACCCGCGCCTCGGGCCGGTTACCGGCGACCAGGTGGCGATTGTGGACGGAGTCGAGGCTGGGGAGGCTGTGGTGATCGCCGGTCAGGAGAATCTCGCTGATGGAACAGCGGTGCTTGTGAAGGATGGTGGATGATGAGTGAGGAGAGTGCGGGGGCAAGATGCAAGATG
>CAZGRP010000022.1:10172-52198 GCA_964527995.1 uncultured Cytophagia bacterium | reverse complement strand
AAGATGCAAGATGCAGAATGCAAAATGGGGTGGGCCGTTCGGGCCGAGGATGGGAAGCAGTCTGCCCGAGCGCTGAGTCGTAATCGCCGGCAGGTCTAGGTTCGGCGAGGGAGAGAGCGATGTCGCTGGCAAAGTTTTCGGTGAAAAACCCGGTCCTGGTCAACGTCCTGCTGATCGGGGTGATCGTGCTGGGCACCTATTCTCTGGTGACCTTGCCCCGGGAGCTGGTTCCCGACGTGTCGTTCCCCTGGATTTTCGTCTTTGTGCCTGCTCCAGGCATGTCGCCGGAGGAGGTCGAGGACCTCATCGTCATCCCACTCGAGAAGGCCTTGGCGAACGTCGAGGACCTGGAGTCGATGACGTCGATCTCGCGCGAAAACGGCGGCTTCGTCTGGTTGAAGTTCGAAAGTATACCGGAGGACAAGTTCGACAAACGCCTCCAGGACGTGCGTGCCGACGTGGACGGCGTTTCCCTGCCCGAGGCTGCCGAGGACCCACGAGTCACTCACTTCGCTACCCAGGACTTCGCACCCATGGTGAACGTCGTGGTCAGCGGCGACATGCCCGAGCGAGAGCTGAAGAAGATCGCTGAAGACCTGCGCGACGACATCCTCGATCTCAAGAACATCTCCCGTGTGCAGGTGGCCGGCGTGCGCGACCGTGAGATCTGGGTCCAGGTCGACCCGAACCGGCTCGAAGCCTACCATCTGGCCCTTGCCCAGGTGATCCAGGCGATCGCACAGAAGCATCTCGACCTGACCGCGGGCGATATCAAGATCGGCCGGTTCGAGTACACCGTACGCACCATCGGCAAGCTTCAAAAAATCGACGAGCTGGAGAACGTCATCGTACGCAGCACACCGGCTGGGGCCCTGGTGCGGCTGCGCGACGTGGCCGCCGTCGTCGATACCTTCGAGGAGGCAGAGACGATCTCGCGCTTCAATGGCGAGCCGTCCGCCACTTTGATCGTGGCCAAGAAAAAAAGGGGCAATTCCATCCGCCTGATTGAGCAGATCCGCGATCTCATCGCCCGGTACGAAGCCGAGCGCCTGCCCCAAGGAGCGCGAATCACGATCACTCAGGATTCGTCGGTGTGGATCAAGGACATCCTGGGCAAGCTGCAGAACAACGCCTGGATGGGCATGATCCTGGTCGTGCTCATGCTGGGCGTGTTTCTGGGCTGGCGCAACGCCCTGTTCGCGGCGATCGGCATTCCCGTAACGTTCATGTTTACTTTCCTGTTCATGAGCCTGACGGGCAACTCGATCAACGGCAACTCTCTCTTCGCCATGGTCCTGGTCCTGGGCATGATCGTCGACGATGCCATCGTCATCATCGAAAATGCCTATCGCTACCTGCAGCGCGGATTGTCGCCGCGCCAGGCAGCGGTCGTAGGCACACGCGAGGTGATGTGGCCGGTGATCTCCTCGTCAGCGACCACTGTGGCGGCATTTCTGCCCCTGATGCTCCTGCCCGGCATCATCGGCGACTTCATGGAAATCGTGCCCATCGTGGTCAGTCTGGCCCTGGGCGCCTCGCTCCTGGAGGCACTGGTGATTCTGCCGGCCCATATCGCCGAATGGAGCCGGCCTGTGAAGGCCGGGGCCCATGCCGGGTTGCTGCACTTTCGCCGTGCCCGCCGATGGTACGTGCGCCAGCTGGCCAGGCTCCTGCGCCGCCGCCACTGGGTGCTGGCGATCGCCACAGGCGTCATGCTTGGTAGCATCCCGCTGATTTTCGTCGTTGGCGTCGACATGTTCGCGGATGAGGAATTTCCGCAGTTTCGTGTCTTTGTGAACATGCCCGAAGGCACGCGAATGGAGATCACCGACAGCGTGGTTCGGCGGATCGAGCAGGCGGCCATGGCCCTGCCTAAGGATGAGGTCAAGGATGTGGTCAGCAACACCGGCATCCAGCAACGGGAGAGCGAGTGGGTCTTCAAGCCGTCCGTAGGTCAGTTGTTTGTAGACCTGTACGACCGGCGGGAGCGGAAGCGCTCCATCGACGAGATTATGGACGACCTGCGGCAGAAGATCAAGCAGATTCCGGGCATCGCGAGCTTCCAGGTGTTTCGCACCAAGACCGGTCCACCGATCGGCCCTCCCGTGGAGGTGCGGGTAAAGGGTCCATATCTGAAGGAGTTGCGGCAGGTTGCCGGGCTCGTGGAGCAGGAGCTGCGGGACATCCCCGGGGTTGTGGATGTGCACGACGATCTTGTTCCCGGCAAGAGAGAGTTGAAGATTCATCTAAACGAGGACAAGGCGGCGCTGTATGGACTTACCATGGCCCAGGTTGCCGTCGCCGTGCGCAACGCCTTCACCGGGGCAGTGGCCGCCGAATATCGCGACGGTGATGAGGAGGTCGACATCGTCGTGAAGTACAACGACGAGGCCAGAAGAAACCTCGATACCATGCTCAACCTGCGCCTGCTGTCGCCGCTGACCGGCGAGCTGGTGCCGTTCAAGGACGTGGCCTACCTGGTGGAAGAGCCAGGCTACGGGTCGATCAAACATCACGAGCGCGAGCGGACCATCACCGTGGCGGCCGACATCAAGAAGTCGGAGACGTCGGCGCAGAAGGTGAGCCAGGAATTGCTGCGCCGGTTTGCCGGCATCCAGAAGCGCTACCCGGACTACACTCTTGAGGTCGGCGGCCAATTCGAAGAATTCAAGAATGCTTTCAAGGACATCGGTCGGCTCTTTGTTGTCGGCCTGGTGCTGATGTATATCATCTTGGCCGGCCAGTTCAAATCGTTTCTACAGCCGTTCATCATCTTCATGGCCATCGTCTTCGCCTTCTGGGGAGCGCTGATCGGACTGCTCGTGATCCGCAGCCCGTTCAGCGTCAACAATCTCTTCGGTCTCGTGGCTCTGGCCGGTGTCGCCGTGAACGACTCCCTCGTGCTCATCAGCTTCATCAACGACCGCCGGCAGCGCGGCGTGTCGCGCTGGCGCTCCATTCTCGAGGCGGGGAAACTGCGGATGCGGCCGATCCTGCTGACGACCGTGACCACCGTTTTCGGCCTGCTGCCAATGGCCATGGGACTTGGCGGTCACTCCGAAACCTGGGGTCCGCTGGCCAACGTGATTGTCTGGGGCCTGTCGGTGGCCACGCTGCTGACGCTCTTCATCATCCCCTGTCTGTACGCCGTCTTCGGCGATTTCATCCGTTTCTGGTACCGCCTGCGCCTGAGGATGCTGTGGGCCCTGCATCGCCGCGGCCTGGCCCGAGAGCCACGGCCCATGCGGCGGCCCCGACTGGTATCGCTGGAAAAAGAGCTGGCGGAGGTGGAGCAGGTGTTGCCGGGGAACGGCCGCCCGGGAAGTTGATTTCGAATTGTGGATTTCGGATTGCGGAGCGTCGGGCCAGCCCAGATAGTGCAGCCAATCAGGTGCGATGTGTGACCAAATTCCTGGTACCTGATATCTGGTACCTAATATCTGACCCCTGATACCCACTGGACACGACTGTGATGACACTTAACGAGATCATCGCCGGCGAGCTTGGACTGCGGCCCAGACAGATCGCCGACACGCTGGCACTGCTCGACGACGGAAACACCGTGCCCTTCATCGCCCGCTACCGGAAGGAGGTCACCGGTAACCTGGATGAGGTCCAGATACGGGCCATCGAAGATCGAGCCCGCTATTTGCGCGCCCTCGAGGATCGCAAAGACACGGTGCTCGGCTCCATCCGCGAGCAGGGTAAACTGACACCGGAGCTGGAGGCGCGAATCGTCTCCGCGACACGGCTGCAGGAGGTCGAGGATCTGTATCTGCCCTATCGGCCAAAACGGCGCACCCGGGCCACCGTGGCACGTGAGCGTGGCCTGGAGCCGCTGGCCGAGGCCATGCTGGCGCAGCAGATCGAAGAGGGCAGCCTGGAGGAGCTGGCCCGCCCCTACATGGATCCTGAGAAGGAGCTGGCCACCGTGGAGGATGTCCTCTCCGGTGCCCGCGACATTGTGGCGGAGGTGATCTCCGATGATGCAGACATTCGCCAACTGGTGCGGCAGGCGACCCGCAGGAAGGGGCTGCTCAGCTGCCGGGCCCGCGACCCGGAAAACGTTTCGGAATACGAGAACTATGCCGACTACGCGGAGCCACTGGAGAAGGTTCCGCCACATCGCGTCCTGGCCATCAACCGAGGCGAGCGTGAAGGGTACCTGAAGGTGTGGATCGATGCCCCGGTCGACGAGATTGTCGCCGGCATCGAGCACAGGTACTTCACCAACACCGACTCGATCTTTGCCGAGCAACTGAGGCTGGCGATCCGGGACGCCTACCAGCGGCTGATCGCCCCGGCGATCGAACGCGAACTTCGTAACAGTCTCACCGAGGCTGCGGAAGACCACGCCATCCAGGTGTTTGCGAGAAACCTGCGGCAACTGCTCATGGCGCCGCCGGTGCGCGAAAAAGCGATCATGGGGATCGATCCAGGTTTCCGGACGGGCTGCAAGGTCGCCGTCATCGACGCGACGGGGCGCTACCTCGAAGGCACGACCATCTATCCGCACGAACCGCAGTCGAAGTGGAAGGAGGCAAAGGCCGAACTGACCGCCCTGATCCGAAAGCACGGGGTGGAGATCGTGGCCATCGGCAACGGCACTGCGTCGAGGGAGACCGAGGCGCTGGTCGCCGAAACCCTGCGTGAGTTGGATGGCCCGCGGCAGGTGGTCTACACCATCGTCAGCGAGGCGGGGGCCTCGGTCTACTCCGCCTCGGAGCTGGCCCGCCAGGAGTTTCCCGATCTCGACGCGGCTATGCGCGGTAATATCTCCATCGCCCGTCGCCTGCTCGATCCGCTGTCGGAGCTGGTCAAGATCGACCCCAAATCCATCGGCGTCGGGCTGTACCAGCACGATGTCAACCAGGCACGGCTCGGGGAGGCGCTCGACCGCGTCGTGGAGTCGTGCGTGAATGCGGTTGGGGTCGATCTGAATACGGCGTCCAAAGCGCTGCTGCGCTACGTTTCCGGGATCGGCAGCCGGCTGGCCGAAAACATCGTCGCCTACCGCAATGAACACGGGCGTTTTCGCTCACGGGCTGAGCTTCTGGAAGTCAGGGGGATGGGCACGATGACGTTCACCCAGGCGGCCGGATTTCTGCGCATTCCCGATGCGGAAAACTTCCTGGACCGCACCGCCGTGCACCCCGAATCCTATGCCGCCGCCGAGAAGCTTCTACAGACTCTGGGAATCGGTCTGGCAGAGATGAGGCCCGGCGAAGGCATGCTGCGTCTGCGCATGCGGGAACTCGGCCTGTCGTCGACCGACCTGGCCGCTACCTGTGGTGTCGGCCTGCCGACTCTGGAGGACATCATCAGCAGCATCGAAAAGCCGAACCGGGATCCACGCGATGAAATGCCCAAGCCGATCTTCCGCACTGATGTGTTGCGAATGGAAGATCTGCGCCCCGGGATGATCCTGAAGGGGACGGTGCGCAACGTGGTGGACTTCGGCGCCTTTGTCGACATCGGTGTCAAAGAGGACGGCCTGGTGCATATCAGCCGGATGGCGAAGAAGTTTGTGCGCAATCCGTTCGATGTCGTCTCCGTGGGTGATGTCGTCGATGTTCAGGTCGTCAACATCGATATCGATCGCGGTCGGATCGGCCTCAGTATGATCCTGGACAAGTGACCGCAGGTGTCGCAAATTACTGAGGAATTGCGCAAGAAGTTCCGAGCACTTGTTTTCTTTTTGTCATATTTCTTGATTTCCATCCTTCTCCACGCTATCTTCAGGGCCGAAGCGAGGAGGAAGGTAGTGCAGATCCAGTTGAACGGATTCGCAACCCTCTGCGCGATGAATTGGGTCGCCCGCATTGCGGGCGGCGGAACAGGAAGGCCAGGACCAGAAGCGTGGACCGTCGCGCTGGGATTGAATCGCTTCCGGTCGGCGGGAGCGCTGACGATGCGGTGTCGCTACCGTTGCTTGGTCACCTGACCCACGGTCGACTTGCATCGATATTCCCGCCGTCCCTTCCTCCTCGATCTTCACCTTGGGTCAAGACGTGTCAAGCAGCCCCCAATCGCCCCTGCCAGAGCCGGCATCCTGGTCGGCCATTCCTCGCCAGCGGATCTTTCTGAGTCTCTCGCCACTGAATTACATTCCCTGCCACTGAAACTACCAAATTTGTAAGATATGCCAGGGAGGACGCGGTCGAGCACGACAGCGCTCCGGGGGGCGAGCGCCCGCCACAGCCCCTCCGTCAGGCGGCGAGCCCCTGCGAGCGCCTATCCGCCAATGGCAGCCATGCCGTACGCCCCGTGTAGTTTTTGCTCCGACCGGATCCGCAGGTAGTGTGACCTCTTGTAACCAGATACCAGATGTAGTACCGTGAAAACAACCGCACCCGCTCGGATCGGCCAGTGAATTCCTCTGCAGCCCTGTCGGATTGGGAATCTCCTCGCTGTCACCGGGCCGCGAAGTACCGGGCGCGGCAGTTAGCACGGTTGTTGCAGACGCCGTGGCGTCGGCACTGCAGCAGGAGGCATGAAGAAGGGGTGGTTGATGAGGAGGTGGAGATGGTCCACGAGATTGAACGGAAAGGCTGGTTTGCAGCGACCGTCGCTGTGGCATTTCTGGCGCTGACAGCGACCACGCTGCTGTCGCAGGAGGCGGTTTTGAAAGCGCCGCTGACGATCTATCAGCAGCCGGACTTGTCCAGCGGCATCGTCGCAAAGGTGCAGGTTGGCGATACCATCTTGGTGGTCGCCCGCGATGGCGCCTGGGTGGAGGTGAAGCTGGCGCCAGGGCGCTACGGCTGGTTCCCTCTCGGCAGCAAGGAGCAGCACGGCAAGGGTGGGTCGAGCAGGCTGGAAAGGAAGGTGACGGATGGCGACCCGCCTGCCCGGCAGGCGCCCGCCCGGCAGGCGACGATGTCTGCCTCCACGGCCGTCTCCGGCCGGCCGCCTTCGGCTAGCGCAATGCGGGCGCCCGCGGACAGGGGCTGGCATGCGCTGCGATACAGTGGCTTCGTTCTGGACGTGGGTACCTTCGAGGGCAACGCGGCCTATCTTGTCAGGCTGGCGCGCGAGCGGTCGGCGCAGTTTTCATGGCAGGCCACGCTCGGCCATATCGTCGCCCCCGACGCCAGTCTGTTTCTGCTCTATGGCGACATCGTGTACCATCCGATCCACTCGGGGCGGCTGCAGCCGTACCTGGCGGCGGGGTTCGGAATCGTCAATCGGGTTCCGAAACAGATCGAGACGGCGGAGTCGATCACGCATCCGGCTGCCAACTACGGTCTGGGAGTGCAATGGTCGCTGACATCGAGGCTGGCGCTGAAAGCGGAGTTCCGCCAGTACAGCGTGTTCAAGAACGGCAGCAATGTCAACCGGCAGGGCTTCACCCTTGGAGTCGTTCTGGGCCGCCTGCGCCGCTAGCCGGGTTTTAACACAGAGCCGAGGAGCGAAGGGAAGGGAGTGGTCCTCTTGGGGCCAGAAGGGGTGGGGTGGATGGCTCTCGCCCCTCGGCTCTTTTCTTGCCGTCGCCGGAAGCAACGCACAGAGGAGCTGAGCAATGATAGCGAAGTTGGGGCTGATGGCAGCCATGTGGCTGGCGCTCCTGCAGGCGCCACAAACAGGAGTCGGAGGCCTGGCTGCAGATTTTCGACTCAAGAATTTCAAAGGTGAGGATGTCAGTCTGCAGCAGTTTCGCGGCAAGGTCGTGCTGCTGGACTTCTGGGCTACCTGGTCGCGGCCGGCCAGGAATTCCCTGCCAAAGATCGCTCGCCTATCGCGAAAGTACACCGACGCCGGGCTGGTGTTGCTGGCGGTCAACATCGACCGCCAGCCGACCAACGCGGCGAAATTCCTCAAGCAGGAAGGGGTGGAGGTAACCCCTCTCTGGGACAGCCGCAAGAAGGTCGTGCGTGCCTACGAAGTGCGCAAGATGCCGACTTCCTACCTCATCGATCGCGCCGGCATCGTACGCTATATCACCGAAGGCTTTGCCGAGACCGATCTGGAGAGGCTGGAGCAGCGGATCCAGCGTTTGCTGCGCAATCCCCCACCTCAGCAGATCGCACAGCCATAGCCGCTGCTCACTGAGGCGAACCCGAAAGTGTCCCTCGCTAGGACGGTGGGGGACGAGTCAGCCGCAGCGTGCAGGCAATACAGACGATGGTCCACAAGTTTGGCGTCCCGGGGGCCGAAGCGTAAAAGGTCAGGTTGTTCTCAACGGGTTGTGCGGAACGCCGGTGTGTGGGTTCCCTCCCCCGGGACGCATCTTTCCTTTCCTGCTCACCTCTCCTGAAGCTAACCCTCCTCGGCCCTCAACCGTAACGGCCCAAGCCGGCCCGCAAGACCGAATATCCATCCAGGATTCCCGGAAACGAGGGAGACAGGCGCTGAGGTGCAGCACAGGACACGACCCTTCCTGGGAATCGCCTGCACCAGCTACACAAAATTAGCTTTTGCATTTTCGTGCCTGGTTGCGTATCTTAACGCCGCACAGCTCATCGAAAGGAGTCTGAAGCATGAAGACGTTGATGGTCAGCGTCTCCGGGGTGCGCGGCGTTGTCGGCGAAGGCTTGACGCCGCAGGTGGCAATGAACTTTGCGCAGGCGTTCGGCAGCTACGTCGGTGGTGGCACCGTGGTGCTGGGCCGCGATTCCCGGATCACGGGCCCCATGCTCCGCCATGCGGTTCTGGCTGGACTCACGGCCGTCGGCTGCGACGTGCTGGATCTTGGCATCGTTCCTACTCCAACGACTCAGTTGGCCACGGAACGCCTGCATGCCCGGGGTGGCATCATCATCACGGCCAGCCACAACCCGATCATGTGGAACGGGTTGAAGATGCTGGCGGCGGACGGCCTCTTCCTGGATGCAGAGCAGGGGGGGCGCGTGCTCGACCTTAGCAAGCAACAGGAGGGTGCCTACGCGAAGTTCGATCAACTCGGAGATGTGCAGCCCTACAGGGACGCAGTCGATGACCACATCCGGGCGATTCTGGAATTGCCCTACATCGACGTCGAGCGCATTCGCCGCCGCCGGTTCAAGGTGGCCCTGGATTGCGTTTGTGGGGCTGGAGGGGTTCTGCTGCCCGCGCTTCTGGAGAGGCTTGGCTGCGGGGTGATCGGCATTCACTGTGAGCCCAGCGGGCGGTTCCCGCGCAACCCCGAGCCGCTGCCCGAAAACCTGGGTGAGCTCTGCGCTACGGTACAGGAGACGGCGGCTGACGTGGGCTTCGCCGTTGACCCTGACTCGGACCGCCTGGCCATCGTTTCCGAAAAGGGGCAGCCGCTGGGGGAGGAGTATACTCTGGCCCTGGCTGTGCAGTTCTTGCTTCAGAAAAAGGCCGGGCCTGTGGTGGTCAACGTATCGACGACGCGCGCCATCGACGACATCGGAGCACAGTTTGGTGTCGAGGTCGTGCGCACGAAGGTGGGGGAGATCCATGTGGCCAAGCGCATGCGTGAAGTGGGCGCCGTGATCGGCGGCGAGGGCAACGGCGGGGTGATTCTGCCGGACGTTCATCTCGGCCGCGATGCTCCGGTGGGCATCGCCCTGACCCTGGAGCACCTGGCTGAGTCGGAGCGCACGATCGGTGAGCTTTTCGAGAGCCTACCGCAGTACGTGATGAGCAAGCGCCGCATCGAGTTGTCGGGCATCGACCCGCAGCGGGCTGTCGAGGTGCTGAGGCAGCGCTACGCTTCGCAGCGCCTGGACCTCACAGACGGTGTGAAAGTCCTGTGGGAACGTTCCTGGGTGCATGTCCGTCCATCGAACACCGAACCGATTCTTCGCGTGTTGGCCGAGGCGCCGACGCGCGAGCAAGCCGAAACCCTGGCCGCGGACGTGGTGAAGCAGGTACAGGCCACGTGACGCAGACGATGGTGACGCCGACATGATTCTCTCTCGTGTAGTGGGGGAGATCGTTTCTACGATCAAGAATCCACATCTCAAGGGATACAAGCTTCTGCTTGTGCAGCCTGTTGATCTGGACACGCATCAGCCACGGGCCACGCCCCTAATCGCCCTCGACCACGTGGATGCGGGTGAGGGGGACCTGGTGCTGGTCAATAAGGAGGGCGGCGGTGCCCGCATCGTGCTTGAGGACGAGGAGATCCCGGTGCAGGCGGTGGTCGTCGGCGTCGTGGACGGAATCGACGTCCCTGAAACAGAGGGGAAATAGAGCATGGAGATCGATCGGCTCATCGACAAGGTGGTAGACGAGATGGTGCCCGCCGGCCCATCCGGTGCAGCCGCGCTGCGGACGCCATCGTGCAACTGGTGCTGGGTCTGCCCGGAATGCAAGAGCGCCGTTCTGGAAGAGATCGCTCGCAACGGTGCCAGCCGCATTGCTGCAGATCCCGGTATTGGGCCAATGCCGCGCGAGCTGGCCAGGATGATCGACCATACGCTGCTGAAGCCCGATGCGGATCGCGGGAAAATCACCCGCTTGTGCGACGAAGCCAGGCAGTTCGGCTTCGCCTCGGTATGCGTGAATCCGTGCTGGGTGGCCTACTGCGCCCGTCTCCTCGCCGGAAGTGACGTGGCTGTTTGCACGGTGATCGGCTTCCCGCTCGGCGCCACCACCAGCGCTGCCAAAGCCTATGAAACACGCGAGGCGGTCGAGAATGGTGCCGAGGAGATCGACATGGTCATGAACATCGGCTGGCTCAAGTCGGCTGAGTACGACAACGTCGCCGCCGACATCCGTGCCGTCGTCGCCGCGGCCGGGCCGGGGCGGACGGTCAAGGTCATCCTGGAGACCTGCTACCTCAGCGACGAGGAGAAAATCAAGGCAGCGCTGTTGGCGAAGGAAGCGAAGGCGCATTTTGTCAAGACTTCGACTGGTTTCGGCCCCAAGGGCGCGACGATCGGCGATGTGGCGTTGCTCCGCCGGGTGGTTGGTCCGGAAGTGGGCGTCAAGGCGGCCGGCGGCATCCGTGAGTACGAGGCGGCCGTGAAGATGATCGAAGCCGGGGCGAACCGGATCGGCGCATCCGCCAGTGTTGCCATCATCGCTGCCCAGAACCCGCAACGGAATGGGAACAAATGAACGTCGTAGAGCTGATCGAGAAAAAGAGAGACGGCGGTGCTCTTTCTGCCGAGGAACTCGACTTTTTGATTCGAGGATACGTGGACGGCAACATCCCCGACTACCAGATTGCCGCCTTGTTGATGGCGATCTACTTCAGGGGCATGGAACGCCCCGAACGGTTGGAGCTGACGCGCCTCATGCGCGATTCCGGCGACGTTCTGGACCTGCGTGAAATCCCCGGGGTGAAAGTCGACAAGCACAGCACCGGAGGCGTTGGCGACAAGATCTCGCTGGTTCTGGCACCACTGGTCGCGGCTGCGGGCGTGCCTGTGCCGATGATTTCGGGCCGCAGTCTGGCCCACACCGGTGGCACTCTCGACAAGCTCGAGTCGATCCCCGGCTTCAACACCCGCCTGTCTGTGTCAGCGTTCAAGCGCCAGGTTGCCGACATCGGCGTCGCCATGATCGGCCAGACGGATCACATCTGCCCGGCCGATCGCAAGCTCTACGCCTTGCGTGACGCCACAGCCACCGTGATGTCCATCCCTTTGATCTGTGGGAGCATTCTCAGCAAGAAGCTTGCCGAGGGCATCGATGCGCTTGTTCTGGACGTCAAGGTGGGACGAGGGGCCATTTTCCAGAAGAGCCAGGAGGCGCACGAGCTGGCCCATGCCCTGGTGGAGACAGCCACCGCCTTCGGGCTACCAACCGTTGCGTTGCTGACTCAGATGGATCAGCCGTTGGGCTTCGCCGTCGGCAACTGGGTGGAAGCCCGCGAGGCCATCCACACACTGCGAGGGGAAGGTCCAAGCGATATCCGGCGGTTGACCCTGGCGCTCGGTGCCGAGATGTTGGTGCTTGGCAAGATCGCCGGCACACGAGCTGAAGCCCTGGCGAAGCTGGAAACAACGCTGAACAGCGGCAAGGCTTTCGAGCGCTTCGTCGAGCTGGTGAGCCGCCAGGGAGGGGATGTCGGCGTTGTCGAGCATCCCGAGCGCTATCCCGCGGCAGCGCACCAGGAGGTCGTGGAGGCCGATGCCTCAGGGTGGATCGTCGAAATCGACGCCCGCTGGGTGGGCCGGCTGGCCATGCAGGCTGGGGCTGGCCGGCAACGCATGGAAGATCCTGTCGATTATACGGCCGGCATCATTCTGCACCGCAAGGTCGGCGAGGCCGTTGCGACGGGGGCACCGCTGGCCGAGGTGTTCGGCAACGATGCCGCCAGGGTGCATCGAGCGGCGCGGGAGCTGAGGAAGGCTTTCGTGATCGATGAGCGCGAGGCTCGGAAGCCCGATCTGATCCTGGGATTCAGAGATTCGTCTGGCGAGCACCCCTGGCAGATCAGTGGATGACGCGCGCCCGGCGGCGGTCGCGCAACCGCTCGGAACGATTGGCCGGGCTGACAGAGGTGTGAATCGGGCAGTACTCTTGCGGGGCCAACTTCTTCTCGAACACTTCCTCCACCACCTTCGGGCACTCCGGATTCGGCAGATATCCGGTGCTGTCACACACCGCCACCCGCACTACTCCCTCCGGCATCGGGAAGTCGACCACAGGTAACTGAAGAGTATCGTGGGCCGCTTTCATGAACGGCGCCCAAATGGGCAAGGCGGTCTTGGCGCCGGTACGCCCTTTGCCCAGGGAAAATTGCGGATCGTCGAATCCCACCCAAACTCCGGCGGCGATCTGCGGCGTGAAACCGACGAACCAGGCATCGGTATAATCGTTGGTCGTGCCCGTCTTCCCTGCCGCCGGTCTGTAGAAGTGATACATCCATCGCGTTCGGCCGCCGGTGCCCTCGGTGATCACCGACTTGAGCATGTCGGTCATAATGTAGGCGGTCTCCTTGCGAAGCACTTCACGACTGCGCGGCACTGTTTCTTCGATCACCCGCCCGTTTCGATCCTCAATCCGAAGCACGCCGATCGGCTGAACCAGAACGCCCTGGTTGGCAAAAGCGCCGTAAGCGGCCGTCAGCTCGAGGGGAATGACTTCGCCAGCGCCCAGGGCGATAGCGTCCACGGCCGGCAAGGGCGTGGTCAGACCCATACGCCGGGCGTAGTCGACAACCACGGCGGCATTGGGCAAGATATCCTGCACGACCCGAATGGTCACCAGGTTGATCGAGCGGGCCAACCCTTCACGGAAGGTCGTCAAGCCACCGACGCTGCCATCGTAGTTGGAGGGATTCCAGATCTTGCCATCGGGTTCGTAGACCACCACCGGCTGGTTCAGAACGCGTGTCGTAGGCGGGTAGCCGTTGTCGATGGCAGCCGTGTAGACGAACGGCTTGAAGGCCGAACCAGGCTGACGCCTGGCCTGGGTGGCGCGGTTGAATTTGGACTCGACGAAATTCCGTCCGCCGATCATGGCCAGGATGTGGCCGGTACGCGGATCGAGGGCGACCAGGGCCACCTGCACGGCCGCCCGCGCTGTCAGCACGGAGTCGACGAAGGCCGTGTCGCGCAAGGCCTGGCGTAGCGAACGTCCTTGCAGCACCTCTTCGTCGAAGAACTGCTTCGCCTTCCCCGACTTCAGGAGGTCGCGGTTGATCTCTTTCTGCAGTTTGTTGAGCCAGCTCTGGGTGATCTCCTCGGCCACGGTCTGCACGCGCGTATCCAGGGTGGTATAGACCGACAGGCCATCGCGATAGAGGTCCATGCCGTATTTCTTTTGCAATTGAATCCGCACCCACTCGGTGAAATAGGGGGCGATTCCGAGGCTGTCTTGTCGTTTGCGCGGCACAACGCTGAGCGGCTTGTTGACGGCATCTTCGTACGTGGCCTGGTCGATGTAGCCGACATCGAGCATGTTCTTGAGCACGACGTTGCGCTTTTTCAACGCCACTTCCGGGTTGACATAGGGCGAATATCTCTCGGGCAGCTGCAGGATGCCGATGAGCATGGCAGCTTCTTCGAGGCTCAAATCGCGCACGTGCTTGTTGAAGTAGAGCTGAGAGGCGGCTGCCACACCATAGGCCCCGTGGCCGAAATACATGTGGTTGAGATACATTTCCAGTATCTCGGGCTTCGTATAAGTGCGCTCGATCTGCAGGGCCGTGATGCTCTCGCGAATTTTGCGGGTCCAGGTCTTTGCTGTGGACCTCAGGTAGAGCTGCCGGGCGAGTTGCTGGGTCAGGGTGCTCGCCCCCTGCTTCTTGCTGAGGGTAATGAGGTCGACAAAGGCGGCTTTGGCCAGCCGCTTCAGGTTCATGCCCCAGTGGTGGAAGAAAGCCCGATCCTCGCGGGCGAGCGCCGCTTTCCAAAGATAATCCGGCATCTGATCGAGGGAAGCGAAGGTGCGTTTCTCCTCGAAAAACTCCTTGATCAGCTTGCCGTCGGCCGAGTAGACTTTGGTGACAAGTTTGGGGCGGTACTGCTCCAGGGTAGCCAGGGAGGGAAGACCGAGACTCAGGTAGTAGATGTAGACTGAGGCGGCAAGCAAAAGAAGAAACACCAGACTGCCGCCGAGCCATAGCTTCGAGCGCCGAGAAAGTTTTGTGGAGAGGGACATGTTCAGGTTCAAGGTTCCCTTCGAGTTCGTGATGATGCGGCGTTTTCGCTTCATGTGCTTCGACTGCCCCGGGTGCTGATCGAGTTGGCTTCCTGCTTCTCGAGGCGAGCCCGCGGCGACGTGTGCGCCCGCCTGACCCGTGGGACTCGCTGATGGCCTCAGCCACCTGCGAATTTTACCTGTCCCGCCACGATCGGTTCCCTTCAGCCGCGCCGTCGGCCAGGCTGAGGTCCTCGGCCGAGGCTGCCTCATCCTGGCGGGCCGGCGAGTCGGGCCAGTTCTGGAGTCGCAAGGCCCCCTCTTCCAGAACACCGTAGGTGAAGTGTTCCATCCAGTCCCCGAGGTTGACGTAAAAATGTCCGCCGATCTCCTCGAGCCGCGGCAGGTGGGTGTGCCCCATGATCACGGCGTCATACCCCTCGTCGAATTTTGTCCTGGCAAAATCGATGTACTCCAGCTCCCGCCGGTTTTCGCCTTTTTGCCGACTTTTCACCGACAGGGCACGCGCCAGCGGGATGCCGACGTCGGGATGGAGCCAGCCGAACAGGAAAATGTTCAGGCGGTTTCGGAACACGCGCTTTATGAGGCGATAGCCACGATCGCTCTTAGCCAGACCATCGCCATGGACCACATAGAGCTTCAGCCCTTGTAGTTCGACGGCCAGGGCGTCTCTATGCACCTGTGCCCCTACCTGATCGCGGATAAAATCGCCGAGCCAGAGGTCATGGTTCCCGGCAAAGTAGTGCAGCTCGACCTCCGATGCGACCAGGTCAGAAAGGCGCCGCAGGATCGGGTAGGCATGCTTGGGGATGACGGTACGGTACTCAAACCAGAAGTCGAACAGGTCTCCAACGATGTAGAGCGCCTGCCCGGTTGCCCGAACATGTTCGAGGAAGTCGTAGAAGCGGCGGCGTCTCTGTTCCTCCGCCTTGATGTCGACGCCGAAATGGGCGTCGGAGACAAAATAAATGGTGTGCATTTTTTGTTTCATGTGAGTAGAATACGGCGCCGCAATTGTACCAATTTAACATGCTGCCTCTAAAAAGCAAGGCGAATGTCGGCGGCTCTGGAGGCCAGTGTGTGGCGCTGAGAGATCGGCGGCAGACAAGATGTTGGCCTGTGAAATCGCTCGGGAAGGGGGAGGCGGCCCGGGGATTTTTCCCTTGACTTTTAGTAGTGGAATTCATAAAGTCAATTACTTTGCACCGCGTACATCAATTTAGCCGGAGAGCATCATGCGGCGTTCGTTTTATGCGCTCCTGACGAGCCTGTCTTGGCTGCTGACTGCTGCGACGGTGCATGCGCAGGGGTTTGGGATTACCTCCCTGAAGGGCGGCTACTTCAATCCAAAGGATGCCCAGGCAGGACCGATGGTGGGGATCACCTGGGGACGCGCGGTCGACGAGCAGATAGACTTTGGGATTGAAGTGGACGTCTTCCGCAAGCGGTTTACACGGGAAACCGTCGTGCTCGAGCAGGACTTCTCCAGCGGCGTCACCGAGCGGGAGGTCCTTCGCGAGCTGGAATACACAACCACCATCGTTCCCATCCTTGCTACCATCCACGTGGGGCTCCCCTCCAACCGGGTGTTCGGCTACTACGCCATGGGCGGCGTGGGTGGTGAGTTTCTGTTCAACTCGGAGAAAAACTACGTCGCGAACGTTTCGGAGTCGCGTTTCTACAAGGGCCTTGCCTGGCTTGTCGGCGGCGGCGTTTACTTCAAGCTCAGTCGCGGCTCGGCGCTGATCGGTGAAGTCTTGTATCAGAGCTCCAGGGTCAGTCGAGGCAACGGTAAGAATGAGGCAGGCCTGCCGGTGCGGCGTGAAGTGAATCTCTCCGGCTTTGGCGCTCGGGCTGGTTTGCGCTTTGGAATCTGGTAACTGCATCCTCATGCGACTTGTGGGCGGTTGGTCCTCGCATTCAGGGTGGGCAGGTCGCTGGCACGCACCATTTGGCAGAGCAGATTATGCAGTACTACGAAAGGCAGTATCCGCAATTTGGCTTCGGCGGCGGCATCACGACCGGCATCAAATATCTGCTCGTCTCCACCATCGCCGTCTTCATCCTGCAACAATTCGCACGCGGGCTTGAGCCGCTCTTTGGCTTTGTCCCTGCCTTCCTCTATACCCGGTTCTACATCTGGCAGCCTGTCACCTACATGTTCCTGCATGGCGGAGTCTGGCATATCCTCATCAATATGTTCATCCTGTGGATGTTTGGGACCGAGGTGGAACGCCATCTGGGAACGAAGGAATTTCTGAAGCTCTATTTTATCACCGGCGCCGGCGCTTCCCTTTTCTATTTCGTTTTCAACGCTTCTTCCACCATCCCGATGATCGGGGCCTCCGGAGCGATCTACGGGGTGATGACAGCTTTTGCCGTGATGTTCCCCAACCGCGTCATCACCCTGCTGCTCTTCCTGGTGCTTCCGGTGCAGATCAAGGCCAAGTACCTGGTGATGATTTTTGGGGCACTGGCATTTTTCAACAGCGTCCGCGGCTGGCCACCTGGAGTCGCCAACCTCGCTCACCTGGGAGGCATTCTCATCGGCTTCGTCTACATGAAACTCGATTGGCGCATGGACTATCTCAGCCGCTGGCTCCACCGTCAGGTTGAAACCCGCAAGTTGATGCGCGAAACCCGGCGCCGGCAGAAAATCCAGCGCCTGCGCGAGCGCGTCGACGAGATTCTCGACAAGATCAACGAGGTCGGCTACGACAACCTGACGGACGAGGAAAAGCGCATCCTCAAAGATGCCAGCGAACATTTGAGCCAGGAAAAGGAGGGTTGACCGGACAGGCGTGCAGGCCATGGAGACAGCAGCACGTTCCCGGCCGGCGCGTTCCCGGCTGCGCCGCCTCGTTGCGTACGGTTTCGTCCTCTCCTTTCTCACCACTCTCACCACCCCGCTGATCGCACAGCCCCCAGACCAAACTCAGCCCGCCTTGGGCGATGCCCTGCGGTCCTTGCAGATCTACAATCTCGATGGCATCAAGTTCGTCTCCTTACAGGAGTTTGCCGACGCGCTCAACGTGCGCACCTACTACAGCGAGAAGGCTCGCAAGATCATTCTCTACATCGGCGAGCACGAGGTCAAGGTCTCGGCCGGCAATCCTTTTGTCATCATCGGCGAGCGCGTCGTTCAGTTGCCGGTGGAGACTCGTCACGCCGGTGCTGACCTACTTGTGCCACTGCCCTACTTTGCCGACGTGCTGCGCTCGGTGCTGCCCAGCGAGATGGCGCAGATTCTGGATCGTGTGCGCGCCCCCGCTGAAACCGGCTCTCCCGAGAAAGCCGAAGACGATCACACACCCAATATCCTCAGCTTCGTGGTAGAGACCAAGGCCAATGGCACGCTCATCCGCATCGCCACGTCGCGCCGATTCGCGCCCGCGGAGTTGAGCACCCGAGTCACCAAGAACTGGCTCCATGTGGATGTGTTGGGCGGTCGCCTCGATCCAAAACTGCGCAAGCGGAAAGTCAACAAGGGTATTGTGCGCGAGTTTCGTCCTCTGCAGGGCGAGACCATTGCGCATCTTTCTTTTCGGTTGCGCAAGAGCATCATCGACCGCAAGGTTCTCTTCAATCCCTCCACGAACGAGATCTGGGTCTCCCTGCCGTCCGAAAAAGTCGATTCCAAGCGCATCGAAAAAGCGCTGGAGAACGAGCGCCGGCGCTGGCGCATCGACACCGTGGTGATCGACCCCGGCCACGGCGGCCGCGATCCGGGCGCGATCGGCCAGAGGGGGGTTCGCGAAAAGGATGTGGTGCTCAAGATCGCTTTGAGACTCCGGAGCTTCCTCGAAAAGCGCGGCGATATTCGTGTGGTGATGACGCGAGACTCGGACGTTTTCGTGCCGCTGCAAGAGCGTACCGCCATCGCCAACCGGGAGCAGGGCAAGCTCTTTATCAGCCTGCATGCCAACTCCAACCGCAGTCCGCGGGTCTCGGGTGTGACCACCTACTTTCTCGGACCGGCAAAGACAGAAGAGGCGCTGGAAGTGGCGGCACGGGAGAACGCCGCGATTCATTACGAGGGAAGCCGGGCGGCCTACGAGGGACTGACCAACGAGAAGTTCATCCTGCTTGCCATGGCACAGAATTCCTTCAACCACGAAAGCCAGGGGCTGGCGGCGATCGTGCAGGAGGAGCTGGCGCGGAAATTGGGCCTGCGCGATCGCGGTGTCAAGCAGGCTGGGTACTACGTCCTTGTCGGGGCTTCCATGCCGAACATCCTCGTCGAAACCGCTTTCATCTCGAACCGCCGCGAGGAGAAAATGATGGCCTCCTCATCCTTTCAGAAGAAAGTTGCGGAGGCCCTCTATCGCAGTATCCTTCGCTTCAAAGAGAGGTACGACTGGGGCCTGTAGGGGCCTCAGTTCGGCAACCAGAGCGAGAATTGGGTGGCATCGAACGGTTGCGTCAGGCGGTATTGGCCGAAACCCTCTTCGTCGATGAAGACAAACACCTGCTTCAGGGCGCGGTACTCCCATACCTCGGAGGTGGGCCGGCCGCTCTCGAACTTCTCCTGCCTGACCTGGTCCGGGGGCCCGAGGACGATGTAGACGCGGCCCTGATCCGTTTGCCAGCCCTCGCCTGTTTCGCTGTGAAATTTCTGGTTGGCGTAGCGAATACGGCGGTAGAACTCACGCAGAGCTTCGTTCTCGGGGGTGTCGGGCGTCGGGTCGCGGCGACGCCAGAATTCAGCGATGGCGGCACCGCGAAACTCGCGTGGTGTCGTTCGCAGCGCGACAAGCTCCTGCGAGGTGGCGATGTAGCTGAGCTGTTCCAGAAGCTGCTCGAAATCGTGATCGCTGAGCTGGTTCCAGGAGCGGGTGACGAAAAACTGAGTCGACGCCGTTGCCTGCTGCCGCCTGGCTGGATCCGCCACAGTCACGGTCAAGAGGTAGTCGCCGAGATCGAGGTCAGAGATCGGCAACTGCACGCTCAGGGCCGCGCTGGTTCCAGGTTTTGGATAGAGGCGGCGAATCGAGCGGATCACTCTGCGGCCGTGCTGCAGGGTGTAGCGTACCTCGAACGAGTCGGGGGCTGAGGCGGAGTCGAGACCATAGGCTTCGAAGTAGGCGAACAGCCGCGGCAGGTCAGTAGCGTAGGTATGCTCGGTGTTGGGAAACACAATACGGCCGTTCTTTTCGAAAATCGTCTCCCCGTCGGCGATGCGGATCCAACGTGCCAGCTGGACGGTGCTCAATTGGAGGCGGGGCTCCTGGAAGGAAGGCACGGTCAGGGTGCGCGTCGCCGAGATGACGCCGCCCGTCAGCTGGTCGGTGACCTGCACGCGCAGGCGATAAGGCCCAGGATCGACCTGGAAGCTGAAATAATATTGTCGGGCCAGCTCGCTCGACAGGGTTTCCTCCGGACGGCTTGCTGTGACGGTGTCGACGATGGCTTTGCGAGCGATATCGCTACCGCCTGGGTCTTCAAAGACGACGGCTACCTGCGTGCTCGCCTGGAAGGCAGGGAGTGGCACACCGTCTGTGACTCTGTCCGGCGTTTTCGCGAAATCGAGGGTGGCATATGGGATTTCGACATACACCTCGGTGAGCGTCTTCTCGCCGTTGCCGGCTCGAAAGTAGAGAACGTCGACATAGAACCGAGCGCTGAGCTGCCGGGCGCTCAGACCGAGTACAGGCTGGGCATAGGGCGAACCTCCGGGGAGTACTCCCAAGGCCAGCCATGGCAGGATGACAAGGACTCCTCGTTTCATCGGACCACCTTCCTTGGTTGCGGTCGTTGATCAGTAGACGCAGTGGCTTGGGACAGACGGCACGAGCTGCGCGGCCAGAAGGTGGGTGCGGAGGGGTGATGGCTCCCGCATCCGGCCACGGGACGCCGCCATCATGTCAGCACTTGTACCGTTCCGCAACCTGCGTACCATAGGCCCTGATGGAGCCGTGAAGCTCTGCTAATGGGATAACTTGTTGTTTCCCCACCGCCGACAGCGATCACGCCGGCCGCAGGCGGCGGTTGTGTCCGTCTCTACCAGGCAGCTTTTTCCCCTGCCGGCGGAATCTTTGACCGATTTTCGAGTGAGGATATTCGTAATGCGGACCATTCGTTATCCGATTCTGCTTTCCATCGCCTTGGTTTTCAGTGCCCGGGCTCTTGCCGGCGGGGACGCTCGCTCGGGCCTCGATGTAGGGCACTACCTTCTTGACCTCCGCTTTCCGCCGCGGCTGGACAGCGTCACCGCTCGGGCCACTGTCTCCATCGCCCTGCCCACAGACGCGCCCGATTCGCTCCGCCTCGACTTCGAAGGGCTCGTGGTCGACTCGGTCCTCGTTGGAGATCGAAGAGCTGCTTTCCGGCGGACGCCGAAAAGGTTGATCGTGGCTTTGCCTGCTGGGGCACGGCGAGACAGCGCCAGGGTGACGGTCGTCTACCACGGCGTCCCTCTGGATGGCCTCATTCTGTCAGAAAACAAACACGGACGGCGCACGGTGTTCGCCGACAACTGGCCCAATCGGGCCCACTTCTGGTTCCCCGGCAGGGACGATCCGGCCGACAAGGCGACGGTTCAGTTCCGGATCACTGCGCCGGCGAGATATGAGGCCATCGCCAACGGCCGGCTGCTGGAGATGACCAACAACCTCGATGGTACGCGCACCACCGTATGGACTGAGGCCCGGCCGATTCCGACGTACTGCATGGTGGTCGGCTTGGCCGAGTTCAGCATCCGTTCCCCGGCGCAAGCGGGCGGCGTGCCGTTCTCGTTCTGGGTGTTTCCGCAGGAGCGCGACGCCGCCATTGTGGATTTCGCTCGGGCGCCCGAGATCATCGACTATTTTGTTCGCCTTATCGGGCCGTTCCCCTACGAGAAACTGGCTCTGGTTCAGTCGAAGACCCGCTTCGGTGGCATGGAGAACAGCAGCGCCATCTTCTTGGCGGAGAGTTCGATCCGCGGCAACCGTCGTGTGGAGGGTACCGTTGCGCATGAGATCGCCCATCAGTGGTTCGGCGATGCCGTCACCGAGCAGGACTGGCCGGAGCTCTGGCTCAGCGAAGGCTTTGCCACCTACTTTGGCTCGCTCTTCTTCGAGCACGCCGAGGGCAAGGCGGTCTTGCGGAGGCGAATGCAGGGAATGAAGCGGCGCATCTTCGAGTACCACACCCGAACCGGCCGTCCCGTCATCGACACGACCATCACCGATCTGATGCGGCTTCTCAACCCTAACAACTACAACAAAGGGGCCTGGGTGCTGCATATGCTACGCGGCCTCATCGGCGATGAGGACTTTTTCGCGGGTATTCGGACCTACTACGCCCGCTTCAGAGACAGCAACGCCACGACCGCCGACTTCCAAAGGGTGATGGAGGAGGCCAGCCACCGCCGTCTTGGCTGGTTCTTCGATCAATGGCTGCGGCGTCCGGGATACCCCGTTCTCGACGTCGTGTGGCGATGGCTGCCCCGCCGGCGACAGTTGCGAATCGAAGTGCGACAAAAGCAGCATGAGCAGGTTTTTCGGTTACCCGTGGAGATCGAGACGATGCTCGGCCACGATACTCAACGGCGCTCTCTGCTGATCGACCGGAGGGTTTCGGCAGCCACGATTCCCCTGTCCCAGAGGCCCGACAGCGTCCGTGTCGATCCCGACGGCTGGCTCTTGGCGAAGATTTCGGTACGGCCGGAAAAATAAAGCAGCCGCGGCACCGGAGGAAGCCACCGCGGCGTTGGAACCGGGTGCGGGCGCGAGGAGCTGCCGATTCTGTGCGAATCAGTCAGGTAGAACATTGGCGACCTCATTTTCTACAGTGGCGGAATTGTGCGAGCAGTTGGCGGCGACCCGAAGCAAGAAGGAGAAGGCCGCGCGGCTGACCGATTTCCTGCGTCGCCTCGATGCCCAGGAGGTTGAGCCAGCTGTGCTGCTCGTTCTCGGCAAGATCTTCGCTGACAACGATCCCCATACGCTCGAGATCAGTGCCGTGACGGTAGAGAGGGTTGTGAAAGGGCTCGGCGATCGAGCTGCCCAGGGCCAGCCTCTGTCCCTTCTCGAGGTCCGGCGTCTTTTTGAAAAGATGGCTGAGGCAGGCGGCAGTGGCTCGAGAAAGCGCAAAGAGGCACTGCTCTCCGAGTTGCTCGAACGAGCCAGTCCGCGCGAGCGCAAGTGGCTGCTGAAGATGATTTTCGGAGAAATGCAGCACGGCGTTGCCGACGGCGTGATGATGGATGCGCTTGCCCAGGCCACCGGAGCGCCGCTCACCCAGGTGCGTCGGGCGGCGATGTTTTGTGGCGACATCGCTGAAGTGGCACGGGTCGCCCTGCAGCGAGGACGGCAGGGACTGGAAGAATTCAGCCTGCGTCTGTTTCGCCCGGTGCAACCGATGCTGGCTGAACTCGCGGACAGCGTGGAACAGGCATTGGCGCAGCATGGCGGCATCACGGCGTTCGAATACAAGTTCGACGGCGCCCGCGTGCAGATCCATCGGCGCGGCCAGGAGGTCCGAATCTACAGCCGCCGGCTGAGCGACGTGACCGAGAGTCTGCCGGACATCGTGCAACTAGCCGTCGAGCGTTTGAGTGCCGCGGAACTGGTCGTGGAAGGAGAGGTGGTGGCGGTGAGCCGGGAAGGCCGGCCTTTGCCGTTTCAGGAGCTCATGCGTCGCTTCCGGCGCATTCGCGACGTCGAGGCGATGACGGCCGAGCTGCCGGTGCGCCTTTTTCTCTTCGACATCCTCTATGTTGACGGCCGCTCGCTCATCGATGTCGCTTACGAAAAGCGTTGGCAGTCGCTGCAGGCTGTGGCACCGGCCGAACTGCTTGCCCGACGGCTGGTCACCAGCGACCCCCAGGAGGCGCAGCAGTTTCTTGATGCGGCCATGGCAGAGGGTCACGAGGGGGTGATGGCCAAGGCCCTCGACAGTGCATACGAGCCCGGTTCTCGGGGCAAGAAATGGTTCAAGATCAAGCCCGCCGAGCATCTCGATCTCGTCATCGTCGCCGCCGACTGGGGATACGGCCGTAGGACTGGATGGCTGTCGAACTATCACCTCGCCGCTCTCGACTCGGAGAGCGGCGAATTCCTTGTGATCGGCAAAACGTTCAAGGGCCTCACCGACGCCGAGTTTGAGTGGATGACCCAGCGGCTGCAGCGAATCCAGACAGGCCATCGCGGCGGCACCGTGCTGGTCCGGCCTGAGATCGTCGTCGAGGTGGCTTACAACGAGATCCAGCGCAGTCCTCACTATCGCTCCGGTTTTGCACTGCGCTTTGCCCGCATCAAACGAATCCGCACCGACAAACGGCCCGACCAGGCGGATACCCTCGACCGGATACGCGCGCTCTACGAGAAGCAGTTCGAACGCAAAGCGAAATCGAAAGGGATGGACCCAAGCGAGTAGGCAAAGCCACCGATCATGCCTCGGCGCTGCCGTCTTCCACCGTCCGGCGTCCCGCCCGGTGGGAAACCTGCGTTCCGAGTTCGAGCTTGACGCCGGCCGTTCTAGGGAATCTTCAGGCCGGGCCAGCGATCCATGGGCTCAGTCGAACGCACCACGTGCATACCCGCCTCAGCAAAGCGCCGAAAGGCCGCATCGGCCTCCTCGGTATAGTCGATCACACCTGGCACAACCACCGGCGAGGAGCAGTCCTCCAGCAGGTAGACCCTCTCAGCAAGCTTCGGATCGCGCCGGGAGAGAGCTGTGAGGAGATCGTCGATGGTCCAGGCCACACAGTGGCTCTTGGCCTGGCCAGCGATGACGACGGCGTCGAAGGTCAACAGCTTTTGTATGAGCGCCTCGTTCTTGTCCGCAATCGTTCGGCCGTCGGGACCCGTCACCACCTCGGGGCCGAGCACGGAGTAGTGTTCCGTGAGAGGATTGTTCCCTTTGACCTGAATGCTCGGCTGGCTCAGGCGGGCGATGCTGTGAAAGAAGATGGCCTCCTCGACGGCGGAAACCAGGGCATGGCCGATGCCGCCCAGCATGGCGTGATAGGGCCAGATGGTGAGGTTGTACTTGCCGCCTTTCTTCAGCGCTTCGGTGTAGTGCAGCAGATGCCGCTGGCCGTACTCCGCATCGAACCCCAGGCTCTCGGCGATGGCCGGATTGAATTTCCACACGCCCTTTTTCACGTCTTCTTCCGAAATCAGCGTGTAAGGGCTTGGGTGCTCCCCCTGGTCGTTGATCAGGAAGATCGAGTGGAAGATCTGCATCGCCTGATGGGTGTCCATCGTCGGAAAGATCTGTGTGATCAGGTCGAGATTGCGATAGATGAACTGGCAGAGTCGCCGGTTGTCGTCGATGGCGCCCGTGCCCGAGCGACCTGCCACAAACAACTCGAATTCCGGCAGGCAAAATGTGTTTTGTACATCAACCGCTACCAGCGCCACCTTGAAGCGATCCTGGGCGGCGGGCTGGAGACGATGCAGTTTGGCCCATCGCTCCGCTTCGGCCGCCCGCTCCTGGTAGGGCACCTTCCACACCTCTCCAACCTTGTCGGCGTTGAAGTGAGATGGAACTGGAAGCTCGCGGCGTGCCATGACTCCCTCCTTCCTGCCTGGCAGGGTTCCTCGATCGAACCTCTCTTTCCGGGTTTCGTGTAAATCCATGATAGCAAACGTGCCGAAGAAAATCAAGGTGGATTCCGACGGAACCAAAGGAGCGATTGCGTCATTCTATTCTACGCAATCCATTGCAGGCTGAGTTCTCAGGCCCTAAAGGAGGTTGAGACCGCGATGACGAAGAGAAAGATAGAACACTTTCGCCGACTGCTGGAGAAAGAGCGCGATGAGATTCTCAAAAAGGTGAGCGTCGGAGAGAACCCCTCCGAGCTGACCGAAAACTTTCATACGCCCGACTGGATGGATGCCGCCGACCTGGAACGATCGCGTGAGGCGACGTTGCTGAAAGAGGCCACAGAGTACCAGCACTGGATGGATATCCAGGCGGCTCTGGAGAAGATCGAGAACGGTACGTACGGCATCTGTGAATCGTGTGGCGAAGAGATCTCCACTGCACGGCTTGAAGCCTACCCGACCGCGAAGCTCTGTGTCAACTGCCAGCGCGACCACGAGGTGAGGACCGCAGGTCGCCCCGAGGCTGGAACGCGACTCAATCGCTTCGTCGAGTACAGCAAAGAGATCGACATGGACTGGGAAAGTTGATGCAGGCGGGTGCCGATCTACCAGGGGCCGGGAGCGACCATGCCGGCACCTGAAGCGCTGGGAGCCGGGCGCACCGGGGTGGGCAACAGTTTTGCGCTCTTGCGGGCCGGGCGGGAATATCGAGGCCTGGCTTTGCTGTCCTATTCTTTTGATGTACCCGCAGGATAGACGCGAGGGTCTACGGAATTCAAGCCGAAGGAGGTCTTCATCATGGCAATGACAGCGGTGCGATCACTGGACGAACTCCTGGAGGCAAGCAAAGCCACCGAGTCCTTCAAGGAAGCGGTGCGCGACGTTGTCCGCGGCAAACTCTCGCCCCCCATCCGTGCCAGCCGTGGCGCCCCCGCCATCAAAGTCCTTCGTGTCTTGCAAAAAATCCTCGAGGCTTATCCTGGTGAGCCGATCACCGCGGTGGAGATCGAAGGCAGGTCCGGGTGCTCCGACTTTCGCGGCGAAGCGGTCGTGTACCCTTCAGGTCGCAGACTCCGTTTCTGGTGGGATTGCCATTGGAAAGCTGAGCAGGAGGGGATGACCACCTGGTGGGGAGGAGCAGATCAGACCGGCGCAGCCAGGCAGTTTGGATACCAGTGCTTCCGTGAATTCACCGAGGTGACACACCCCTGAAACAGCTGCAGTTTGGGAAGACGTACGGCCGGAAAGCTTCACGATTCGACAGGCAGCCGGGGTTCGGGCAAGCCAGCCAGCCGCGAAATTTTCTGTTGACTTCCTTTCCAGAAAATCGTATAATAGCGCCGACGTCTTTGCATCCTTAGCACAGCCCCATCACTCGTCCCTTCTAATTCCGCAAGGGGGAGACTTGCGTCAGCAATGATTTTGCTCCGGAAGGTTGCCACAAACACCGACCCATGCCCCATGTGCGTGGTACGTCGGCGGTGCAACTGCCTCGCTCGAGCCAACGTTGCGAGGTCTTGGATGCAGGCCCTTGCCGTCGGAAGCTGATCCTGCCCGACTGAACCCAGGGGGCGAGATCAACCGCGATCTCAATGAGGGGTGGAGGTGTAAACATGGACAAGTTTGTGAAGCTGCGAGATTCGGTGGATATCGATGATCTGGTCCGGACGGTGAAGGACGACCGCGTCTTCGTCCTGCGCAGATCCAGGCTCACGGGGACCGTAAAAGTACGCGTGGTCGAGCACGTCTCCAATCGAGAACTGAAAAAGGCATTTGCACCCTACGTCGTAGAAAAGGTCTATGACGAGCTGCCGGTAGAGGAGCTGTCGGGGCAGAGCCCCTACCGACACGGATTTCTATCCTTGTTCCGGCGCCTGTTTCGTCACGAGTCGAGTTGACGCGGGTACCTCTGGGGCTGTCTGAAAAGGTGGGAAAAAGTAAGCTTTTGGGACAGCCTCCGGCCGTACGAAACAAGGCTGCCCGCGAGGGTCCAGTCGGCAACCTCCCGGCGGCGGATGTGACTTCGATGCCGGCATTCCGAAGCCTGACCAAGCCCGATTGTGAGAACAGTCGGGCTTTTTTGTTGCTCTGAAGATTTCACAGACGGTGTCGATAAACGTCTTTCTTGTGAGTGATCATGAATGCTGATTTTGTCGACACCCGGGCTTCGGCCCATGCGGATACGGATCCGAGGCAGAGCTGGCAGATTCTCATTCCTGATTTGGCTGCCGGGCTGCACCGCTTTCTCCGCCGCCTTGTGGGGGAGGTAGCCGAAGATCTGTGCCATGAAGCTTTCCTTCGAGCAATCCGCAAGGCGCCGCTGGGCCTTCCCGCCGCCCAGGCCAAACCGCTTCTCTATCGGATCGCGAAAAACCTGGCCATAGATCACAGCCGCAAGCGACAGCGGAGGCGGCAGGCGCTGCTGCAGTCCTTGTCACCGGCGGCTGCTTCGCCGGTGCTTCCCGACCAGCAGATGGATCGCCGCCAGCTTCTTCGCCTGGTGAATGCCTTCGCCGCCACGCTGCCGCAGAGGCAGTATCTGGCGCTGACCCTGCGGCTGTACCACGGGATGTCCTACACGGAGATGGCCACGATTCTGGGAGGAACCGAGGCGGCCGCACGGGCGAACGTCTATCAGGCCCTGAAGAAGATCCGCGCCCGCTATGCGAAAATGTGGGAGGAAATTCGATGAAGCATCAGCCTCACGTGCGAGAAGAAGATCTGATCGCTCTGGTTCTGCGGGAACCGCCTTCGATGGACACTGCCGACATTCGAAACCATCTCGATGGCTGTGCATCTTGCCGGGCCTTGTGGGATGGATATGCCACGATGCTGGCCTTCCTGCGCGGCGAGGACTCAGCGTCGCGCCCGCCGGCGGTGGAGCGGCTGCCGGCCCGGCTGCAGGAGATCCTCGACCGGGCCATCGACTATGACTTCGTCGAACTGGGGTCGTTGGGCAAGCTTCTTGTGGCCGTGTCCAGCCGCGGTCTCTGCTACCTCGCCTTTGTCGACGCCACGGAAGAAGACGCCGTGGATCGCCTGGTGCGGCGGTTTCCCGGGCGCCCCGTCACACGCTCTTCTGGTCGGCTCGGCCAGGTGCGCTCCGAACTGGAGCGCTATTCGCGCGGAGAGAGAGTTCGCTTCGGTGTGCCGCTGGATTTGAGCGCAGTGCGCAGCGCGTTCCAGCAACGCGTGCTGGAGGCAACCGCCCGCATTCCGTACGGCCGTGTCGAAACGTACGGCGGACTCGCACGACAGATCGGTCGCGCGGCCGCGGCGCGTGCGGTTGGCCAGGCCCTGAATCAGAACCCGGTTTGTATCGTCATCCCTTGCCACAGGGTGGTGGCCAGGGACGGATCGCTGCGGGGATACCGCTGGGGACTGGAACTCAAAGAAAAACTGCTGCGGCTGGAAAGAGCCTGCCTGCCGTGATTCGAGTCGGTGGCAGCCTCATCTCCTGAAAACATGCCGGATCGGTTCTCGAGGTTCGTCGTGATTCTTCCGTTGGGCAAAACGTTCCCGCCCAGTCGGCAAGATTGACCCTTTCGTGCGGCTTGCTGTTTCTCCGGGCAAAGATTTCCGTGTTACAGGTACAACAAAATCAACAGCACGGGTGCCGGAAAGCGCCTTGGCCCGGGTGGCACAAAACTTGTGCTCATCCAAGAGCGCGACGAACGGCCACGACCCTCCTTTTCTGTCGTGGAAAGCACGGAGGAGAAGCACCGATGAAGAGCATCTTGATTGTGGAGGATGAGCACGACAATCGCGAGCTGCTATCAGAGGTGGTTACACGCTGGGGTTACCGCGCCATCACGGCTGCGGATGGCAAGGAAGGGATCGAGGTTTTCGAAAAGCATCCGGTGGACCTGGTAATTTCGGATCTGAAGATGCCGAACATCGACGGCGTTTCGTTCCTCGAACAGATCCGCGAGCGCGACCGCCACGTAGCCTTCATCGTCCTTACCGGCTATCCTTCCATCGACTCGGCTGTTCGCACCATGAAGAAGGGGGCTTTCGACTATCTGGTGAAACCACTCGACATGGAGGAGCTGCGTAACAAGCTCCGGCAGGCCTTGGAGACAGATTCCGGGGCCGAGAGGGTGACCGCCACCCCGGGCCAATCCTGACAGCATCGATGCTGCGGTGCGCTTTCGTCTCTTCGGGCCTTGCTGCGGCAGTGATCGTCTCGCTGGCGCGCCCCCCAACGTCAATCCTCCGTACCTGCCTCACTTTTCTTCGGTAACGGCGCCTCCTCGTCGTTCTCCGATTCCCCGTTATCCACAGAAATCTTGACCGCGCGATGGCCCCGGTGGAGTCCGGGAAAGCCACGGAACTTTTCTTCTCCGCCGACGATGAGGTCGATCGGTTCGTGGATCAGCCGGTCCAACGTCAGGACATCGCCGGGCTCGAGGGTCATGAGATCCTCAAACGACAGTGGCAGACTGCCGAGACGGGCTACGACCTGCACCGGCACTTCGATCATCTGTCGACGGACGACGCGAGCATCTCGCTGGCTGTCTTCCTTGCGATGAACGGAGCGAAAATGAGCGACGTTCGCTTTCGGCAGCCCCCTTTCCAGCATGGATACCGGGAAGACCAGATTGAGAAAGTCGTTGATGTCCAGAAGGCGCACGGCGATGGAGACGATGATGACTGCCTCGGTGGGAGCGATGAGCTGGACGAACTGCGGGTCGCCGGCGCTGGATTTGATCTTCAGATGGATCGGTTTGAACTTGCTCCACGCCTTCTGGAAGTCCTCGACCAGCGACTCCATGAACCGGCCGACGACCGTTTGTTCGATTTCGCTGAGCTCGCGCTGGTTGATTTTCGCCGTCTCTCCCTGGCCGCCCAGCAGCCGGTCGACCACGGTGTAGGCGATGGGCAGGGCTAGGTCGAGCAGAAAGTCTTCCTCCAGTTCCTCGGCAGTCACTGTGTAGAAGCAACCTGGAGTCGGTGCCGCCTCGACATATTCACCATAGCTCAACTGGTTCACCGCTGCCAGAGACATCACCGGACTGCTGCGCAGTTGCGTCGTGAACGTGGAGTTTGCCAGACGCATGAAGAAGCCGTGGAGAGCTTGCAGGGATCGCTTCCGTTCGGCGCCGATTTTCTGCTCGGAGCGAAAATCGTACTTGTAGTACGATGGCGTCGGCGCCGCGACGGCCCCCCCCTTGTTGCCCTGCATCTGTTGGAACAGCTTGTCGATTTCGTGTTGGGTGAGTACCTGTTCCATTGCAAGCGTGGTTTCTTTTCTGGTGACAACAGCGGATGTGAACGTAGGCAACGCCCTGACGTTTGCCAAAAGCATGCCAGCAGAACAGGCCTCGCGGCGCCGGCGCTATTGTCTGTCAAATCACAAAGGGCATGGCTAACTGTTTGTTATTTCTTCGGCGACGCGCCGCCTTCTGCTTCCGACCCACCATCACTGGCTGCGGTTGGACGTGACAGGGAGGAAAATTTTTCCTTGTGGTGCTCACCCAAACCGCCTTTCGGAGCGACTCAAACGGGCCGCAAGTTGTGCCGATACCAGAGTAGACTGTACGGCGAGGAGCCATCCGGGTGCGGCCGGTGATCCACCGGCGCAGGCCGAACGAAGAGATCCTTCACCAGAGTGAGAGGGGAATCTCATGGAGTGGCAAAGACTGATCCTGAACCTCGAGTGCATCGATGGGTTGGCGACGCTGCCCAGCGTCTACACCCGCGTCTGTCAACTCGTGGAAGACCCGCGCACAAGTGTCAAGCAGGTAGCCGAGGAGGTGGGGAAAGATCCAGCGATTTCGTTGAAGCTTCTGAAAGTGGTCAACTCACCCTTCTTTGGCCTGAGCCGGAAGATTCGGACGGTGGCTGATGCGGTCACTCTCCTCGGGTTTGAGGCTACACGGAATGTCGTCCTGATGGTCTCGGTTATGAACCTGCTTTCGGAGCGGCGTGCCAACGGCGGCTTCCGGCCGCAGGTGTTCTGGCGTCACGCCCTCTATGTCGGCGCCGTGGCGAAGTGGCTGGCAGAGAGGCTGAACGTCGATCCCGGAGATGCATTCACCGGCGGCGTGCTTCACGACGTAGGCAAGCTGGTGCTGCAGCAGTTCTTCCCCGGAGAGTTCGACGAAGTACGGCGGCTGGCGGCGAAAAAGGAGTGGTTGTTCTGGCAGGCGGAGCAGGAAGTCTACAGCGGCACGCATTGTGATCTGGGTAGCTACCTGGCCGACAAGTGGAACCTGCCCCTCACCCTGGTGGAGGTGATCGACCGCCACCACGCTCCGGCTGAAGCCGCACACCTGGCTCGGCTCGTCGGCACCATCCATCTGGCCGATGTGATCTGCTATGAGTGCGGCTGGGGGGACGGCACTGGTGCGGCGCCTCCGACATTCAACGAGGAGCTGCTGAGCCGGCTGGAACTCGGCACGGATGAAGTGGAACGATGGATGGCGGCCGTGCGCGAGGAGATGCAGGATCTGCCGAACTCGCTCGCCGTGACGGCTTGACGCCCGCTGGAGGAAGGATGGTGCTTGCCCACTCTGGTAGGATTGCAGAACAGAAACGGCCCGAATCCCGGGCCGTTTTTCGTTAGTCGTAATAGAGGTACTTTCGCCAGGCGCTCTGCTCCCGGCCAAGGTAGCGGACGAGTTGCAGATCGAAGAAAGCCGGCTTCGGCTTGGGCTTGGCGATCAGCGTCATCCCTGCCTCGCGTGGTGTCTGGTTGCCTTTGCGGTGGTTGCATTCGCGGCAGGCAGTGACGACATTCTCCCAGATATGCTTTCCCCCTCGCGACAGCGGTAGGATGTGGTCCATGGTCAGATCGCTTGCGGTCGCACGTTTGCCACAATACTGGCAGCGATAATGATCCCGCAGAAAGATGTGCCTCTTCGACAAGCTGGGCGACCGGAATGGAATCCGGACGTACTCCAGCAGCCGAATCACCGCTGGGATCTGTAGCGTGATCGAAGGGGAACGGATGACTTCGGCGGTCTGCTCCTGAGCGGCGGCGGCCCCCTTCAGAATCAGCACGACGGCGCGCCGTGCCGTGCAAATCTGGATCGGCTCGTAACTGGCGTTGAGTACCAACACATGCTTGGTAGTGTGGTCGTCCCTGTGTACAGATGTGTCATTCATCGGGCGATTGTGCATAGATACTACTCGGAGTTGTCTTCTCTCACATTCCGTCTGCTTCACGGACCTCTGGGGAGCCCGCGGAACTGCATGAGTTGCTATTTTTTACGCTACAGTTGCACATTTTGTGCCCAAATTTCTTCGCCGACGCTGCGCCTCGACTCCGTAGCCCGCGAGCCGGTCCCTTGCCAATTCTGGCGTGCTGAGGCCGGAATGCCGGCACCGAGGAGGTCATCCCCGTGCCGAGAGATAGGCGGCCAACCGGTCGAGCGCTTCCTCGATGCTTGCCAGCGAGCTGGCGTACGAGAATCTCAGGAACCCCTCACCATGGCTACCGAAGTCAATCCCGGGCGCCACAGCCACGCCGATTTCATCAAGCAATTCGAAGGCGAAACGATAGGAGTCTGTCGTAAAACTGCGGGCATCGGCAAAAACGTAAAAGGCCCCACGCGGTTCGGAGCGCACTCTGAAGCCCACCTCCTGCAAACCTGCCACCAGCCGGCGGCGACGCCTGTCGTACTCGACCAGCATCTCGTGCAGTTCAGGGTGCGACTCGGTCAGGGCGCAAACGCCGGCCGCCTGCACAAACGGATTGGGTGAGATGAAGAAGTTCTGCTGCAGTTTCTGGATCGGCCGGACGTATCGGGGCGGCACGATGAGGTACCCCAGGCGCCAGCCGGTCATGGCGAACCGCTTCGAAAAGCCGTTCAGCACGATGGCGTCGTCCGTAAACTCCAGGATCGAATGCGCCCGCTCGCCATAGACCAGACCATGGTAGATCTCGTCGGAGATGATGGTGACCGGAAGTTCCGCAAGGGCCGCCAGGGTTTGGGCCGAAAGCAGGGTGCCGGTCGGATTGCTTGGCGAGTTGATGATGACGGCTCGGGTGTGCGCGCCGATGCGACTCCGCACCCCGGCTGGGGAGGGCTGGAAGTCCTCTTCGGCGTGGACGTCCACGAAGCGAGGCCTGGCCCCGAGATAGCGGACGAAGTTGGGGTAGCAGGCATAGCATGGGTTGGTGAGGATGACGTCGTCGCCCGGCTCGAGGAGCGCAGAAAGTGCCACCAAAAGGCCCGGAGAAGTGCCCAGCGTGATGATGACGTTTTCCGGGTCGACCATCACCGCATATTCCCGGCGGTAGTGCTTTGCCACAGCCTGGCGTAGTTCGAGAGTGCCGAGGCTGTGCGTGTAGTGAGTTTCTCCCCGGTTTAGCGAAGCGATGGCCGCCTGAACGATTTTTGCGGGCGTCGCAAAATCGGGTTCGCCGATCTCCAGGTGAATAATGGAGCGGCCTTGCCTTTCAAGATCCTGAGCCCGCTCGAGCACATCCATGACCAGGAAGGGCTCGACCCTGGCGGTGCGTGAGGATTCGGCTTTCGAGAAGGCCGCTCCGGGTAGCATGGCACTACTTTTTCTTTTTCTCATAGGTTTGCAGATAGACGCCCCTCCGTATCTCGAGCCCGGACTTGGTGATGAACGAGTAGGGAGGACCACCTTCTTCCTTCGGACCGCGAATGCCGCCGCGGTACACTTCGCCGTCTTTGCTCAAGACCAGAAAGTTGTCGCCAAAGTCAACGGTGCCCCCATTGTTCCGGAGGATGCGCCGGCCCGCCTCCTCGGCCGCTCTTCTCACCGACATGCCGTTTCGCAGATTCTCGACCACGAGGAAGCTGCCGCAGATCTTCATCACCGCCTCACCGCGTCCGGTGGCACCCGCTGCACCGACATCATTGTCGAGGTAGAGCCCGGCGCCGATGATGGGAGAATCTCCCACGCGCCCCGGGATCTTGTAAGACAGGCCCGAGGTGGTGGTTACGCCGAACATGTTGCCGTCTTCGTCAACACAGAGAACATTGATGGTTCCATGGTTGCGGAGGCTCTTCTCGTATTCAGCTTCTTCCTCTGGGGAGAACCAGTCGTCTTCGTGGCTGAGGTTCTCCTTCCACTTCAGCCAGAACTTCCGAGCCTTGTCGGTCAGCAGATTCTCGCGCTTGAAGCCGTGGGCCACGGCAAAATCCTGAGCCCCCTTTCCGACCAGGAAGACGTGGTCGCTGCGCTCCATCACCAGACGGGCCACCAGGCTTGGGGTTTTGATCTCCTCCAGGGCACCGACCGCACCGGCGTTGTGGGTCGGGCCGTGCATCACGGAGGAGTCGAGTTGTACCACACCGTCCTCGTTGGGCAGACCGCCGTATCCGACAGTCATATCCTCGGGATCGAGCTCAACGACGTTGGCTCCGGCAATCACGGCCGCCAGCCCGTCGCCTGTTTCCACCAGCTTGTCCCATGCTGCTTTCAGCACCTTCTCGCCCCATTTCTCGCCGCGGCTCGTGGCAATCACCGGCCCGCGCTGGCGGCGTTTCATCAGCCCCGAAGTCACGAACGGAAAGTTGCCTTTGCCGATCAACGGAAAGGCCAGCCCGAGCCCGACTGCTTTTTGCATGAACTTCCGGCGACTGAGTGCATTGCTCATGAGCCCTCCTCCTTCGGTTAGTGGTTGTTGGTCGTTTTGACGGCCCCGTGTTCGCGCATCAGCGCTTCGATTTCGTCGATCTTCTTGGGCGCCGTGGCGGAAAGCACCTCATGCCCCGTCTCGGTCACCAGCACGTCGTCCTCAATGCGTACGCCGATGTTCCAGAAGCGCGGATCGACGCCGTTTTCCTTGCCGACCGCCTCGGAGATGTAGATGCCCGGCTCGACGGTGATGACCATCCCCGGCTCGAGGCTGCCATACATGCCGACATCGTGGACATCCAGACCGACATAGTGGCTGACCCCATGCATGAAATACTTGCGGTAGGCACGGCTCTTGAGGTTCTCTTCCAGCGACCCTTTCAGTAGGCCCAGTTCGATCAGGCCTTTGACGATCTCCTTGGTGGCTGCCTGCCCGGGGGCGCGGAAGCCGGCGCCGGGTTTGACCGCGTCGATGCCGGCCTGTTGTGCTCGTAGCACGATGGAGTAAATCTGCCGCTGCGCCTTGTTGAACTTGCCGGAGATCGGAATGGTGCGGGTGATGTCGGCGGTGTACATGCGGTACTCGGCACCGATGTCCACCACGACCATGTCACCAGGCTCTGTCTTGCGGCTGTTTTCCTCGTAGTGAAGGATGGTGCTGTTCGGGCCGGAGCCGACGATGGATGGGAAGCCCAGGCGCTCGGAGCCACGCCGCCGGAATTCGTACTCGACGATCGCCTCCAGCTCGTATTCGTACATGCCGGGCCTGGCGCGACGCATCAGCTCGCGATGGCCGGCGCTGGTGATGTCAACGGCTTTGCGGATCAGTTTCAGCTCCTCAGGGGACTTGATCACCCGCATGCGTGCCAGCGCGGCATTCGGATTGATCACCTTGAAGTCGTAGAGACGCTCGCGGGCGCGTTTGAGGAGTTCGAGGTTGCGATTGAGAGGAGCATCGAGGCCAACGCGGCCGGCATCAAAGTAGAGCGTGTCGATGCGGCCCAGCAGGCGGCCCAGGTAAGTTTCGAACTGGCTGATCGGCAAGACCGCCTCGAAGCCGAGTTTCTTCTTGGCGCCCTCGACACCCAGCCGCTTGCCGGTCCACGCCTCCATGCGGGGGTCGCTCGGTCGGACGAAGAGGATCTCCTTGACGAACTTCGATTCATCGCGGACGTAGAGCCCGGGCGCAGGCGCCAGAATCAGCGCTGCCTCCGGTTCGGTAAAGCCGGTCAAGTAGTAGAAATTGCTGTCCTGGCGGTACTCGTAGTCGACGTCGCCGTTGCGGCGGTAGACCTCGTTGCTGCGGAAGACAGCGGCGCTGCGGCGAGCCATCGTCGCCAGGAACTTCTCACGCCGTTGGCGAAACTCAGATGGTGGCTGGGCTGAGGCGAGCTGGACAGAAAGCAGCAAGGCGATAGACAGGGAGCAGACACGGTGAAAACGTGGCATGACACCTTTCTCCTTGAGATAGAGGCCTGAGAACCGGCGGCCGAAACGGTACATAATAGCCAAATCGGCTGGCGCTGTCAAGTCCTTTTTCACCTAAAACTTTTCGCTTGTGATTCTCTTGAGGGTTGGATATATTTGAAGATGAGCACGTCCATTCAGGAGCTTAAGTGCATGCCACGTAAACGTTCTGTTGCTGTTGCGCCTCTTGCAGGCCTGCTGCTGTTCGCCATGCTGTGGATGACCGGCTGCGCGCCGCGCCCGGCCACGACAGTTGATACGCCGACTTCGCCGAAGCAGCAGCCGGCGCGGTCCTATGACCCCGAGGCTCTCAATCGCGTCGTCGATGGAGTGATTCGCGAGCTGGTGGGCGATGTGCAAGGCGCCCTCACCGACTATCAGGAGGCGCTGCTCTACGACTCGTCGTCAGCGACCATCTACAACAAGATCGCCGAAAAGTACCTGCTGCTGCGGCGCCAGGAGAGCGCCATGCGGGTGCTGCAACAGGCTCTGCGCGTGGATGCCGACAATGTCGAAACCCACGAGATGCTCGCCGCCATCTACCATCAGCGTGGAGAACTCAGCAAAGCCAGGCAGGAGTATGAAACCATCATCCGCCTCGACCCCAGCAGCGTCGAGGCGCGCTTGCGTTTGGCCGCCATCCTCCTGGCCAACAAAGAGCTGGCCAAAGCAGCTGAACAGTATGAAGAGCTCATCCGCCTGGGGGACACGTCGCCGCAGATCTGGTACCGGCTGGGCAAGATCTACCTCGAGTTGAACGACTACGACGGCGCTCTGAAAACCATGAAAGCCTATATCCGAACCTCTCCGGCAGATGAGGATGCGTACCTGGAGGTGGGACGCTACCAGTTGAGCCGGAACGATACCAGCGCCGCCGTCGGGTGGTTTCGCCAGACACTGGAAGGCAACCCGGAGTTCGACCGCGTACGCGCTGCTCTGCGCGATCTCTATGTAGCCACAGGGCACTGGCAGGATGCCGTGCAATTGTACCAGGAGGTCCTGAAGGAAGACCCGAACAACATCGCTCATCGACTACAACTCGGGCAGCTCTACTACGAGCACGGTGACACCACGCGCGCCCAGAAGATTTTTGAGGAGGTGGCGACGGACACCACCAAAGACTGGCGTCCATTCTACGCCCTCAGCCGCCTCTACTTCGACGCTCACCGCTGGCAGGATGTGCTGCCAAAAGCGCGTAAAGCGCTGGAGCTTAATCAGCGCCTCGCCGAGGTGTGGTTGATGCTGGCCGTCAGTTATCAGAATCTCGACAGCCTGGACGCCGCCGAGGCCACGCTGCGCAAGGCGCGCCAGGTCAACCCCGCCGATCCGCGGGTCAACTTCTGGTTGGGCAACATTCTGGTGCAGCGCGGGAAGCACAAGGAAGCTGTCGAGTACTTGCGCGGCGCTCTCCAGGCTCAGCCCACCGATACGGCCACCCTCGGACTGTTGGCGTCGGTGTACGACCAGTTGGGCGAGTACGCCAAATCGGATGACCTCTACGCCAAGGCTCTCAAACTGGCTCCCGACGATCCTGTGCTTCTGAACAACTGGAGTTACAGCCTGGCTGTACGGGGGGAACGCCTCGATTCAGCTCTGGTGATGGTGAAGAAAGCCCTTGAGGCGCAGCCCGACAACGGCGCCTTCCTCGACACCATCGGCTGGGTCTATTTCAAGATGGGGGACTACGACCAGGCGCTGCAGTACATCCGGCGGGCGATCGAGGTTCGCAGCGGCTCGGCCGAAGTCTGGGAACATCTCGGCGATGTCTACCAGAAGCTGGGGAAGCCTGAAGAGGCCGCTAAGGCCTGGCAGAAGTCGCTCTCGCTGGAGCCGGGACGCAAGAGCGTCGCCAAGAAGCTTGGAACTCAGTGAGGGACGATTCAAGCCCCAACGTGCCCTTGATTACGGCAATCACCAAACCCCTCCGTCTTCTCGTTCTTTTGCTCAGCCTGGTCGCCACCGGCTGTGCCGGAACGCGACCCCTCAAGCTTTCCGACATCACTCCTGAGGAGATCTCCCGGCTGACGGCCGAACACTTCGAGCGGTTGCGGACCTTCCGTGGCCGGGCCCGCATCATCTATGAGTCCCCCGAAAACTCGATCACCGGGTACGCGCGGGTTGCCATTCAGAGGCCGGACTCGGTGTTCGTGAAAGTGGAAGCCATGCTGGGTGTCTCGGTCGGCTTCTTCTTCGCCAACGGCCGTGCCTTTGTGCTCTACTCGCCGTTCGAAAACACTGCCTACTACGGCCGTGTCGAGGACGTCGACCTCTCCCACCTGTTTCAGATGGCCGTTGCCTATCACGATCTCGTGGAATCGCTGAGTGGGGTGGTGAAGGTGCCGGAAACGCCCGGCCGCCGTGTGAGCATTGAAAAAGGGCACTACGTGCTGGAGGGGCCCAACGATTCGGGCAGGGATGAAATCTGGGTGGACCCGAAGAAGCACGTTGTCAGCAAGTGGGTGACGTACGACAGCCTCGGCGATGTCGTGGCCTTGCGTGAATTCAAACGCTTCAGAAAGCGACGCGGCGTTCTGTTGCCGCAGATCATCCGGTTTTCCAGACCGCAGTTGCGCGAGCGCTTCACTTTCTACTTTCTCAAGCAGGAGGCCAATGTCCGCCTGAAGAAGTCGGACTTCGCGTTCAAGATTCCGAAATCCGCCGCACAGGTCCGCGTGAAGCCGAAGGAGGGATTGCCGCCGTCGTGGATACGATGATGCAACAAAGCCAGTGCTCGCTGTCCCTGGTCATCCCACTTTACAACGAAGTGGACTCGCTGCCCGAGCTGTACGAAGGGATCCGGGCGATGCTGGACAGGCTGGGTGTGGAGGCCGAGATCATCTTCATCGATGACGGCTCCACGGATGGCTCCTTCGACAGACTCGCCGATCTGGCGCGGCAGGACGGGCGAGTCCGCGCCGTCCAGTTCCGCCGCAACTATGGAAAGTCGGCTGCCCTGGCGATGGGTTTCCGCAAAGCCCGAGGCGAGATTGTCGTCACTCTCGATGCCGATCTGCAGGATGATCCGCAGGAGGTGCCGCGCCTGCTCCAGAAGCTCGAGGAGGGGTACGACCTGGTGTCCGGCTGGAAAAAGGAGCGCCACGACCCGCTGGTCAAACGCCTGACTTCGAAGTTGTTCAATCGGGTCACATCACTGCTGACGGGTGTGCGACTTCACGACATCAACTGCGGTCTGAAGGCGTACCGCCGGGAGGTGACGGAGTCGCTCATCATCTACGGGCAGTTGCATCGCTTCTTGCCTGTCCTGGCCCATTGGGAAGGCTTCCGGGTGACCGAACTGCCGGTGCGCCACTTTCCACGCAAGTTCGGTCACACCAAGTTCGGCGCCAGTCGCTTCACCAGCGGGTTCTTCGACCTGATGACGGTGATGTTTCTGACCCGCTTCACCACCCAGCCGCTCCACCTGTTCGGGCTGGCAGGCCTGGCGTCGACCGTCGCCGGCCTGGCGATCAGCGGCTATCTGGCTTACGAACGCCTCGTGCATCAGAAGTATCTCACCAATCGGCCGCTTCTTTTTCTGGGAATTCTCTTGATCATCGTCGGCGTGCAGTTCGTCTCCCTCGGTCTCATCGGCGAGATGATTACCGCTTCGCGCAAAGCTGAGATCCGCTATTCGGTCCGCCGCGAGCTGGGATTCGGAGAGGAGCACGCCAAGAAGCAGCGGGCTGTACGATGAAGCTTTCTGTCGGCGAGCTGAAATACGACTGCCGCCACTTTCGCGGCGACGTCCCGTGCCGGCCTCACAAAGAGCATGGCGTTCATTGCGTCGATGCCCAAGGGCGCGACTGTCGCTACTATGAACGCCTGGGCCGCAGGATTCTGATCGTCAAGCTCGGCGCCATCGGCGACGTGATCCGCACCACGCCGCTGCTGCGGAAGATCAAACAGACCGAGCCTGACGCCGAAGTCTGGTGGCTGACGCTGACGCCGGAAATCCTGCCCGACAGTGTCGACGTGGCGCTGCCGTTCACGGTGCAAAGCGTCGTCACGTTGTCGGCCGTATCCTTTGACGCGGTCTATAATCTGGACAAAGACCGGGAGGCCTGTGCCCTCTGCGACAGCCTCTCGGCAAAGGTCAAGAAAGGCTTCACCTTGCGAGAGGGCAGGTGTGCTCCCATCGATGCCGAGGCGGAGCACAAGTACCTCACCGGCATCTCAGACCTGCTCAGCCGGCAGAACACCAAGAGCTACCAGCAGGAAGTTTTCGAAATCTGCGGCTATCGGTTTTCGGGCGAGACCTACCTGATGCCCGAAGTGGGCGAATTCGAATGGGAGCTGCCGCGCAGTGGCGCGGTGGTCGGATTGAACACCGGCTGCGGCGGCCGCTGGACGTCGCGATTGTGGCCCGAGGAGTATTGGGTGGAGCTTGCCACCCGACTGCTCGATGCAGGCGCAACACCGCTGCTGCTCGGCGGTGAGCAGGAGCACGACAAGAACCTGCGCATCGCTCGGGCGAGCGGCGCCCTCTACCTGGGCCACTTCCCGCTGCCGCGATTCATCAGCGAAGTCGGCCAATGCGATCTCGTGGTTACGGCCGTCACCATGGCGATGCATATCGCCATCGGATTGGGCAAGCGCATCGTGCTTTTCAACAACATCTTCAACCGCAACGAGTTCGAACTCTACGGTCTGGGGGAGATCCTCGAGCCGGACTACGATTGCGCCTGCTACTACTCGCCCACCTGTCCGAATCAGTGCATGCAATATCTCTCCGTGGAAAGGGTTTTCGACGCCTGCTCCAGACTCTTGAACTCGATTGATCGCCAGAGATGAAGATCGTCCTGGTGGGCACGGCCTATCCGCTCCGCGGCGGCATCGCTCACTACAACGCCCGGCTCGCCGCCGAACTGAGCAAGAGGCATTCGGTCCGCATCATCACTTTCAAGCGCCAGTATCCCGGGCTGTTCTTTCCCGGCAAGAGCCAGGAAGAGGTAGGCGAATGGCATTCCTTTGCGCCGGCGCCGCAGTGGGTCGATTCGGTCAATCCCTTCAACTGGGTGCGTGTGGCCGCACGGATCAGGAAGATGAAGCCCGACCTTCTGATCTTCAAATATTGGATGCCCTTCTTCGGGCCGTGTTTCGGCACCATCGCCGGGCTGGTGAAACGCGGCACGGACACCCGGGTCCTTTTCATTTGTGACAACGTCATTCCGCACGAGCGCCGCCCAGGGGATGTTCTGTTCACACGCTACGCCTTCAAGCAGGTGGACTTTTTCATCGTTCAGTCGGATGCCGTCGAAAGGGATTTGCTGCGATTGTTTCCGGAGTCGGTCTACCGCAAGGTTCCACATCCCGTATACGATCTTTTTGGGGAGAAGAAGCCGAAGCCCGAGGCGCGGTCGCGAGTGGCCGTCACACAGAACAGAGTGGTGCTGTTCTTCGGCTACGTGCGTGCCTACAAGGGGCTCATGGTGCTCCTGGAGGCAATGAGTTCTCTGCGGCGTCGCGGAGCCCGAGATATCTTGCTCCTGGTTGTCGGCGAGTTCTACGAGGATGAGTCGAGCTATCGCGAGCGTGTTCGCGACCTGGGGTTGGAATCGCAGGTTCGCTTCGTCTCCGAGTATGTGCCGAACGAAGAAGTGTGCTGGTACTTTTCCGCCGCCGATGTGGTCGTACTGCCGTACCGCTCCGCCACGCAGAGCGGTATCGCCCAGATCGCTTACCATTTCGACAAGCCCGTGATCGCCACCGATGTCGGCGGACTTGCCGAGGTTGTTCTTGACGGTGAGACCGGCTTCGTCGTGCCGCCGGACGATCCCGAAGCTCTGGCCGACGCCATCATTCGCTTCTATGCCGAGGAGCGCGAGGCTGAGTTCGCCGAGAACGTGCGGAAGGAGAAGCGCAAGTACTCGTGGGCCCGGCTGGCCGAAGCAGTCGAAGAGCTGGCGGAGGGAGAGCGTGAGTGCAAAGTGCAACATGCAAGATGAAGAATGCAAAATG
>CAZGRP010000022.1:0-10072 GCA_964527995.1 uncultured Cytophagia bacterium | reverse complement strand
GGGAGGGACGGGGGAGTTGGGGTCGTTCGCGGGCCGGGCGAAGGGTGCGGTGCGGCGAGGAGGGCTTGCGGGGCGGAGATGAGGTGGAATGGCTGCTCCGGTGACAGCGCGCGTTTGCGTCATGATCCTCAACTACAACGGGCGCCGGTACGTCCGTGCCTGCCTGGAATCGGTACTGAAGCTTCGCTACAGGCCGTTTGAAGTGTGGGTGATCGACAATGCCTCGACGGACGGCTCGGCCGACCTCATCTCCCGCGACTTCCCGAGTGTTCGGCTTTTCCGCAACGAAGTCAACCTGGGGTTCAGTCTGGCTTACAACCAGGGCTTCGAACGAGCACTGGCCGGGGGGTTCGACTTCGTCTGGCTGCTGAACAACGACACCGTGGTCGATGCCGGCGCGCTGGCGGCTCTCATGGAGGTGGCGAAGAGCAACGACCGCATCGGCATCCTCGGCCCGAAGATCTATCTTGCCGACAGGCCGGACACCCTCTGGTTTGCCGGTGGCAGGGTGAGCCTGGCGACCGGCATCGTCCGGCACTATGGCCTGCGGCAGCGAGACCGCGGCCAGCACGACCGTATCCGCGATGTCGATTATGTCACCGGCGCGGCCATGGCTGTCCGCCGCGACGTGCTGGAGCGCCTGCACGGGTTCGACCCGGCCTTTTCGCCGGCCTACGGTGAGGATGCGGATCTCTGTCTGCGGGCGAGAAAGGCTGGGTTCAGGGTCGTCTATGTGCCGGCGGCGAAGGTGTGGCACAAGGTTTCGGCGGCCACGGGCGGCGGTCTGACGCCAGCGAAGGCGCGCCTGAAAGTGCGCCACACCTTTCTGCTCTACCGCCGCCACGCCAGGCCGATTCACTGGCTGACGATTCCGTTCTTCGTCGGCTTTGGGCTGGTTGTTGAGATTCTGCGCCAACTGGCACGCGGCAAGGTCGGCGTGGTGGCGGCGCTGGTGCTCGGATTCTGGGATGTGCTCCGTGGCCGGGCAGCGGGCCAGGGCGTTGGGCGCGGCGGGAACCAATCTCCCGCACACCAGTAAAGATACGGCGACCCATTGAGTCTGCTCGTTGGGGAAAAGTTTCGTAACAACTTGGAGCTGGAGAGCCATGTTGCCGAATGGCACGCTGTCAGGCCCGAGTGGATCGACGTAAGGCAAAGGCCTGGGGTCCGGCAGAGCCTACCTGTTGTGAGGTGAGAGAATGAAGTTCACACGCATCACAGTCAATCCGAACCAGATGGGGGGAGTGCCATGCATCAGGGGACTGCGAATTCCTGTGGGCACAGTCGTTGGCATGGTGGCTGATGGAATGACCGAGGAAGAGATACTCGAAGCATTTCCGGATCTGGAACGCGAGGATATCCGGGAGGCACTCCGATACGCCGCTGAGGCGCTTCTTGAGCGTGAACTTCCTCTGGTTACGGGCGCGTGAGATTCCTAGTGGACAACGCCCTGTCCCCCATGGTAGCCGAGGGCTTGCGCCAGGCGGGACATGATGCAGTTCACGTGCGAGACTACGCGATGCAGGCCGCCGAGGATAGTGCTATGAAGCACGCAGCAGCAGGTTAAAGACCGCAGGATCGACCCTTTCATAATGCCCGGTTCAATCTCACCTCCTGAACCTCCTGTTGCCGATCTCGACTTCTGGAAGCGTGCTCTGGTTCGCCAGGCATTCCAGCTCTCCAGTGCCAACGTCCTGGTCCAGGCGGCGCGATTCCTGAAGAACTTCCTCTTTGCCCGCATCCTCGGCCCGGGTCTTTTTGGCCTCTGGAACGGCCTCCAGGTGATTCTGGTCTACGGCGCCAACGTTCACCTCGGCGTGCTGCACGCCATTGCGCGCGAGATTCCCCTCAGCCGCGGCCGCGGCGACCTGGACCAGATCCCGCGCCTGGCGCGTGTCAGCATGACCGTGTCGCTCCTGGCTTCGCTGGTGGTCGGTGCCCTCCTGTTCGCCATCGGCGCCTCGCTCGACCCCGCCCTGGTGGAAGCGAGAGCGCTCAAATTGATGGCGGCCGTGCTGGTGGTCCAGCAGCTCTTCCTGTTCTACCAATTCCTTCTCCGAGCCCAGGACGACTTTGCTTTCCTCAGCAAGGTGCTGGTGATCGCCGCCATCCTCGAGCTGCTGGCGTCGGTGGGTCTGGTCCTCCGTCTCGGCTTCGACGGCATCTTCTACGGCTTCCTGATCAGTGGCGGCGCTGTGGTCGTCATCTGCTTCGTAGCCGAACGCCGCATCGTGTCGCAGTTGCAGCTCGACATGCTTCTAATCGGTAACCTGATCCGCATCGGCTTTCCCATCATGCTCACAGGTCTGAGCTACAATCTGCTTACCACCATCGACCGGGTCATGATCATCAAGTTCCTCGGCCGGCAGGCACTCGGCTACTACGCCCTCGGCCCGCTGGCGATCACGGCCATCGGCTACCTGCCCGTCACCATCAACCAGGTGATGTACCCGAAATTTGGCGAGCGCTACGGCGCCACCGGCGACCCGAAGAGCCTGTCCGGGTTCGTGCGCGTGCCGACACTGGTGACGGCCTATGTCATGGCCGGCGTTCTCGGACTGGCCTTCCTCGGCCTGCCGATCATCACCCTGCTGCTGCCGAAATTCGCCCCGGGGATTCCAGCGGCGCGCATTCTGTTTGCCGGGTTCTACTTCCTGAGCCTGGTAGGTTCCTCGGCCAATCTGCTGCTGACCATCAACCGCCAGGTGCAGTATCTTGTGGCGCTGTCGATGGCGGTGGTTCTCGGTGTCGCTCTCAACGCGGTGGCGTTGGTACTTGGCCTCGGAATCGAGGGCATCGCCCTGGCCACAGGGGTCACCTACATCGTCTATGGCTTCGGCCTTATCGGCTTCGCCGTGCGCCGCTACCTGGGGTACGGCCTGCTCGACTCCGTCTGGTTCATGCTGCGACAAGTCACGCCCTACGTTCTCGCTGCATTTCTCGTTCTTGGCCTCCTGCAAGTTCGGCCGGCCGGCGTGCTCGCCTCCATGACCCTGCAGGTGGGTCTTTTTGCGGTGGCGTACGCCGGAGTGGCGATCGTGTTGCTGCGCCGGCAGGTGCGGGGATGAAGCGGGAGGCGGCTGCGTTGGGATAAGGAGACCCTGCGGTTCGCTCGGTCAATCATGCTGAGGTGAGCGGCGGGACCGGCCGACTGGGGGAGAGGAGGCATCTACCGAGCCGTCTTCCGCTCGTCCATGCGATGTACGGTGTCGACGATCTCCACATACCGCCTGTCCACCTCACCATCCCTGAAGATGCGGTAGACCGAATAGAGTCGGGCGATCGGCACCAGTGTTCCGAACGCAATCAGGAAGAGATCGATGAAAGAAAGTCCGCCGGGGAGGAATCGCGGCAGCAACCAGTCCGCGATCAGAAAAATCGTAATCAGGTTCATGGATTCCGGGTAGCGGAAGAGTACGCGCAGGAGCGAGGGCTTGGTGGTGGCCAATTCGCTTGTCCTCGGGCGTCCTTTATGGCGTAGTTCCTCGAAGCTGTAGCTTGGGTTTTCAGCCTTCAGGAAGAGCGTGTTGACCACCTGGAACATGGCGCAGATGTCGAATCGCATGGAGAAGATCGCCGTCGCGAAGCCCAACAGCAATAGTTCCATCCTACCGGTGCGCTGGAACTCACCCAGCGCCAGCCCGAAGTACATCAAGGGGACGACGATCTGGTGGCCGACCAGATCGAGAAAGACGCCGCTCACACTCGACTGCCCACGATAGCGTGCGACCTCGCCGTCGGAGCAGTCCAGGATGTAGCCCAACTGCAGCAGAAAGATACCCAGGAGGTTCCAGCCGTAGGCCGGTGGAATCAGCAGAAGACCGCCGATAGCACCGACGATGGTCTGCAGAATGGTCACGCCGTTGGCGGAGATCGGCGTATGCAGCAGCAGCCAGGTCAGGTAGATAGAGATGCGGCGGACGACGACGTCGTGTCGCGGGGCGTAGTGGGCGACCGTAGATTTGGCCACCTTTCGGCGCAACTCTTCAATCGATTCCATAGATAAAGAGCATCGACTTGATTTTCCAGAAACGGTGCATGATGGGCCGATAAGTCCACTTGTGCCGGAGGAGAAAGGGATCGAGGGCGTATTGAACGGCAAGGCCGAGCTGCAGCAGCTTGCGAGGCAGCCAATGGGTATGGAACCGGCGTGGCACAAGGCGGCGATAAAAGATCATCGGGAAATTCGTCGGGGCAAAATCATCCGCGTAGAGTTGCCGGAAGCCACCTCTGGCAAAAACCTCGCGGTACTCTTCCGGCAGGCGATAGATGGCGGAGTAAGTGTCCTCGATCTTGCTGTGAAACTGATTGACGATCTCCTGGCGCTGGTGGATGGCGACGGTCTCGCGGGAGAACACCCGTCCATGCGGTCTCAGGTGTCGGCGGACGTTTTCCAGGATCTGGGGCAGTTCTTCGTCCTGAAAGTAGACGAGTACCCCTGAGAGGACGATGAGGTCGAACCGTTCCGAGGAGCGGAACTCCTGGATGGCGGCGACTTGAAAATCGATATTGACGATCCCCCTTGCTGCGGCCTCCTCGCGGGCTCTGGCGATCATCCCGGCCGAAAAGTCGGCAGCCACCACGCGCCGGCACTTGCGGGCGAACTCGAAGGCCCAGCGTCCCGTGCCGCAACCCAGGTCCAGCACTTCCATCTCGGGAGTGACGCTGACGACGTTGAACAGATGGCGGCGCTCTGTCCGGTGCAGGTAGGAAGCGAGTTCGTCGAGCTTCTCGAAGGCGGTGCGGTATTCGCTGGCGTGCTTTTCCCAGAAGGAGCGACCTGCTCGGTTCATGAGCCAATGCTCTCCCGGTGCAGGAATTCTTGCATGTAGCGGTAGCTGCGCCCGAGATGGGGCACCTTGCCGACGCTGGCCTGTCGCTCGGTGAGACGGGTCGACTTGTCTGGCTCAATGCCGGCGCCGAACAGCGCCACCGGAACCAGGTGGGCCGTATGCGTGCCGTCGCAGAGCAAGGTATAGTGATCGGGCAAGATCATCATGCGATAGTCGCCCGGAAAGTCTTGTTCGCACAGCTCGTACAGGGGGCCGATGATCTCCTGGTCGATGAGCTCGATGGAGCGCACCTTGCCGGCGGGATCTCGCTGGTGTCCTTCTTCATCCGGGGCGTTGATGTGTACGTAGACCAAGTCGTCCAATTGCAGGAACCGCTTTGCGGTTGCCAGCTTTCCGGCGTAGTTGGTGTCGATGTAGGCGTTCGCGCCGGCGATATGCTCGGTCCGCAGGCCCGCCGCCAGCCCGATCCCCTTGAGAAAGTCCATGCCGCAGACAATGCCCCCGGTGACGCCGTAGGTCTCCAGCATGTCGGGCATGTTGGGCGGCGCCGACGGGCTCCAAAGCCAGATCATGTCGGCTTTGGTGTGAAAGCGGCGGTTCAGTTCCCGGAACTGGTCGATAGAGTCGAGTTGGATCTTGCGGAGGACAGGGATGAATTTCCGCGCCTGCTGGGTGCGCCCGTGCGGAAGGATGTCGTGGATCTCCTGGCCGATGTTCATATGCGGTTCGAAGCAGACGATTTCATCGGCTTCGATGCCGGCGGCCCGGATGATCAACAGGTTCCGGTAGCTCATGCCAGGGTAGACTTCGATCTCAAAGCTGTCTTTGGTAAGCTTCAGATGCGTAAGCATGCTCAAGGCGTCACCATCGCTGATCATCCCTGCGGTGAAGTCCTTGATGCGATCGCCGTCGAGCGAGATGAGATTGCAGCGAAACGCCAGATCACCAGGCTGAAGGACAATCCCCTGCGCCAGTGCCTCGAAGGAGGCTCGCCCGTGCGGGTAGTACTCATAGGGATCGAACCCGAGGATCCCCATGTTGGCCACGATGCTGCCAGCGGGTAGGTTGGGAAAGATGGTTTGCATCAAGCCCAATCTGCCTCGCCGCACAATCTCGTCGAGGTGCGGAGTGCGGGCTGCCTCCAGAGGGGTCTGATGGTCGAGTTCCTTGACGGGGAGATCTCCCATCCCGTCACCGACAATGATAAGGTATTTCATGGCGATTTAAGCCTGGTCGATTTGGCCTCTTGCGGAGGCTTGTGTTCATCAAACAGAATCTCAGCCCGCGCCAGGTCCGCTCCGTCGTCGATTTCGCACCACCTCAGGCCATGGACGTCAAGAACGTGAATGTGGGCTTCGTCGAGATGATCGGCAAGCACAAGGTCGTAGTAGACCTGGGTCCGTCCGCGGTCGATATCGGCCTTCAGCCATCGTCCCACCTTGGCACCGGTATCGGCAGTGAGCGCCAGGATTCCGATTGATTTGTACCTTCCTTCCAGGCTGTCCGGTTTCTCCGAGCCGACGATTTCCAGTCGGCGGATGACGCCACCCTGGTCGACCGTCAGCATGCAGCCGTCGCTGCTTTCGGTGAAACGGTCGGCCAGCCAGTAGCTGCGGTCGGTTTCCACCTGACGCAGTCGGCCCAGGACAGCGGCTTCGAAAAACACATCGCCCTCGAGTACCAGGCAGCCACGCTCGAGGACATGGCGCGCCAACCAGAGCGAGTACATGTTGTTGGTCTGGGCGTACTCAGGGCTGTAGATTTCAGCGATTTGCATGCCGAAGGAGCGGCCGCGCGCAAATTCTACCAGCCTTTCGTGCAGGTGCCCGGTGACCAGATGCACCCGCTCTACGCCGAACCGGGCCAGGTTTGCCAGGGCGTTTTCAAGGATCGCCACTCCGCTTACCTCGGTCAACGGTTTCGGCTGGTCGTGGGTCAGTGGCTTCAAACGATCGCCGATTCCGGCCACGAGAATGACCGCCTCTCTCCAGATCTCGTTGCGCCCAAGCATCATTTCACGAGGACCATTTTTCGTATCGAGGTGAAAGTCTTCGAATCGTCGCCCGGCTCTCTTGCCTGCATCCCTGCAAAATGACCTCGGCCTTGCCGTTTCGAATGTTGAGTCCGTAGTTGCCATTCACTCGTGGGTATTCGCCGTTTAACGGTTTGGATACGATGACTTCGGTCCCCCGTCCACCGAATCGGTATACCCACGCCCCAACCGTGAAATCATTCAGGTCCAGGGAGTTGTCGGCATCTTCGACGGTTACGATGTCGTCGATGCCGTCAAACTCAAGTGCAAAGCCAGTGGTTCCGGCAGCCGCTGGGGAGTAGCCCATCTGCCGCGCCTGCGCCCTGTACGAAAGGGGGCGTTCAGTTGTCTGACCGTAAGGAATGCCTCGAAGGGCAACGAGACTCAAAACGGTGGTGGCGGATCGAGCCCTCATGATCCCTCCACAGCGATCTCGAAAATGTGTCAAGAAGCCCAAGGCCGAGAGCCTTTGCGCAGGGATTCCCAGGTCCCTGTGTTTTGGTATTCTGTTTTGACGGTCTAATATACAAATCTGATTCTCCCAAAGAAAATAGAATTTGCTTGCCGAGGGACAATAATTTCTCTCGGTTCAGTGTCAACCTGCGTCCACAATAGCAGCTTCCGTCATCGGGAGGCAGGGACCGAGGCCGGTTCCGGCGGTTTCATCTTCCCCCACATCTCACTTGACTTCTACCTTTTCAGTGTGTAGTTTCGATACGAATTGCTTCGTGCCCAGGAATAATGAAAGGCCACCCTGCATGAGCAAAAAGCGCAAGCCAAAGACAAAGCGCAGCAAACCGGCGCCGGCCCCGGAGCCTTCGAGACTGCAACTCGCCCTGGGGCAGCACCCCGGGTGGACCGCCACGGCGGTGTTCGCCTTGCTGGCGCTGATCTTTTTCAGCGATGTCGTCTTTCTCGGCAAAACATTTCTCACACCCGATATGCTGGCGCCGGCGGCATTGACCCGCCCTCTACGGAAGGCTCTGTGGGAGCACGGCATCTATCCCCTGTGGCAGCCCTATATCTTTTCGGGGATGCCCTCCTTCGGCAGCCTGATGTACAATCCCCTGGTCTACATGCCGTACTGGGTCCTCGAACCGCTGAGTTCCCTCCTGCCCGACGGCAATCTTCTGGCGCATGTGCTGCACTATCCGCTCGCCGGCATCGGCATGTTCTTGCTGCTGCGGTCGCTGCGGGTGGGCTTCTGGGGCGGACTCCTGGGCGGCCTGGCCTTCATGTTCACTCCCTACCTGATCACCATGGAGGCCTTCGGCCACGGCAGCCAGATGATGACGGCGGCCTATCTGCCCGTTGTCGTCTGGGCCGTGATGCGACTGCTCGAACGCCGCTCCCTCCTGCATTTCCTGGTCGCGGCCCTGGCGATCGGCTTGCAGTTGCAGCGCGGCCACGTGCAGATCGTCTACTACACCTGGATGGTCATCGGCCTCTACTTTCTCTACTACATGGTGCGGCAGTGGCGGCAGGAGAAAGACGCTGCCGAACTCGGCCGCGCCACCGCCTGGTTCGCCGGTGCCCTCATCCTCGGAGCGGCGCTGGCGGCCGTGCTCTATCTGCCGGTCTACCACTACACGCCGTTTTCGATTCGTGGCGGCGCTGGCGCTGCCGGCGGGGATACCGGCGCCGGGTTCCAGTACGCCACCCAATGGTCGTTTCACCCGAAGGAGATGCTCACCTTTCTGCTGCCGTCGTTCTTCGGGTTCGGCGGGCAGACCTACTGGGGGGCGATGCCATTTACCGACTACCCCAACTACATGGGCATCGTCGTTCTGGGGCTGGCGGTGTTTGCGGTGTTCCAGCGCCGGCGGCCGCCGGTGGGCTTTTTCCTCGGGGTGATCGGCTTGTCGCTGCTGGTCTCTTTCGGGCGGCACCTGGCGTTCTTCTATCGGCTGCTCTACGACTACCTGCCGTTTTTCAACAAGTTCCGCGTGCCAGTGATGATTCTGATTGTCGTGCAGTTTTCGGTGGCTCTGCTCGCCGGCCTGGGCCTGCAGGCGCTGCTCGATTTGGCATCGCGGGAGGAGCCGCTGGGCGAACGCGGCCGGCGTATCTTCCGCGGCGTGGCTATAGTTGTCGGGAGTTTTGCGGTGCTCACTTTGCTGGCGACGATGGCCCGCCAGGGCTTCGGCGACCTGATGGCCGGCATCTACCCGGACCGCTATGCGCCGCAGATCCAGACTCAGCTCGACCAGGAACGCGTCCGCATGCTGTTGAAGGACATGTGGCTGGTCAGCCTCTTCCTGGGCGGCAGTCTGGCGGCGGTTTGGGCGTTTTTTCATCGCAAGCTGTCGGCTTCTGGTCTGGCGGCGTTGCTCTCTGTGCTGGTCCTGGCCGATCTCTGGTTTGTCGACTTCAAGCTCAACAAGGCGCGCGATGCCGGGTTTTTGAAGAGCTACCTGGCCGACGATGAGACTACTCGCTTTCTGAAACAAGACAAAGACCTCTTCCGGGTGTTCCCAGTGGCCGACCTGTTCGGCGACGACCGCTGGGCGGCGCAAGAGATCGCCAGCATCGGCGGCTACTCTCCCGCCAAGCTCCGGGTTTATCAGGATTTCCTCGACGCGGAGGGATTGCCGAACGACTTCGTGCGTCTCTACTACCGGCAGGCGGTCCGCGAAGGCCGGCGCGTGGTCGTGCCGGTGCCGGCCGACGAGGTCGATACTCCCAAGCGGCGATCGATGTGGGCCGCCCTCGACATGCTGAACGTGCGCTACGTGGTGTCGCGCTACCCGATCCCGGATCCGAACCTGGAAGCGGTGGCCGCCACCCGCTACCAGAGCGCCGGCCAGTCGTTCCGGCTGCAGATCTATCGCAACCGCAATGCCCTGCCGCGGGCCTACCTGGTCGATCGCTACACGGTGCTGCAGAACAAAGCAGACGTGTTCGGCTATTTACTTTCGGGCAAATTCGATCCATCGGCCGAGGTGGTGCTGGCACAAAAGCCGGATCTCGAGCCGGCACCCGGTCCGGGCGAGGTTCGTGTTGAGGGACACGATCTCCACACCTATCGCCTGAAAACCTCGGCCCAAAGCCCGAAACTGCTGGTGCTGAGCGAGGCGTACTACCCGCACGGCTGGCGGGCCACTGTCGACGGCCGGCCGGTGCCGATCTACCAGGCCAACTACGTGTTGCGCGCCGTGGCCGTGCCCGCAGGCGAACATGAGGTCGTCTTTCACTTCGCTCCGGCGGATTTCAAGATCGGTGCGGCCATCAGCCTGGCAGCGCTGTT
>CAZGRP010000021.1:61137-66956 GCA_964527995.1 uncultured Cytophagia bacterium | reverse complement strand
ATGCCGAAGGGCGTGCCGGCTTCGTCCTGGCGGCGGTAGCGCCGGCCGATGGCACCGCCTTCATCGTAGAACACCATGAAATGCGGCTTCAGCTCGTCGGCGATCTTGTGGGCGATCTCCGGCATGCCGTCGCGTTTCACCAGCGGAAACACCCCCGCCTTGATCGGCGCGATCTTCGGTGACAGATGCAGCACCGTGCGGATTTCGCCCTTGACTTCCTGCTCCTCGTAGGCATCGGCCAGGAGCATGAGGAAGGTACGATCCGTGCCGGCAGAAGTCTCGATGATCCAGGGGACAAAACGCTCGCGCGCCGCATCGTCGAAATAGCTCATCTCCTTGCCCGAAAACTCCTGGTGCTGCCGCAAATCGTAGTCAGAGCGGTTGTGAATCCCTTCCAGCTCCTTCCATCCGAAGGGAAATTCGTACTGGATATCGAAGGCCGCCTTGGCGTAGTGGGCTCGCTCATCCGGCGCATGTTCATGAAACCGCAGCTTGTCGGCCCGCACTCCCAGGTCTTGGTACCACTGCATGCGACTTTCCTTCCAGAACTCGAACCATTGGTCGGCCGTCTCCGGCTTGACGAAGTACTGCATCTCCATCTGCTCGAATTCACGAGTCCGGAAGATGAAGGCTTTGGTGGTGATCTCATTGCGGAAGGCCTTGCCGATCTGGGCGATGCCAAAGGGAATCTTCTTGCGCGAGGTTTGCAGCACATTGAGAAAATTGACGTAGATGCCCTGGGCCGTTTCAGGGCGCAGGTAGACCACGCTGCCCTCATCCTCCACCGGCCCCATATGGGTCTTGAACATCAGGTTGAATTTTCTCGGCGGCGACAACGGCCCGCCGCAGTCCGGACACACCCCCGCTGTCTCCAACTCGTCCTCGCGAAATCGGTGGCCGCAGCGCTGGCACTCCACCAGAGGGTCGGTGAACTCGGCAATGTGGCCTGAGGCTTCCCAGACCCGCGGGTGCATCAGGATCGCCGCATCGATGCCGACGATTTCATCGCGGAGTTGCACCATGGTTTTCCACCAGTGGCGCTTGATGTTGTTTTTCATTTCGACGCCGAGAGGTCCGTAGTCGTACGTGCTCTCGAGACCGCCGTAGATTTCCGAAGACTGGAACACAAACCCCCGACGTTTGCACAACGATACCAGCCTGTCCATCAAGTTGTCTTTTTTCGCCTTTGCCATTCTCTCCTGGTGCCTCCTGATGAGTTCATGAAAACATCCGTGCAAGGTATGCCCGGGTCATGCCCGTTTCAGCTTCTGTTCGAGATCGTGCAGCACCGCCAGACTACGTAATTCGATCATTCCTTCGAAATGATAGCTCAGGTAGGCCTGCAAGAACGCGTCGATTTCACCAGCCACCTTCTTACCGAGACGGATTTTCGTCGCGGCGGCAGCCGGACACGCGGCCAGGGCCTTCAGCCCGCGCAACGCCGCAAGCGAAAGTTGAAGCCCGTCCAGCCGATCGCCGCCGCACTCCCGGCCCAGGAAGCCCCCTTGCGGGACAACGAATGTCACCCTGTCGCCCTCAGGTTCGGCGCCGCAATGCAGGCACGAAGCAAAATCGGCAGAAAAGCCCGACAGCCTGAACACCTGCAGTTCGAAGTGACGCAGAACATTGCGCACGCGATGAGTCGCCTCATCCAAAGCCTCGAGGCTGGCCAGCAACTGGCGAAACGCCAGCGGGCCCGATTCAGCGGGAAAGTCGACTCGATAGAGAAACTCGCAACAGGCGCTGGCGACGGTCCACTTTTCCAGGCTGTCCCGGATGCCGGAAAACGCCTGGATCAGATCCGCCTGGCTGAGGGTCTGCAGATCGCGATTCTCCTTGGCATAGTAGATGGCCGTGAAGTGATTGAGCGGCTCCAGCACCCCCACGAATCGGCTTTTGACCGAGCGTGCTCCCTTGGCCACGAGCTTGAGTTTGCCGGCTTCGCGGGTGAAGACCGTCAAGATCTTGCTGGTCTCACCGAGCTTATGCGTCTTCAGAATAATTGCTTCGGCTCTGCAAATCATGGCTCAGCCCGCCGGCAGCGCATCGCTGTCGCCGCTGCCGGGCTTGTAAGATCGGTAGCCTCGGGCAACCGCATTCGCGAGAAAGACGAACATCTCCACGCTCAACTCCTCCGGCCGTTTCTGCAGATCCACGCCCAGGCTGCCGATGTCGACCGGGAGCGTTTTCAAAGTATTGCGAAGCATCTTTCGGCGCTTGCCAAAGGCGGTCTTGACCACCTGCCAGAACACGGTTTCGTCTTCGATCGTCGCGGCCAGTGGAGCGTCTTGGAAATCCAGGTGGACAACCGCCGAGTCGACCTCCGGCTTGGGAGAAAACACGTTCCTGGACACGAAGAATTCGATCTTCGGCCGGCTGTAGGCCTGGCACAGCACCGACAGAATGCCATAGCTTTTGGTCCGCGGCCGGGCGACGATACGCTCTGCCACTTCGCGCTGAATCATGATCATCAGATCCTGGACCCGCTCGCGACTCTTCAAAGCCTTGAACAGGACCGAACTGGTGATATGGTACGGGATGTTGCCGATGATGCGAAGCGGCCGACCCGGTGCAGCGTAGATCTCCAATTCGATCTTGCGAAAATCGGCCCGCACGATGCTCAGGTTGGTCGATTCCGGGAAGCGCTGCTCGAGCGCCTCCGCCAGCCTGGCATCGATCTCCACGGCGATCACCTGGCAGTCCGCCGCCAGCAGATACTTAGTCAAAACCCCAAAACCGGGGCCTATCTCCAGCACCACGTCGCCCGGTTTTGGGGCAAAGCAGCGGATGATCTTGCGAGCGATGTTCTCATCGACCAGGAAATTCTGGCCCAGCCGCTTGCTGGGCCGAAACCCCTGCATGTCAGGTCCCCTGCTGCACGGCCGGCAGCCGGAAGAGCCGCCGGGCGTTGGCTGTGGTGATCTCCTCCACCGTTGCGACGTCCGCACCCTTGATCTCAGCCAGCCTCCTGGCGGTATGCACGACGAAGGCCGGCTCGTTGCGCCGGCCGCGCATCGGCATTGGTGCCAGGAAGGGCGAGTCGGTCTCCAGCAGTTGGCGCTCCAGTGGCACTGCCGCGGCAACCTCGGGCAAAGTCGATTTCTTGAATGTCAGGTTACCGGCAAAGGAAATGAAAAAGCCCAACTCGAGGACTTCCTGGACAATTTCGATGCCGCCCGAAAAGCAGTGAAATACGCCGGACACGCCGTCCGTGCCCACCTCGTCAAAAAATCGGACCAGCTCCGCCGTCGCCTGGCGGTGGTGAAGAATGACCGGCAGTCGCTCTTCTCTGGCCAGATCGACTTGCGCCTGCAGTGCTTCTTTCTGCTTTTGGCGCGGGACGCGATCGCGGTAGAAGTCGAGACCGATCTCACCGATGGCCACGACCTTCGGGTGCCGGCACCACTGGCGCAGTCGATCGATGGCAGCCATGTCGAACTCTGCGGCCTCGTTTGGATGAACACCCACCGCAGCGAAGAGCTCCGGAAACCGCTCTGCCAGCTCAACGCTCACACGCGAATCTTCCAGGGTGGTGCCCACCGTAATGATCTGCTCCACCCCGGCCTCGCTTGCCCGGCCGAGGACCTCCTGGCGGTCGGCGTCGAACCAGTCGATGGCCAGATGTGCATGGGTGTCGATCATCGGCGGGCGGTGTTAGCGGACTGGGGTGCCGCTGGCGATCTCGCCATCCGGCGTCAGCAAAGCAAGGTGCCCCTGATCGTCTTCGGCAGCCAGCAGCATCCCTTGCGACTCGATCCCCCGGATCGTCGCCGGCTCCAGATTGGCCACCACGATGATGCGTTTTCCGACGAGCTGCTCCGGTGCGTAGTGCTGGGCGATGCCCGCGACGATTTGTCGCTTCTCGCCGCCAACGTCGATCTCCAGCCGGAGAAGTTTGTCGGCACCCTTGACGGCTTCGGCCTTCTGCACCACGGCCACTCGCAAATCCAGTCGTTGAAACTCCTCGATCGAGATCAACTCTTGCTTCTCCTTCTGTTTCGGCGTCTCGGAAGCAACCGGTGTGGAGCTCTCCTCCAGGGCCCGGGCAGCAGCCTGGAGTTTGTCGATTTCCGCTGCGATGGCGCTGTCTTCAATCTTATGGAACAGGATCTCGGGGCGCGCCAGCCGGTGACCTGCAAGAACCGGAAACTCCGCCGCCTCATCCCAGCGCTGCAGGCCGACGTCGCCCGGCAGTGCAAGCATTTTCCAAAGTCGTTGGGCCGAGAAAGGCAGAATCGGCTGCATCAGCACCGCCAGGGTTTTGCACGTGCGGATGCAGACATGAATCGTCGTGCCGCACTTTTGCGGCTCTTCGGTCAGCGTCCGCCACGGCTCCTGGTCATTGAAGTACTTGTTGGCATCCCGGGCGATGTCGATCACCTGGCGGGTGGCCCGGCGAAACTCGAACCGTTCGATGCTGTCGCCGATCCGTGCCGCCGCCGCCGACAGTCGGCCGAGCATCCAGCGATCGAGGTCATCGAGGGCATGGGCTCGCGGCACCCTACCATCGAAATTCCGCCGCGCAAAGGTGAGAGTTCGATTCACAAAATTGCCCAGGATGCCGGCCAGTTCGCTGTTGTTCCGAGTCTGGAAATCCTTCCAGGAAAAATCGGAATCCTTGGTTTCGGGCAGCGTACTGGCCAGGGTATATCGCAACGGGTCGGCAGGAAACTTCTGCAAGTAGTCTTCCAGCCACACCGCATAGCCTCGACTGGTGGACAGCTTACGGCCTTCGAGATTCAGAAACTCGTTGGCAGGAACATTCTCCGGCAGCACATAACCACCATAGGCCATGAGGATGGCGGGAAAGATCAGACAATGGAAGACGATGTTGTCCTTCCCAATGAAGTGAAACAGTCTTGTCTGTGGGTCGAGCCAGTACTCTTTCCACAAGTCGGGCTTGCCTGCCTGGATGGCCCAATCCTTGGTTGCTGAAATATAGCCGATCGGTGCTTCGAACCACACATAGAGCACCTTGCCGCGGGCTTCCTCGAGAGGTACGGGCACTCCCCACTCGAGGTCGCGGGTCACGGCCCGGTCGGCCAGCCCGTGGTCCAGCCAGGCTTTGACCTGACTGAACACGTTCGGTTTCCAGTTCTTCTTCGAATAGATCCACTTCTCGAGTTGCGGCTGGAGGTCGCCCAGCGGCAAATACCAGTGGGTTGTCTCTCGAACCTCCGGACGACTACCGGTGAGCACGCTGCGCGGGTTGATCAACTCCATCGGGCTCAAAGCAGAGCCACAGTGCTCGCACTGATCTCCGTAGGCGTTCTCATACCCGCAGACCGGACAGGTGCCGACGACGTACCTGTCCGGCAAGAACATCTGCCTTTCAGCGTCGTAGAGCTGCTTCTCGGTCTTCTTCTTGAAAATACCCTTGCGATGGAGGTGGAGAAAGAACTCCTGGGCCGTCTCGTAGTGGATCGGCAGGCTGGTGCGGCTGTAGTGGTCAAAAGCGATGCCGAAGGTCTGGAAGGCGTTCTTGTTGCGCTCGTGGAAACGATCGACGATCTCCTGGGGCGAGACGCCCTGACGCGCTGCCTGGAGGGTGATCGGCACGCCGTGCTCATCGGAGCCGCAGACATGGATGATGTCGTGCCCCTTCAACCGGTGATAGCGCACGAAGATATCGGCGGGCAGATAAGCACCCGCCAGGTGCCCCAGGTGCAGGGGGCCGTTGGCATACGGCAACGCACTGGTTACCAGAATTTTTTCTTTCTTCGATGACAAGAGATTTCTCCTGTTCTTGGGAGAAGGCCGATCAGAAACGCGCCGAATTTCTGCAAAGTAACCGAGTCTTCCATGTAGCCGAGAGCCTC
>CAZGRP010000021.1:0-61037 GCA_964527995.1 uncultured Cytophagia bacterium | reverse complement strand
ATTTTGGTACTCGGCCCCGCACTCCCGCTCACACTTATCGACGGTTTCGCGAATCTGCTCGAGCGTCAACGTTTCCACATGATTATCCTCGAACAGGACAGTGGCTTCTTCTTTGAAGACATCGATCCGGGTCAGGATGCCGCTGCCCCTGCCGGTCTGAATCGGTTTGGCGAGCTGCGGAAATTTGGCGATGGCCTGGTTGTAGAAGTCGCGTTCGTACATCAGGCAACATTTGAGGCGGCCGCAGACCCCGGCGAGCTTGTTCGGATTCAGGGTCAGGTTCTGGTCCTTGGCAGCCTGGGTCGTAATCGGGTGGAACTCTTTGATCCAGGCGGCGCAACAGAGTTCCCGCCCGCACACCCCGTAGCCGCCCATGCGTTTGGCCTCGTCGCGCACGCCGATCTGCCGCAGCTCGATACGCGTTTTGAACTCGGATGCCAGATCACGCACCAGCTCTCGAAAGTCGACTCGTTTTTCGGCGGTAAAGTAGAAGGTGACTTTGTTGCCATCAAATTGATATTCGCAATCGACCAATTTCATCATCAGTTGATGTTGCTGCACCTTGCGCTTGCATATCTCCAGAGCCTGCTGTTCCTGATTCCGATTCTCCTCGTAACGACGGAGGTCCTCATAGGTGGCCTTCCTCAGGATCTCGCGAACCGCTTTCCCGTCCTCTATTTTTTGAGACAGGAGCGGGCTGACCTGGTTCACCTCACCCAGATCGATTCCCTTCTCCGCCTGCACAATCGCATAGTCGCCGACGCGAAAGGGAAACTGCATCGGATTGGCGTAGAGTTCCTTTCGGTTCCCCTTGAACTTTATCTCGACAATGTCCGCCATCATCACCTCCGAAAGCAGGCGCGTAACCGCCGCAGCAGCACAATCAGGATCAACTTCAGGTGAACGTTGCGGCCCATCCACATGAGCGCCCCCTCGATCTCAGAGACTGCCGCGTCGTAGTCGACCTGCGGCACTGCATCAACGAAACGCTGAAGCCGATCGAGGACGTCCTGGTTGGCAAGGCTCGCGGCTTCACCCCCCAGGGCCTGCCACACCATGGCGTCCCGCAGCCAGAGAGTGGCCAACATCAAAAGCTCACGCAGGGAATTTGCATCTTCTTCCTCCAGCAACCGCTCCACGTATACGACCTGGTCGTATTCTTTGCGGAAGCTGCAGCGTAGCAGATCGACTGCTTTGTCTCGCCGCGCCCCGATATCCTCGTCCAGCAATTCCAGCGCCCTGCGAAAGCTGCCGCAAGCCAACCGCGCCACATTCTCGGCCTCCGTTTCGGCCAGGTCGCGCCGCGACACCAGACCGGAGGCGATCACGGCCTCGGGAAGGGGACTGAAGCGAACCTGCTGGCATCGCGACAGAATGGTCGGCAGGAGAGCGTTGGGCCGATCCGTGATCAGAATAAAATAGCTGTTGCCAGGTGGTTCTTCCAGAATCTTGAGGAGGGCGTTGGCGGCTTCCGGGCGCATGCGATCCGCATCGGCGATCAGCGTCACCCGGGCACCGCCTTCGAAAGACCGCATGCTGCTGCCGAGTCGGATGGCGCGAATTCGCTCGATCGAGATCGTCGCAGCCGGCCACGGGTCGGTACGACGATAGGGATCGGTGGCCCACTGATCGAGGATGGCCCTCTCGTCCGAATCGTTCATGCTTTTGGGAGCCGGGAAGATCGCGGTCACGTCCGGGTGGATCAGCCTGGCCGCCCGCCGGCACTGGGTGCAGGTGCTGCAGCCGACAGGGTCTTCGCGGCAGACCAACGCCTGTGCCATCGCCAGCGCTGCGGCGTGTTTCCCGACCCCCTGGGGACCATGGAAAAGAAGAGCATGCGGAACCCGGCCGCTTTGCAGCGCGGCCGTCAAGAAGGCCTTGACTCGCTCCTGGCCCACAACCTGATCCAGGACCATGACCTACCTCAGCCAATCTTCGGGGTTGAGGGACTGATTACCTTTCCAGATTTCAAAATGGAGCATCGGGCCCCGGAGGGAGCCTGTTTCGCCCACCGTGCCGATGACCTGGCCGGCCTGCACCACCTGGTCAGGCTCCACAAGAATCTCCTGAAGGTGGGCATAGACCGTGTAGTAGCCTTTCGAATGGCTGACGATGACGATATTGCCGCGGCCCCGCTGCCAGCTAATGGCTGTCACCTGACCGTCGGCAACGCACCGCACCTCGGCCCCGAGCGGGGCGCGAATGTCGATTCCCAGGTTCTCGGTGACGGTCTTCAGTACCGGATGCCGGTAGAGGCCGTACTTGCCGATGACGACCCCCTTCGTCGGCCAGGGAAGCTTACCTCGCAGTCGATCCAAACTCGCAAACGACGGCAGCTCTTCTTCGGGGGTAGCCCCGCGGGCATTTTCTGCCTGTGCAATCAGGCGCACGATCTCCTGGGCAGCCCGCTCATACTCGCGCAAACGCTCTCGAAGCAGCTTTTTGTCTTGCCGCACTTTCTTCAGCAGAGCCCGGCGCTGGCGCCGCTTTCTGACCAGGGCGGCCGCCTCTTTCTGCTTCTCGGTCAGGATCTGTTGCTTCTCGGCCAGCTCGAGACGAAGTTGGGTACGCTGCCGCTCGATCTCCGCCTGCCGCCGGACAATGCCATCCAGGTTGCGGCGATCGTGCTCGATCAGGCGGCGCTCATAGGCAAGCCAGAGAGCACCTTGATGCAGCGAGCGCGCGGTCAAAAGCAGCTCGATATCCTTCACTCGCCCGTATTTGTAGGTATATACCAATCGCTTGGTGGCGACTCGCTTGAGTTGTTCCAGTTCCTGGCTGAGACGGCGCAACGTTTGTTCGACCTGGTTGATCTGCCGTTGCTTCTCAGCCGCCTCCCGTTCCAGCGATGTCACCAGCCGCTGCGTCAGGTCGATGTCCCGGTTGAGCCCTGCCAGCACGTCCATGAGCGAGGCCTCGCGCTTTTCTTCGGCCGCCAGGCGACCGCGAAAACGAGAAATCTCTTCCCGCAGGCGCTGCAACTCCTGCTGTCGAGACTTCGTCGATGGAACCTGGGCGGGAAGCCGAGCCGCAACGGCGAAAAAAAAGACGCCCAGCAACCAGGCGACTTTGGACGGATACAGCATGTTTTAAAATAACAGATTGGCCCCGCAAAAGCAAGAGAAAATCAAGCATTCACAAGACTTATGGCCCTTTCCTGAATGTTGTTTTGTGCCAGGTTCGGCTTGATTCAAGCGATGTGGTTGCCTATATTGACAAACAATTGGAAAGGGCTTCTACCCGACCTGGCCGCCACCGGCCCGGAGAGGAGGTGTGACACCATGAAGACAGCTAACTTGCGCAACCTCGTTGACCGCCTGCCCCACCATAATTCCGCCATGCAGCGCTTTCGCGACTCCTTTTGGACCAACATCTTCAAACGCAGCAGCGACGAGCAGCAGGACATCATCGAGATTCTTCGCCGCCTTCCGATCTTCCATGGGCTGAAGGGCGCCGCGCTACGTGAATTCGAGCGCATCATCCACCGGCGCAGGTTCAAAGCAGAGGAGACGATCTTCTGGGAAGGCGAACCCGGGGTGGGTATGTATGTCATCCAGCAAGGGCGGGTTGGCATCTACAAACGCGTCAACGAGAAGGATCGCCAGCAGCTTGCCGAGCTTGAAAGCGGTGACTTTTTCGGCGAGGTGGCGCTGCTGGACGAGTCGCCGCGTTCGGCCACTGCAGTGGCTCTCGAGGACACCCGACTTCTCGCACTTTTTCGCCCGGATCTTCTCGAACTCATCGAGCGCCGACCCCGTCTGGGAAACCAGTTCCTGTTTCAACTTGCCAGGGTGCTCGGGGAACGCCTGCGGGCCACCAATCGCGATCTGCAAGAGCTGCACGAGGAATTGCTGGAGCTGAACCAGCGCCTGCAGCCCGACACCAAGAAACGTTCTGAGATGATCATCTAGTCTGGCGGAGGCGGCATGGATTCATCCAACGCTCTATCCATCCGGCCCTCGGCGCGAAAGACCTTCGGGTGGCTGCTCACTTTTGTCGGATTGATTTTTCTGCTGATTCTTCTGCCCGCCTGGCTGGGTCTGCTGACGCCCGTCATCGTGTCGGTGCTGCTTGCCTATCTGCTCGACCCGATCGTGACGCGCATGGAAAGCATGGGGCTCCACCGTGTCCTCGCCATCCTGATCGTCTTCGCCGCCATCGGCCTGGTGCTCTATTTCGTGTTGCGGCTGTTGCTGCCGATGATCACCCACCAGGTGAGTCAGATCGTCGACGCGGCCCACGACAACCGCCTGCAGCAGTTCGTCGCCCAGCAACGCGCCCTGCTCGCCAGCAAATTCCCCATCCTGCAGAACCCGGAGATCGACCAGCGCATCAGCCAGCGCATGACCGCCTTCCTGGAGGGCTTCGTCACCAAGACCATCGCCATCGTCGGCAGCATGTTCTCGGCCATCACCACCATTGTGGTGATTCCTTTTTTCATTTTCTTCCTGCTGAAGGATGCCCGCGAGATGCGCAAGGTCCTCATCGCCATGGTGCCCAACCGCTATTTCGAAATGGCCTGCATCCTGCTGTACAAAACCTCACTCCAGCTCGGACGCTACATCCGCGGTCAGCTCATCGTGGCCGCAGCAGTGGGGACGCTCTGTACTCTGGCGCTCTATCTCCTCGACGTTCCCTATTTTCTTTTCATCGGGGCGGTGGCCGGATTGGCGAACATGATTCCATACTTCGGTCCCATTGTTGGTGGTATCCCCGCAGTCATCGTCGGCTTTCTCGACCAGGGCACTTTCAGCATCGTCCTGGCGATTGTCATCGCCTTCGCCAGCATTCAGCTGCTTGAAAACGTATTGATTTCGCCCTTTGTCGTCGCCCGAAGTGTGAACCTGCACCCACTGGTCGTCATTCTGGTGATTCTGGCCGGCGGTTCTTTCATGGGCATCATGGGAATGCTCCTCGCCGTGCCGGTCGCCAGCATCATCAAGGTGACGGTGCAGGAGTTGACCTGGGGCTTCAAGAACTACCGCCTGTGAAAAACTGTGTTGTCACACATAGGTGTGGGTCAGCTTCGAAGCCGCTTCACGATCCACCAGCACGGTCGCATGCGCGTGGAGCTGAACGATGCTGGCGGGCACCATCGCTGTGATCGGTCCTTCGACCGTCCTGGCGATGGCATCGGCCTTCCCGGCACCACTCGCCAGCAGGAGCAGGCGGCGCGCCTCCATGATCGTCCCCACCCCCATCGTAATGGCATACTTGGGAACTTCTTCCATCGTGCTGAAAAACCGGGCGTTGTCCTGACGCGTCTTCTCGGAGAGGGTTTTGATTCGCGTTCGCGAACCCAGCGATGATGACGGCTCGTTGAAGGCGATGTGGCCGTTGGCGCCGATCCCCAGGATCTGCATATCGATTCCGCCCGCCGCCTCGATTTGCTCCTCATACCAGTCGCAAAAAGCATCGATGTCGTCGGCCATGCCATGCGGGATGTGCACGAACCGGGGATCGACATTGATGTGCTTGAATAGATTTTCCCACATGAAGTAGTGGTAGCTCTGCGGGTGCTCCGGTGGCAGTCCGACATATTCGTCCAGGTTGAAGGTGGTGATTTTCGAAAAATCGAGTCCCTCCTCCCGGTGCAGCCGAATCAGCTCGCGATAGAGCCCCAGCGGGGTGCTGCCGGTCGCGAAACCGACAACGCAGTTCGGTTTTCGCCGAATCAACTCCGCCACAATTCGGGCCCCTTCTTTGCTCATCTCGTCGTAGTTCTCCTTGACTACAAGCAGCATCGTCTCTACCTCCGTTCTGGTTAGTGTTTAGCGAAATGTTCCCTTTCATGCGCCGTGCGCTGAAATACTTCCCGCAGAATCTTTTCCTGCGCCGGGGAAAGCTCCTTTTTCCGTCGAGCCATCACTCTCCTTGCCGTCTCCACAGCCTTCTCCAGGTCGTGCTCGATCAGCCCCTCGGCGCCGCCCCATGCGAAGGAAGGGATGTACTTCGGCGGGTAGCCCGCACCGAAGACGTTGCTCATCACCCCGACGACGGTCCCGGTATTGAACATGGTGTTGATGCCGGTCTTCGAATGGTCACCCATGAACAGCCCCACGAATAGGGATCCGGAGTCGATCGGCGTGCCATTGATCGAAACACGAACCGAGCTGTAGTTGTTTTTGAGATCGCTGTTGTTCGTATCAGCTCCGAGGTTGACCCACTGGCCGAGATAGGCATGACCCAGAAAACCCTCGTGCTGTTTGTTGCTGTAGGAATGGATGATCGATTCCTCGACTTCACCCCCGACTTTGCAGACCTCGCCGATCGAGGTCCCTTCATAGATCTTCGCCCCGATCTTGATGCTGGAGTTCGCGCCCACGGCGGCCGGCCCCTCGATCACCGCATTGGACATCACCTTCGCCCCGTCGGCGATAAAGATCGGGCCTGATTCCGCGTCCAGCACAGCCCCCGGTTTCACCTCCGCCCCTGGGCCGATGTAAATGCTCTTGCGGTTCACGAGCACGGCACCCTCGTGAACGGTCCCCTCAATGATGCCGGCACGGCCGAAGAATCGAAAGTCAGCCTCGATTTGACCGGCGTTTTCAGAGACCAAGTCCCAGGGGTAGTTGACCAATGACGCAGTGACGCTGCGGCTCGGGATGCCGGAAAAGTGAGACTCGGCCAGCGGCCCGGAGATGTGCCGCAAGCGATCGAGGTTGCGACCGCTCAGATATGCCGCAACCACGGTGTCTTCGTTGCGCCAGACGACATCGGCGTCGGCGGTGAAATGGCGCATCACGTGCTCATTCGCGAGCAGTCGGCCATTCAGAAAAAGGCAGCCGTCACCGTCAACCTCGTTCACCTTTGCCTGCTGGCGGCGGGACCGAACGTACGGCGCCAGATAGTCTCTGCAAAGAAAACAGACGCGCTCGGGCTGCACAAACCGGAGCAGCTTGTCTTCGAGGGTAGTGATTCCACAACGCAGCTCCCATGCCGGTCTCGTCCAGGTAAGCGGGTGCAAATTCACCACAGATTCGTCTTCGAAAATGCAGACGTGAATCGCCATACTCTCCTCCGTTTTGTCTTGACTACAAACAGATCTTGCCCAGGATCGTCGCACCCGCGGCACCGGTGCAGGAGGGCACGTTGGCAGGCCGACCTGCCAGGGTTTCGTTTGCCAACAACGCGAAACACATCGCCTCCTTGGCATCCGCGGGAACGCCGTAGCTGTCGCTCGATTCGATCCGCAGCGCCGGTAAGGCCCGGCGCAAGAGCTGAAGCAGATACCGGTTCCTCGCTCCGCCGCCGCTGACGATCAGCCTCTCCATGGCGACGTCAGGTGCCACGAATCGCTCGATGGCCCGGGCAATCGATTCAGCCGTCAAAGCTGTCGCCGTGGCTACAGCGTCTTCCCCCGAAAGCGCTGCCTGCTGGAATAGCTCCAGAAACGGGGCGCCGAAAAGCTCCCTGCCGGTCGATTTCGGGGGTGGCTGCCCAAAATACGAATGCTGCAGAAGGCGGTCAAGAAGATCACGATCAGGCTTGCCGCGACCGGCAATCTTGCCATCGCGGTCGAAGGGTTTGCCGAAGTGCCGCTGTGCCAAGGCGTCGATGAGCATGTTTCCAGGACCCGTATCGAAGGCGAAGATCTCAGCAAGGCCTGCGCCTTTCGGCAAGACCGTCAGGTTCGCGATCCCGCCGATATTGAGAAGCCCACGCGACTCCTCGTCCGAGCGAAACACAACATAGTCGAAGTAGGGGACCAGAGGCGCCCCCTGGCCTCCGAGGGCTACGTCCGCTGGTCGAAAATCAGCGACCGTGACAATGCCGGTGCGTTTGGCGATGATGGCCGGTTCCCCCAATTGAAGCGTGCTGCGGCCCGGGACCCCGAACCATTCTGCCTCATCGGGAAGGTGGTGGACCGTCTGCCCGTGGGAGCCAATGAAGTCGATCTCCGCAGGCGTCCGGCCTGCCTGGTGAATCACGCGCAGTGCTGCTTCGGCAAAGAGTTCACCGAGCACCGCGTTCAACCTGCACAAGCCATCCACGCTTCCCGAGCCCGACCTCGAGTGCCGCAGGATGTATTCCCTGAGCCCTGTCGGATAGGAATGGGTCGTGAATGCCTCCAACTCCAGGGTGATGTCTCGGACAGTATGACCGCGCAGTCTGACAAGCGCTGCATCGACACCATCCACGGAGGTTCCCGACATCAGACCAACCGCCAGGCGCTCCTCTTTTTCAACGATGCGTCTTAGTCGATCCACTGCCAGCAGTCTGGGTTGAGTTCCACGCAAAGGCCGAACCCTCGAAGCCCCGAGCGACCTGCAACCCGATTGGTGTTCAATCGCACGGGACCACAGGATTCACCGCGCCACGGGTAGGACCGCGCTCTCCTTCCTCACTCCGGCGAACCCGCCTTCAGCCGGTCGCCCTCCTCGAGCGCACGCAGTATCTCTTCGCTCGGGTGCATGCCCATCGCTTCGTAGGCCAGAATCAGCGCTCCGACCGCCGGGCTGAAGCGAGGTTCAATGATTTCGAGCGGTGCTGCACTGTCCTCGAGTACAGATTCGATTTCGGGCTGCAGCCATTCCCTGGCACGGAAGACGTTGCCCACAAGAGCCAGACGAACACGCTTGCCGGTCATGCGCAGGCGCTGGATGACGGCTTTCACCAGGCGGCCTTGCTCCAGACCGGCCTGACGGACGATCGCTTGGGCCACGGCGTCTCCCCCGCGCGCCGTATCGAAAACGAGCGGCGCCAGCGCCGCAAAGTCGCCGCGATCCATGGGCCTGCGGTAGACGATCGAAATCACCGCGTCGATTCGGTCCACCTGAAAATGCCGCTCGAGTACCTGCCGCAAGGCCGTCCTGGGCCCTCGTCCGTCAAAATCCTTGAGCGCCGCAATCAGGGCTTGCTGGCCGATGTAGAACCCGCTTCCTTCGTCACCCAGCAGATATCCCCAGCCGCCCGAGCGTACTGTGCGTCCCTCCGGGTCTCGTCCGATGCAGATGATTCCGGTGCCGGAAATGAGAATTACTCCTGGACCGCTGCCAAAAGCACCGGCGAGTGCCGCGGTGCCGTCATGTTCGACTCGAATGTTCGGCAGCAGACGCGGTTCAGCCGCCAACGCTCGTTCGACGTCCATGCGGTCCGCTGGCCGGCCGCAGCCCGAAAGGGCGAAAACCGCTCGCGCAACAGCCTGGCGATGGATCGAAGCCGCGCGCACGAGTTCAGAAACCAGAGGTTCAACGGCAGCCCGAACACCCGCTGCTCCCAGAACCTGGTAGTTGGATGGACCTCCGGTGGCCCAGGCTTTGATGCGGCCGTCGAGGGTCGCGATGCAACCGTGCGTCGTCGTCCCGCCACCGTCGAGTCCGATGACATACCCTTCACGGCCCTTCCCATTCGCCACGCTGCAGTTCTCCATACACTTCGCCCAGAATATCCCAAACTTTTTCGGGGTCGTCACTACGGACCCACGACATGTAAGCGCTGCCATAAAAGCTCCAGGCAGCGAAGTTTCGCACGCCCTCGGCATAGGAAACGGCGATGGCCTCACGGATCTCTTCTTCCCGGCCCGCCGGCACTCTGAAGTTCTGGATCCAGATCTGCGGCTCCTTGCCATGTTTCCGAGACAGCTCGACCACAGCTCTGGCACGTTCGGCAACAAACGGCTGGACCCGGCGGTTGAAGAACAACCAGTATGGATCGGTGCCGAAAATGTCGAGGGCTGATATCGAAGCGACGCGCTCCCAGTTCACCACGCTGTAGGTTTCCTCCGGGAACGGCAGCAGGCAAATCGCATTGCGAGCGCCTTTCTGCTTCGTATAGCTGCACAGAGCGGTTAGAAAGTCAACGATGACGTCTTCCCGGAAGGTGGCAATGCGGGAATCGAACACCTCCGGCAATTCCTCGCCCCTCTCCTGGCGGTACCGCCGGCGGCAGGCGTCGCAGCGACAAGTCCAGTTACCGACCGGATCGTCAGCCTGCCAGTCGATGTAAAAATGGGGTTCATCCCAGAAAAGAACGTCCGCCCCGATGGCCACTGCATCATCGATCCAGCGCAGCATGAATTCCCGAAAGTCGGGGTGATTCATGCAGCAGGCAGGAGCTGCGGAGCCGTCTTGACGTTTCTGCAAGGTGTGGAGGTTTTTCAACGCGAAACTCGAGTAAGCCTCCCCACCGAACACACGTCCGACGCCCCACGGGTCCAGGTAGACTTCCAGGTTTACCCCTTTGGCGAGTTCGACCAGCTCGGCGACCGTGTCGAGGTAGTACTCCTGGTCATTCTCAGAGAAAGTCAGAAGAATGAAATTGCAGTTGTGCCGGAGGATCTCTTCGAGGTCCTCGACGAAGTGCCGGGGGTTGCGATTGCCGAAATAGCTGATCCCTGTTTTCATGATGGGGTCGTCGTCCATGTCGTCTGTGTCGCTCGCCACGGCGCCGCCAGCCGCAGCAAGCCACGATTCAAAACCGGACTATGCCGCCGACCTGCCTGGCGAGAGCGGGCCGCAGCCGAACCTGGAGCTCCGCGGCAAGCAGGACCTTGAGCAACTCGCCGGGTAGGAAAACGATGGCACCCGCCCATAGCACGCCCTTCAGGGGCAACGGCGAGGCCGCGAAGTAGCGAAGGTGTACATACAGGTAGCCGACTCCAAACAAGAGAACCGCCACGGCGGCTGTACCATTGGCTAGCGCGAACGCCCAAAACTTCGGCGCGGATGAGCTGAGCCGCTGCACCAGCAGGCCGACGATCAGGGCCGCTGCCGGGTAGCTGAGAAGATAGCCAAAGGTCGGCCTGACGATATAGGCCAGCCCTCCGCCCTCTGCAAAAACGGGCGCACCGAGCAGGCCCGTGGCAAGATAGAGCAACTGGCTGAGGGCGCCATAGCGCGCTCCCAGAACGCCGCCGGCGAGCAGCACAAAAAAAGTCTGCAGCGACAGCGGCACGCCCGTGGGCAGCGGCACCTTCAACCAGGCGCCGACCGCGGTCAGGGATGCAAACAGGGCCGCGAGGATCCATAACCGCAGCCGCGTGCTTGCGTCTTTGAGCGGTGGGACGGTCGCCTCGTCCTGCGGCTTTCTTTGGCGAAGGGATTGAAACTTCATCTCTCGATAGGCGTTGACTTGAGAGGTCATGCACACCTCACCACGCAGGTCCGTTGCTGCCTGTCCAGCCTTGCTTCCGGCGCGGACAGTCGGTAGCCCAGGGCCATGCCACGAAAACTTACAAACTTTTGGAGGCAAAGTCAATCAGCGACGCCTCCCGGATGACGCCGCCTCTGGAAAGAATGAATTAGAGTGAGTACCTTCGCTATGAGAGCTGGCCGCCTTACGGTTGCATTTGTTCTCCTTCTTTCTCACACCTTCTCTATGGCTCTCCGGGCTCAGTCTCAAGCCCTTCCCGATACCATCCAACTCACTCTCCCGGTCGACGGCATCGTACAGCCGCCCAGGGTGCTGCTGCCCTACCGGACACTGAAGCGACCCAAGATTGGCCTGGCCCTCAGTGGCGGTGGAGCCCGCTCTCTTGCGCAAATCGGTGTGCTCGAAATCCTGGAGCAGAACGGAATCCCGGTCGATTTCGTCGCTGGCACCAGTCTGGGCAGCGTCGTAGGGGGTCTCTATGCGGCCGGTTTTTCCGCGGAGGAGATTTGGGATTTTGCCAAGAGAGTTGAGTGGGATCGGCTGACGAAAGACAGGCCACCACGTACGGCTCTTTTCCTGGGGCAGAAGCAAGAGCGTGACAGGGTTCTTCTTCAGGTGCGTTTGGAGGGGCTGAAGCCTCATCTTCCACACGCCTTTACACCCGGCCAGCGCCTGGCGGAGATCCTTACCGATTTGACGCTGCAGGCGAACTATGCCGCAGGTCTCGACTTCGACCGTCTGGCCATCCCCTATCGTGCAGTTGCCACCGATCTGATCACCGGCGAAAAAGTCGTTCTGTCGCAGGGTGATCTGGCCGAGGCGATGTTGGCTTCGGCAGCCGTGCCCCTGCTTTTCTCTCCGGTGGTAAGAGACGGCCATCTTCTTGTCGATGGGGGCCTGGTCGACAATCTGCCGGTAGATGTGGTGCGGGAAATGGGCGCGGATATCGTGGTGGCCATCGACGCCAGCTCCAAGCTACGCAGCCGCGATCAAATCAAAACCCCGTGGGAGGTGGCCGATCAGGTCATCACGATCATGATGCGGCCGCAGAAACGCAGACTGCAGGCCAGCGCCGATCTGGTCATCCGCATCCCTGATGATCACCGCAGTGCAACCGATTTCAACGACCTCGACTCGCTTCGGGCCTTGGGCAAGGAGGCTGCTCTTCAGGCACTGCCTCGTCTCCGTGCACTGATCCGCAAGGCCTCTCTATCCGCAGTCGACTCCGCCGCCGTCCTGATCACCCGGGTGGAAACAGACACGCCGCCGCTGAGCGCCGACGGTGCCGCCAGTACAACCTCGAAGCTTCTGACACCGGGCCGCTACCGTTTCGGCGAACTCCGTAGCAATCTCCGCGGCTTGTACCAGACCGGCTTTTTTCAGGATGTTTCGGCGACTTTGATTCGGCAAGAGGATGGCTATCTCCTGCATTACCACCTCCAGCCAAACCCCGTGCTCCGGAGAATTCAGATCCAAGGCAACACCGCACTCCGGGACACTGCACTCTTGTCCACGATGACGACAAAACCCGGGCGTGTCCTCAACCTGAGGCACGGGCGCGACGATCTGCGCCGCATCACCCAACTCTACGCCGCCCAGGGCTACTCCCTGGCTCGGGTGAAGCAAGTTCGCTTTGATCGCACGGTCGGCTTGCTTTCCATCGAGATCGAGGAGGGCCACATTGACAAAATCGAGCTGGAAGGAAATGCTCGGACGCAAGACTACGTGATCCTGAGGGAATTCCCTCTGAAACCGGGCGACATCTTCAATATTCAGGACGCCAACCGTGGAATTCGCCAGATCTACAGTACCGGGCTGTTCGACCGGGTCCAGCTCAGCCTGTCTCCTTCCCCGAAGGGGCCGGTCGTTCACATCAAACTCCGCGAGAAGAGGCCAACGTTCCTGCGTTTCAGCCTGCGGTACGGCACAGAGCGAAAGATGCAGACTTTTCTCGAGGTGGGGAACGACAACCTCTTCGGCACGGGAGCGAACCTGGTTGCCCACGCCAGCTACGGAGAACTCGACCAGCTTTACTCCATCAGGTTTCGAATGGACCGCCTTTTCGAAACCTACCTGACTTCTGATGTGAACCTTCACCATCGGGTGGGAGAATACTCGGTCTACTCTGCCGGCCGAACGATCGGCACTTTCGAGGAAAGACGGACCGGCCTTGTTTTTTCTCTCGGACAGCAGATCCGGCGGCTAGGGGCTGTCTCATTGGGAGCACGCCTGGAACGAGTGGCGATCCATCGGCTGCAGGGCGACGGGTATGACTCGGGAACTCACCGCATCGCTAGCCTCACCCTGCGGTCCGTGGTCGATGATCGCGATCAGATGCCGTTCCCGAACCGTGGCCGTCTCGTCCGTTTCTACTATGAGACATCCGGTAGATTGCTCGGAAGCGAGCAGTCCTTTGCAAAAGTCTTCGCTTCAGTCGAGGCCTACCGCACCTTCAGGCAGCACCACACCTTCATGGCCCGGTTCACGTGGGGCAGCGCCGATCAAACAACTCCCTTTTCAGAGCAGTTCCGAGTCGGCGGTGAGGAGCTGTTTTACGGTCTTTCGTATGGAGAGTGGATCGGACGCCACTTTGTGGTAGGTAGCCTGGGTTATCGTTTCCGAATTCCCAGCTCGTGGTTGTTGAAACCTTACGTCGGCGTCCGCTTCGATCTCGGCGGGGTTTGGAAAACTCGCAAGACCGCCCGCTCTCGTGATCTCCAACGTGCTGTGGGAGTACGGATCGCCTGGGACACGCTGATCGGCCCCATCAGCCTGTCGGCAGGCCGCATCAGCAGTGGGAAAAAACGGGTCTACCTGTCGGTCGGATTCAAATTCTGACGATCAGCGGTGGGTGCGTGAAAAATAACGACTGAACAGGATGTCTCCGAGCCGGACCGCCTCTTTGGAATACGGGCTGATGCCACGGCGGTGCAGCTCGAGGTCGATCAAGGCCTTGGCCTCTTTCCAGCTTTCCACCCGTTCCAGCTTTTCCACGAAGGCCACATACTCTTCCTTGTTCTTGCGGAAGATTTTTTTCATGATCATCTTGCGGCTGCGGGCATCAATCAAGGTGTGCAGCGCTGGATAGGGTCCAGGCGGCTGCTGTTCGATGGTCTGGCGATCGATGACCAGCGGTTCTTCGTCGTCTGAAAAAAGAATGGTCGACTGTGGCTTTGGCTTCTGCGTTTCCATCTGAGAAGCTGCGGCGGCGTCACTCGAGGTTGGTGCGGCCGCGGGGGCCGACGTTGTGGGCGTTTTCTCCTCAGCAAAATCGATATGCGGCTCCTGGATGGTAGGTTGCTGTGACGCATCGCCTTCCGGCTCCTCGACCGTGTTCACCGGCGCAAACTCCTCGGGCAGATCGTTGGGCTTGAAGTCCACCGACAACGGCTCTTGTTCCTCTTCAGCGGACGACTCGAGCACGATTTCATCCAGCAACTCTTCCTCGGTCTCCTTCTTCTGCTCAACCATTTCCAGGCCGCGAGTCAACAGCACGCCTTCAAGAGCCGCCTCAATTTCGTTCAGAGGCCATTCGTTCTTGGTTTCGGCCTCCGATTCCAGACTGGCTGCCAGATCGTTTAGCCGCCGCTCTTTCAGCATGCCCACAACCATGGCACCACTGACGGTGTTGCGTTCGATGCTGGTTACCTTTTTCTCGAATTGCAAATAGCTGGTCAACTCCTGGAGAAACGTTGAGATCGGTTTGATCGTATAGATGCGGTCTTCTACCTGCGTGGCCAGCCGATGGAACTCCTCGGAGGTGATCTGGTCATCCTCTCTTGAACGAAGCTCAACCAGCAGTTCGCGCACGAAGGGTCGTTCCTCTCCAAACCCCTGCACGATCACGATAATGTCCTGCCGCTGCCGTTCCGAGTGATTTCGGAACAACATCTCCTCCATCGTCTGTCGTGGTCTGACCAAAACATCGAACTGGATGTGGATTGATGTTTCAATGACTCGGGTGAGTTCTTCCTGGCTGAAGACGGTTCCGGCGATGATCCTCTCTCGAAGCGTCATCAGGTCTTTCTTGAGATCAGGATCGCCGAAGTCGTACCGTGACGAGGCTCGAAGGCGGACAGGTCGCTCTTCCTGGAAGATCTTCCGAGCCTGGTTCCGGAGATAGACCTGAAAGAACTCGGGCAGGTCCTCTTGAACGAGCTCGCGATAGATCGCCTGTTCGCGGTTGCCAACCACCTTCTCCCGAAGTGCAGACACGAGGTGCTGCTTTTGCTGTTGCCAGAACGCCAGATGCACGGTATCACTCCCCTGTCTGTTTTGTTGTGCGGCAAATGTGGGACGGCTTCGAGGATCCCCTCTACTCTTCGCGAACGACACGGGCAACATCGGCAATACGATCGTCCGGATCGAGCTTGATGAGACGGACCCCCTGCGTATTGCGACCCAGCACGCGAATACTCCTCACCTGCTGGCGGATGACGACACCTTTCTCGGTGATGATCATCAAATCGTCCTCTTCGATCACCTCGAGAATCGCCAGACAGTCGCCGACCTTCGGTGTGGTCCTCATGGTGACGATACCCTTGCCGCCACGATGGTGCACCGGATAGTCCTGCACCCGTGTGCGCTTGCCATAGCCGTGCTGGGTGACCACCAGAATCTGGCCTTCCCGCTTGACGACGACCATCCCTACCAACTCATCATCGGACGATAGGGCGATGCCCTTGACACCCTGAGCGGTACGTCCCATGTCGCGCACTTCATCCTCGTGGAAACGGATCGCTTTTCCCTTGCGAGTGGCCAGCATCAGATCCTGGGACCCGTCCGTCAACTTGGCTTCGATCAGGTCGTCATCGTCGCGGATGGTGATCGCGTTGATGCCGCCTCGCCGTGGATGAGAGAAAGCCACCAGCGAAGTTTTTTTCACAAGCCCTTTCTTGGTGCAAAGAACCACGAAGTGGTGATCGTCGAATTCGCGGATGGCAAGAAACGCGGCGATTTTCTCATCTTTGCCGATTTTGAGCAAGTTGACGATGGAGCGGCCTCGGGAGGCTTTTCCGGCCTGCGGAATTTCGTAGACTTTCAGCCAGTAGCATCGACCCTTGTTGGTAAAAAACAGGATGTAGTGATGGGTCGAGGCAACAAACAGGTGGGCAACGAAATCTTCTTCGCGCGGGGCAGCTCCTGTCGAGCCACGCCCGCCGCGGTGTTGCCGCCGATAGCTGGAGACGGGGAAGCGCTTGATGAAGCCCTTGTGGGAGATGGTGATCACCATGTCTTCTTCGGCGATCATATCCTCGATGCTGAACTCCTCCGTCTCGGAGATGATTTCGGTGCGGCGCTCGTCGCCGTACTTCTCCTTCAGCTCAAGCAGTTCTTCCTTGATGATTTGCATCTGCTTGGGCCGACTTTCGAGGATGGCGCGGAGTTTCTCAATGAGCTTGATCACTTCGCGATACTCCGCCTCGATCTTCTTGCGCTCCAGACCAGTCAGGCGCTGCAGACGCATGTCGAGAATGGCCTGCGCTTGGACCTCGCTGAGCTTGAACCGCTTGACCAGAGCGTGCTTTGCCGATTCCGGAGAACGCGATTTCTTGATCAGTTCAATGATCTCGTCGATGTTGTCGAGGGCGATTTTGAGTCCCTCGAGAATATGGGCTCGTTTTTCCGCCTTGTCGAGATCGAAGCGCGTCCGACGCAACAGCACTTCATGTCGAAAATCGATGAAGTACTGAAGCATCTCCTTCAAAGTCAGCACCCGCGGAACGCCATCCACAAGCGCCAGCATGATAACCCCAAAGGTCACCTGCATTTGAGTCATCTTGTAGAGCTGATTCAAGATGACCTCAGGGTGGCTGTCCTTCCTCAGCTCCAGAACAATCCGCATGCCGTCGCGGTCCGACTCATCGCGGATGTCCTGGATCCCCTCGACCCGACGCTCGCGGATAAGCTCAGCGATTTTTTCGATCAGGTTGGTTTTGTTGACCTGGTACGGAATTTCCGTAATCACAATGTTTTCACGGCCACCGCGTACGGTTTCAACGTTCGCGCGGGCGCGGACAATGATCCGACCCCGACCGGTTCGATAAGCCTCTTCGATCCCTTCCTCGCCGTAGATGATGGCACCCGTGGGAAAATCCGGGCCCTTGATGTAGTTCATCAAGGTTTCGGTCCTCAGCGTGGGGCGGTTGATCAAAGCAATGAGCGCATCGACCACCTCGGAGAGATTGTGAGGCGGAATGTTGGTGGCCATGCCCACAGCAATACCTGAGCTGCCGTTGACAAGCAGGTTGGGCAGAAGAGAAGGCAGGACCGACGGCTCCTTGAGAGATTCGTCGAAGTTGGGGACAAAGTCGACCGTGTCCTTGCCAAGATCGCGGAGGACTTCTTCGGCAATCGGGGCGAGTCGGGCCTCGGTGTATCGCATGGCCGCCGGCGAATCGCCGTCCACAGAGCCGAAGTTCCCCTGGCCATCGACCAGCGGGTACCGCAAGGAGAAGTCCTGCACCATCCGCACCATGGTGTCGTACACCGCTGTGTCGCCATGCGGGTGGTACTTTCCGAGTACCTCGCCTACGATACGTGCACTTTTCTTGTAAGAAGCATTCGGACGTAGTCCCAGTTCGTGCATTCCGAAGAGGACGCGCCGATGCACCGGTTTCAAACCATCCCGTACATCCGGCAAGGCTCGAGAGACGATCACCGACATGGAGTAGTCGATGTACGAGTCCTTCATCTCTTTTTCGATGAGAACGGGGATGATTCGATCTCGCTGTATATCCATGCTGATTCCTGGTTTCGCCTATTTTTCTCGCTTAGACATCAAGGTTTCTGACATAGCGGGCATTTTCTTCGATGAACTTGCGCCGCGGCTCTACCTTTCCCCCCATCAGGATCGAAAAGATGTGGTCTGCCTCGAAGGCCTCTTCGATGGCCACCTGCATGAGGATTCGATTCTCCGGATCCATGGTTGTTTTCCACAGCTGCTCCGGGTTCATCTCTCCCAGACCTTTGTAGCGTTGAACGGTTGTTCCGGAATTGCCGAGTCGCTGCAGAATCTCGTCGCGTTCCTGCTCGTTGTAGGCGTAGAATTCCTGCTTACCCTTCTGAATGCGAAACAGAGGAGGCTGGGCAATGTAGACATGCCCCTGTTCGATGAGAGGTCTCATGTGACGGAAGAAAAACGTTAACAGGAGTGTGCGGATATGGGAGCCATCCACATCGGCGTCGGTCATGATGATGACCTTGCCATAACGCAACCTGCCGATATCAAACTCGTCGGCACCGATTCCTGTGCCGAGTGCTGCAACGATTGTGTGGATCTCATCGTTGGACAAGACCTTATCCAACCTAGCTTTCTCGACATTGAGAATCTTCCCCTTCAGAGGCAAGATGGCCTGAAATCTGCGATCGCGTCCCTGCTTGGCCGAGCCGCCGGCGGAGTCCCCCTCGACCAGGTAGATCTCGCACAGATCTGGGTCCGAATTGGAACAATCTGCAAGCTTCCCGGGCAGGGTACTGCCATCCAGGACACTTTTCCGGCGTGTCAGCTCGCGAGCCTTCCGGGCCGCCTCTCTCGACCGAGCAGCAGTGACACACTTGTCGATGATCTTACGGGCTTCAGGCGGATTTTGCTCGAGGTAATCGGCCAGGCCATCGCCCATGATCGATTCGACGATACCCTTGACCTCACTGTTGCCTAGCTTGGTTTTCGTCTGGCCCTCGAATTGTGGCTCGGCCACCTTGACACTCAAGACCGCTGTCAGCCCCTCACGGACATCCTCACCGGTAAGAGTAAAACCAACATTTTTCAGAAGGTTGTTTTTCTGGGCATAGTTGTTCAGGGTCCGTGTGAGGGCCGACTTGAAGCCGACAAGATGACTTCCTCCCTCAATGGTGTGGATGTTGTTGACGTAGGTGTAGATGTTCTCGGAGTAGCCGTCGTTGTACTCCAAAGAGATCTCTACCGGGACGCCCTCCCGTTCGCCGCTGATGTAGATTGGCTTGCGATGTAGGGGCTCCCGCGTCTCATCGAGATACCGGACGAATTCGACCAGGCCCCCCTTGTAGTGATAGGTCTCCTCTTTGCCTGTTCTCTTGTCGGTGAGAGTAATTAGCAGATTCGAATTCAGAAAAGCGAGTTCTCGTAGCCGCTCACTCAGGATGTCGAACTGAAAACTCGTCGTGCGAAAAACCTTGGGGTCGGGCTTGAACGTTGTCCACGTTCCGGTCTTCTTGGACTTGCCGATTTGCTCCACAGGCGTTTTCGGGATGCCGCGCTCATATCGCTGGCGGAACACCTTTCCATCGCGATGAACGCGTACTTCGCACCACTCGGAGAGAGCATTGACCACAGACACTCCCACTCCATGAAGGCCACCGGAGACTTTATAGACCTTTTTGTCAAACTTTCCACCGGCGTGTAGGACTGTCATCACAACTTCCAGAGCAGAGCGCTTTTCCACGGGATGAATGCCCGTTGGAATTCCGCGACCGTTATCCTCGACCGTCACGCTACCATCTTTGTTGAGCACTACCTCGATCTTAGTGCAATAGCCAGCCAGCGCTTCATCGATGCTGTTGTCGACGACTTCATAGACGAGATGGTGTAGCCCTCGGGTCGACGTATCGCCGATGTACATTGCCGGCCTCCGGCGGACTGCCTCCAGGCCTTTCAGCACCTGGATGGCTTCAGCGCCGTAGCCGCTCAAAGGACTTTTTTCTGCCAACTGCTTACCGTCCTTCTTGTCCTCAAGTTGGACTGCTTTGCGAACTGATGCGGACCGTGACTCTTGCGACGCCTTCCGCTTTGCCTTTGACGCCTTGACTCCTTCAGCTTTTTTCGCCATCGCTCGGAACTTCCTCTCTAGAGAAACCGAATGTCCTTGATGAGCTGCTTTCCGTAGTGGGTGTTGATTTTCTGAAGTATCGCGTGCTTCATCAAGACCAGCTCATTGCGCCAGCTATCCGATGACACCTGTACCAGTAGTATTTCACCCTCGACTCTGACTGGCTTGGAATGGTCTGCAACCCGCTGTCCAACAAAAACCGGCCAGTCTACAATAACCCGAGATCGTTCGACTTTTTTCTCTATGCCGAGATCCCGCAACAGTCGCTGCAGGGCAGTGCTGATCGGAATCGGCTTTTGTTTGTTAATTCGATGCACTCGTGAAGACTCGACCCGCCTCAATGCAAAGTACCTTGGCTTGTTCCCGACCGACAACATCCACATCATTCGCAGCCGTCACAAAAACCTGACCGCGCCCAATAACTGTTCTCCAGACGTTCGTTCTCCTGCCAGCATCCAACTCAGAGAAAACGTCATCAAGAAGGAGTATTGGCGTTTCGGCCCTCTTTCTTTCCAAGAAGTCGAACTCTGCGAGCTTGCAGGCCATCAGAACCGATTTGTGCTCGCCGCGAGAGCCATATTTTCTCAAGTCTACACCGTTGAGCAAGAACTCGAAATCATCCCGATGTGGCCCAATTGTGGTTATCCTGCGTTTTGCCTCCCTGCTTCGGGCACGCTCAAGGGCCTCACCGAGTGCCTGGCGGATCTCGGCTGTCATCGGATCGATGTAACCCGGTACGTATCTAAACCTTAGATCTTCAGTTGAGTTAGTTATTTCGACGTAGTGAGCGTGTAGTAGCATACTGAAGTCATCAACAAAGGTCCTTCGCGCTTCGATGACTTCAGCGCCCCAGTCGAGGAGCTTTGCATCCCAGGGTTCCAGAAACTCCCGAATCTGTCGCTGTGTGCCGTCAGCCTGGGACAGGATGGCGTTCCTCTGTCGGACTACGCGAAGATAGGCCTGCCATGCGCGTAAGTACTTGGGACTCGATTGAGCTAGTAGCGTGTCGACGAATCGTCGTCGCTGTGATGGGGCACCGAGAGTGATGGCGTAATGCCCGGGGGAGAAGAGCACAACCGGGAAAAGACCGATGAGGTCTGCTGTTCTTGCTATTCTTTTCCTATCCACATGAATTTCCTTGGCGCTGCCGGCAGCAAACGCCACCGCAGCTTCATGGTAGCTACCACGATCACTTCGAAACTGACCTCGTATGCAATAACCCTCTTGTCCAAAACGCTTCAACTCGTTGTCTGAGCTCGCTCTGAAGCTCCTACTCAAACACAAAAGAAAAATTGCCTCGATGAGGTTCGTTTTGCCCTGGCCATTTGAGCCAAGAAGAACATTGTATCGCTCGGAGAAACAAATTGATGCGCTCTGGTAATTTCGAAAGTTCTCGATATCCAGATGCGACAGAAACATGAAAGAATTGCCCAATCATCAAACTCTATCGGATACCGCCTTAACCATGCTACTCGTCGTACAATCGCATGGGCATGAGCAGCATCATTAACTCTTCATCTGGATACTGTTCCGTAGGATAAATGATCCCAGCGCTGCTCGGGTCTTTGAATCTGAAGATAACATTATCAGTATCCATGTGACGAAGAATGTCCATGACGTAGGTGGCATTGTAGCCGATTTCCATAGGCTCGTCTTCGTAGTGAACCGGTATCTTTTCTTGTGCTTCTCCGCCAAACTCCAGATCTTCAGCCTGGATCTCCATCTCGTTGGTGCCCAGGGACAATCGGACCTGTCGGGTCATGGAATTCGAAAACAGCGAAACACGCCGAACCGAGGCGTAAAACTCAGCACGATCGACCCTCATCTCTTTGTTGTTGTCCGCCGGAATCACCCTCTCGTAATTTGGAAACTGGCCATCTATGAGCTTGCTGTAAACAATCGTGCTGTTCAGGTTAAAAACCACATGGTTTTCGCCGAGCATAATCTCAGCTGTACCCACCCCTTCGCTGTTTCGAAGTACAAGATTGAACGCCTTGGTCGGAATAATAACTTCACGTACATCACTAGTGGGCGGGCTGAAATTCTTATAGACAATCTTTACCAGTCGATGCCCATCGGTAGTAACAAACCGTAACTCTTTACCCAGTATTTGAACAAAAATTCCCATCAAGGTGGTTCGTAGTTCGTCGGTAGACACAGCAAAAATTGTTTTGGTTATCATCCGGCGAAGGCGTTCCATTTCTAAAGAAAAACCACCGCCTTCATCCTGCACAACGATTCGAGGAAACTCGTCTTTAGCCTCACCCAAAATCCGGTAAACGCCCTTTTCCGTCGTCAGAGTAACACGATTCGATTCATCAGCCTGGATTTTCAGGGGCACATCCGGCAGCTCTCGAACAATTTCATGTAGAAGCTTCGCGGCAACAGCGACTCCACCGTCTTCTACCCCCTGCACCTGAATGGAGGTCGAGATGGAGACTTCAAGGTCTGTTCCGATTAGCTCGAGTCGGTCGCCAGTAAGGTCCAGAAGGATTCCAGCAAGGATTGGAATGGTAGTTTTTGTAGGCACAACACCGATTACTCGCTGAAGTGCTTCCGAGAAAGTCTGCTTATCGACTAGGAATTCCATTTTACCTCCATTGAAATGAACACCCCAGCCTATAAAGATAAGTTTTCAATTAAAATAATTCAAGGAATTTGTTGTTATTAGAGACAGTGTTCAAAAGTGGATAAGATTGTAATTTAATAACATAAGTTACTGTCTATCAAGAGGATAAATGGAACGGCTTTAACTTGTCGTTTTGGGACTTTCATGTTGATAAGTGCACTTTGCTTGGGGATAACCGTAGCGGTGGAGAAGAGCGATCACCAGTATTGCCCTAAAGCAAGACGGCACGGGCATTGATTAACCTCATGTCCACAGTGAGTTCACCGCAAGATGTGGAAAAGAGCAACGGTGTTGAAAGCTACCTGGCTAATAGCCGGATGTGTTGATCTTTCGTCTGAGGGCTTCAATTTGGTCTCGGAGGGAGGGGTCTTTCTTTTGTAGCTTAGCGACGGTTCGAACGGCGTGGATGACCGTGGTGTGGTCGCGCCCTCCAAAATGAAGTCCGATGGTCTTAAGAGAGTGTTTGGTAAGCTCTTTCGCAAGAAACATTGAAACTTGACGTGCCAGAGCAATCTCCTTCTTGCGTGTCTTGGCACGTAGCATGTCCTCGTGAACCTGGAATTCTTCAGCAACGATTCGCTGAATTCCCTCGATGGTGATGTGTCTCGGTTTTGCAAGGCTGAGGTCTTTGAGAACTGACCTGGCCAGGTCGAGGTCGATGTCCCGACCGTTTAGGGACGAATAGGCAAGCAGACGGATCAAAGAGCCTTCCAGCTCGCGAATGTTGGAGGTAACATTGGTGGCGATGAAGTGGATCACATCGCTGGGCAGTTCGAGGTTGTTTTCTTCTGCCTTCTTCTGCAGGATGGCGATGCGTGTTTCCAGGTCCGGGGGTTGGATGTCTGCAACGAGGCCCCACTGGAACCTGGAAATCAGCCGATCCTCGACGCCCGCGAGTTCCTTGGGTGGTCGATCGCAGGAGAGGACGATTTGCTTTCCCTTCTGATGGAGCGTATTGAAGGTGTGGAAAAACTCCTCTTGTGTTCTCTCCTTGTTCTCAAAAAACTGGATATCGTCGACAAGGAGGAGATCGACATTCCGGTAGATGGAGCTGAATTCGGTCGTGCGATTGTTCTGTATCGAGTTGATGAACTCGATGGTGAATTTTTCGCTGGATACGTAGAGTACACGGGGCGCATGACCGAGATGCTTGGAATGGTTCCCGATAGCCTGAATGAGGTGGGTCTTTCCGAGGCCTACGCCGCCGTAGATGACCAGGGGGTTGAATGTTGTCTTTCCAGGTGCTTCTGCTACAGCGAGGGCTGCAGCTTTTGCAAACTGGTTGCTCGAACCCTCAACGAAGCTGTCGAAAGTGTAGCGCTCACTCAGGTGGCTGTCCTGGTCGCTGCCGTTGCGTGGCTGCTTCCGGTTTGAGGATGGGATGGTCAGAAGGTCGTCCTGCCGTACGGCCTCAATGGAGAAGGTGAGCCGGGCACCTTCTCCCAAAACTTGATTCAAAACCCTGTGGATGAGTTCACTGTAGTGGTGCTCGAGCCACTCGTAAAAAAACTGGCTTGGGACACTGACCGTAAGCAGTTTGTTCTCCAAAGCAATGGCACTTGTTGGCTGGAACCAAGTATGGAAACTCTGGTTGCTGATACTTTCACGGATCACGTTGAGGCATTGAGACCAGACAGCTTGGGCGTCAGAAAGCATCGTGGTGCGGCTCCCGGTGTTAACAAGTTATACACAGACCGACCAACGGTCTGAAACAGTCTTTCCAGAGCAAACAAGGCAACTTTGCGGATGGTGCTTTTGGACGTCGGTGAATCCGAACAACTTATGCACACAGGTTGTGTCGGTGTAAGACACTGATTTAGCTGGCGTTGCGCGGAGCTGAAGCAACGCAATGTGGATAACCCCTGGCGCCATCGGGAAGTCTGTTGCCCGATTGATGAGCGGCGCGCGCGGGACCCCGGAAGTTATCCACATTTTCTTCAGTCGAGAGACATGGTCCTGAGGTGTGGATAATTTAGCAAATGATGGGGTAGAATCAAGGGGAAAAAGAAGTAAGCGGAATGGTGAGCGGTTGGAAAGCGCTTGATTTTTTGGGAGGGTGTGGTTAAATTCGATGGTTTGGCTAGTAGGGAATCTCGGCAAGCGCCTGTTCTAAGGCTCGAGCGCAAGAGGAGATAGCAAAGATGAAAAGAACATACCAGCCGCATAACCGCAAGCGCAAGAACAAACATGGGTTTCGGGCTCGCATGAGGACGAAGGCCGGACGTTTGGTGCTCAAAAGAAGGCGGGCCAAAGGTCGGCAGAGACTCAGTGTAAGCGATGGCTAGGATTTGAGTGGCCGGAGGTCACTACGGAAGGAGGAGATCCTTCGAGGGAGAAAGCCGTTTCAGCGGCTTTTTAGTTCGGGGCACTTTCGGCGCGGCAGGTATATTTCGTGTCTGTATTTGCCAGCACCCGAAACAAAAGTTGCGTTTGCTGTGTCAGGTCGAGTAAAAGGAGCTGCCCGCCGCAATCGGATCCGCCGGCGGCTTCGCGAAGTGTACCGCTTGAATAAGCAGGTTATTGCTAGGCCCATGTGGGTCGTGCTTTTCGGTAGAGAAGAGACGGAAAAAGCACCGTTCGATGAGCTTCAAAAGGATTTCTGCAGTTTGGTGCAGAAAATATAGGATGAAAGTGGCAAAAATTGCTAGACAATTCGCAATTTCTCTAATCCGCATTTATCAATTGGTCGTTTCCCCGATCTTGCCGCCGTCTTGCCGGTATTATCCAACTTGCTCCCAGTACACGATAGAAGCTATTGGAAAATATGGGCTTTTGAAGGGCGGCTGGCTGGGACTCAGGAGGATCTCCCGCTGTCATCCCTTCCACGAAGGCGGGTACGATCCGGTTAGGTAAAGAGGTATGGAATTCGATAAGAGAACAATTTTGGCGTTTGTCCTGATCGGAGTGGTCTTGCTGATTGCCAGTTCGCAGTGGTATCAGCGTCTGATTCTGCCGTCCGATCAGTCGGGGTCTGTGGTAGAGCGAACCGAAACAGACACGACGTCTTCCCCATTCGGACCAGATACCACAGTAAGGACGAACGAGAGCGAAGAACAGGCGGCTCCCCAGGAAACACTCGTCGGTCAGCAGCAGGAGACTCAAGAGCCCAGTGTCCCGAAGCCGTATGTTGAGAAGGCAGTGAAAGAGGGGAAGCCCATTGTTGTGGAAACGGACTTGTACCATGCTGTCTTCAACACACGGGGTGCCGTGCTTCGCGAGTGGACTCTGAAGAAATATGAGCGTTTTGACAGCACGCTGGTACAACTCATCGCCTCGGACGAGAACCAGAGCGGCAACCTTGCGATCGTGATTCCCACATTCGCAGACACCATCGACACGGAGCTGTTACCATTCCAGGCCGATACCACAGGGTTGATTCTCGACGCATCCCGCGACAGGGGTGAGCTTGCATTCCGGCTTGATCTGGGCGAAGGCCGAGTCGTAGAAAAACGGATGGTGTTTTGGAACGATAAGTATTCCTTCGATCTGGAAGTACGTCTGTACAAATTTGGTGACATCGTTAGGGATTTCAAATACATAGTGAAGTGGGAATCAGGTCTGTTGCCCACTGAGCGAGACATCAATCATGACATGCGCTATGCGAAGGCATACGTCTTGACCAAGGGTGACCTGATCTCGCAGAGCGTTGGGAAGACCAAGCCGGTGACCCATCCGGTTTTGTGGGCAGCGGCGAGAACGAAGTATTTCGCAGTTGCTCTGATTCCGCGGAGCAGAGAGGCAGTCGGGGCCCAGATCGCCGGTCACGAGAAGGAGCTTCCGGGAGGGCAGATGCTGCGGGCCTATGAGCTGGGTCTGGAAATGCCTCTGGTTCGGAAGAATGCCGTGGTTGACTCCTTCACGGTCTACCTCGGGCCTCTTGACTACAGGATCGTCAAGAAGTACCACGCTGGCCTTGAGCAAATGATGAATTTCGGCTGGCGCATCATCCGTCCAATCAGCATTGCTGTACTCCTGTCTTTGCAGGCGCTTCACAAAGTGATCCCGAACTACGGGGTGGTTCTGATTCTCTTCTCGCTCATGATCAAGATCGTGGTATACCCGTTGACCAGGAAGAGCTATCAATCGATGAAGCGGATGCAGCAGCTCCAGCCGAAGATGGCCGAGCTGAAGGAGAAATATGCCAAAGACCCGCAGCGCCTGAATCGGGAGACGATGAAGCTGTACAAGGAACACGGCGTAAATCCTCTTGGCGGTTGCCTGCCGACGCTGCTGCAAATGCCCTTGCTCTATGCGTTGTTTATCGTCTTCCAGTCGACCATCGAGTTGCGAGGAGCCGGCTTCGTTGCTTGGATTACGGACCTTTCGGCGCCAGACACGATTGCGCACCTGCCGTTCACCCTGCCGTTTTATGGGAATAATGTGAATGTGTTGCCCATTGTGATGGGCCTGACGATGTTGTGGCAGCAAAAAATGACCATGCAGGATCCGAAGCAGAAGGCAATGGTCTACATGATGCCGATCCTGTTTACCTTCTTATTTAACAATTTTCCATCCGGTTTGACACTCTACTACACAGTTTTTAATGCCTTTACGATTGTTCAACAGAAGATGATCAAGGATACAGAAAAGCCTGCTGCTCCGGTGAAGGATGGCGGTCGCGTCAAGAAGCAGCGTCAGAAGACGATCGGTGCCAGGAGGTAGAAAGGGAAGCGTAGGCAGTCCATCGGTGGCGTTCAGAAAAGTAGCCCTGCTCTGTGGAGGTAGGGCTGTTTTTTTCTGAGGGTAGAGGAATGAAGGAAGGGGATACAATTGCCGCAATTGCCACAGCCCCAGGTAAAGCTGCAATCGCAGTAGTCAGAATGAGCGGGCCGCAAGCAGTTGGAATCGCCGACAGGGTTTTCCGGGGAAGAGTGAAGCTGAGTAAGGCCGAGGCGTGGAAGGTCTACCTGGGCCGAATCGTCGACCCGGCGGCTGGAAAGGGCGGCTTTGTTGATCAGGTACTGGCTACGGTTTTTCGGTGCCCGAAGTCGTACACCGGTGAGGACGTCGTCGAGTTTAGTTGTCACGGGGGATTCTATCTGAGCCACCGGATCTTGCAGCTTCTGATCGATGCCGGCGCCCGTTTAGCTGAGCCCGGAGAGTTTACCCGGCGGGCATTCTTGAACGGTCGCCTCGACCTTTCACAGGCTGAAGCCGTTGCGGACTTGATTGCTGCCAAGACGGCGTCGGCAATGCAGGTGTGTGGCGCTCAGCTGCAGGGCGCTCTTTCCAGGCGCGTTTCTGTCTTGAGGAATAAGTTAATCGAGCTGTGCTCGCTGGTGGAACTGCAGCTTGATTTCTCCGAGGAAGACATCTCTGTTGTGGAGAGTGCCACACTTGGGGCACTGCTCGAGCAAAGTCTGGAGGAAATTCGGGGCTTGGTCGCAAGTTACCGCCGGGGCCGGATTCTTCGGGAGGGTGCTCGCACCGTCATCATTGGCAGACCCAACGTGGGAAAGTCAAGTCTGCTGAACGCTCTACTGCGACAGGAGCGGGCCATCGTCACCCCGGTGCCGGGCACGACGCGGGACACTCTGGAAGAGCAGGTGGATATTCGCGGTGTGCTTTTCCGTCTTGTTGATACGGCTGGAATCCATCCGACCACCGACCCAGTGGAGGCCGAGGGTGTCCGCCGCACCGAGGCGTCGTTGTCCGCTGCCGATCTGGTGGTCTGGGTTGTCGATGCATCAGAGGGAGAGAAGGGGATCGATGCGGACATCGTCTCCAGACTGAGCCAGCTCCGAGCCGAGTCGGCGGTCGACCCTTCGATTCTGGTGGTGGTGAATAAAATCGATCTATTGGAAGACAACGGTGTCCTCGCCAGAGTGAGACGAAGAATAAATCAGTGGCCGGTGGTGGCCATCTCAGCTACGGAACTGCTCGGGTTCGAGCATCTGGAGGCGGAGTTGGTGCGCAGCGTGATGGGTAAAGAGTTGGCGAGGGACGACGTGGTTGTCGTCGACGAACGGCACAGAATTGCTCTTGACGAGTCGGCTGCCGCGCTGGAGCGAGCCATCTCGTCCTTCGAGCAAGGCCTTTCGGGTGAGTTTATTGCTGTGGACCTCCATACTGCTCTGGATCATCTGGGAGAGATAATTGGCGTCGTCGGTGTCGAGGACATCCTGGATCACATTTTCTCCCGATTCTGTATTGGGAAATAGATGGTACTGTTTCACGTGAAACACGGACAAGGAGAACTCCGGCGGTGAAGTCGTCTTACGACGTGGTCGTTGTCGGTGGAGGGCATGCCGGAAGCGAGGCCGCACTGGCGGCCGCTCGTCTGGGTGCATGCACGCTTCTGGTGACGATGGACATTTCGAAGATTGGTCAGATGTCGTGCAATCCAGCAATCGGCGGCCTGGCCAAGGGTCAGCTTGTCCGGGAGATTGATGCGCTCGGGGGCGAGATGGCTCTGGCCACAGACGATGCCGGCATCCAGTTCCGGATGCTCAATCGCTCCAAGGGGCCGGCGGTGTGGTCGCCACGGGCGCAGTGCGATCGACTGGCCTACGCCCAGCGAGTCCAGAGAGCATGCAAGCAGCAGCAAGGGCTTGACTTGCTCGCGGCCGCCGTAGTGGGCGTACATGTAACGGGCAGGCGCGCCGCAGGCGTCGTCCTTAGCGACGGCACGGTGATCGATGCTCGAGCGGTCGTCTTGACGGCGGGTACCTTTTTGAACGGCACGATTCATATCGGCCTGGTACGGTATGATGCCGGCAGGGCGGGAGAATTTGCGTCTCGCGGGCTCACCGAATGTCTTGTCAGTCTTGGCTTCGAGAGCGGTCGCCTGAAGACCGGCACTCCGCCTCGCCTTGATGGGCGCACGATCGATTTCTCCAGGTGTGCTGTGCAGCCCGGGGATGCGCAACCGCTGCCCTTTTCGTTCCGGCATGAGCGTCTCGATGTCGAGCAGCTTCCCTGTCATCTGACTTACACAACAGAAGAGACACATGCTATTCTGCGCACGGGCTTGGATCGTTCCCCCCTGTTCACCGGGCGCATCCAGGGCGTTGGTCCGCGGTACTGCCCCTCGATCGAAGACAAGATCTTTCGTTTTGCTGACAAACCGCGGCATCAGATCTTCCTGGAACCTGAGGGTCGAAACACAACGGAGTACTATGTAAATGGCTTCTCCACCAGTCTGCCGGAGGAGGTGCAGCTGAAAGCCATTCGCACCATCCCGGGCCTGGAGAACGCCAGGGTGACAAGACTGGGATACGCGGTCGAATACGATTTTTTCCCACCAACACAACTATTGCCGAGTCTGGAAACCAAACGCATCGAGAATCTGTTTTTCGCTGGCCAGATCAACGGGACCACCGGCTACGAGGAGGCGGCCAGTCAGGGTCTGATCGCCGGTATCAATGCGGTGTGCAAGATTCGTGGTGAAGAGGCCGTGGTGTTGCAGCGTTGCGAAGCCTACATCGGCGTTCTTATCGACGACCTGGTCACCAAGGGCACTGTCGAGCCGTATCGCATGTTCACATCACGCGCCGAATACCGCCTGCTGTTGAGGCAGGACAATGCAGATTTGAGGCTTATGGCTCTCGGGCATCGAATCGGTCTTGTTCCGGATGCCGCCTATCGGCGAGTGGAAAGAAAGCGTGCTGCCATTGCCGAAAGCCTTGAAGGTTTGAAGCGGTGTAGGGTTCAGCCCGAGCAAGTCAACGAACGTCTGGCTGCCTGCGGGTCTGCACCCATCTCTGAACCGGTAACGTTGTTCCAGTTGCTCAAACGGCCTGAAGTGACCCTGAACGATCTTTATGGGCTGGCGAAGTTGGAGTGTCTTTCGGAACGACGCGATTCTTTCTGGCGTCAGGTTGCCGAGCAGGTGGAGATCGAAGTCAAGTACGACGGATTCATTCGCCGCCAGCAGGCCGAAGCAGAGCGATTGCGCAAGCTTGAATCGAAACGGATTCCTGGGGGTCTGGATTATGACTCGCTCCGGGCTCTATCAAAAGAAGCGCGCGAGAAGCTCGACAAGATCCGGCCGCGTTCGCTGGGACAGGCGGCCAGGATCTCGGGTGTGAGTCCGGCTGATCTCTCGGTGCTGCTGGTTTTCCTGCACCAGCGACATCAGCAGAGTGTTTCACGTGAAACAACCGCGTTTGTCGGCGCAGAGACGGCGGCCGATGGTCGATGACCAGGTAGCCTGGTTCATTGACTGGCTCGAGCAGCAAGGTATCGAGGTTCCCGAAGCAACAGCCGCTGCGTTCGGCACATTTCTCGACACCTTGCTGGAGTGGAATCGCCGCACGAATCTCATTTCCCACCGGGATGAAATCCATCTGGCGGATCGCCACTTGTGCGAATCGGCGATGCCGCTCTTGTTGATGGAAATCCCGACCGCGGCCGAGGTTCTCGACCTTGGAGCTGGTGCCGGGTTCCCCGGCCTGGTATGGAAAATCCTTCGCCCGGATCTGTGCATGAGTCTGCTTGATTCGCAGCGCCGCCGCGTCCTGTTTCTGCGCGATGTGGTGCGACGGCTCCGGCTCGAACAAACCGATGTCGTGCGGGCGCGAGCGGAAGAACTTGCCGGCGACTCCGCCTTCCGAGAACGCTATACGTGGGTGACGGCTCGTGCGGTAGCCCCTTTGGATCGGTTGTGGCGATGGAGCCGGCCGCTGTTGTGCCCTGGTGGGCGCTTGCTGGCGTTCAAGGGTGGAGAGCTGTCGGGCGAGCTCGACCGCCTGCGCCAGTTCTCTGATCTGACGATCACAGTCAGGCCTTTTCCGGACATACCGCCCTTCAGCGGAAGAGACCGAAAGCTTGTCATCGTACAGCGGGAGGGTTCAACGTGAGCCGCGATGTGTTTGACGAATTGAAAGATCTGGTGACCGAGGCACGAAATCCAGCGTCCAAAGAGATCGACGGCGAGTCTACCAGTGAAATCCTTCGTATCATCAACGCCGAAGATAAGAAGGTTCCGCTGGCGGTGGAAAAGGAGATTCCCTACATTGCCAGAGCTGTCGACATCATCGTTTCAGCTTTCAAAAAAGGAGGGCGACTCTTCTACATCGGTGCTGGAACCAGCGGCAGGCTGGGCGTGTTGGATGCTTCGGAATGCCCCCCAACTTTTGGCACCCCTCCCGAGATGGTGCAAGGCATCATTGCTGGCGGCTTCGAAGCTCTGGTTCGGTCTCAAGAGGGGGCGGAGGACCGTCCCGAATGGGGGGCTCGGGATTTAATGGCGCATGGATTTGGTGTGGCGGATGTGCTTTGTGGTATTGCAGCCAGCCGACGCACCCCTTATGTTGTCGGTGCCCTGCAAAAGGCGATTGAGATCGGTGCGAAAACCATCTACGTGACGTGCAACCCGCGCGGCAAAATCTCGCTTCCGGTGGACGTCGCCATCTGTCCGGTCGTCGGCCCGGAGGTCATCATGGGTTCGACACGGATGAAGGCCGGCACGGCAACAAAGTTAGTTCTCAACATGCTCACTACCACGTCCATGATTCGCCTTGGCAAAGTCTACGAGAACATGATGGTCGACCTCCAGATGACCTCCAAGAAGCTGGAGGAGCGCTCAAAACGGACTGTGATGATCGTGACGGGTGTCGATTACGACGCGGCATCGCGAGTCCTGTCTCAGGCCGGGGGGCACGTGAAAACGGCTCTGGTCATGATTCTGGCTGGTGTTGATGCTCAAACGGCGAAGGAACGCCTGATCAAAGCTGACGGCTTCGTTCGACGAGCCATCCAACCGGATTGAAGAAGCAGGCTCAAGGGCTAGACGTATCTGTGCGAGACAAACTTCGGTTTCGATGATAAAGGACCTTCTAAAGCAAAGAATCGCCGGCTGTGCGAAGACTCTGCGTCTGCAGGAAGCCCTTCAACGCGACGGTGCAGTGGTCAGCGTGAAAGGCCTTTGCGGATCGCTCCCGGCCATCGTCATCGCTCACCTGTTTGAGTCCTCGTTGGGCCAATTCCTCTGTGTTGCCAGCGACTTCGAGGAAGCTGAAAAACTGAGAGAAGACCTGGAAGTGCTGCTGGGTCGGGAGGTTGTTGCGGGGTTTCCTGTCCAGGCTGGGCATGGACGCGGGATGGCTGGGTCCGATCCAGGGGCGCGGTCACAACGGCTGGAAACCTTGCAGCATCTCATTGAAGGTCGTGACGTCGTCGTTGTCGCTTCCCCGGATGCGGCCTTGCTGCCGCTGCCCGTACCCCGCCACGTGTCAGAAAACCGTCTTGAGTTTGCCGTGGGTAAAGAGATTGACTTCGAATCGGCCGTTACGCGCTTGATCGATATGGGCTTTACCCGCGAGCAAATGGTTGATTTTCCTGGGGAAATGAGCGTGCGAGGGGGGCTGCTCGATTTCTTTCCGTTCTCGCGTGAGTGTCCCGTCCGTGTGGAATTCTTTGGGGACAGAGTTGAGTCGATCCGAGAGTTCGATCCCGTGACGCAGCGCTCGCGCGCGCCCATCGACCAAGTTGTCGTCTATCCACAGAACATGGACGGGCAGGAGGAAATCCCAGCGCTGTCGTCTCAGGGATTCCTGCTAGACTACCTGCGGGAAGACGCCGTCATCTTTCTGCACCACCCTGATCTCATCCGCGCCAAGTTTGCGCCGCACGGAGCTTCCGCATCCTCGCGAGGCTGGAATGCCGAAGAGTGGCACGGCTACCAGGAGGAGGAGCGCGAGATTCGTGGCCTCCGGTGGCAACAGTTTGAAACCGCCGCGAAACTCCACCGGTCCGTCTGGAGCTATGCATTCCGCGTAGATGAGAAGGAACTGCTCGATTTTGGCAGCAGAGAACAAGAGGCCTTTCGCGGAAGCCTGAAAATGCTCCGGCATCGGGTTGAGGAACTAACGATCAACCCTCCCGAGTCGCGCCGGATGGATATCTTTTTCCTTTGCGAAACGCAGGGACATGCCCACCGAATGTCCGAGATTTTCGCAGACGAAGGTATCGAGTCGCCGCACCTTCACGTTGGTGTCTGTGCCCTGCACGGTGGCTTCGTCTTGCCTGAAGTTCGTCTTGTCGTCTACACCGATCACGAGTTCTATGGCCGTATCCGTCGCCTGCGATTGCCTCGGCGTTTCCGTCAGGGATTGTCTCTTCGGCAGCTACGGAGCCTGAATGTCGGAGACTTCGTGGTCCACGTCGACCACGGAATTGGCGTTTATCGTGGATTAGAGAAGATTACGGTCTACGGGCACGAGCGAGAGTGCTTGCAGATCGAATACCGCGGCGGAGACAGGGTCTACGTTCCCCTGGACCGGATGGACCGGGTGCAGAAGTACAGCTCGCGTGAGGGGATGGTTCCCCAGCTCAGCAAACTCGGCTCACCAGAATGGGACCGGCTAAAGAAGCGTACCAAGAAGCGTGTCCAGGATATTGCCAAGGAACTGATCGAATTGTACGCTGCCCGCAAGGCCATGCAGGGGCATGCCTTCTCCAGTGACACGCCCTGGCAGCGGGAGCTGGAGGCTTCCTTCGTTCACGAAGAGACTCCGGATCAGTTGCGCGCGATTCTGGAAGTCAAGAGGGACATGGAGAGCCCGAAGCCGATGGATCGGCTGGTATGTGGGGATGTCGGCTATGGTAAGACCGAGGTCGCCATTCGGGCGGCGTTCAAAGCGGTGATGGACGGCAAACAGGTGGCCATGCTCGTGCCGACTACCGTGCTCGCCCAGCAACACTACCGCAACTTTTGCCAGCGACTTGCGCAGTTCCCGGTGAAAGTCGAGATGTTGTCTCGGTTCCGCACCAGCGCTGAGCAGAAACAAGTCGTCGAAGGGCTGCGAAAAGGTACAGTGGACATCGTGATCGGCACGCATCGGCTGCTGTCGAAGGATGTCGTATTCCGCAATCTGGGTTTGCTCATCATCGACGAGGAGCAGCGGTTCGGTGTGCGCCACAAAGAACGGCTCAAAACTCTTCGTGCCACCGTGGATGTTCTCACGCTGACGGCCACACCGATCCCGCGGACGCTGCACATGTCGCTCATGGGCGCTCGCGATATGTCCAATATCCACACGCCGCCGCGGAATCGGTTGCCAATCGTCACTGAAGTGATGCCCTTCAACCGGGATTTCATTCGTCAAGCGATCCTGCGAGAGGTCGAGCGTGGCGGGCAGGTCTATTTTGTACATAATCGTGTGAAGTCGATTGACAAAGTCGCGGGGATGCTCGAGTCGCTCCTGCCTGAGGTCTCTTTCGCTGTCGCCCACGGTCAGATGACCGAACGGGAGCTGGAGCACATCATGCTCGATTTTATCGATCAGAAGTACCAGGTTTTGGTTTCGACGATGATCATTGAATCCGGGCTCGATATCCCCAATGTGAACACCATTCTGATCAATCGGGCCGACAAGTTCGGACTTGCCCAGCTTTATCAGCTTCGTGGCCGAGTCGGGCGATCGGACCAGAAGGCCTACTGCTACCTGTTGATTCCGCCCATTGAGATGCTGACACCGCAGGCCGTCAAGCGGCTGCAGACGATCGAGGAGTTTACCGAGCTCGGGTCCGGCTTCCAGATCGCCATGAGGGATCTGGAGATTCGCGGGGCGGGGAACCTCTTGGGGGCAGAGCAGAGTGGCTTTATCGACGCCCTCGGCTTCGATCTTTACTGTCGGATCCTGGATGAAGCGGTGAGCGAGCTGAAGCGTGAGGAGGAACCGGAAGAACGGCCTCCTTTGCACAAGTTTATCGAGACGAAGGTGGATTTTGACGAAGACGCTTACCTGCCGCAGGATTATGTGTCCATTGGTTCGGAAAGGGTGAACCTCTATCGCCGGCTGGTCGAGGCGAACTCCCTTGAGACCATCCATTCGATTCGGGAGGAGCTTCGCGATCGTTTCGGCCGCCTTCCTGCTCCGGCAGAGCACCTCCTTTTCTTCGTATCGTTCAAGCTGCTGGCAGGGCAGCTTGGGCTGGAACGGATGCGAATCGGGGAGCGAGAAATGGTGGCCTATTTTGCCGCCGATGTGTACGCCGATGGCGAGGAACTTTCAAAAGAATGGCTGGGTTCAATCGTGCAGCGCGCGCCGGGTCCCTTTGAATTTGTGCAGGATCACGGACTAGGATTCCGCGTGGAGCTGCCGGAAGAGGCGCCTTATGCCTACGCCATCAACTTTTTGAGGGAGCTTGCCGGCGACCGTCCCGTGCGAACCTCAGCCGATCTTCGAGTGGTTGAAAGTGTCTAAGAGAAAGGCCCGTGGTGGTTGACTTCAACAGGATTCGACGCCCACAAAGAGCGAGCCAAGTTGTTGTTTTTTATGCGCTTGTTGCGGCTTCTATTGTGCTCTTTGGCTGTGGCGATGGGAAGCAAGAATCGCCTGCGATCGCTACGGTCGGCAAGGATAAGCTGACCGCCGACGAGCTCATTGCCGAAATCCCACAGGAGATGAAGGGGCTGATCGGCAAGGAACAGATCCAGGAGTACGTGCAACGCTGGATCAATTCGGAGCTCCTCTTACAAGAAGCAAGAAGACGTGGGCTCGATCGCAAGGTCGAACTGCAGTGGGCGCTGCGCAAGATGGAACGGGAGCTGCTGGTGAGCAAGCTTCTAGAACAAGAGCTCGACAAACGAAGGCTCGTGACCGAAGAAGACATCCGCACCTATTACGAACAAAACCAATCAGACTTTACCCGTGAGAGTGCCGAGGTCCGCCTGTATCATATCCTCACGCCAACCTTGGAACAGGCAAAAGAGATTATGCGACGACTGCGCGGCGGAGAAAAGTTCGAGGCGATCGCTGAAGAGAAAACCGCTGCGGACGGTGGAAATCGGCCGTGGGATCTCGGCTATGTTTCGCCGGATGAACTGATTTCGCAGGCCAGCAAGAAGGTGTTCCGGGCGCGAAAGGGCGCTGTCATCCCGCCGATCCACAGTGAATTCGGTTACCATATTTTCAAGGTGGTGGACAAACAACCCAAAGGTTCAGTGAAAACCCTGGACGAGGTTCGCGAGGAAATTACCATCAAACTCACGGCCCAGAAGCGGCAGCAGCGCTTCCACCAACTTCTCGCCCGCCTCCGGAATCAGACAGAGATCACGACCGACTATCAAGTTCTTGATCAGGTGCTGCAGGCGGCCGCAGACAGCAGCAATCCGACGCCAGGTTCGCAGAATCGAGGTGTACGACCATGATGAACGATCTTTCTCGCGCGATGCGACGGGGGTTTCTTCTCATTACCTTGCTGGCGGGTTCTGTCTTCGCTCAGAACGGTGAAGTTCTCGATCGCATCGTCGCTGTGGTGGATGATCAGATCATTCTCCAATCGGAGCTGCTGAACTTCGCCTACACATTCGCCTTCCAAATGAACATCGACCCACGCAAGGATCCGGCGAAGTTCGAGGAAGTGCGCAAGAAAACCCTTGAGAACCTGATTGATCAAAAAGTTCTCTATACCAAGGCGCTGTTGGACAGCGTAGTCGTGGATGATCGTCAGGTCGATTCTGTCCTTGAACAGCAACTGAAGCGGCTGATCGATCAGCTTGGCTCAGAGAAGAAGGTGGAGGAATTCTACGGAATGCCGCTCCGGCAGATCCGCAAGGAATTCCGCGAAGAGGTGCGGGAACGACTGCTGGTCGAGGCGCTTCAGGCGAAGAAGATGCGCCAGATTACGGTGTCTCGACGCGAGGTGGAAGAATTCTACGCCACGCACAAGGACAGTCTGCCCCCTCTTCCCGAAGAGGTGAAGCTGCGACATATTCTCCTTCAGCCCAAACCGAGCAAAGACGCGGAAGCCAGAGCCCGGGCTCGTATCGATAGTATCCGGGCACTGTTGCTGGCAGGCGCAGACTTCGCCGAACTGGCGCGAAAGTACTCGGAGGATCCGGGTTCGGCTCAGCGGGGCGGCGACATGGGATTTGCCAAGCGCGGAGATTTTGTGCCGGCGTTCGAAGAGGCTGCGTTTGCACTCAAACCAGGCGAGCTTTCAGATGTGGTTCACAGCCAGTTCGGTTTTCACGTCATCCAACTCCTTGAGCGTCGTGGTGAGAAGATCCGCGTGCGTCACATCCTGATTCGCCTCCAAACGACACCCGAAGACGAAAAAAGGACAGCACAGCGGCTGATAGAAATCAAGAAAAAGATCGAAGCGGGAGAATTGACCTTCGCTGAGGCGGCACGAAAATACTCTGAAGATCCCAATTCAGCGGACAAAGGTGGTGACCTTGGCTGGTTCAAGGTCAACGAGTTTCAGCTGGAAGCCTTTCGCAAAGTTGCCGCGACCCTCAAGGTTGGAGAGATTTCCGATCCGATCAAGACTCGCTTTGGACTGCACCTGGTGTTGCTGGAGGATCGGCGTCCCTCGCGGCCCCTATCGCTGCAGCAAGACTGGGAACAAATCGAGCAATGGGCCTTGGATGCCAAGAGAAGAAAGGAGTTTGAGGCCTGGGTCAACGATCTGAAAAAAGACGTCTACATCGAGATCAAGAGCGAATCATGAGTCGCCACAGCACCACCCTGGCCGTGTGCAAAGCCGATCCACCGGGTCGGCTTTTCTTTTTCTCTGGGAATGCTCTTGACTATCAGCCCGGATTTTGTTATCTATTTGAGAATGCAATCGTTGGCTTGCGAGTTACGAACTCACATCAACGTGGTTCTTTGCGCCGCGGTTGAACTGTCAAGGGAAGGAAAAGGTAATGCGAGTATTTCGGGGCACTGCTTGGATGGCCATAGCAGCCGGTCTCCTGTTGCTCACCGGCTGCCGCCAGGAAGGCAAACGGCAAATCGAAGAGAAGATCGTTACCAGCGTGGAGCACATTCCCCCTGGCACGGTGACGGACGGGCGCAATGCTGTCATTCGCGTGAACGTGAAGTCGACGGCACCGGCTGAACAGCAAACTGTGGTGCTCTACTACCGCATCGGCCCGGACTGGACGGGGGTCGCCATGAAGCAGGTGGGTGAAGAGTCGATCTACGAGGCCGAGATTCCGCCTCAGCCCCGTGGCACGGCCGTCCGCTACTACATCGAGCTTCGAACCGCAGCAGGTTCGAAAATCAGATTGCCGAGCAACGCTCCTGAACGCCTCTATGTGGTGCGCTTCCAGGGCGTGGCGCCCGACTGGGTCCGGGTAAGCCACAGTCTGCTTCTCTATTCTGCACTTGCCCTCACGCTTGTCGCCGCCATACTCGCCTACCTGGTGGTGAAGGGGCGCACCAACCTCTCGACCAAGATTCCTTTTCTCGTCGGGCTTGCCGCGGTGCTTTATGCGGTGGGGGGAGTGGTTCTGCAGATGCTGTTCTCGTGGTATGTGGATGCCCGCCTCTGGTCTGGATTTCCGGTGGGATCGAACCCTGCCGACACCAAGTCACTGGTGCTCGTACTTTTTTGGGGAATTGTCGCTTTGCTGACGCGAACCCGCGTTTTCCGCGGGCTGGAAGCGAGCACGGTGGTGCGGTCAACAGAATTGGCGGTGTTGGTCCTGGCGGGGGCGATTCTGACACTCATTCTTTTCCTCTTACCCAGTAACCCGAATATCGCCTGATGAACCTCCGACGTCGGCTGCATCGCTGGGCAGCGTGGTATGTCTTGGTCCTGGGGTTGCTCCTGCGGGCGCCTGCTTTTGCTCAAGACGCGATCACGCTACTGCATTGGAACGATTTTCATGCGCAGGATCTGCCTTTGCGCCTGGTGGGCTACGACAGCACCTCGCCGTGGGTCGGTGGCGCTGCTGTTTTCAAGGCCTACCTCGATTCCATGAGGACCGTCCGCCCTCACACCCTGTCGCTCCATGCAGGAGACGACTTTCAGGGTGATCCGATTAGCACACTCACGAAAGGTAGCTCGCAGATCCTCCTGCTGAATCTGCTGCGGCCTGACGCATTCGAGATCGGCAATCATGAATTCGATTATGGCCGCCGCAATCTGCAACAGCGTCTTGCTGAGGCCACCTTTCCAGTACTGTGCGCAAATCTGGTCGACCCCTCTACTTCCAGGCCATTTGCTCGACCCTTTGTCATTCGCGAAGTGGGTGGCGTGAGGGTTGCCGTCGTCGGCGTGATCAGCGAAGATCTGGTAAGGCTGACACTTCCATACAATGTTCGCGGTCTGCGCGTAGAGAGCGTTGAGGAGACGGTGCGTCGTTATTTGGACAGACTCCGGGGTCGGTTCGACCTGTTCGTGGTGCTCAGCCACATCGGTTTTCGGGCCGACAGTTTGCTTGCGGTGCGCGTGCCCGATATCGACGTCATCATCGGCGGCCACAGCCACACAGCTCTTCTCAAACCGCGGCAGATCAACGGAGTGGTCATTGCACAAGCCGGGTCTCGAGGCCGCTATCTGGGGGTGCTCGATCTGTGGGTGGATCGCCAGGCTGGACGGGTGGTACGCTACGAAGGCCAACTGCTGCCGACGTACGTGGATCGCATCACGCCCGATCGTCGCGTGCGGGCAGTGGTCGACTCCATGGAAGCCGCGGGGCGCAAGGAGCTGGACCGCGTCGTCGGTCGGCTTGCTCAACCCTGGGTGCGCAGATTCAGGGGCGAGAGCAACATCGGCAATTGGCAGGCCGACGTGATCAGGAATTACACCGGCGCGGATGTCGCCTTTCAGAACAGCGGCGGTATTCGAAAAGACATGCCGGCCGGTCCGATCCGCGTCCGGGACTTGTGGGAGATGAATCCATTCTCCAACTATTTCGTGGCCTTTGCAGTGACTGGAGAAGAGCTCCGGCAAATTCTTGAGAAGCAGGTCAGCAGTCCGAAAGAGTTCTTGCAAGTCTCGGGTGTGCGGTATCGCTACGACCCCTCTCTTCCCGAGGGCCGCCGGCTGGTCGACGCGTCCATAAATGGCCGGCCCATCGATCCAACCAAGAGGTACCGAATTGCCACCAACAACTACGTCTTGAGCCACTTTGAGACATTCTTCGGCATCTCCCGGGGCGATCGCCCTGTACGTATCTATCCCAAGTTGGACCGTCAGGTTTTCATCGAAGCGGTCCAGAGTCAAGGTGTCATCCATTCCCGTGTCGAGGGTCGAGTGAGCCGCGTGCCCGCCTCCCGCGATTAGGCTTGGCCACACTCTCCCCGATGAACAAAGATTATCTGAATCCACCCCTCTCAAACCGCAATCCAGAGGTGAGGCATGAAGCAGATTCTGGTTCTGGCTGCGTTTGCGCTTGTGGTGTCCATGGTGACTCTTCCGGCAGCGGAGCAATCGGGGGCCCAGCAGCCTTTTTTCCCAGGTGGAAGGTATGACGCTGGAGTTCCGACGCCCGAATCGGTACTTGGGTACGCCATTGGGGAAAAATTCACGCCACACTATCGTATTGTGGAGTACCTCGAAAAAGTGGCCAAAAGCAGCGATCGTGTAGAGATGCTGCAGTATGGGACGACCTACGAAGGTCGGCCACTGTTCATTTTGACGATCACCTCTCCGGCAAATCGGCGCCGTCTGGATGCCATCCGGACCGATATTCAGAAGCTGGCGGACCCACGCGTGCTGCCAGACGGCCCCGAGGTGGATCGGATCCTGCGCTCTACACCTGCCATCGCCTGGCTGAGCTACGGCGTGCACGGAAACGAGTCGTCGTCCTCGGAAGCGGCCATGCAGGTAGTCTATCAGCTTGCCGCGGGCCTCGATGACACCACGCGCACGATCCTCGACAGTCTGGTCGTGGTGATCGATCCGTTGTTGAATCCCGATGGCCGTGATCGCTACGTGAACTGGTATCTCGGCCGCCTGGGAGTACGGCCCAACCCCGATCCGCAGAGCATCGAGCATCGCGAGCCGTGGCCGGGCGGGCGCACGAACCACTACTTCTTCGATCTTAATCGCGACTGGGCCTGGCTCACCCAGAAGGAAACCAAAGCACGCATCGCGGTCTACCGGAAGTGGATGCCCCAGGTCCATGTCGATTACCACGAAATGAGCCCGCGCAGCACCTACTTTTTCTTTCCAGCGACGCGCCCCCTCAATCCCCACCTTTCTCCGACCGTGTCGCAGTGGGACGAGATCTATGGGCGAGCCAATGCAGCAGCCTTCGACCGATTTGGCTGGAGCTACTACACGCAGGAGGACTTTGACCTTTTTTATCCTGGATACGGTGACTCATGGCCATCGTTGAATGGCGCCATCGGCATGACCTACGAACAGGCCGGCGGTGGAGCGGCAGGCCTGCGGATCCGGCGGGACGATGGCACCTATCTGAGCCTCCGAGATCGCGCCCGGCACCATTTCATCACTTCGATGGCAACCCTTTCGGTGACCGCTCGGCGCCGGCGCGAGCGGCTGGCAGATTTCCGTCGCTTCTGGGAGGATGCGCTGGAGCGAGGCCGAAAGGGAACGGTTAAGCAGTATTTCGTGCTCCCCGGCCAGGATCCTGCCAACGCGGCGCGACTGGTGAATCTTCTGCTCGCCGAAGGGATCGAGGTTCGCCGCATCACCCGGCCGGTTCGGGTGGAATCATTGCACCGGATCACCGGTGAGAAATCGCCGGGCCGCACCCTCGAGCCAGGCACCTACGTGGTCGATACGGCCCAGCCGGCCAACCATCTGCTCAGTGCCCTGTTCGAGTTGTCGCCGGCCGTTTCCGATACCTTTTTCTACGACATCACCGCCTGGAGTCTGCCCCTGTCCTTCGGCGTAGAGGCGTTCTGGAGCGAAAAGGTCGTTCGAGCCGCTACAGAGGCGATCTCTGAACCGGTGGTCGTTCATGGTAGCGTGTCGGGAGACACCACCCGCTTTGCCTTCTTGATCCCGTGGCGAAACAATGCCGCAGCACCCCTGGCCTATCGTCTCCTCCGGGACGGATACAAGGTCCGCGTCGCCACCAAACCATTCAAGCTCCACGGGCGTTCCTTCGAGCAGGGAACCCTGGTGGTTCCCGCCGTTCAGCCCGGGAAGAGTCGATCTGCCCTCCTCCTGCGCCTGCAGGGATTGGCAGACAGCCTCGGGGTGGACATCTACTCGGCTGATACCGGTCTCACGGAAGAGGGGATTGACTTGGGATCAAATCGCATTCGTCCTCTGCGCCTGCCGAAAATCGCTGTGGTGACCGGAGAGCCGGTCTGGTCGACGCCCTACGGAGCGCTGTGGCACCTCTTCGATCAGGACTGGCAGATCCCATTCGCAGCTCTGCGCGTGCAAGATCTTGGAACGGACGATTTGAGCCGCTACAACGTTCTCATACTACCCGACGACGGCCGCGATGGTCGCGGCTACAAGAGCCGCCTGGACAGCGTGACCGCAGGCCGTCTCAAGACATGGGTGGAAGAAGGCGGTGTGCTCATCGGCATCGCCGGGGGCGCTGCTTTTGCCACGGCCGACATGTCGAAGTGGACAACCATTCGTCTGAAAAAGGAACGCAAGAAGGACAAGAGCCCGGAAGAAAAGAAGAAAGCCGAAGCGGAACGACGCCGAAAGGAGCGCCTGACCTGGGAGCAGAAAGAACGCCAGCGCCGGCGGGAGCAGATGCCCGGGGCCTACTTGCGGGTGCGACTCGATAACACCCATCCGCTGGGATTCGGCTATCCATCCCAGATCGAGGTGCTTGTGCGCGGTAAGACCGCTTTTGAGCTGACCGACCATGGCCACAACGTCGGCTACTTCGAGGATTCTCCCAAGGTTGCGGGGTATCTCTCCAAGAAGAACCTCAAGAAGATGGCCGGAAGCGGCTATCTCATGGTGGAGCGCCGCGGCAGGGGCCGGGTGATCCTGATTACCGAGGACCCCACGTTCCGGGCCTTCTTGCGGGCGTTGTTGCACGTACTGGCCGACGCCATCTTTTTCGGCCATCTCTCCTGATGCAGACCGCGCTGACGATCCTCGGCCATCTGGTGTTCTGGCTCGTCGGCCTTGCCGGCCTCGGGATCATCTTCCTTGGGCTGCCAGGCACGTTCTTGATTCTGGCGGCGGCAGTTGTCTTCGACTGGGTGAACGATTTCGCGACACTGGGCTGGCCGTTTCTAGGCCTGTTGCTGGGCATCGCTTTGGTGGCTGAGCTGGTTGAGTTTGTCCTGGGGGCCGTCACTGCCAGCCGGTTTGGCAGCTCCAAATCGGGCATGGCTGGGGCCATTGTCGGCGCCTTTGTTGTCGGTCTCCTGGCGGCGCCCCTGCTGCCGCCTTTTGGTATGATTTTGGGAGCGTTCTTCGGAGCCTTTGCCGGTGCGGTGCTGTTTGAGTTCATAACGACCGCAGATTGGAAACGCGCCCTCAGGGCTGGATATGGGGCGTTTCTGGGTTCGCTGGGAGGGCGTGTCTTCAAGCTTGCAGCGGCAGCGGCCATGCTGGTCTTGCTGGCGGTGAAGATCTACTGAGCCCGATGTGCGTCTGAAGCAGTGAGGCTCTCCGCAATCGACATGAAAAGCACCTTTTGAGACAGCCTTGCCTCCCTCGCGTTCGTGCTGGCATGCCGGAACTGCCCTCGCAGGGAGGCGTTAAAGGCTGAGAGAACCACGGGAGCGAGACATCCACCCGGCATCCGGAGAAGATCGGCGCTCCGAAGAAGTAACCCCCTCTCATGGTGAGAAGCAATATGCCGCGCATGCGGGCCATTCGGCCGTGTCGGTTTCTTTTCACGGCGGTCTTGATTCTGATCCTACCACTGAGCGCCCTTTCCCAGAGCCAACAACAGACGGAAGGCGTTTTTACCATCGCGCGGGTCAAGTACAACGGTGGCGGAGACTGGTACAATGACCCGGACGTCATCCCCAATCTCCTGCGCTTCATGGCCGAGCACACCAATGTCCTGGTGGCAAACGACCAGCGCATCGTCGAATTGACCGACGAGAATCTTTTTTCCTACCCGGTGCTCTATTTGACTGGTCATGGAAACATTGTTTTTTCCGATGAGGAGGTACGCCGGCTGAGAGCCTATCTGATTGGCGGAGGCTTCCTCTACGCGGACGACGATTACGGCATGGACAAGGCCTTTCGCCGAGAGATCAAGAAAGTCTTTCCAGATCGCGACCTCGTGGAGTTACCGTTATCTCATCCAATCTATCGCGCCCATTTCTCTTTCCCCGATGGCCTTCCGAAGATCCATGAGCACAATGGCAAACCTCCCCAGGGGTTTGGAATCTTCCACGAAGGCAGGCTGGTTGTCTATTACACCTACGAGACCAATATCTCCGACGGTTGGGCCGACCCAGATGTGCACCACGACCCTCCCGAGGTTCGCCGCAAAGCGCTGGAGATGGGGACCAACATCATGGTTTATGCTCTGACCCACTGAGGCAAGGATGCAAGACGACCGCACGCTGTATGAACAGCTCGTCGCTCGACTCGATGGAGTTCGACGGCGCCTGAAGCGCATCTCTTTCTTGCGCGGGCTGGCACTGTTCCTTGCCGGGGTCCTGCTCTTGTGGATCGCGGCGGCGCTTTTCGAGCTTGTTTTCTCGTTTGGGCCGACGGGACGCTGGCTCGTCTTCGGCGTGCTGGCTGTGGCCTTTTCGGCCGCACTTCTTTGGTATGTGATATTCCCATTGGTCGACTGGCTTTTCCGCCGCCGGCAGCCGGACGACGTGCGAGTGGCCTGGCTGGTCGGATCGCGGTTTCCCCATATTCGTGACCGACTCGTGAATGCCCTGCAGGTGTTCCGGCGGGTCTCCGACCGACGCGAAGGGTCGTCGGCGGAGCTTGCCGCGGCGGCGCTCCAGGAAGTCGCCAACCAGCTTCGCGACGAGGATTTCGACCGGGTTGTCGAACTGACGCCGTTGCGCCGGGCCGCCCGTTTCTTCCTGGTTTCGGTCGCAGCCGCGGCGCTTGTTTGGGCGCTGTTTCCGGGGCCGATGCTGGAGGCAAGCTCGCGTCTTGTCGCACCGTGGAAAGTGTTCGCCGATGAAGCGCGGTTTCGTATCGAGGTGGAGCCGGGCGATGTCGAAGTCCGCAAGGGCGACAGTGTAACCATCCGGGCACAGGTGAGCGGCGAGCAGCCGCGACGTGTGTCCCTCATCCTGCGGGGCAAAGGCACCCGGTATGCGGAAGAAGTGTCGCTGACACCGGATCGGCCGGGTACCTACGTGCACAGGCTGGATGGAGTGACCGATGACACCGAATACCTGGTGCGAGCCGATGGCGTTCAGACTCGACGCTACACGATTTCGGTCGTGGAAGTGCCCGTTGTCCGGCGTCTTCAGCTCAGCCTGGAATTCCCCCGTTACTCCTTGCTTGGCTCCCAGGACCTTGACGAGAATGTAGGCGATGTTGCGGCGCTGAAGGGCACCCGGGTCAAACTGGCCCTGGAAACCAATAAGTCCGTGGTGGCTGCTGGCCTGGTTTTCGATGACAGCAGCCGGGTGCCGCTGCAGATTTCGGGACGGCAACTCCGGGGTGAGTTTGTTTTGAACCGGGAAGGCAGCTACCGCATCACCTTGAGCGATCGAAAAGGATACACGAATCCGGACCCGATCACCTACAGAGTCGAAATCGTTCCTGACCATTCGCCCGTCGTGAAGATCTCTTACCCCGGCAAAGACACCGACCTTAACGAGGAGATGCTCGTACCTCTCACCCTGGAACTGCAGGACGATTTCGGATTCAGTCGTCTGCTGCTGCGCTATCGCATCCTGCGCGGCGGTCGTCAGGTCGAGGGCGATCTCCAGTCACTTCGCCTGAAGACTCCGGCAGGTGCTACGGCCCTGGTGAATTATCCGTGGGATCTGAGTGGTCTGGCGATCTATCCCGAAGATGTGGTCGAATACTTTGCCGAGGTCTGGGACAACGATACGGTTTCCGGGCCGAAGCGGGATCGAAGTGCCGTCTACCGGGTCCGTTTTCCATCGATCCGGGAAATGTATCAAGAGCTGACTCAAACTCAGGATGAGGCGCTTGAAAACCTGGAGGACATCGCTGACGAAAGCCGCGAACTGAAGAAAAAACTCGAAGACATCAGCCGCGAGCTACTGCGCCAGCCCGAGCTGGACTGGCAGAAACGGCAGCAGTTGCAGGAGGCGCTGGAACGGCAGAAGAAAGCCCGCCAGGAACTGGAGAAGGTGCAGCGCAAGCTCGATGAGATCGTCGAGAAGATGGAGCAAAACGATCTGGTTCGTGAGGAGACGCTGCGCAAATACCAGGAGTTGCAACGACTTTTTGAGGAAGTGGCGACGCCGGAGTTGAAGCAGGCGATGCGGGAACTTCAGAAGGCGCTCGAAAACATTGATCCGAAGCGCCTGCAGGAAGTCATGAAAAACATGCAGTTCTCCCAGGAGGATTTCCTCAAGAGCATCGAACGAAGCATCCAACTCTTGAAGCGTCTTCAGATCGAACAGAAGATGGACGAAGCGGTGCGCCGGATCGAGCAGTTGAAACGCCAGCAGGAAGAGGTGACCAAAGAAGCCTCAAAGACGCAGTCGAAAGCTCCGCGCCAGAAGTACCAGAAGCTTGCCCAGGACGAGAGCAAAGTCGCCGCCGACACGAAAGCTCTGAAGGAGCTGCTCGAGAAATTGCGCGATCAAATGGCGGAGTCCCCCCAGATGCCGCGGCAGGAGATTCAGAAGGCTCTGGATCAGATGAGTGCGGAGCAGCTCCAGCAGATGATCGAGCAGATGCGCCAGATGCTGCAGTCGGGGCAGATGAAGCAGGCCAGCCAGCAGGGAGAGAAGATTCAACAGTCGATGCAGCAGCTTTCGCAGCAACTGCAACAGGCGCAACAGCAGATGTCTGGAGAGCAGGCCCGCAGGGTGATGCGGACGTTGCAAAAGTCGTCGCGCGAGCTCCTGGAGCTTTCCAAGCAGCAGGAAGAGCTGCTGCAGCAAACCCAGGGACTGCAGCGCAACAGCCCCGAATTCCAGAAGATCGCGGATCGCCAGCAGGATCTGCGGTCAGGCCTGGAACGCGTTAGCCAGCAACTGATGAAACTGTCGCAAGAGAGCTTCGCGCTGCAGCCGCAAACCGGCAAGGCGCTCGGCAAGGCTCAGGGAGGGATGCGCAGCGCCCAGGATGCGCTCGAGGCCCGCGACGTTGCCCGGGCCGGCCGGATGCAAAGCCAGGCGATGGGCGGACTGGACGAGGCCGTAGCCCAACTTCTTTCGGCCATGCAAAGGATGAGTGGCGGTGCCGGTGGCATGGGCATGCAGCAATTCCTGCAGCAAATGCAGCAGATGGCCGGCAAACAACAAGGCATCAATCAACAAACTCTGCAGCTTGGCCAGGGAGGCCAGCTCACACTCGAACAGCAGGCGGCCATGGAAAGACTGGCTGCCGAGCAACAGGCATTGCGTAAGTCGATGGAAGAGCTGCGACGCGAACTCGGAAATCGGGAAGAGATCCTGGGCAGCCTCGACAAGATCACCGAGGACATGAAAAAGGTGGTAGATGACCTCAGCAGCAAGAACGTCAGACCAGAAACCATTGAGCGCCAGCAGCGCATTCTGTCGCGGATGCTCGACGCCACTCGCAGCGTCCGTCGACGCGACTACAGCCGGAAACGGCAGGCGGAAGTAGGAAAGCAAAAGGCGGTCCGCCGCCCTGGAGAATTGCCGCCGGAAACGGTCCGCGGACGGGATCAACTCTACGAGGATCTGCTTCGCGCTTTGCGCGAGGGATACTCCAAAGACTACAGAGAACTGATCCAGAAGTATTTTGAGGCTCTTGTATCGTCGCGGCAGGAAAAGGCGACCACACCATGAGCGTTCTCGTGGAAGAGGGAAGATTGGCTGACATGACCTCGACCGGGGAGGAGCCGCGGCTCGCCCGCCCTGGTGCGAGCTCCTTGTCGCGTTGGCTCGGCATTGCAGTCGGCTGGCTAACCCTGCTCGCTCTGCTGGCGGCTGCCACTGGCACGGGTTACGGGCAGGAGCTGAAACGCCAGGAAAGGTCAGGTCTGCTGCGCCTGGCGCAGGACTATGAACGGTTCGGCGACTACGAACGGGCGCTGTCGATCTATGAGCGACTGCTCGCCGTCTCTCCCATAAGCCAGGTGTACTGGGAAGGCGTGAAGCGAAACCTATTGCTGCTCAAACGTTATGACACACTCCTTCGCCGCATCGAGCAGCGGCTGGCGATGCGCTGGGATCCTCGACTTGAGGCCGATCTGGCCGACGTGAACTTCAAGCTCGGCCGCACCGACGAGGCCAGAAAGATCTGGAAACAGCTACTGGAGCGCGGGAAAAAAGATGCAGCGGTGTACCAGATTGTCGCTCAGTCCATGCTGGAAAACCGGCTGTACGACGAGGCCATCGAGGTTTACAGGCTGGGACGCAAGCGCCTGAAGCGACCTACTCTGTACGTGTTCGATCTTGCCAACCTCTACCTGGCACAACTGAATCTCAAAGGAGCGATGCTGGAGTATCTGCGCTACCTCGAGCGCGAACCTCGTCAGATCGCCTACGTCGAAAGCAGGATCGCATCGGTGACCGATGAGCCGGAGAAAGCGAAAGAAGCCATCACGATCCTGGAAGAGCAGCTGCAAGCAGGGGAGAAAGTGCCGGCCATCCATCGATTGCTCGCCGGCCTCTATCTCCGCACCCAGCAGTTCGACAAAGCTCTTGAGGAATACCTGCTGCTGGAGAAGCTCAGTCCTCGGGCGCGGGCATCCATGCCTCAGGGCGCAGAACTTTTCACCTTTGCTCAGCAGGCGATGAGGGCGGAGGCTTACTCCGCTGCCCGCAAGGCGTTCCAGGTAATTATCGAGCGCTATCCGAAATCTTCTTTCGCGCAGCGCTCGCGCCTGGCCCTGGCTCAGGTGCTCCAACGTCAGGGGCTCTACCAGGAAGCCGTCGCTGCTTATGAGGATTTGTTGGCCCGGCAACCACGTTCTCCCTTCGCCTACGAGGCACGTTTCCAGATCGGAGAGATCCAGCTCGAACATCTGTTCCGGCCGCGTGACGCACTGCAGAGTTTCCGCGACGTCATGGAACAGTTCCCCAACAGCAGTCGCCGCTTTGACGCCATGCTTCGCACCGGAGATGCCTACCTGGCGCTGGGGGACCTGGACAGCGCTGAGGATTGGTACACGCGGCCGCTGGTTCAGGGCGGTAAGATGCCGGTCGGCGGCGTGCAGCGGGCGCAGTACAAGCTGGCCTATCTCGCCTTTTTGCGCGAACAATTCGATGACGCGATCAAGCAACTGAAGGAACTGACGCGCAACGCCGGAAGGAACACCCGCGTCGAGACGGAAAACCTCGTGAACGACGCCCTGGAGCTAACCCTCTTCATACAGGAGAATCGCAGCCAGGCTCCGGCAGCCTTCCAGCTTTACGTCAAGGCCTTGCGCCTGGAGATTCAGCACCGCTATGCGGAGTGCTTGCGAACCCTGTCGACGTTGCTGCGCCAATTTCCGCAGGCCGCAGTCGCCGACGACGCCCTGCTCAAAATGGGCGATGTCTACGCATCGCAGGCTGACTATGACAAGGCGATTTCGGCCTACCAACGCTTGCTGACTGACTTTACCGACAGCTTTCTGGCCGATCTCGCTTTGAAGAAGGCGGGGGAGATCTACGAAACCAAACTTCGCGACTACTCCCGAGCTCAGGAGATGTACAGCCGCCTTCTGGAGGAACACCCAGACAGCATCTACCTGGAACAGGTTCGTCGCAGATTACGCTGGATCGACGAGCAGATAGGCAGCGAGTGAGTGGAACCGGCATGAAAGGCAGGAAATTACTTCTGGCGATGGCGGCAGGGCTGCTTTTGGCGGCGCCCGCTCGGGCCCAGAAGATCTTGATCTATATGGACCTGAAGCAGACCGACCATCTCAAAGCCTATGGCGTGGCGTACTGGGCGCTCGAGCGGGGTATCAACGTCGAGTGGTTGCTCAACTATCGCGGCGGGTCCTTCATGACCGACTTCTATCCGGAAATCGAACGGCAGTTACGACTGCGCGGCGTGGCTTTTTCCGTGGTCGGTCCCGGCGAGGTGGCCAAGATCTACCAGACGATCCAGGCCAACAACATGGATGTTGTGCTGCTGGAGAAAGCACCGAAGATCGCCGTGTATACGCCGCCCAACAAGCAGGTGTGGGATGACGCGGTCACCCTGGCTCTGACCTATGCCGAGGTGCCGTACGAGACGCTCTGGGACGATGAGGTCTTGCGCGGCGACCTGGAGAAGTACGACTGGCTTCACCTTCATCACGAGGACTTCACCGGGCAGTATGGCAAGTTCTACGCCAATTTCCGCAATCAGCCGTGGTACATCGAAGAGGTGATGAAGAATGAGGAGGCGGCTCGACGCAACGGCTTCTCCAAGGTATCGGAGTTGAAAAAGGCAGTGGCAAGGACAATCCGCGACTACGTTGTTCGCGGCGGCTTTCTTTTCGCCATGTGTTCGGCTACCGACACCATCGACATCGCTCTGGCGGCGGAAAACACGGACGTAGTTCCAGCCGTCTTCGATGGCGACCCGCCCGACCCCGACTGCCAGGAAAAACTCGACTACTCCAAGACCCTTGCGTTTACACATTTCAGGGTCGAGCTGAACCCCATGGTCTATGAACACTCGGATATCGATATTCCACCGAGTAACCGGCCTCGTCTTCGCAGCGCCGAGGCCGACTACTTCACGCTCTTCGAGTTTTCTGCCAAATGGGACCCGGTCCCGACGATGTTGACCCAGGACCACGTATCGGTGGTGAAAGGCTTCATGGGACAAACCACGGGCTTCCGGCGCCGCCTGATCAAGAAGTCGATTGTCATTCTCGGTGAGGCCGAGGGTACGGAGCAGGTCAAGTATATCCACGGAAACCTGGGCCGCGGCACCTTCACCTTCCTGGGCGGCCACGACCCCGAAGACTATCAACACTTCGTCTACGATCCTCCGACTCAACTGTCGCTGCACAAGAACTCTCCGGGTTACCGGTTGATTCTGAACAATATCCTCTTTCCCGCCGCCAAGAAAAAGAAGCGCAAGACATGAGACGGTCGGACTGGATGTGTCCAGGCGGTGAGTGGATAACAACGACGATTGGCTGAGCGCTGCGGCACATCCATTGCCGCCGCAGGCGTTCCATCCACCCAAGTGCGTGAGACCGCAAGAGAGGGAAACCATGGCTCTAACGAAGGAGATTTCTCTTTCGACTTCCAGGCAGGTCGAATTCGTCAAGATCACCGATCAGGTTCGTGACGTCGTACGCGGGAGTGGTGTATCGGACGGCGTGTGCGTTGTCTATGTGCCCCACACCACCGCAGCGGTGACCATCAACGAAGGGGCGGATCCCGATGTCGTGCGCGACATTGTCACCGAGCTGAACAAGATCGTTCCCTTCGAGGATCATTATCTCCATGCCGAGGGAAACTCGGCAGCCCACATCAAAGCCAGCCTGCTTGGCAGTTCGGTGACCGTGCTGGTGAGCGGCGGCAGCCTGCTGCTTGGCACCTGGCAGTCCATCTTCTTCTGTGAATTCGACGGTCCCCGCCGCCGCCGGGTGATCGTTCGAGTCTCCCCCTGACGGCTACATCCGCTCTTGCAAATCTCAGGTGTTCCTCTCCATGGCCCTCCGGGGAAAGGGCTTGCTTTTCCTAGGGACAACGGTTATATTCCAGGCGAATTTTGTCTGTCTCGGAACCAAGAAGCGGAGTCTCGAGGGACGCTCCATGGCCTCCAAAGTGGTGATTGCCATCACCTGCGGCGACGTCAGGGGTATCGGGCCGGAAGTGGTCGTCAAGGCACTGATGCGGGAGCAAGTGCAGAGGCAGGTTTCGCCTCTGCTGATCGGGCCGGCTGCCGTGTTCGAGCACTGGGCTCAACGGCTGAAGTGGCAGGTGTCATGGCAGCGGGTGCTCGATGTCGACGCGCTGGACGCAGGCGAAGAGGCGGTATGGCTTCTTGAGCCGCAGATCGATCGGGAACGCGGTGAGGCTTCGAGCGACTCCGGCCGGATCGCCGCTGGGGCCTTGGAGGCAGGGGTGCGTTTCGCTCGCACGGGCCGGGTTTCGGCATTGGTCACGGCGCCGTTGTCCAAGGAAGCCCTTCATCGAGCCGGTTACGAGTATCCGGGGATGACGGAATTCATCGCCGAGCGCACCGGCAGCCGTCGTTTTGCCATGATGATGGTGAGCGGCGATTTTCGTGTCGCCCTGGTCACCACTCACTGTGCATTGTCCGATGTCGGACAACAGCTCTCCAAAGCCCTCATCGTGGAGAAACTCACGGTCGTGCATCGGGATCTGAAGCGGCGGTTTGGCATCCCGCAACCCCGAATCGCGGTCTGCGCCCTCAACCCACATGCCGGAGAAGGTGGCCTTTTTGGCCGCGAAGAGCTCGATATGATTGCACCGGCGGTCGGCCAGGCTCGTGCCGCCGGCATCGATGCGTCGGGCCCCTATTCTGCCGACGCTCTCTTTGCCCGCCACGGCCGGAAGAAGTACGACGCCTATCTTGCCATGTATCACGACCAGGGCCTGATCCCGGTCAAGCTGCTTCACTCCGGCCGCTCGGTGAACTATACCGCCGGCCTGCCGATCATACGCACATCGCCGGATCACGGTACGGCGTTCGATATCGCCGGGAAGGGGATCGCCGATGAAAGCAGCATGGTCGAAGCCATTGGTCTTGCCTGCCGGTTGGCACAAAATGAGGCTGTGCTCGCCCATTGAACGATTGCGACGTCCTTTGACCTTCCTGCATAAAGCACAACCTGTCCCACCCTACAGCAAGCTGCCGCCGCTGTACGACTATGTGATGCGGCACGTCAACTATGAGCACTGGGCGAACCACCTTTGCCGGTTGATCGAGCACGGCGAGATCGAGGCGGTGAGAGTGCTCGACATCGCCTGCGGGACCGGCAGCATGGCCCTCCGCCTGCATGAACACGGGCTCGATGTTCTCGGATTCGATGCCTCGTTCGAGATGGTAAGACTTGCCCGCCAGAAGGCGGACGCCGCCGGGAGACCCACGCGGTTCTGGTGTGGCGACATGGAAAACTTCTCCCTTCGCAGCCCGGTGGATGTCGTCGTCTGCTGTTATGACAGCCTCAACTACTGTCTCGATCTGGCGGCGGTCTCACGGGTGTTCCGTTCGGTTGAAGCTGCGCTGCGGCCTGGGGGATTGTTCATCTTTGACGTGTGCACCGAGAGAAACTCGCGCCACAATTTTCAGCATTACCGCGAGAACGATGACTATGAAAGCTGGTCCTATATGCGACGGTCCTACTACGTCCGGCACCAGCGCTTGCAGATCAACGAGTTCCTGTTGCACGACCACCGCAGAGGGGAATGGTATTTCGAGACCCACCGGCAACGCATTTTCCGGCTCGACGAGCTCAAACAGGCGATTCCGCCCGCCTTCAAGTTGTGCGGCGTTTACGACGGCTTCACTTTTCGGCCCGGGAGCGAGAAGAGCGATCGGGTTCACTTTTTGCTGAAAAAAGATGGTTCGCTTGATTAACGTGCAGATGAAGTATCCCGGCGGCGATGGATTGGATCGCGTTAGCCTGACCGTCCGCCGGGGGGAGTTCGTGTTTCTTGTGGGGCCATCGGGGGCTGGCAAGAGCACAGTCTTGAAGCTGATCTACATGGCGGAGTTTCCGGATCAGGGCCAGGTGATCGTGGACGACTTCAATTCCCTCTACATGCGACCGCGCGACATTCCGCATCTTCGCCGACGTCTTGGAATCGTCTTCCAGGACTTCAAACTCCTTGAAGACCGCAACGTATTTGAAAACGTGGCATTTGCGCTCCAGGTTACGGGTGCACGGCGCCGGGAGATCAAGCGCAAGACATTGCGGGTGCTGGCGGAGGTGGGTCTGAGCCACAAGCGGCACAAGATGCCCGAAGAACTTTCCGGCGGCGAACAGCAGCGCGTGGCCATCGCCCGGGCCCTGGTGAATGAGCCTCTTATTCTTCTGGCCGACGAGCCCACGGGGAACCTCGACCCGGTGACAGCCGACGAGATTCTGGTTCTGCTGGAGAGAATCAACGAACGCGGCACGGCCGTACTGATGGCGACCCATGATGTGGACCTGGTGCGTCGTTTCGGCAAAAGGGTCGTGCGAATTGAAGGAGGTCGGACACTCGATTGAGCCTGGCCTATACACTGAAAGAGGGTCTCGACGGCATGCGTCGGGCCCGCTGGTCGACGCTGTTTTCGGTGATCACGGTGGCCGTGGCTTCAGCGCTGCTGGGCTTTTTCGCCATCGCCACCCTGAACCTCCACGCTCTGGTGCAGCAACTCAAATCCAGGCTCGAGCTCGAGGTGTTCATCGACGACTCCTTCGATGATCAGCAGATCGAGGAGCTGGAGCGCCGTATCCTGGCTCTCGATGGTGTGGCATCGGTGGAGTTTATCTCGAAGGAGAAAGCCCTTCTGACCTTCCGTGATCTGTTCGGCGAACAGATGAAAGCGTATATCGATCTGCTCGGGACCAACCCGCTGCCAGCCTCCTTTCGCATTGTTCTGAAGAAAGAGTACCGAACCAGTGAGAAGGCTCGCAAGGTGGTCGACGAACTTCAGGCCTTCCGCGAACTGCGGCCACAGGACGTGGTCTTTCGGCTCGACTTTCTGCTCGCGGTGGAGCGGTACGTCCGCCTGGCGCTCTGGATCGATGTCATCGTGGGTATCTTCCTCTGTGCCGCCGCCGTGTTTCTGGTGTCGAACAACATTCGTCTGGTGATCGCTACCAAGCGCCGGGTGATCGAAACCATGCAACTGGTGGGAGCTACCAATGCCCTGATCCGGCGGCCGTTTCTGCTGCAAGGGACCCTGGAGGGGATTGCGGGTGGAGCAGTCGCCGCAGTACTGCTCTACCTGTTCGTGGAGGCGCTGCGAGTGCGGCTGCCGGAGTACGTGCTGGTGGATGAAAGGCTGTTTTGGGGGATCGCGGCGGCTGGTGGATTGCTCGGACTCATTGGCAGTTGGACCTCGGTTCGGCGCTATTTGCGGCACCCACTTTCTCCTTGACAACCACTCGGAAAATTATTATTTTAGGTAGCAATTTTTCGACCGGAGGTGGCTGCCCTGTGAGCCATGCAATGAAAGCAGTAGAGACATCTGCTGAAAGTCTGACGCCGCGCGAGAGGACGATTCTGCATTCGATTGTCGAGAGCTTTGTGACCAATGCTGCCCCTGTCGGGTCTCGATATCTGGCCAGGCATTGCGGGTTGGATCTGAGCCCAGCGACGATTCGCAATGTGATGATGGATCTCGAGGAGCGCGGCTTGATCACACAGCCGCATACCTCTGCAGGTCGGGTGCCGACGGACCTCGGCTACCGGGTCTACGTGGACAGCCTGATGGGAGTGCAGCGTCTGACCCGCCAGGACCGCCGCGCCATTCTCGAACGGTTGCGCCGGGTGGCTGAGGACGCCGACCAGATCCTGGAGACCGCCTCCCATGTACTCGGCCAGATCTCGAATCAGCTCGGGGTGGTGCTATCGCCGCGTTTCTACCAGGGCATCTTCGACCGCATGGAGATCGTGCCCATCGCCGAGAGACGTCTTCTGGTGGTGATTTCCATCCGGTCGGGGCTGGTGAAAACGATCACGATGGAGATCGAGGGCGAGCTTTCCGAGAAGTCTCTCCATCAGACCGTCCAGGTCTTGAACGAACGTCTGCACGGCCTTACCCTGAAAGAAATCAAGCACACTATCGACCAGCGACTGCGAAATGTGTCTGCAGGGGATGAGGTGCTGATTCAGACGTTCGTGGCGTCGGCGGATCGGCTGTTCCAGTTCGCCGAAAGGGAGGACTTTCACTTCGGCGGCACCACCCGAATCGTGGCTCAGCCGGAGTTTTCCGACCAGGAACATCTGCAGCGACTGCTCTCTTTGATCGAGAACAAAGATATCCTGCTGCACGTCTTCAATCAGAGCGAACAGGAGGACGCCGGCAGAATCTCCATCACCATCGGCGAGGAGAACCGCGAGGAGCTGATTCGCAACTGCAGCATCATCACTACGACCTACCATATGGGCAACGTGACCGGCACGCTCGGAGTGATCGGACCGACACGCATGAATTACGCCTACGTGGTGGCACTGGTCGAGTATATGGCCCGTGTGCTTTCGGAGACACTGGAGGCGCAACTCGTGTGACTGCGCCGGTCCCGATGGGGGACACACAACTTCGATAGGGGAAGGCACCCACTCCCGTAGTGGGATGCTTTTTTTGTGGGTCAAATGAAGGATCTGCAATATTCGTCGGAGGAGACAAAAGGGGTATGGAAAATCGCGAAGATCTTGAAGTAACGGAGACGCCGCCCAAAGAGACGACACAGGAAGCGACGGCCGAGGAAAAGGCCACCCCCTCTCCCGAGAAGCCCAAGAAAAGCGCTCGCAGGAGGAAGCTTGCTGCGGAAGTCGAAGATTTGAAGAGACAACTGGCCGAAATGCAAGACCGGTACCTGCGGACGCTGGCAGAGTTCGACAATTTTCGTAAACGCAGCGAACGCGAGTTCGGATTTCTGGTCCAGAGCGCCAACGCCGAGCTCATCAAGAGGCTCTTGCCCGTGGTGGATGACCTCGAGCGCTCGCTCGAGGCGGCCAAAGAGAGCCACAATTTTGAGGCTCTCTACAAGGGGATCGAGCTCGTCTATCAAAACTTTCTGAAGGTGCTCGAGTCGTTCGGCGTCAAGCCGATCGAGGCCGTGGGGAAGCCGTTCGATCCGGAGTTGCATGAGGCGCTCATGCAAATGGATAGCGACCATGAGCCGGATACAGTGGTTCAAGAGCACCAGAAAGGGTATCGCCTGCACGATCGCGTTTTGAGGCCATCGAAAGTCATCGTCAGCCGGTAGGGAGACCGCCGGGCGTATTTGGGATCGTATCGGAAGCAATGACCAAGCGGGATTACTACGAAATACTCGGGGTGTCGCGTGACGCTACGCTCGAGGAGATCAAGAAGGCCTACCGCAAGAAGGCGATGGAGTACCACCCCGATCGCAATCCGGGGAACAAGGAGGCCGAGGAGAAATTCAAAGAAGCGGCTGAGGCCTACGAGGTGTTGCGTGATCCCGAGAAGCGGCAGCGATACGACCGGTTCGGGCACGCAGGTACGCGTGCCGGCGCCGATCCCTTTGCGGGCTTCGATTTCGACCTGAGCGATGCTCTGCGAACCTTCATGTCCGAGGGCTTTGGCGGCTTTGGGGACCTCTTTGGGTTTCGCCGTCAGCCACGCGGCCGCCACCACCGGCGCGGCTCTGACCTGCAAATCCGCCTCAAGCTTACGCTCGAGGAGATCGGCACCGGAGTCAAGAAGCGCATCAAACTTCGCAAGTGGGTCCGCTGCGACCAGTGCGGGGGCAGCGGTGCGGAGCCGGGGACGCAGCCGATCACGTGTCCCCAGTGCCGTGGCGCCGGAGAGGTGCGGCAGGTTTCGCGATCGCTGTTCGGCCAGTTTGTCAACATCACCACCTGCCCGCGTTGCCAGGGGCTTGGGACCGTGGTCGACACGCCGTGCCGAAAGTGCCACGGCGCCGGCCGTGTGAAGGGCGAGAGCACCATCACCGTTGAGATTCCCGCCGGCGTGGCGACGGGCAACTACATCACTGTCCGCGGGGAAGGCAATGTCGGGCCTCACGGCGGGCCGGCTGGCGATGTGATCGTCTTCATCGAAGAGGAGGAGCATCCCTATTTCGAGCGCCACGGCGATGACCTTCTCTACGACCTGCCCCTCAGCTTTGTGCAGGTGGCACTCGGGGATGAAGTGGAGGTGCCGACACTGACGGGCAAAGTGAAAGTGGAGATCCCGGCCGGCACCCAGTCGGGCAAAATCTACCGGCTCCGCGGCAAGGGGATTCCTCACCTGAACGGCTATGGGTCCGGTGATTTGCTGGTGCGGGTGATGGTATGGACGCCGACGAAACTCACCGCCAAGGAACGCAAGCTTTTCGAAGAGCTGGCCAAATCGGAGCACTTGCACCCTCCCAAAAGGGATCGCAGCTTTTTCAAGAAATTCAAGGAGGCGTTTTCGTAGCCGCGCGAGCGGGCGTCGTGACAAGAAATCGCCTGGATCTGGCAAGAGGGGGTTGGGCCGATGTTGGGTCTGACGCGTCAGGAGCGAGGCATCGTTGCTTTTCTCGTGGCCGGGTTGGTGCTCGGTTCGCTGGTGACGATCTACAAGCGCGATCTCAATCCGCCAGAGCTGCCGCAGGTGGACGCGGCCACGGTTGCTGCCTTCGATTCGATCAGCCAACAGCTTGACAAAGAAGATCGAGCCGCAGCTCGTCGTGTCGAATTGGGGTCGGCGTCACGCCAAAAGACCCACCGAGTGCAAAATGGCGCGGGCCAAGTCAACAAGACGGCGCCGACTGCCCCCATCGACATCAATGTGGCCAATGAGGAAGCGCTCATACGGTTGCCTGGCATCGGCAAAGTGACGGCACGCCGGATCGTGGTCTATCGCCAGCAACACGGCCGTTTTCGCCGTCTCCAAGATCTGCGCAAAGTCCGAGGCATCGGCCCCAAGGTACTGGAGAAGATCGCGCCGTTGATCACGCTGAGTGAAGAGCCGTAGCCGGGTCGATCGGCCGGCTGCGGGCGATCCGGTCTGGGCACTGCCAGCCAGAGGTTTTCTTGCACAGGAAAGGGGGCTGTTCCAGGAGAGGATATGACAGAACAACAGCGCAAGGGTTTCGTGGGCATCAGCCTGACGCACGACCACCTGCGGATGACCGAGGGTGTGACGGGGGACGGCCAGTTCGCAATCACAAACCTGGCGCAAGGTCGTTTGCGTCAGCCGTTCGACTTCGATGTTTTCTCGGAGAAGAACCAAATCCGCAGGTTTGCCGAAGACATCAACCGCCTGTATCAGGCATCCCATTTCGAAGGCAAACATGCCGCACTGACGCTCGACTCCCGCATGGTGCTGGTGAAGAAGATTCCCATCGATGCGGATCTGCAGGGAGAGGAGCTGAATGAACATGTCTTGTGGGAAAGCAAGCAGTTCCTCTTGTCTCCTCTGTCCGAGTACAACATCGCCTGGGAGCGCCTGGAGCCCACGGAGGCCGAGTCGCAGGCGCATGTGCTGATTGTCGCCGTGCGCAAGTCCATCATCTCCTACCTGCGCCAGGTGTTTCAGCACACGAAGCTCCACCTCGACATCGTCGACGTAGACATCTTTGCGGCGCAGCGGACTCTGGAGCGGAACTATGAGTCCCTGACAGCTGAACATGTAGCTCTCGTCGACGTCGGGGAACATGGACTTCAGGTGGTATTGCTGCGCAACGGCGAGTATTTTCTTTCGCAGAAGGTTCCCTATCCCGGAGATGAGGGGAAGACCTTGCTGCAGAGCGATGCGGATCGGCTGGCCAAACTGGTTTCCCGAGAGCTACGCCGCATCCTTCTGGACAACAAGCTCGGCAAAGCAATCGAGGAGCTTGACGGAGTCTTTCTCTACGGAGAAGGTGTGGACGAAGAAGTCGTCGAGTCATTGCGGAACCTCCATGATGTCCGGATCGAGCGCGTCAATCCGTTCAAGAAGGTGCGGTTGAACGCCGAAAGGGCAGCGGCGGACCCTCACCTGCGACCCGAGACATTCACGGTTGCCGTGGGGGCTGCGCTACGAGGAGAATCGCAGAACAACTCTGGAGGACCCCATGCCTAACATCAATCTGATTGGCGAAGACGAGGAAGAAGAAAAAAAGCAACCGGAGGTCCCACAAGAGGAGTCTGCAACACAGCCGCAGGAGTCGGGAAGCAGCTTCGCAGATGAGACCTTCAGTCTGGACACCAGAGAGTTTGCACCCGAGAAAGAGCCGCAAAAACCGCAATTTACGGAAAAGGAGCCACCAAAGGTCACCACGCCGCCGCCCGACCTCACCAGCTACACAAGGCCGCGACGCGGCTCGCGGGCTACGGGCTTTCTGGTGGGCGGCTTTCTGGTGGTTGCCCTGGCGGTGATCCTTTTCTGGAAACTTCAGAAAAAGGAAGGTACGGTGGCCACGCCGGGCGAGACGCCTCCTTCGCAGCAGGTCGAAGCTCGGGCTGGAGGGCAGGCCGGTGAGACGAAGCCCGTCACCGAACAGCCGGGTCAGCAAGCGCAGGCCGAGCAGCCGGCACGGACCGCGGCTTCTACCCCACCCGCGGTCCCTCAGGGCGTGCCTTCGTACGCTTCTGAGGCGGCAGAGATTACCGCCGCCGCGGTGGGTATGTTGCAGGTCCTCCCTGAGGATGTCAATTTCACGCTGCTGTCGTTCACCGGCGGCCGGTTTCTTATTGAGTATGTCGCCCCGACCCGGACGGCGGCCCTCGCATTCCCCGACATGATCAGCAACTCTCTGCCGGTTGAACAGACCCGTATTCTCACCCAGGAGCAGGTTACGGCCGACGGCCAATCGTTGCAGAAAGTGCTCCTGCAGGGGAGTGTGGCGCTGGGGTCGCTTGCGGCGCCTGAAAAGCCGGTCCAGTATCTCGACATCGCCGGCCTGCGCCGGGCGGTTGCACGTTTGGCTCGTTCCAGCGGGCTGCGGCTGCGCAGTGTCGAGACACGTCAGGGCCTGGTCGACGACGGCTTTGAGCTAATCCCGATCGACTTTCGCTTTTCTGGCAAGAAAGCCAATGCGGCGTCGTTTCTCGGCGCTCTGGGTCAGGCAGGTCTCAATCTTCGCCTCGGCAAGCTGGTCCTTGTTTCTACCGACCGCCGCGGGCTGAGCGATGAGGAAGTGAATCTGGCCTTGAATGCCAACCTCTTCCGGCCGCGCTAGCGCCGGGCCATGCCGTGCGTGTGATCGCTGGCGA
>CAZGRP010000020.1:55261-67895 GCA_964527995.1 uncultured Cytophagia bacterium | reverse complement strand
CTTCCTCATCTGCAAAACATCACGCCGGATGAAAGCCAGGATGGTTCTCTGGGCTTGCGCGCCGCCTCGCGTTTTGGCTACCGGCACTACGCGCCCTTCGCAATCGATCATTAGAATAGGCTTCAGGCCCAACAGGGTAGCCAGGCGTCCGCGGGTCCGGCTGACGCGACCGCCTCGTACAAGATACTCCATCGTCGCCACGCCGACGTAAAGTTTCGTCTGCTTTCTGGCCTCCTCGACCCGGCGAACCACCTCATCGATCCCACATCCCTCTTCGACTGCACGCACTGCTTCTGCGACCATCAAACCAAGGCCGACGCTGGCCATCTTGCTATCCACGACCCGGATATCGATCCCCTGGACCCGAGACGCCGCCGTGGCCGCAGCCTGCAAAGTGCCGCTGAGACTTCCGCTCAGGTGGACCGAAATCACATGTTCATATCGCCCCACCAGTTGCTCATAGATACGCAAGAAATCTGCAGGAGCGGGCTGCGAAGTCGTCGGGTGATACGGGGATTCCACGAGGAGTCGATAGAATTGCTTCGGCGTCAGCGTGATCTTGTCGATATAGCGGTCGTAGCCAAAGCTCACCTGAATCGGCACCATCTGGACGTTGTGGCGAATGAGGAACTCCGGCGGAAGGTCGCAGGAGGAGTCGGTGACGACGGCAATGGTAACCGGAGGGGCGCCGCTGTGAGCCTGCTCGTGTTGACGGCGCATATCGTCTGCTTTGGTCTTCACGACGGCTCCGTACTTCTGCGCCCGTTCGAGCACCAGCTGAGGCTCGTTGGTGTGAATGTGGATGCGCACCCTGGAATCGGATCCGGCAACGATCAGAGAACCGCCGCACTCCGAAAGGTCCCGGCGCAAGGCCAGCCGGTTGATGCCGTCACCTTCCAGCAAACATTCGGCGCAGTATCGATAATGTAGCTGTTCGGGAGCCGTCTGGACATGCGCCCTGCGGGGCGCCTCGCGCGTGCCCATGAATTGCTCGATGGTGCCGGACTCGATGAAATGGTTGATCCCCTCCAAGAGGTGCACAAATCCTTCGGCGCCGGCGTCGACCACCCCTGCCGCGGCAAGCACACGCAGCTTCTCGGGGGTATGGGAAAGGCTCTCCCGGGCCACCTGGATCGAGTTCCGCAACAGGTCGGCAAAATCACTCGCGTGGCGCTCGCGGCGCAGATATTGAACCCACTCGCGTATCACAGTCAGGATGGTACCCTCTTGAGGATGAGCGATCGCTTCGTAGGCAGCATCTGCAGCACGCCCGGCGGCGTCCACAAAATGTTGCACCTTCACCCTGGCTTTATCACGCAGGCCGTCGGCCAGGCCCTGGAAAAACTGCGCCAGGATCGCTCCTGAATTTCCCCTGGCACCCAGCAGCGCCGAATCTGCGGCGGCCTGACTGACCCGGCCCACCGTCAGATCGCGGCATTCGATGACACCCTCGGCAACGCTCTGCATGGTGAGGGCCATATTGGTGCCGGTATCATTATCAGGCACCGGAAAGACATTGATGCTATTCAGGGCCTCTTGCATCTGAATGACCCGCCGCGCTCCAGCAATGATTCCCCGTTTCAGGCGAGGCCCGTTCAGATAGCTGATCTTCAAAGCAACTCCAAGGCATCGCATGCTATTGAAATTCAAACAAATGTAAGTCCCACACCCCGCAAAGTCAAGAACAAATTTGACAAGGAAACCCCCGCCGCGCAAGACAGCCGAGGGCCTCGACAGGCAACATAGCAACGAAACGATGAACCTTGGACGTACTTCGGTCCGGCCTTGAGGAAGGTAGGTTCCGATGGAAAGCGCGCGTTTTCGCGGGCAGGGGAAATCTCACAATCGACGAGAGATGCACGCGGCGTCGCTGCAAGCTGATCCTGCAGCGCAAACGGTGAGGTGGAGATTCTCAGCCCATAGCCATCTCTTTCAGTTTCACTTCCTGCGAAGGGATCACGACTTTGGGCTGGTCTCCGAACTTGAGTGTATCCATCGGACAAACGGTGACGCAAATCCCGCAGCCGATGCAGCTACTGTTCTCGTTATCAAGTACTTCCTGCTTCAATGCATAGCTCATCACGTCGATGCCCACCTGACAGTTGCGCGTGCACTCATAGCAGGCGATGCATTTGTCATTTGCCGTGATCTTGAATTTGCTGACCCCTGCTTTGGTATAGAACTTCGAAAAGATATGCATCATCTTTGCAAGCGGACACCAGTACCGGCACCATACTTTCCCGCCCAGGAAGGGATAGAGCGTGACAGGCAAGATGCCGACGAGCCAGACATCTGCAAGGATCCTATAGAGCTGAACGCCAACCGATGCGGTACCCGTGATAGCGTGATAGATGCCTCGAATCAGCATCAACCCGGTGATGGCTATGGCGAAAACGAAAACCGCGGTGTTCATCCACTCCCACTTTATGGAGGTTTTGCCCTTCGGCGCCAGGTGCCGCCAGCGATCACCAAAGGTTTCGGCCAGGCCACCGCAGCCGCAGATCCAGGAACAGTAGCGCTTGCCATGAAAAATTACGAAAATCGGTATCAGCACGAGGGTGAGCATCACACCCCACAGGACCCATATCCAGTGAGGATTATAGAAAAAAGTATAGAAAAACAACGGCCATGCATAAACGAGGCCATAGCTTCGCCAGGCCTGTTCTGCAAAGGCTGGGTCGCTGGCAAGTTTCTGCCCCACCCACTGATATTTCACGGCCCACTGAAACAAGAACTCGGGGATGATAAAGAAGAATATCCACTGAAAGCTAAGCAGGGAGACGTAACGCCAAATCTGAAACCGGTCCTTTCGATCCAGACCCCAGCGTTTCAAGGCCTGAATTCCGAAGAGCGTCATCACGACGGTGTACAGCACCGTGTACCAGAACGACCACGGCCGATCCAGAAATGACATCGCTTTGTATCCCCAGTCACGATAGGGCCAAAACTCCTGACCTTGCCCAACCTTGATGCCATAGATGCTGTACCATACAACGAAGGAGAAGCCAAGCCAGGCAAACCGGTCGCCGCCGACACCGAGACGAAGCAGGAGGCCAACAGAACCGAGCGCAAGTAAGGCTCCGACCCACCCTGGCACGAAGCCTGAAAGATTCAACGGCCCCAGAACCGCCTTGCCGCCCAGGAGCCACATGCCGAAGAGGGTCAACAGCGCCAGCAGGGCACCACGAAAAAGGCTGCCGGTCCACTCGTTCTCCATCCGGATTCCGAGAGATTTCAGGAACCGCACCGGGGCGTCGGCGCCGATCAGCACGAAAGCATGATCGAAAGACACTCTGCGCGTCTCTTCATGCCCGCCGCGGTCGATCCGCAAGACCGCCTCCTTCTGGCTGAATTCAACGACCTGCGAGTTCAGCACCGGCTCGACCGCGCCGGCAGCGATCCTCTCGTTCAGTTGCTGCTCGTTGTCCTTGAACACACGCCTGAACTCACTGCCGCGATAAGAAAGAATGACCCTGTTCTGCTTTGACAGCGTGACCGCAGCCTCCACCGCACTGTTGCCTCCGCCGACAACCAGGATGTTCTCATCGCGGTACTTCTTGGGGCTATACAGCCGGTGATAGATACGTCTCTGGTCCTCACCGGGAACGCCGAGTTTGCGGGGAGTCCCTCTCTGTCCGGTTGACAAAACGATGCGCCGCGCCAGGTAGCTACCTTTCGGTGTCTTGGCCTCGAAGATGCCGTTGCTGCGGCGCTCGACGGCAACGAGCGGTTCGTTGGTGCGAAGGTCGAGATGGTTCTCCTCGACAATCTGGTGCCAGCGGGCGATCAAATCCTCTTTGGTGGCTCCATCCAACCACAGCTTGCCTTTGGGGGGCACCTGATCCGGCTCGGCGTAGACCCACTTGCCCTCTGGAAAATTTTCGATGGTATTGGCGATCTTTTCCTTTTCGAGGACGAGACACGACATCCCTTTGTCTCGTGCTGCCAGGGCGGCATTCAGACCAGCGGCGCCGGCGCCGACGACGAGCACGTCATAAACGTCCGGATCACCGCCGACCGCGTCCGGTAGCGCTGAGATATGATCAATGATCTCCTGGCCCTGGGCCATGGCCATCTTGATCACGGGGGCACCAGCCAGGTCGCCGATAACAAACAGTCCAGGGACATTGCTCTCACGATGCTTGGAGAGGCGGGGTCGTTGTGCCTCCCCACTACCGGAGCTTAGAATCGCTTTGGCCTTCGATTCCACCTTCGTCAGCAGACTCATCGTTCTACCTGTTTGGGTTCTGGGTTTGCCAGCGACTTGATGGGACGGGAGATTTCAAGCCTCCTACGAACGCGGCGAATCAGTTCGACCCCGCAGCCCGACACGTTCAACTTCAGAGGCGATTTCGGGGAGAACGTCCTTTCCGCAAAAAGGACACTTGCGCGCAGAAGGATGAATCTCGGCGCCACAGGTGGGGCAGTGAGTCGGCTCCGTCGTGACCGGCGCCTTGGCCCAGCCAGCCGGCGCCATCGCTCCAGGCACGGGCTTTACGAAGAGGATCGCCAGGAAGCCGAAAGCGTTCCCCGCCAGGCCGACGAAGAACCACGGCGCCGGAGCCAGCCCCTTGCGGACCGCCTTCTGAGCCGTGAGACCGGCAAAAAGGAGACTCGTCACCACAAGAGAGCCAACGATCAGCCAGCCGCGCTGCAGAGCGGACCGCACTACCGCATTCTCGTCAAAAAGCACCGACCGCGGCTCGAGTTTGAAAAAGTAGCGCCCGGGATCACGTACGAATTGCTCGACCATGGCACGCTTCAACGGCACCCTGCGACCGCGATAGATCAGAACGATGTCGTTGTCGGTCAGCTCCATGCCACAGATCAAGCAGTGTTCCCCCTTCTTGGCCGGCACCGTCTTGTACCCCAGGGTGTCAGACGGGGTGCCCGTGATCTGTTGGGACACGGCCAGGCCCAATCCCAAGGCGGAAATCGTGAACAGGACGGTCAGTCCTGCCAGGCAGTTACGAGCGGCTCTCATGGCATCTCCTCTTCCGGCTTTGCGGAAGCCTGAGTCTTGAAACGAGAAAATCGTCCTCGTCTGAACTCAGGCAGCGATTCACCCGGTGCTCATCTTGCTCCCCGCCCTTGATTCCACCCATCGTATCAACAACTGCCACCTCGAGCAGATTCCCAGAAAAATCCGGGGCGGTGGAGAGAGTGGGCTGAACGGTTCAATGTACGAAGGACACCGAGGAGATGCAACCCAAAAGCGGCTGGCTGGTTCGAGGGGTCACCGCGAAATTCACCTAAACAAAAAGGCCGTTGGAGGTTGCCAACGGCCTTTTCAAAGCGGTTCCTTTTAAGGTTGCATCTAATACATGCCGCCACCGGGAGGCATGGGCGGGTTCTTCTCCTCTTCCGGCTTCTCAGCCACAGTGGCTTCCGTCATCAGCAGGAGGGAAGCGACGCTGGCGGCGTTTTCGAGAGCCACGCGCGCAACCTTCGTCGGGTCGATGACGCCGGACTTCAGAAGGTCTTCGAACTTTTCGGTTTCGGCGTTGAAGCCGAAATTCACATCGTCGTTCTCGCGCACGCGCTGGACGACGATCGAACCTTCCCAGCCGGCGTTCTCGGCGATGTGGCGCAGCGGCTCTTCCAGAGAACGACGGAGAATCTCGACGCCTGTGGCCTCATCACCTTCGAGCTTGAGGCTCTCCAGCCCCTTCCTGGCACGGATGTAGACCGTACCGCCGCCGGGCACGATTCCTTCCTCGACCGCCGCACGGGTAGCGTGCAGGGCGTCTTCGACGCGGGCCTTCTTCTCCTTCATCTCCACTTCGGTCGCTGCACCGACTTTGAGCACGGCCACGCCGCCGGCCAGCTTCGCCAGGCGCTCCTGCAGTTTTTCTTTGTCGTAGTCGGAGGTGGAGGCCTCGATCAGCTTCTTGATCTGGCTGATACGGCCCTTGATGTCCTCCGGCTTGCCGGCGCCCTCAACAATCGTCGTGTCGTCTTTGTCGATCACCACCTTCTTGGCACGGCCGAGGTCGCTGACGGTGGTGTTCTCGAGCTTGAAGCCGGCCTCTTCGGAAATCACCCGGCCGCCTGTCAGGATGGCGATATCCTCGAGCATGGCCTTCCGGCGATCTCCAAAGCCGGGAGCCTTGACCGCAGCGACGCGCAGGGTGCCGCGCAGCTTGTTCACGACCAGGGTGGCCAGCGCTTCGCCCTCGACGTCCTCGGCGATGACGAGCAATGGCTTGCCCATCTGCGCCGTCTTCTCCAGAATCGGAAGCAGGTCTTTCATGCTGCTGATCTTCTTGTCATGGATCAGAATCAGCGCCTCCTCGAGAACTGCCTCCATGGTGTCCGGATTGGTAACGAAGTAGGGCGAAATGTAGCCGCGGTCGAACTGCATGCCCTCGACCACTTCGAGCGTGGTCTCGATGCTCTTGGCCTCCTCCACGGTGATGACGCCGTCCTTGCCGACTTTCTCCATGGCGTCGGCAATCAGCTCACCGATCGACATGTCGTTGTTGGCGGAAATGGCACCCACCTGCGAGATCATCAGCTTGCCTTCGACCGGCTTGCTGATCTTCTTGATCTCCTCGACGACCTTGGCCACGCCCTTCTCGATGCCGCGCTTCAGGTGCATCGGGTTGGCCCCGGCCGTGACGTTCTTCAGACCCTGGTTGAAGATCGATTGAGCCAGCACGGTCGCCGTTGTCGTCCCGTCACCAGCAACATCGCTGGTCTTCGAGGCAACTTCCTTGACCATCTGGGCGCCCATGTTCTCAACCGGATCCTCCAGCTCGATCTCTTTGGCAACCGTGACGCCGTCTTTGGTCACCGTGGGCGAGCCGAACTTCTTGTCGATCACTACGTTGCGACCTTTCGGCCCGAGCGTGACCTTGACCGCGTCCGCGAGCTGGTCGACCCCGCGTTTCAGAGCGGCACGGGCGTCAACATCGAAGTCAATGAGTTTCGCCATATCTAAAGCCTCCTTGAAGGATTCTGTTCAAAGTTGGATTCGTCTGCTTCAGGCAACAAAAAAGCGACATCTACTCGACGACCGCGAGGATGTCGCTCTCTCTCAAGATCAGGTAGTCCTCATCATCGACACTGACTTCAGTGCCGGAATATTTGCCAAACAGCACCCGGTCTCCCTTTTTTACACTCGGCTCGATCTTGGTGCCGTTGTCGGTGATCTTGCCAGGCCCCACAGCGATGACTTCACCTTCCTGGGGCTTCTCCTTGGCTGTGTCCGGGATGATAATGCCGCCCTGCTTCTTCTCCTCCGGCTCCAGCGCCCGTACCACGACGCGATCAGCCAACGGTTTGATCTTCATGGGAACACCTCCCTTTGGTTATCCTGGGTTCAACATTTATATTAGCACTCACCTCGAACGAGCGCTAAAAGGCGTATTGTAATATAAACCCCAGAGATCAAAAGTCAAGAGAATTCACAGGAGAACGGCGGAAAGCGCGGGCGCAAAGGCACCGGAAGCAGCGATTATGTTGGAAATTCGCTCGCAATCGTTTTCTTTTACTCGAAATTGCCAGTTTTCCTGATTTCCGGCTGGCACAGACAAAACCACATCGGAGCGATGCCAGCGGACACTTTTGTGACGTTGCTATCTCAGCGATGCGATCCCTGCAGCCACGATCGCCACATCCTCATCCGACAGTGTGCGGCAGTCTAAGTGAAGACGCTCCTCTCGGAGATAGCCGACCACGGGCGGCTCAAGGTGCCGCAGCCGCGCTGCAAGCTGTTCCGCCGACCAACGCCTGGATCGCAGGGTCACCGCCCAGCTTGGAATTTCCTCCAGCGGCAGAGCGCCGCTGCCGGTCTGCGAGGTGCTCTGAGTGAGAGACACCTCGATCTCCGCCGCTCCCGACTCCTGAATCTGGCGATAGAGACGTTCGGCTCGTTGCCGCACCTTTTCGACGTCCTCGGTCAACATGCGCAGCACGGGGTGCTCGGCGGGAACGGCGCCACGCTGCAGGAACAGCTTCAACGTGGCCTCCAGCGCTGCGAATGTCATCTTGTCGCAGCGCAACGCCCTCATCATTGGGTTACTGCGAATCTGTGAAATCAGCTCCCGGCTGCCGACGATGACGCCACACTGAGGCCCGCCGAGAACCTTGTCGCCGCTGAATGTCACCACACCGACCCCGGCCTCGATGTCGTCGCGAACCACCGGTTCATATGGCAACCCCCACTGGCGCAGGTCCTCGAGCACGCCGCCGCCGAGGTCGTGCACCACCGGCAGGCCGTAGCGCCGCCCCAGCTCCACCAGTTCCACGACCGGCACTTCCTTCACGAAGCCGAGAATTCGATAGTTCGACCAGTGCGCCGCGAACAGAATGGCGGTGCTGTCGCTGATGGCACCTTCGTAGTCGCGAAGGTGGGTCTTGTTGGTGCTGCCGACCTCGACCATGACCGCGCCGCTACGCTGCATCACCTCGGGTATGCGAAACGACCCCCCGATCTCGATCAACTGGCCGCGCGACACAATGACCTCACGGCCCAGCGCCAGGGTATTCAAGGTCAACAAAACCGCCGCCGCGTTGTTGTTCACCACACAGGCCGCCTCGGCACCGGACAGCTCACAGAGCAGTTCCTCGACATGGCGGGTGCGATCGCCGCGGTTCCCTGTCTCCAGATCGATCTCCAGCGTGGCGTATCCCGAGATCGCCTGCAACACCCGCTCGCGGGCGACAGGCGGCAGGGGCGCACGCCCCAGTCCGGTATGCAGGATCACGCCGGTGGCATTGATGGCGCGCCGGAGGCTGGCCCGCATCAGGCGAGCGACATCTTCGGCCGTGGCTCGAACAACGGTGTCAGCAAGCTCCTGGCGTGTCGCCGGCTTGCGGGATCCGAGGCGCAGCTCCTCACGCACCCGGTCGACCTGGCGTCGCAGCCGGGAGAGCACAAAAGAGCGCTCATAATGCTCCAGAAGTTCCTCGACGCCGGGATGGCGCAATAGCTGGTCAACAGCCGGAAGTGCTGCCAACCCAGAATGGGCTCTGTTGGGGCTTTTCGCCTTTTGCTTGGACATGGACGTTTTCTACCGATGAAGGCTCACAGACCTTGTTTGCAGCGCCGACCGCATCCTCTGCTCGAGGCACTCGCGGCACTCAACCCAGCGGCCAAAACCTGACGACTGCCACCCTACTTCGACTCGGGCCAGGGGGAGGCAGCCACCGGCGGCCTCAACTCGGAACCAAGCGGCCGCCTCGACGCCGATGCCTGCTGCCCCTGCCGCAACAGAACAGCGCTTGCGAGGCCGATCAATGTGGCGGCGGCGGCGATGTTCAGGGCTGGCGCCACGCCGATCCGGTCGGCAAGAAGGCCGGCAGGAATGAGAAAGGCTCCCGCCGTGCCCCAACCGACGCCGATCATCAGTGCCGACACTGTGCCTGCTTTCTCGGGAAACAGGTTCTGCGCCAGCACGACGTTGGTCGGAAAGGAGAAATACAACACCAGCCCGGCAGCGGCCAGGCTGGCGAACCGCAGCCAGCCCGAGGTGTGAAGGAACCCAAAGAGCGCCGGGATCGCCAGCAACATGGAGAGCCGCAGACTTCGAATCGCCCCCACCTTGGCGGTGAGCCGTCCGCCCAGCAGTGCGCCCATCGAGCCGACTGCGAGGAAGAGGGTCACCGATGCTCCCGCCCCCATCAACGGCATCCCTGCGTCGTGCAGATAGATCGGAATGAAGGATGAGAACGAATTCAGCAAGAAGGCACGGACCACCACGAGCACGAACAGCAGAGTCAATGGACGCCAGCGCGACTCGACCTCGCGCACCGAAAGGCCGTGGGACACCGAGGCGCCTACCGGATAGGGGGGTGCATAAAAATAGAGCAGAACAGCGACGATGATGCCGAGGATCGCTGCCGCGGGCAGCCACTGCAAACCAATCGCCAGAACCAGCGGCAAGGCCACAACCGGGCCCAGTGCATGCCCGAAGTTTCCGGCGGTGAGAAACCACGACATGCCCCATTCCCTTTTCTCTCCGCTGGCATAGGAGACCGCCGCTGCTGCGGTTGGATGAAACGACGCGGACCCGGCTCCTGACACGACCAGGAGCGCCGCCAGAATGCCGTAGGTTGGCGCCAGTCCGGTGGAGCTCATGAATACGGCCGTGATCGCCGGGCCGACGATCAGAAACAGACGGCGGCCGCTGCGGTCGGCCAGATAGCCGTAGAGCGGCTGGGTCAGTGAGGTCGACATCGACAGCACAGAGGCGAGGACGCCCGCCTGGGCCACCGACAGCCCGTGCAAGGCCATGAACAAGGGCAGCAGAGGAGCAAGAAAACCGGAGTAGCAGTCGTTGATGAAGTGGCCCGTCGACAGCAGCAGGATCTTGCGCCTGTGGAACTCAGCCACGTTCCCCTTCCCCCACGCTCTCGCGCACGGCACGTTCTGTCACGCCCAGGCAGAAGAGCAGGCCAAGCAGATTGGAATCGGTGATGCGACCGTCGGCAACTTTGGCGAGGATGTTGCTGGCGTTGAAGGCGATGCCGAAGCCGGCATTCTTGAGCATGATCTGGTCGTTGGCGCCGTCCCCAACGGCCACGATCTCCTCCCGGCTCAGGCCTTCCCGGCGGGCCAGCTCCTTGACGATTTCGCCCTTGGCCTCGGCGTCGATGATGCGGCCCTTCACGCGGCCGGTCAATACGCCGCCGTCGATCTCCAGCTCGTTGGCGAAAACATAATCGAAACCCAGTCGGTCTTTGAGGCGCTCGGCGAAAAACGTGAAGCCGCCCGAAACCAGCGCCAGCTTGAAACCCATGGCCTTGAGCGTCGAGACCAGCTCCTGGGCGCCGGGCGTAAGCTCCATCTCCTCGGCGACCTCCTCGAGAATCGACACCGGCAAACCGGCCAGCAGCTTGACCCGCTCCTTCAGAGCTTCCTTGAAGTCGATTTCGCCGTTCATCGCCCGGTGAGTGATATCGGAGACCGCTGTGCCGACGTTGCCCGCCCGGGCGAGGTCGTTGATCACCTCGTTCTGGATGACGGTGCTGTCCATGTCGAACACAACCATGCGCCGGCGCTGCCGGTAGGGCGTATCAGGCTGGATGATGGTGTCGAAGCCGACCTCATCGCAGGTCTGCTGGATCACTTCGCGCAGCAGGCGCAGGTCACGCAGCTCCGAAGCATCGACGAGCATCTCCAGGGCCACCAGCTCGCCGTGGGCCAGGTGGTGCATGCGCTCGATGTTGACTCGGAAATTCGCCAGCGTGTTGGTGATGGCCTTGAGGATACCCACCTTGTCGCGGCCGATGATGGTGAACACCTGCAGATTCTTGTCCACCGCCTTCATCGCCTGCTCGGGCTCCACCAGATCGATGTTGATCTCAACTTTCTTGAGCGAGGCGGTGTTGTGCCGCAAACGCCGGTAGGCCTCCTCGGCGGAATCGCCCGGGTCGATCACCTCGGTGACCATGAACATAAGAAAAAGGCCGTGCAGAGCATTTTGCTCGACGGCCACGATGTTGAGGCCGGAATCGGTGACCGCGGCGCAAATATCCGCGATGAGGTAGGGCTGATCTTTGCCCAGGGCCGTGAGAACGATGTACCGCTTTTCCATGCCCCAAATATACGCACAGCCAGGAAGGAATGTCAAGCGCTTTGCCGGCAATAAAAAACCGGCCCGCAGGCCGGTCCCCGTGCGCGCGATCCCGGCATCGTCAGGCAGATCCGAGGTGGTTCTGCTGCTCGGCCTCACGCCGCATGGCATACCAGAGCAGATAAGCCCCAAGCAAGATCAGCACGCCGCCGGAAAGATAATCCCCGACAGCCGAATAGCTCTCTTCCGAAAACACCACCGCCGCCAGGGCCGCGGACACGGCAGCGGCGTATTTGGCCCAGGCAAGGCGGGTCTCGGCCTCAAAAAGGCGATGAAGTAGCCAAAACGTCGCCGCCAACCCCAGGAAGAAAAGGCCGCCACTGAAGTCGGCGTACCAGGGCAGAATCTCTTCGACAAAGGCCACAAACCCCAGCGTGACCGCAGTACCCGCGCCAAACACCAGCCAGGCGGAACTCCTGCGGTGCTGGAACCAATGGAGTGCCAACGTGGCACCAAGGCCCCATAGAAACAGCGGCCCGAAAAAGTCATCCGCAATTACGCCCAGTCCACTGTTGAAGGCCGCCAGACCGCTGAAGGCAGCCAGGAACCCCAGCAAGAGCCAGATGAAAGCTTCTCGCTTCTCGTACAGTGTCCAAAACCACAGAGCACCGAGCCACAGCAAGGCACCGCCGAAAACCTCCGACCCCACAAACAAACCTGTAAATGCCTGCGCCAGCAAAAGAACTCCCAGTAGAATCAGCAGAGTGCCGAAAGCGAGATAAGCAGATCGTGTCGTCATCACGTACCTCCAGGGAAACGTCCTTTCGAATCCTTAGCTAGCTTTTAGGACGGACAGGACCCGGCAGAGTTTCGTTCTTGCTTCTTAGTCGCCGCTCGAGCCACCAGGGGCGACTCTTTGCATGGCCGAACGCACGCCGTGCGTGACCCAGCCGGTGGTCGGCTGCCCAGGGGTCAGAAATTGGCAATCGGGAATTGGACTCAGCGCTGCACTCAGGCACCAAGGATCAGGCATTCAGGATGACAGGTGTGAGAAACTGGAAACTGGAAATCAGGCAGCCCCCTCTACCATCTCGCCCCGATTCGGCCTTGAT
>CAZGRP010000020.1:36319-55161 GCA_964527995.1 uncultured Cytophagia bacterium | reverse complement strand
GGAAACTGGAAATCAGGCAGCCCCCTCTACCATCTCGCCCCGATTCGGCCTTGATTGTTTTTGCGAAATTGCCTAGATTAGGCCGCAGAGATGGAACCGGAAAAGCGTCAAACCGCGCGAAAACATTTTCTCCTTTTGATCATCGGGCTGCTGGGCCTGTTGGCCCTGCTGTCGATCTTCGTTCCTTCGAGGAGCGAAGCACCCGAAATGCCCAGGGATGAGAACCACCGGTACGGCATGGCGGCCAGGCAGTGCATGGCGTGTCACGTCTCCAACGATTCCACGGCCGCCCGCATGCCGCATCCGGCTTATCGCGACTGCACGCGTTGTCATGTGCGGAAGTAGGGAGAACCAGGATGCAGAATCTGATCCGGCATCTACTCAAAGAGTTGGGGGAAGATCCAGACCGCGAAGGACTGGTACGCACGCCGGGGCGAGTGGAGCAGGCGCTGCGTTTTCTCACAAGCGGCTATCACCAGGACATCGACCAGGTTCTGAACGGAGCCCTGTTCGAGGAGCCGTACGACGAGATGGTGATCGTCAAGGACATTGAGATGTTCAGCTTGTGCGAACACCACCTGCTGCCCTTCTATGGCAAATGCCACGTGGCCTACATGCCCAGCGGTAAAATCGTCGGCCTGAGCAAGATCCCCCGCATCGTGGATGTCTTTGCCAAACGTCTCCAGGTGCAGGAGCGGCTGACGACACAAATTGCTCAAACCCTGATGGACGTGCTGGAACCGGCGGGCGTGGCCGTCGTCATCGAGGCCCGCCATCTCTGCATGATGATGCGCGGTGTGGAGAAGCAAAACACGATCGTGACGACGAGTGCGCTCTATGGGGTCTTCCGCGACAATCTCTCCACCCGCGAGGAGTTCATGAACCTGATCCGCGACGGCCGACGGTGACAGGCGCTTTCCCCAGGCGCCGCGCCGCCGGCAGCGAAAGCAAGAAAGGAGGGTATCATGGCAAGAGCGACGTTTCTCGGTCATGCCTGTTTCGAACTGGAAGCCGATGGCACACGTCTGATTATCGATCCCTTCCTTACCGGCAACCCGAAGGCTGCAAAGAAAGCGGACGATATCCAATGCAACTACGTCCTCATCACCCACGGCCACGGCGACCATGTCGGTGATGCCATCGCCATCGCCAAACGCAACAGTGCCACCATCGTCGCCAATTATGAGGTGGCGACTTACTGCGGCAGCCAGGGTGCCACTGCCCACCCCATGCACATCGGTGGCAGTCATGCCTTTCCGTTCGGCCGGGTCAAGCTCACCATCGCCCACCATGGCTCTGGGCTGCAGACCGACGACGGTGGCATGCTCTACATGGGCAATCCGGCCGGCATCCTGGTCGAGCTCGGCGGCAAGTGGGTCTATCACGCTGGTGATACCGGTCTGTTCTACGACATGAAGCTGATCGGCGAAATGACTTCGATCGATCTGGCCCTGCTGCCTATTGGCGACAACTTCACCATGGGCATCGACGACGCCGTCAAGGCTGCCGAATTCCTGCAGCCAAAACTCGTGGTGCCGATGCACTACGGCACCTTCGACGTCATCGAGGCCGACCCCAGCGAGTTCGTCAGCAAGGCCAAAGCCAAGGGCCTCAATGCCCAGGTGTTGCCGATCGGTGAGTCGCTGGAGTTCTGAGTACGCAGAGGGCCGTGGCGCTGGGGTCGATGCCAGCAGCCTCAGGCTCGACCAAAGGACAAAGGGTGTCGACTCTCCACTTTACGAAACTTTCGGCTACGGGCAACGATTTCATCCTCTTCGATGGTCGTGACCTGGCGCTCCCAGGCGACTTGACGTCTTTTTTCCGGCGTCTCTGCCAGCGCCGCACGGGCGTCGGCGCCGATGGCATCCTCCTGATCGAATCGAGCCCGACGGCGGACTTTCGGATGCGATACTTCAACGCCGACGGCCGCGAGTCGGAGATGTGCGGAAACGGTGCCCGAGCCGCGGCCTACTACGCTGCCCGAAGAGGAATCGCGCCGCCGGAAATGCGATTCGAGGTGAGCGGGCACGAGTACCACGCCGAGGTCGAGGGCAACCTTGTGCGGCTGCGGATGCAGCCGCCGCGAGATCTACGAGTGGACCTCGGGGTGCTGCACGAGAAGGATCTCGAAGAGGGCGGTTTCGTCGACACCGGTGTACCTCACTTCGTGATCTTCGCGGATGACATCGACCGGATCGATGTGACCGGAATCGGGCGAAAGTACCGCCATGATCCCGCTTTCCAGCCGCGTGGCACCAACGTCGATTTCGTCAAGGTTGTGAGCCCGCACTCTCTTCGCGTGCGCACATATGAACGGGGCGTCGAGGCGGAGACGCTGGCCTGCGGCACCGGTGTCACGGCAGCCGCGGTGATCGCCGACCATCTGCACCGGGTCGAATTCCCGGTCACAATCGAGGTTCTCGGCGGCCGCCTTCGCCTCAGCCGGGGCCCCGGCGACGCGCCCGTGCTGGAAGGTACGGTGGACCACATCTACGACGGCGACCTGGTGGACCTGGATAAATAAAACAGCGCCGCCTACGGCCCGGAGGGTTGGGCAAGAAAACATGTGGCATAAACCTCAAGTCGATCGCGACAACATCCGCTCCATTCTGGTCAGCCGCCTGCGCTTTCTCGGCGATATCATCCTGACCACGCCGCTGTTGCGCAACCTCAAGCTGCATTTCCCCAAAGCCACCATCGCCTATCTCACCGAGGGCTCCTACGCACCTATCCTGGAGAGTCATCCCCTGGTGAATCACGTCTTCATCCTGAACCGTGATGACGGCTTTCGGGCTCAACGCCGTCTTGTTGCGCAACTCCGGCGGCAGCAGTTCGACCTGGCGATCGACCTTCTCGGCATACCACGCTCGGCCATTCTCCTACGCCTGACGGGCGCGAAGATCCGCGTCGGCGGGGACTTTCGCGGCCGCCGTCTGCTTTACACTCACCGGGTCGGTGACGACGGCCAACGCCGCACAGCCGTCGAATTTCATCTGCAAAGCCTGAGAGTGCTTGGACTCGATCCACGGCCTTTCTCTCCAAGGGTGTACGTCCCGCCCGACGCCCGCGCCTGGGCACGCGGCTACCTCATCGCTCGCGGACTGAATCGCGACAGTCCCCTGGTGGGGTTGCACCCTGGTGCAAGCTGGCCCAACAAGATGTGGCTGTGGCAGCGGTTTGCCGGCCTGGCGGAGCAGATCGTAGCCGACGGCGGCCAGGTGATCATCACCTGGGGCCAGGGAGAGGAATTCCTTGCCCGCCAGGTGCTCGAGCATTCTCCGCGGGGTGTGGTGCTCAGCGACCCTCTGCCTTTGAGCCGACTTGCCGCACTGCTGCAACAGCTCGATGTCTATGTATCGAACGACGCTGGAGTGATGCACCTGGCAGCGGCGGTGGGCACGCGCACCGTGGGCATCTTCGGGCCGGGCGAAGCCGATATCTGGTTCCCCTACTCCGCGGGCGACGGGCACCGGGCCGTGTTCAAAGAGATCGGCTGCCGGCCGTGTCACCAGAACTTGTGTCCACTGGGTACGCTCGAATGCATGCACCAGGTGACGGTCGAGGAAGTCTACAAGGCCGTGCTGCGAGCCTACGACATGGATCTATCGGATGTGACTTCGCCATGACCAGCGTTCGAGAGATCTTTACCGTCGGCCACTCGACACACTCGATCGAGACCTTTATTGAGCTGCTCAAGCGGCATGGCATCGAAGGCCTGGCGGACGTTCGCCGCTGGCCGACGTCCAAGAAGTTTCCGCACTTCAGCCGCGAAACCCTCTCCGAAAAACTGCAGGCCGCTGGCATCGAGTACGAGTGGCTGGGCGAAGAGCTCGGAGGGTATCGCACGGGCGGCTACGAACCATACACTTCCAGCACCGAGTTCAAGCGCGGCCTCGACAAGCTCATCGCATTGGCCGGTCGCAGGCGTGTTGCCATCATGTGCGCCGAGGGATTGTTCTTCAAGTGTCACCGCCGATTCATCAGTGACAGCCTGGTCAAGCAGGGATGGCGCGTGTGGCACATCTTCCCCGACGGCCGCCTCTCCGAACACCGGCAGCGCGACCTGTTGGTTGCTGAAAGCGGCCCGCCCGGTTGATTTCCGCCGCATGGTGCCAGCAGCACGACATCTAGCACAGGAGAACCGATCGAATGATCCAAGGCGTTGAAGTCAAGGAGCTGAAGACGTATCCCGACGAGCGCGGTTTTTTCCGCGAGCTGATTCGCCGTACCGATGAGTTCTTCGGCGAGGGATTCGGCCAGCTCAGCCACTCTGTGATGTATCCCGGGGTTGCCAAGGCCTGGCATGTCCACAAGACCCAGGTCGACTGGTGGTACGTGCCGGTCGGGAACCTCAAACTGGTGATGGTGGATCTGCGCCCGGATTCACCCACGAAGGGCGAACTTCAGGAAATCCTCATGGGCGAAAACTATCCGGCCAAGATCGTCAAAATTCCAGCGGGAGTGGCTCACGGCTGCAGGGCGCTGGGCGGCGTCACGCATCTCCTCTACGTCACCTCGAAAACCTACGATCCAGCCGAGGAAGGCCGCATCGCGCATGACGACCCGAGCATCGGATACGACTGGAAGGCCGGGCCGGAGATCAAGTGACAGCCCGCCCGTCGCTGGGCTGTCAGGGCCCCGGCGGCAGGCCACAGGCGGCCGCGCCGGGAGCTGTGGAAAGCGCCCTATACACCCTACAACTTGAGGAGGAGGATAAACGATGGATCTGGGGCTGAACGGAAAAGTGGCCATCGTTGCCGCATCGAGCAAAGGCCTGGGGCGGGCCGTCGCCTCTGGCCTCGCCGCCGAGGCAGCCAAAGTGACCATCTGCTCGCGGAACGGCGATGGCCTGAAGAAAACAGCTGAGGAGATACAGACCAGCACCGGCTCTGAGGTGCTGGCGGTGCAGGCCGATTTGCGCGAGGCAAACGATATCAGGAACGTCGTCCGCCAGACGCTGGACCGCTTCGGGACGGTGCACATCCTGGTTACCAACAGTGGCGGACCGCCGCCTGGTTTCTTTGGCGACTTCAGCGACGAACAGTGGTACGGCGCCGTCGACTCAACCTTGATGAGCGCGGTACGATTGATCCGCGAAACCCTGCCGGTGATGCGAAAACAACGCTGGGGTCGCATCATCAACATCACGTCCGTCTCGGTCAAGCAGCCCATCGACAATCTGTTGCTTTCGAACAGCATCCGTCCTGCGATTGTCGGCATGGCCAAAACGCTTGCCGGCGAACTTGCCAGAGAAAACGTGCTGGTCAACAATGTCTGCCCCGGCTGGACCCGCACCGACCGCGTCGACCAGCTATTGAAGGCCCGTGCCTCGCAGGAAGGCACCACTCCCGAAGAGGTCTACCACCGCATCGCCAGGGACATCCCAATCGGCCGCATGGCCGAGCCTGAGGAGTTCGCCAACCTGGTGGTCTTTCTGGCTTCCGAGCGCGCCAGCTACATCACCGGCAGCACCATCGCCGTGGACGGCGGTGCCATCAAGGGGATCTTCGGATAGCCGCAGCCCAACTCGTGAGGTCGAACCGGATCGCTCGCATGCACATCGCCACCAAACCCACCCTTTTTGCCACCAGGAATAAGATAGCGCGGCTCTGTCTGATCGTGACCGTGCTCATCTTCACGGCCTGCGCCGCCTCGCGCCCAAATACCGGTTTCCCTCTTAACCAGGCCATCCACGAAGCCCGCTATGCCGTCGAAGTCTCGGCCGACAGCGCCGCCCGCTATGTGCGCGAACTTGTGGCGCTGGGACCGCGCATGGGCGGCACGCCGTCCGGCGATCGCGCCACCGCCTATCTGCAGCAACGGTTCGAGAGCTGGGGTCTGAAGACCACAATCTTGCAGGAACCGGAAAAGCGTGTCCACTGGGAAGATGCCTGGAGGGTCGAGATCGTGGCACCGGACACGCTGCCCCTGGGTTCGGCATGGCCCTACGGCTTCTCGCCCGCGCTTGCGGATACGACGGCTGAAGTGGCCTTCGTACCCTCTCTCGCGAACCTGGACACAGCCGGTTCGGCCTGGCAAGGCATGGTCATCTACACGCACGACCGCGTCAGACCCGTGTACGCCACCCTATCGAACACTGGAGTTATAGCCGTTCTCACTGATGCCCCAAACCGGGTCGGCATGTATGAGGACGCCGCCCTCATCAGTCGCCTACCGCCCCGAGAGCACCCCCGGCTTGCTGTTTTCGGTATATCACGGCTAGACGGCAAGACGCTGCAACGATTGTTGCGGGGCAAAACCACGCTCCGGGTTCGGCTGTCGCTGCAATCACACCTCGGCAGCGGCCGGCCGAAAACTGTGGTCGCCGAAATCCCCGGTGCGGACACCACCCGCTATTTCATCTACAGCGCCCACGGCGATTCTGACTCCGGCGGCCCTGGGGCCGACGACAACGCGTCGGGGGAAGCCGCGGTGTTGGAGACCGCACGCGCGTTCTCTCATCTTATCGGTGCAGGCGTGTTGCCGAAGCCGAAATACACCCTGCGCTTCATCATCTGGGGCAGCGAATACTTTTCGTCCCGGCAGTACATCCGCAGTCACAGCGAGGAACTCGATCGAATCCTCGGCGTCTTGAACTTCGACCAGGTCGGTACGGGTGCACTTCGCCAGGCGATCTACTTCGAGTCGAACGAAGTACCCTGGAACAAGGTCCTCCTGCGCACCCTGGACGAAATCGGCCGGCGCTACTGCCGCAAACCCGGATTCTGGAAAGAGTACACCACGAACCCGTCGCAGGGCGGAACCGACTCCTACGTCTTCCTGCCCAAGGAGTACCGTGGTCGACTAGACAGTGGAGTCCATATCCCGGCAACGACGATCTACACGGCCGCCTGGGGCCGGCCGCAGCGCCTCGAACAGGTGCCTGGCTGGACCTCACCATGCTGGAACAGCGCCGACGGCCGCATCGAGATTGACTACTCGCCCTACTACCACTCTTCCGGGGATGTGCCGGAGAATACCACGGATCTGCAGCCGTGGCGGATGGCATGGGCGGCACGCGCCGGCGGGCTGGCGCTTCTGCGCCTCGCCTGGTGATCATGCTCGAGCTTACGACGAGGTGGCTTCTATGAAGATAGGCTCCCCGATTGCCGTTCGTGGTAGAACCGGCTTGCCGCCTTCCTGACCCAAACAACTGACCGGGAGATCTGCCTTGTCGCCTTTGGTGAAACGTATCCTCAGCATCACGGCAATCGTAGTGGCCGTCCTCCTGATCGTGGCATACCTGGGATACCGCCTGGTAATACGCTCCTTGCCAAAGGAATCGGGCGAAGTCACCGTCTCGGCGCTCGACGAACCGGTGACGGTCTATCGCGATCCGTACGGCGTACCGCACGTTTTTGCCCAAAGTGAGAGCGACTTGTTTCGAGCTGCGGGGTATCTTTGTGCTCAAGACCGCCTCTGGCAGATGGAGCTGTCCCGCCGGGCTGCCTGGGGACGGCTGTCCGAAATCTTTGGCAATGCCTCGCTAAAGGCCGACAAAGCCTTGAGAATATGGGGATTCGGTCGTATCGCCAAGCAGACAGTGCCCCTGCTGTCGCCCGAATCACGCCTGATCCTGGAAGCCTATGCGGAGGGAGTGAACTCGTACCTGGAAAAAAACGGCAACCATCTGCCCATCGAGTTTGCCCTGCTCGGCTACAGGCCCGAGCCGTGGCGAATCGAGGACACTCTCGCCCTCACCCGGCTGATGGCGTGGCGGCTGTCCTTCAGTTGGCATGTCGAACCGGCGCTGGGTCGCCTGGTCGACAAGCTCGGCGCTGCCATGGTGGCCGACATCGTGCCGGGGTTCCCCAGGGAGGGCCCCATGATCCTGGAGCGCTACTCGTCGAAGGTCTGGCAGAGATCGGAAGCGTTCCTGGCGGCAAGTGAGCGGGCGCAGGAACTGATCGGCTGGCCGCCGGCTCCCATGGTCAGCAACAGTTGGGTGGTGTCGGGCGAACGCTCGGTCACCGGCAAGCCGTTGCTCGCCAACGACCCCCACCTGGAGCTGGGCGTGCCTCCGCTTTTCTACGAGATGCACCTGCACGGCGGCCGTTTCGATGTCGCCGGCGTGGTCATCCCCGGCATTCCGGCAGTCATGATCGGCCACAATCGCGCCATCGCCTGGGGCCTGACCAATGGCATGCTCGACGATGTGGACTTCTTCCTGGAGGTGGTCAACCCGGAGAACGGGCAGCAATACCGCACTCCCGACGGTTGGCGCGACTTCCAGACGGTGCGCGAAATCATCGCCGTCAAGGACTCCGCGGATGTCGTCCTCGACGTTCGTTACACCCGCCACGGGCCGGTCGTCTCGGACATCCAGCCGCTGGCCAGCCGGGGAGATACGCTTCTGGCCATGCAATGGACCGGGCAGCAAGCGAGCGACGATCTGCGGGCTTTCGCAGGCATCAACACCGCCAGCAACTGGCAGGAGTTTTCCAGGTCGGTGCGACGCGTTCGAGCCCCGGCACTCAACTTTGTCTACGGGGACACGGCTGGGAATATCGGTTACATCCTGGGAGGCGAAGTGCCGCTGCGGCGGGACAATGACGGCATGCTGCCCGACCCGGGGTGGACCGGCCAGGGAGACTGGATCGGTAAGCTTCCCGAGCGACGAAGACCCCACGTGCTTAATCCCCGACAAGGATTTCTGGTGACGGCGAACAATCCCTTTGCTCCCGACCTGCCCGTCTACATGTCATACCTGTGGGAATCATCCGGTCGGGCGCAGCGCATCCGCGAGTTGCTTCTTTCCAAGGAGAAACACAGCCTCAGCGACTTCGCACGCTACCAGTTGGACCTGGTGTCTCCGGAGATGCGAGAGGTGTTCCCGATCTTCCTCAGAACCCTCGAAGCGGATCCGGAGGTGACGCGCCGCTACCGCGGACTGCTCGAACTCTGCAAATCCTGGGATCTGCAGGAAACCTCCGACAGTATTCCGGCGGCACTGGCGAACGTCTGGTTCTATCAGGTGGTGGTCAACACCTTGAAGGATGAAATGGGCGACTCGCTGTTCCAGGAGTACGTGCAGCCGAACAACATCCCGATCCGGGTGATGCTGAAGCTGCTGCAAAAGCCTGATTCACCCTGGTGGGATGACGTCACCACTCCGGCGCGGGAGACCCAGGCGGAAATCCTTCGCCGCAGCCTGCAAGCGGCTTTGAGTTATCTCCGTCAGCAGGCTGGCGACAATGTCAGCGACTGGCAGTGGGGCAAGGTCCACGCTCTCACCTTCCGCCACCCTCTGGCGGTTCGCCGCCCGCTCGATCGACTTCTCAATATCGGCCCCTACCCGCTGGGCGGCTCGGCGACCACCATCGCCAAGGCTGAGTACCCGTTCACCAAGCCGTTTGCCGTTATGGCCGGACCCGTCACGCGCCAGCTGGTCGACCTCGGCGATATCGACCAGAGCCTGGCCGTTCTTTCCACCGGCCAGTCCGGCCAGCGATTCAGCCGGCACTACGCCGACCAGGTGCCGCTCTGGCTCAGCGGCCGGCTGCACTCCATGCCCATGGACAGCACACGTGTTGCGGCCCAGGGGTGGAAGATGCAGGTACTGCTTCCAGGAATGAAGTGAGCAGGGCCCAAGAACCCGTCATGCGCTTCCGCAAGCGACAGATTCTGGTTCCCCTCTACTTTTACCTGGGCGGACTGGCGGGCGGCTGCTTCGTGGTGGCCGCAGCCTCTCACTTTGCCTTCGGGTCGCCGGCCCATCCGCTCGCCCTGCGCGGTTTTGCCGTCGCCTTTCCCCTCATCCTTTTCAGCGCTCTGGTTCTGACCATCGATCTCACCCAGCCCACGCGATTCTGGCGTCTATTCACGCGCTTCAAGCTGGCCTCGCCGGTCTCCGTGGGAAGCTGGGCGCTTCTCGGCTTCGGCCTTCTGTCTGCCGCGGCCTGGGTGCGCACCTTCATCTCCGTATTGGGGCCCTTCCTGCCGGAAGTTTCCGTCGGTTGGATTCTGAAACTCTCGCTGGTCGAAATCGAGGTCATCGGCCTGCCCCTGGCTCTGTTCGTAGCCAGCTACACCGGCGTTCTGCTGAATACGTCGGCGCGACCCATCTGGGCTTCGCAGCCGCTGCTGGGAGGACTCTTCTTCGCCTCGTCCCTGGCTACATCTGTGGCGCTTCTCGGGTCCTGGAGCACAGCGGACCATGCCCTGAGCCTGGCGACGCTTGGCAAGTTGCTCACCGCCGAGAAGATGCTGCTGCTCGTTCAGTTGACTCTGACTGCCGGTTTCGTGATCGTGGCAGTGCAGCGCGTAGGGCTCGACAACGCCAGACTCCGGGAGCTGCTGCGCGGCCGCCTCTCACTTCTCTTCCATGGCTCATGGCTGGCCGGAATCGTGTTTCCGCTGATGATCTGGGTCGCATCCCCGCTTCGGGCGGCACCCCTGCAAAGCGGATTGATCGCCATTCTCATAGGCGGGCTGGCCATGCGCTACGCGGTCTTTCTCTGCGATGAGCCCGGAGGATAACGAATGCCAACCTCACGACACGGCTTGGCCCCAGAAGAAGTCTGGTTTTTCGTCCTCGCCGGCGGCAGGAGCCGCCGCATGGGCCGCAACAAGGCTCTGATCGAGGTCGGCGGCAAGCCCTTGATCGAACGGCTGGTGCGGCTCATTCCGGGACCCCGGATCGCGATTCTGGCCAACGAGGCGCGGCCCTATGAATTCCTCGGCCTGCCCGTGATACCCGATCAACATCACGGCATCGGGCCGATGGCCGGGGTGCAGGCAGGGCTCAGCCATAGCGACACCGAGTACAGTTTCTTCCTGGCCTGCGACCTTGCCCGCATCGACGCGGCCAGCTTGCTCACGATCCTCCGATCTCACGAGGGCGAGGATTTTGTCGGGCCGCGCACACGCCACGGCATCGAGCCACTCTGCGCCCTGTACAGCCGCCGCCTTCTGCCGCGCATGGAAACTGCCATCGCCTCCGGGACGTACGGTTTGCAGGAGCTCGTCCTCTCGCTTGAGAACAAGAAGCTGCTTCGGTTTGAGGATGAATCCGTTTTTTTCAACCTGAACAGGCCGGAAGACTTCCGGAAGCTGGAAGGATCGCGTTAGCTGGCCCGCGGACGCCAGAAGCCGTCGCAATGAAGAATAGGACGTCATGAAGGTCTTGTGCAGATCGACAGCAGGAGGCGGGGCGAAGCGCCGCTCTGTGCGGCACCTGTTCGTCCTGTCGCTTTTGCTCGGAATCCTCGTTCCCTCGACCGAACTCAAGGCCCAGGCCAGCACGGCCTACTTCTACCACGGCTACCCCTACGGTTCGGAAGCCACCTACAACCCGATTGCCACGATCCTCAACGGTGGTTACGGCATCCTGCAGATGGGTAATCGCGACAAGAGGCCACTGGCCATCAACTACCACACCGGCTGGGACAACCTGTGGAGGAATCTTCTCCATCCCTTGCGCGCAATTGAGACCTTCGGCTGGAAGAAGTTTGTGACCACCGAAATCGTCCCCACCAGCCCACTGCCGCGGCGTGCGCAGTATGTACCCAACTATCAGAACCACGTCATCGGAGGGGGCATGACGTACCGAATGCTGCAGGAATGGTACGACTATCACGGCTACGCCAGGAGCACCGCCTGGGCCCTGGGCACGCTCACCGTTTACCATTTCCTGAACGAAGTGGTCGAGAACAACGCCTATGTCGGCATCAACGTCGACCCCATCGCGGACATCCTCGTCTTCAATCCCCTCGGCGTCCTTCTCTTTTCGTCGGAACGGGTGACTCGGTTTTTTGCCGAGACCCTGCAGCTACGCGATTGGTCGTACTTTCCGACCTTCAACCCGTGGACCGGCACCCTCGAAAACAACGGACAGAATTTTTCTATTAAATGGCGGCTTCCAGGGCAGAAATCGTGGAGCCTGTTCTATGCCTTCGGCCTGAACGGCATCGTCGGTCTCTCCTACAGGCGGGAGGATGGCTCGAGCATCTCAGGCGGGTTCGGATTCATGGCCAACAAGCTGCGCAAGGCAAACAGCAACAGGACCGCCCGCTCCTTGACCGTGGACCTGGTCTGGAACGCCGGGCTGTTCTATGACCGCCACGGCTCACTTATGGCGTCGCTGCTTCTCTCCGGCTCGCGGGCCTACAAGGCCAGGGCGACCGTGTACCCCGGGTTGATTCGGTTCTTCGGCATCTCTCCCGGCCTGTTCGCAGCTGTCGGGAAGAGCAACGAGCTCATCTTCGGCCTCCAGGTGCTTGGCCTGCCCGTCGGGCTGTCGCTGCAAAACTAAGCCCCAAATGAGGGCGATAGATGACGCCTGATGCCCGGGCCACATCGCACGACGCAGAGATCAGATATCAGGAATTGGGAATTGGGAACCGGAACCCATGTCCCCTATCTTTCTGCTTTCCCCGCAATCCGCAATCCGAAATCACAGGAGGATCCCATTGCCCCAGTCACTCCCTCGTTACCCCCGTTGCCTGGTGTGCGGCAGCCGCGAGGCAAACATCGCTACTCTTAACACGAAGTTCTACGCCGACGACGACACCGTCACCGCCACCGTGACGCTTGGTCCTGAAACAGAAGGGTACAAAGGCATTGTCCACGGGGGGATCGTGGCAGGACTGCTCGATGAGTGCATCGGTTGGGCGGCGTGCGTCAGGCACCGCCGCTTCTACGTCACGCGGGAACTCAAAGTCCGCTACCTTCGACCGGTGTTGCTGGGGAGCCGGGTGGTCGTGAGCGGCACGGTGACGGCGGGCAGGGGCCGCCTCAGCCGAGGTCGCGGCGAGCTGCGCCTCGAAAACGGCACCCTCGTCGCCACAGCCGAAGGCACCTACTTCCGGCTCTCTGAGGAGGCATCGCTCGAGGTCGCCGACTACCTGAGCTACGAGGCTGGGGATCTGGACTTTCGAGACACAGGCACAGGGGGACCCGCGAAGGACGACGTTTGAGTGGCCAGGTTCAGATGTCAGGGTGGATGTGGCAGCGACGAGCTATGGCTGCCGAACATGCAGGAGATAGATGCCGCCGTCGAGGTGGTCGTCGTAGGCGATGGTCGTGCCGTCGGCCGACCAGGATGGGTTCATCTCCAGACGGTCTTCCGAGTCAGTCAAATTCGTTCTGCCGCTGCCGTCGATACGAATCACATAGATGTCCGATCCGAGCAGGCGGTGCCCGTCATCCCTGGTCACCATGTAGACGAGCCACTCCGAATCCGGCGCCCACCGCGGCCGCTCACCTTGCCCGAGGTCGACCAGGCCACTGCCATCGACATTCACAACGTAGAGTTTCCCGCCCAATACTTCGAAAGCGATTTTTGAACCGTCGGGAGAACGCACGGCGTTGAGGTAGCGTCCGGCTACCGGGCGAAAGCGCGCCACTTCGCGCCCGCCGGCGTCGATCGCGCGAAACTCATCGCGTACCAGTGTGACCGCTGCCGGCCGGCGTTCTTGTGCGGTGAGAGGGGCCTTGCCCACCTTGATTCCCGCCGGCAGTGACAGCATTTCCACGCCCTCGGGCATCGGCAGGAACACGCGACTGCCATCGGCCGACCATTCCGGCAGGACCGGCATGAACGAGCGTTCCGGAGTGAGTGCGTAGGCTTTGCCGCTGGCGACGTCGTACAGTTTGACGGCGTTGAAGCGCCGGCCGTTCTGATACCTGGCCACTCGTGTCACAATCGCCCGGCCATCGGGGGACCAGGCGAAGCGATAACCAGCCCCTGGCGCATCCGTCAGCGTGCGGATGTTCTGCCCGACACCGGCATCGCGATCGATCAGATAGATACCGCGATAGCGCGGCCCGGTGACGGCCAGGTCGTTGCCGGACGGTGAGAAGATGGGTTGAATGAACGTTTGTCCTTCGGGCGTGATCCGCACCGGCGGCCCTTCGGCCGTCCATTGGCCCTGAGCGCGAGCCCCTGTGGACCTGGCGAGAAAAAGCACCAGCGCAACAAAGAGTTGCAGTACAATCGTGAGTGTGCTCCTTTGCATCAGCTTACTCCTGATTCAGCTTTAGGGGGACGTCCACAGCATCCGTGCCGCGGCGGTGCATCATCGCAGCACCAGGGCCTTCCGCGTCACCACACGTTCGCCGGTCTTCAAGCGGATGAGGTAAACCCCACCACTCACCGGTCGCCCGGAGTCATCGCGGCCGTCCCAGCGCGTCACGTACTCCCCCGCCGCCTGGTGGCGACGCACCAGACTGCGCACAAGTTGTCCTCGAAGGTTGAAGACCTCCACCCGAACCTGCGATGCGTCCTGCAATCGATAGCGGATCGTTGTCCCGCGTCCACCCGCCTGCATCGCGTTCAAGGAAAACGGATTCGGATAATTCTGGAACAGCGTCGGCTGCCGCGGCACCTCGGCACTTCGGCCGGGAGCCTCCACCACAGCCGGCAGAGCCCGGCTGATCTTCATAACGTCATCCAAGCACACACTCCCCGCCAGCGAGTCGCCGGGTGCCCACTGCAAGCCGGCCAGTTGCAGCACCTGGCCGTCCACAGCGCCGTTGCCACCCGGCCCCGGCGTCAAAGAATCGGCGTCCACCGCAAACCGAACAAGCTGCCACCCCAGCCGCGAGATTGTCCGCCAGAGCCCGAACTCGGTCCCGTCCGCGTCGGCAAAGACAGGGCGCAGCCGCAATCCGCTCCCCTGCCCGTAGACATAGACCCCAAGCTCCTGCCCTTCGGCCAGCATGCCCGAAAGGTCATCGGACGTCCCCGAGAAGCGTAACGTGAGCAACCCGTCCGTGTCGGTGAAGACGTAGCGCATGCTCAAGGCATTGCTATCGCTGACCACGTGCGCAGGGCTGAACAGAAGCGCCACTGAATCGGCAAGCACTCCTCGCGTCAGTTCCGGATCCGAGTCGATCCAGCAGCGCAGCGATCCCGGCTCCATGTCGTCATAAACAAAGAGGTTCATCTCGAGCGGATCGGTGACGAAACTCCACTGAAAACTCCTCGCCATCGAGTTCCCGCTGCGGTCGGCCAGTTTGCGGTCTACGGTCAAGAAGTACCGCACACCAGGCTTCAGAGGCTGCCTGGGCACCAGACTCGTATACCCAACTCCCGCTGAGTCGACGTAGTCGACTGTGATGGCTACAGGGCGGTCGAAACCTGTTTTCAGAAAGAAGTTTTCGGGCACGACGGTCGACCGATCCATCAACTTGGAGAAGATGATGCGAAACACGCGGCGCACAAAAACTCCTGAGTCGAGCCTGGCGGGGTCAAAATCGAACACAACCGGCACCGTCGTGTCGAGCGCCGCCGTGCGGAAGGACGCTGCATACGGGTCGCCCCCGATGCCATCGCCGTTTCCATCCAGTGGGCGGCCCTGGATGTCGACGGCCGTAGCAGCAATCTGCACCTGATATTGCGTATCGAACGCGAAACGCTTCCGCGGCTCGAATGAGAACCAGAGATTGTTGCGGTCCCAGGTAAAGAACCCTGCCACTGGCGGCTCGATCGAGAAGGCCGCCAGGGTCGTGGCTCGATCCATCTCCCGAGTGAACCCGACGATCAGCTTCTGATAAGGATCCATGGCTGTATCGCTCGGCGTCGTCACCAGCGCCTTGACCTGCGGCGGTGTCGTGTCCAGGAGTTGCAGGTCTCCATAGCTGATCGCATGAGCGAGAACCGTAACCTGGCGCTCAGCGTCAGCGTAGCCAGGCTTGGAGGCCTTCACCGTATAAGTGCCCGGAACGAGGTCGTCGAAAAGGTAGACACCGTTGTTGTTGCTATCCGTGGTGTCGCGGAGGGAATCAGGCAGTAGGAGGACATCCACACCGTTCAGATAGTCACCTGTCGTCGATTCGGACACATATCCGATGAGAGCCCCGGTCGGCAGGCTGTCGGTCCCGACGTAGTCGAGAATGCCCACGAACAGCCCTCGCGCCTCCATGCGGTTGAAATCGATGCTCCGGAGCTTGGCCTCCTCCCACGGGTGGTCGTGAAAGGTGGCTTCGGATAGCTCGCCGGGCATCTGCAGGTCGTTCAGTACACCGAGGCTGAAGCCGCCGTTGCACCCCCCGTAGAAGGACCAGTCCAGCCACAGACGGTAGTCGCTGGTGCGAAGCGCCTCCCAGATTCGGCGACCCATGCGGTCGCTCATGACATCAGATTGTCCCGGCCACTCAGGCTCTCCCGTGCCACGGCGGCTGCCGTTGGGACAGAATTGCGTGCCGCTGCGGTGTTCCTCGTAGAGGAAAAGCGTATAGCGAGACGTCGTGTTGCTGGCCCGCCCTGTGGCGTTGTGGTGGATCGAATGGAACCAATCCACCCCGGCCGTGTTGGCGATGGCTTCGCGCTGGCTCAGCGTCGGGTTCGTAGAATCATCCACCCGCGTCATCACCACCGTGTCGGCGCCAACGCTCTTCAGATAGTCGCGCAGGAACAGGGCAACGCGGACGTTCACGTCGGCCTCGCGCAACCCAGTTGGACCGCGATTCATGTTTCCATTGCCGTGGCCGGGGTCAATGCAGATCGAGAAGCCGGACAGATCTTGAGCCAGGAGTGGGTAGGCAATCAAAGTGGCGAGTAGCAGAGGCAGCAGCCGCAGTCGCAACATGTCGTCGCATCCCTTCAAGTTCGCAGGCCAGGGATTGAAGCCAGTGGTGCAATATAGCGAGAACCGGCGATCATGTCAACCACGGAATCCCTCGGCTGTCGCTAAGGGGGCAATGCGGACGCGGCCTGAGATGCCTGAGCCGGCACCTATCCGGACGTTTTGAGTATCGTTGGCCTTTGACTTTTACCTCATTTCTTCCTACAATCATTGAAGTCGTTTCCAAGCGTGTGTGCAGACCCTCTGGCCGAGCGCCTTTTCCCAGGTGCATGGACACACCCTGTTGAAAGCAAGCCCGCGTTCGCAGAGCTTGCGCTGGAGTGGGCGATGTGTTCCGGCCGCTTCAAACGCTGGTAGCAAGGAGGAACCCATGGAGTATCGCATCGAAACCGATAGTATGGGGGAAGTGAAAGTGCCGAGCGATCGCTACTACGGGGCGCAGACGGCGCGGTCGCTGATGAACTTCAAGATCGGCGGCGAGCGTTTTCCGCGCGAGCTGATCTGGGCCTTCGGAATCCTGAAGAAGGCGGCGGCACTGGTCAACCGGGAGCTCGGGCTGTTGCCGGCTGAGAAGGCAGACCTCATCGTCCAGGCTGCCGACGAAGTCATCGAGGGAAAGCTCGACGAGCATTTCCCACTCGTCGTCTGGCAAACCGGTAGCGGCACACAGACCAACATGAACGTCAATGAGGTGATTGCCAACCGCGCAATCGAGATCAGCGGCGGCCAACTCGGCAGCAAGAAGCCGGTTCATCCCAACGATGACGTCAACAAAGCGCAGTCCTCCAATGACACCTTCCCGACGGCCATGCATATCGCCGCGGTCGACCGCATTCACCAGCGACTGATCCCCATGGTGACCCGATTGCGCGACACCCTGGCGCAGAAATCAGAGCAGTTCAGGGATATCATCAAGATCGGCCGCACCCACCTGATGGACGCCGTGCCCCTGACGCTCGGTCAGGAGTTCTCCGGCTATGTCACCCAGCTCGACCACGGACTCAACAGAATTGACGCTGTGCTGCCGCATCTCTACGAGCTGGCTCTGGGAGGCACCGCCGTGGGCACGGGACTGAACACCCACCCGCAATTCGCCGAAAAGGTTGCCGCCCGCATCGCCGATCTCACCGGCTATCCCTTTGTCAGCGCCGAAAACAAGTTCGAAGCCCTGGCCGCCCACGACGCCGTCGTCATGGCCAGCGGCGCGCTGAAGACGCTGGCAGCCTCGCTCATGAAAATCGCCAACGACATCCGCTGGCTGGCCTCGGGACCGCGTTGCGGCATCGGCGAGATCACCCTTCCGGCCAACGAGCCCGGCAGTTCCATCATGCCCGGCAAGGTCAACCCAACCCAGGCCGAAGCCATGACCATGGTGGCTGCCCAGGTGATCGGCAACGATGTGACGATCAACCTCGCCGGTGCCTCCGGCAACTTCGAGCTGAACGTCTTCAAACCGGTCCTGATCTACAACCTGCTGCAATCGATTCGGCTTCTGGCCGACACCTGCGAGAGCTTCAACGACCACTGCGCGGTCGGCATCGAGCCCAACCGCGACCGCATCCAGAAGCACCTCAATGACTCGCTGATGCTGGTGACAGCCCTGAACCCGCACGTGGGCTACGACAATGCCGCCAGGATTGCCAAGAAAGCTTTCCAGGAAAATCTGACTTTGCGCGAAGCCGCGATAGCTCTGGGCATCCTGAGCGGCGAGGAATTCGACAAGATCGTGCGGCCAGAGAAGATGATCGGCCCGAATCTCTGATGGTCCCGCTGAAACCCGCGACAGCAATCCGTGGTTTCCCGTAACTCTCCGTGGTCGGTGAAGGATGGCAGACGAGTTTTACCGCGACGGGCTGCGCTTCGAGTGCCAGCCGAACTGTGGTTCTTGCTGCAGCCAGAAAGGCGATGTGTACGTGCATCGCGACGATGTCCGCCGTTTGGCGACCTTTCTGCGCCTGCCCATACGCCAGCTCCGCCGGCGATTCCTGCGCCGGATCGAAAACCGGATCGCTCTGGCTGACAACGAGCACGGGGCCTGTGTCTTCCTCGATCAGAACATGCGGTGCACGGTCTACGAGGCTCGCCCGGATCAGTGCCGCACCTACCCCTTCTGGCCAGCCGTGCTGTCGAGCCGGCTGGCGTGGGACTGGGAGGCCCTCAAATGCCCGGGTATCGGACGCGGCCCGATCATCCCGGCGTCGGAGATCCGCCGCCTGATGGATCTTTCAGGTGAATGAACCCGGGCCCCACGGCCCGGCCGACTCGACCCCGGCATCCTCTGGCTTAGGCAGGTGCGGCGCCATCACATTGCCT
>CAZGRP010000020.1:0-36219 GCA_964527995.1 uncultured Cytophagia bacterium | reverse complement strand
CCCGCTGCTGCGTCAGAGAACGTATAGCACCACGCCTCTCCCTCGAGAACCGTCTCCCCCGTCTGCCGGGTAACGCGGATGCGGAGTTGCGCGACCGGCTTGGTTTCATGAACCTTGACAACCTCAGCCTCGGCAGTGATGGTGTCACCGATGAAGACGGGCGCCGTGAACTGCCAGTTTTGGCTGAGAAAGACGGTTCCCGGGCCCGGCAAGTCCATCGCCACCAGCGCGTGTAAGAGGCCGGTGGTCAGGCCGCCCTGCACGACCAGATCTTTGAATCTGGTTCGAGCGGCAAATTCCCTGTCGAAATGAAGCGGGTTTAAATCGCCGGTCAGTTCGGCGTAGGCTTTTACATGCGCCTCGGTAAGTGTTATGGTGCGGTGTGCCTTCTGACCTACGGAGATCTCCATCGTTGTCCTCCCGTTACGAAGTTGGTGCCCTTGGGCAAGGGTGAAAGGTGCGCAGCGCCATCTCGGCTGCGGCTGCTTCAGGGCGAGCCGCGGCATCTATTTTAGATGAACAAACCGCCAGCCGATTGCATTTCGAAATGATGCAATCCAGCCAACATGAGACGGCGTGCGCTACGACCCCAAGCAGGGGACATTTCGAAGGAGAGGCTTTAGAGGGAGATGCCGTTCAGCCTCCGCAGGTGAGGGAGACTCGAGGCGTGCAGGTCTGTTTTCCCCCGAGAGAATGCCATCATCGGTAGGAAGGACAAACCAAGGGTCATTCTCGACTTCTTGGACAGCCGCTTCGTGGCAGCAGCACGTCATTGCCACAACCTCCGGACTTCATCCGTCAGGCCGAGGTACTCCCACCGTTGCAGAGCGATGGGCACGTTGCCGTTGTCCATCATGTAATCGTGGTAGGCCTTCAGATCGAATTTGTCTCCCAATCTGACCTGCGCATCGGCGATGAGCTTCAGAATCTGCAGCTTTCCGATCTGGTAGGAGATGGCCTGTCCTGGAGAAAGGGCGAAGAAACCCGCCTCGGCCCGAGCGGTTGGCAAATCCATGGGCACAGTCGAAGCCAGGTAACGGGCTGCCTCCTCGATGCCGTAGTTTCCCAGCCCCAAATTGATGTCCACGTCCACTCGCAGGGCCCGAAGTCGCATGAAGCGATAGATGATCTCGCGTGTGTGTGGGCTGTCGTCGAACAATCCGAACTGCAGTAGCAGTTCTTCGACGTAAAAGCCGATCCCCTCGTTCGCACCCGAGTCGATATAGTGCCTGCGAATCGGGTCGGGATTTGCCCATGAGCGGGCGAGCTGGAAATAGTGACCCGGGATGCCCTCGTGGACCATCAGCGGCCGCGGGTCCTGCGCTGCCGTTCGGAAGAAGAACGGCAAATCGGGCGACGGCTCGGGGATGTAGCGAACCGCGTCCTCGTCCAGGCGAGATACGGAGGTGAGATCGTCGGTCACCCCGAGGAAGGCCAGTGGAGCCAAACGGGATGGCATCTTCTCGAACCGGTAGTGACGCACCCAATCAGGCACCGACAGGATGTTTCTTTCCTCCAGAAACTTCCGGATCGCCAGTTCGTCCTTCCTGAGCTGCTCGATCTCTTCGGCCACGGAAGCGAACAACTTCGCCCTGGGGAGGGCGGCGTTGCGCACTCGCTCGTACGTGTCAAAAGCAACCGCGCGATTCCACTCGAGACGGCCCATACGCAGCAACTGCTCGGGAGTGTATGGAATCAGGGCGACATTCTTCAGGAAATAGGAGTATCCCTGCCGCCCCACGCTGAACTCCGCGGTCATGTTTGATCTCTGGGCCTGGATCCAGTGAGCGTAATCTTCCAGCGCCTCAGCCGCCGCCTCTGTGGCGTTGTCCAGTCGCTGCCGGAGCGACTGCGGCATCGTCTCTTTCAGTGCGGCGGCCGTCACCGCCAGCTTCTTTCCAATGTCCCGCAGGTTAGCCAGAGCAATGTCAGCAAAAGGGGCCACCGGGTCGACCAGGTTCTGTTTCGCGTGCTCCACCGTCGCCGGGATCGACTCCAGCCGCAGAATGATGTTGCGCGCCCGCTTCGGCGTCATGGCCGAGTGAATGAGAAGCAGCTCATACACCGAGCCCAGGGTCTGGGCCACGTAGAAGCCGGGATCACGGTAGGGCAGGCGCAGGACGTTCAGTTCCCAGTTCACCCGCTCGATGGCGGCGCGCAGCAATAAGTAGTCGACACTGTCGGCGCGGGTCCATCCGACTTTCGGGATGGCTCGCAGTCTTTCGGCAAACTCAACGTACCTGGCTTTGTACCTTTCCAGCGCCTGCGGAGAAAAATCGGGCGTCCAGCCGTCAGGGCGCTCGACACGCGGGATGTCGTCGCCCGAAGCTGGCTGCGTCGCCGCGCGCCAGGCGAAAAACTCCCCGGCGAAATCCTGGAGGCGCTGGTTGTGCTGGGCATACGCCTGGGCCGACACCAGCAAGGCCAGGCAGAGAATAACATGTCTCATTCCAGATCGTCCTCTCGACTCAGCTGCGACGGCCTGCTATCCGGCTCAGCAAGGATCTGCCGGAGCTGAGCAATCGTCAGGTTGCCACCGCTCAAGATCAACGCGACTTTTCTTCCTCTGATTTCTTCCCCGAGCTTCACCGCCGCCGCCGTGGAGGCGGCCCCGGCGCCTTCGGCCAGGTTGTGTGTGGTTTCGAGTAGCAGCCGGACGGCGGCCCTCATCTCGGCCTCTGAAACCAAAACGAACCGCCTGACGCGCTCCCGCAGGATGTTCAGCGGCAGATCGAAGGGCGACAGGGTCGCCAGGCCTTCGGCGAAGGTGTCAGCCGAATCGGTCGTCACCCGATCGCCGGACTTCCACGACTCATAGACCGCCGGTGCCTTTTCAGCCTGCACGGCGATGATGCGCACGTCCGGATTGATCGCGTTGGCCACAATGCTGGCGCCACTGGCACCGCTTCCACCACCGACCGGCACAATGATGACATCCACCTCCGGCAACGCCTCGAAGATCTCCAGCGTGTAGGTGGCGACACCGGCAATCAGAAGCGGCTCGTTTCCGGCGTCCACATAGCGCATGCCGTGCTCCTGGGCATACGCCTGGCAGAAGTTCTTGCACTCTTCGTAATCCTTCCCGTGAAAGACGATATCGGCTCCGAGGTTGCGCATCGCTTCGACTTTGTCGGGATTGGCCTCATCGGGTACGACGATGGTGGCCTTCACGCCGAAGAGTCGAGCGCCATAGGCAACGGACTGGCCGTGGTTGCCGGTGGAAGCAGCGATGACGCCGCGACGGCGCTCTTCCTCCGATAAGCGCGCACACAGGTTGATGCCGCCGCGCACCTTGAAGGCACCGACCGGCTGGTGGTTCTCGTGTTTGACGTACGCCTCGCAGCCAAGGACCTTGGATAGAGCTGGATAATGGTGCAGCGGAGTCGGTTGCAGATAATCGCGAATCAGGCGCCGCGCTTCCAGCACGTCTGTGAAAGTTGGGGGTCTTACGGTTGACATGGTTTTGTCTCCACGCGTTGACTGGGTACCTCCTTCAGAAGAACCATTGAAACTGCGCGAAATAGATGTTCGCCAGGCTTCCCAGCTCGGAACCTTCGCTGCCGCCGAAGAAGTAGACACCCGCCGCGAGGTCGACATTCTCGCTCAGCGAGTAACTCAGCGCCGGTCCGACGAGGCGGCTGCCATCGGTCATGTTGAAGATGCCGTAAAAATCTCCGTGCCAGAGCGGGGTGATGTCGTAGCTGGCGCCCAGGGCCAGATAGAGCCGCGCCAGACCGACTGCCTCTCCTCCGAGCAGCAGAGTCAGGTCGTACTCCTCCTTGCGCGTGGCTCCCTGGCCGTTGTAAAAGAACTCACCGAATAGGTAAAGCCCGTTGCTGAAGGTGTAGTCACCGCTGAGGACGAAGCGAAAGTAGTCCTTGCCCTGGTCCGCGAAGGTGTACGCGCCCTCACCCCGGAAGCCGCCACCGTGGATATCGCCCGACCAATCGAATCCCAAAACGGTGTTCTTGCGGAAGCGGCCGCCCATGAGCGAAACGTCGTAATTGGCCAGCGTCGTACGCACGCGAGCGGCAGCGCTGCTCTTGCGGCCTTTGCTCTGGGGGGCGAAAACCAGATCCAGCTTCGACGTGATGCCAAGAGGCACCTCGGCACGGGCGGCGTCCACGCCCAGCCGCTCCTGGCGCTCCAACTGGATCGGATTGAAAGGGTTGAGAAGGTCGGTGGGGTTCCAAACCAGGCCGGTGCCCCAGGCAACCCGCTGTCTGCCAACAGTGATGTCGGCGACCGGCGTGTAAAACTGGGCAAAGCCGCGAAACACGGTCGCCTGCCAGTAGAAGCTGTTTTCGTCGGCGATCTTCCAGGTGGCGTCGACGAAAAAGGGTCGCTGGAGCTGCCGGGCGAGTGTGAAATCAGAGCTATTCACAAAGCTGCCGACGTACCACTCGTTGTCGAACGTCGTCTCGATATGCAGCCAGCTTCCAACGTCGGCGCTGCCCTGAAGGCGGTAGCGCTTCAGGTCATTGATCACCGTTTCGCGACCGAAGAACGTCTCCGAGCGAGTGAACAGGTCTTTGTAGTACCCGCCCAGGTTGACCGAGACAGCGCCACTGTGAAAGATCTCTCCAGCCGTCGACGTTTCCGCTGCAATCTCCAGCGCCGAAGCGAACAGCAAGGTCCAGCGTGCAACGCGGTGCAGCCGCCTCACTTGCGCACCTCGTCGCTGACGATCTGGCCGTCGTGGAGTTGCACCAGGCGGCGGGAGTGCTCCATGACCATCTGGTCGTGTGTGGAGAAGATGAAGGTCACTCCTTTGCGCTCGTTCATCTGCCGCATCAGCTCGAGCAGGTGCTCGCCGGTCTTCGAATCGAGGTTGGCCGTGGGCTCATCCGCCAAAACCAGCTTCGGCTCAGCGACGATGGCGCGCGCCACAGCCACCCGCTGCTGCTGGCCGCCCGAAAGCTCGTTGGGGCGCCGGTGCGCCAGCTCACCGATCCCCATCTCGTCCAGAACGGCCTGCGCCCGCCGCCGCCTCGTGGCAGCGTCGACGCCCTGGAGGAGCATGACGAACTCGACGTTTTCCAGTGCCGATAGGACCGGGATGAGATTGTAGGCCTGGAACACGAAGCCGATATTGTGCAGGCGAAAATCAGCCAGTTGGCCCTTGGCCATCCGCCCCAGATCGCGGCCGGCAACCTGAACCGTTCCCTTCGTCGCCGCGTCCAACCCTCCAATCAGGTTCAGCAGCGTCGTCTTTCCCGAACCGGACGGCCCTGCAATCGCCGTAAACTCGCCGGACTCCACCTGCAGGCTCACACCGCGAAGTGCCTGTACCGGCACGCCGTTGTCCTCATAGGTCTTGTGAAGGTTTTCTATCTCGACCAGTGCCATTGCGCTTCCCTCGGCCGTAAAGGTTCTCAAGCATCCGAGACCAGGTATTGAATATCAGGTACAGGAACTGCAGAGCGAGACATTCGGGTACCTCTGCCTCCGTTCGTGCACCGTTTCGCCGCAATCTACAGTCCGAAATCCCCAATTCCCACGCTTCAGCATCCATTCACACAAACCGCATCGCCTCCACCGGCCGCAGGCGGGCTGCCTTCAGCGCCGGATAGACCGACGCCGCAACGGTGATGATGACCACAGCCACGGCTGCCCCGACCACGTCCGTCGTCGTCAGAAACGGGTAGATCAGCGTTCCCAGGCCCATCCCCGACAACGTGTCGGCGAAAATCGACAGGTCGACCCCGCGCGCCTTCAGAACGGCGATCAGGGGGAAGGTGACAAGGTTGCCCGTACCGACACCGAGCAGTCCGAGAAAGGCGGACTCCCAGAGGATCATCCTGAACACCAGCGCCGGCCTCGCCCCCATGGCCATCAGCACGCCCAATTCATGCACCCGCTCGAACACGGCCATCAGCATGGTGTTCACCACGCCGAAGCCCACCGCCACGAAAATGATCAGGTAGAACAGATACATGAACTGCTGAAACACCTCGTACTCTTTGACCAGAATCGGTGCCACGTCGTGCCAGCTCAACACCTCGTACCTATCCGGGTCGAGCCTGGACTGCAGCGACCTCTGGACGCCGGCCAGGCGGTCTTGAGATGTGACTCTCAACACCACCTCCGAGATCCGATCGCCGAGGCTAAACATGGTCTGGGCGGCTCCGATCGGCACGAAAACAGTGCCGCGGTCGAAACTCGAAGAAACGGTCTCGAAAATCCCCACGACGCGGAAGGCACCCGAGCCGAGCTCAGGCCCCAGAGACTGGCCCATGAGCACGACTTTCTCGCCCAACTGCACCTGCAGCTTGCGGGCCAGAGCCTTGCCGATCACCACCACAAGCGAGTCACCCGTTTCCAGGTAGCGGCCGGCAACGATGCGCCGTGAAATGTAGGTGATACGGGGCTCGAGAGTGGGATCGATCCCCACCACCAGCACCCCTGCGGAAGCCTCCGGGCTGCTGGCCAGTCCTGTGTTCAAAACCCGGGGAGCCGCTACGCGCACGCCCGGAGTCGCCTGCACCATCTTCAACAACGTATCGCCCCCGCTCAGGGTCAAGGCGATCACCGGGTTGATGTGATAGCCTTTGCGATGAATCTGGAGGTCGCCGATGTGGCTGCCGATAGCGTTTTCGACCATCTGCCGGCCCATACCGGTCATGAAACCTTGCGACACCACCGTGCCTGCCAATCCCACTGAGATTGCGGCCAGAATGATCAGGCTGCGGCGGTAATTCCTCCAGATGTTTCGCCAGGCGAGCTTGATGAGCATCGTTGGGTGATCGGTTACTGGATGTTCGTACTGGACATGAGGGGCGGACATGAAAGCTTGGAACTTGGAAATGGGGCTGTCCACCCGTCCTGCCGCCGGCTCCCATTTTCCATTTCCCGGTTTCTAACCATGTCGCAAAGCCTTGACGGGGAGCAGGCGGGCTGCGCGCAGGGCCGGCACCAGGCTCGCCACCAGCGTGATAATCAAGATCAGCCTCATCGACTCATAGAAAATCGAAGGCGTGAGCTTTGAATAGATGAAGGCCTTGAATCCCATCGCCTGCATGGCAATCGACGCCTCGCCGGGTAACGGCAACGGGTGCGCCGCCATGTAGGCACCTACCCCGGCGCCGAGGACGCTCCCCGACACAAGGCCGGAGAGCGACAGCAGCAAGGCCTCGAGCATGATCAAGCCAAAGAGACGTGCAGGCCGCATGCCGATGGACATCATCACGCCGAATTCCCGCGTGCGCTCGAGCACCATCATTACCACGGTGTTCAAAATGCCGAAACCGACCACGACAAGGAGCACCCAGATAAAAAAGGTCCCACCCGCCTTGTCGAAGCCGATAAGCTGGACCAACTCCGGCATCAACTCGCTCCAGGTAAGGACAGCATACTCCCCCGGATCGAGCTGCCGACGCAACCGGCTGGTGACTTGCGGCAGGCGGCGGAAGTCGCGCACGGTCACCGCCACCTCGGTAAGTCGTGTGTCAAGCGAGAACAGCTCCTGGGCGGCCTGCAGCGGCACCACCACGACGCCGGCGTCGAAGTCAGGCAATCCGGTCTTGACGATACCTTGCACCGTGAACAAGTCAGCCCCCAGCGAGCCGTCATATCCCTGGGCGATGACGACCAGCTGGTCGCCGACGCCCACCTGCAACCGCTGCGCCAGGTCTATCCCAATCAGAGCACCGTGCACATCGTCGGCCAGGTAGCTGCCCTGCCGAAGATGGGCATCCAACGTAGTCACCTGGCGTTCGCGCGCCGGATCGATGCCGACGACCAGCGCCCCGGTGGTGTTCTCACCGGCGCCAACAAGCGCTTCCGCCTCCACCCGCGGTGCGAAAGACCTGACTTCCGGCATGGAGCGCAGCAGGGCCGCCACGGAATCGTTCCAGACAAAAGTATATCCAAGCGTCTGGTACTCGTGAAAGCCGCGACTCTGAATCTGCAGATGCCCGCTGAAAAGACTGACGGCATCGAGGATCATGCGCTCATAGGTGCCGTACTGCATCGCCCTCATGATAACGGTCACGGCAACAGCGAAACCGACGGCAGCGGCCGTCAAGGCCGAGCGCCGTTTGTTTCGCCAGATGTTTCTCCAGGCAAGCTTGAGAAAGAGACCCATATTCGAGGGTTCCGTTGAGCTGCGTGGGGATCCGTGGCAGTCCGCTTCAGGCCGTTGTCTGGGCTGCACCAGACCGCCAGCGGCGGTGGCGATCTCTCTCAGATGTATCGCAACGCCTCCACCGGTCTCAGCCTGGCCGCCTTGATCGATGGATAGAGCACCGCAACCAGCGAAACGACATAGACGATCCCCACGAGGACAGCCACGTGAACAACGACAAGCTCGGGCCGCAAGACGGTCCCGACGTGGATGTTGACCTCCCTGGCGATCTCCTCCATCCCAGAGATGCGGATACCCTGGCGGTGATAATAGTTCGAAAGCAGCACACCGGCGATCGTCCCCAGAAACACCCCGACGGTCACCATGACGGCGGTCTCCAGGGTAACCAGCAGCACCACCCATCTCGGTTTGGTGCCGAGGGCCATCATCATCCCGAACTCCCGCACGCGCTCGAAGACCGCCATCAGGAAGGTGTTGAGGATCCCGAAGGCTGCGATCGTGGCGACGATGGCGGCAACGATTACGGAGAACTTGTTGCGGATCTCCACGGCAAGCACGAGAAAAGGAACGACTTCCCGCCAGGTGACGACCTCGAGGTCCGGGTCACGGAGTCGCGCCACCAACCAGTCGCGAACCTTGCGGGTGTGGCGGTCACTGTTCAGGAGGACGGCCACTTCGGAGACGGCGTCGGGCAGCACAGCCAGTCTCTGAGCGTCTGCCAGGGTGATGTACACGGTGGATTTGTCCAACTCGGGAGTGTTTGCCTGGAAGATCCCCTTGATGCGGTACGCCTCAGCACCGAGGGAACCGTCTGCAGCCTGAACCACGACGACGATCTTGTCTCCCAGACCGACGCGCAGCATCTCGGAAAGCCGCTTGCCGACGAGCGCAAGGCCGGAGTCGCCAGACGCCAGGTAGCGGCCCTGCACCATCGCCTCGTCGATGATGGACAGCCGCGGCTCCTGCTCCGGCTCGATTCCGACGATCCGTCCACCCACCGACTTCTCGGCACTGCTGATCAGGCCGCCGATGTACACGCGCTGCGCAACGGCCTTCACTTCCGGTGCCTGCCCAGCCAGTCGTACCACCTGATCGGGGTCCTGGATCGCCAGGTCGAGCGCCGGTTCCTTCAGGTAGCCCTTCCGGTGGATTTGGATATGGCCGATGCCGCTCTCGATCGTATTGCTTAGCATGGATTGGTTCGAGCCGTCGACAAGGGCTTGGAAGAAAACCAACAAGGCCAGCGCGAAAGCAATGCCGGCGAGCGTGATGGCGCTGCGCCGTTTGTTTCGCAGGAGGTTCCTCCAGGCGATCTTAAGGAAGATGGATAGCACGGCTCTTTGCCCTAACGCCGGCGACGCAGGTTGCGCAAAGAGAACAGGCTCTTGTCGAGGCGCACGTTGAAGCGCAAATCCAGGATCCGGATGATGGTCTTGTGACCCTTTTTCTTCTGTGGGATCATTTCCCACACGGTTGGGATCACACGATCGTGCATCCGCTTGATGGCAGAGAACTTCAGCACACGGATCAATTCACCGCGCTCGTTGTAGTATTCGCTGCGAAGCGGCACACTCCCTTTCCGCCGTACCCAGTACAGGATCTTGCCCCAGACCACAGCCGCCCCCTCCTTCGGCAGCAGCTCGAGGCGATACGAGGACATGCCATCCAGGGTGTCCACACCGAGCAGCCTCGGAGTGTAGTCCCGCGCCAGGCTCGACTCCCGCACCAGGTCGTCGTTGGTGAAATCGGACCCCATCCACGATTGCATCATCATCGACGGTGGGATCTTGATGACGCGGTCGACCCTGGGCAGGTAATTCCACATATTGTTGCCGATTTTCAGCGACGAGACTCCTTTTTCCTTCGCCGGAGCCAGGATGCGGATCAGAGCGCGTTCGTCGCCTTCAAACCAGCCTTCCATCTTCAGCGTTCTTTGCCACCGCGGTGTGATGATGGTCATCTCGAAGATACCGTGACTGGTGCGGCCGCGGAGCAGTCGTTCCGACCTCTTGACGATCTCGGCCGCGGTCGGTTGCTGGGCCAGAGCAAGCGCAGTCGTCGCAACGAGCGCCAGCAGCGCGACGATACAGCCGGCCTGATACCTGAGTCTTTCCATAGACTTCCCTCGCTTTGCCATGCTTCGGCTGTTCGAATATAACAAGTTCCGGTTCATTGTCAAGCGGCCGTGGCAATCTCCGCCGATGGCTGGTTCCGGAGGGGCGTGGATCGCCCTGAAACTTCACCGACGCAACCCCGTAGGAGTTGTTTGGCGAAGAATCAGGCGTGCTGGCTTCCCGTGGGTCGGACAAGGACTCCGGAAGCGCCGTCCGGAAGCCGTACTCCCGCCTTCGACCCGGCAGCCACGGTGACCGCCTGAAGCAAGCACCAACCTTTTTCTGCCCGCGTCGGTCTATATAGTTGTGAGCAACTCAATGGAGTAAGTCTATGAAGCGACGCACAAAGATCTTTGTGGGACTCTTCGGCATCGTGGCCGTCGTTGCTGTGGGGGCGGCTATGATCGGCTCACGAGGCAACGATGGCAACAAGCAAGCCCGCACGGTGAAAGTCAAGCGCGGCGATCTGGTGGACAAGGCGCTGGCGGTCGGCACGATCGAGCCGAGGATAGAGGTGAGCGTGAAATCGAAGCTTTCCGGCGTCGTCAGGAAGCAGTTCGCCGACATCGGGGATTTCGTTCGCGCTGGTTCGCCTCTGCTCGAAATCAAACCGAATCCGACGCCCCTGGAACTCATCGAAGCCAAACGGCAACTCGAGCTCAAGGAAATCGAACTCGACAATCTGAGGAGGGAGATCTCGCGCCAGCAGACCCTCAAGGAGAAAGGATTGGTGTCGGAGAAAGAGTATGAAGCGGCGCAACAGCAGTATGCCGAAGCGGAGTTGCGACTGCAGATGGCGCGCGAACGTCTGGCGCTGCTTGAGAAAGGTCACGTCACCGTCGCCGAGGGGCAGATTGAGACCGTCGTGAAGGCTCCCATCGACGGTTTCATTCTCGAAAAGATGGTCGAGGTCGGGGATCCTGTCGTTCCGCTGAGCTCCTATCAGGAGGGCACGGTGCTGATGACCATGGCGGACATGAAGGACCTGATTTTCCGGGGCACGGTGGATGAAATTGATGTCGGCCGACTGCGCGAAGGGATGCCGGCGGAGATCAAGATCGGTGCCTTGCCGCACACGCGCATTGCGGGCAGGCTGTCGAAAATCTCCCTGAAGGCGAAAAAGGAAGACAACGCCACCGTGTTTCCTGTGGAAATCACCTTGACCCAAACCAACGGCACCGTACTGCGGGCAGGCTATTCGGCCAATGCCGACATCATCATCGAGAAGAGAGAGAACGTTCTGATCATCCCCGAACGCCTGGTGACCTTCTCGGGTGACACAGCCCGAGTTACTGTCCAGCTTCCGGATGGATCCACTCAAGAGCGCGTCATCCAAACCGGTCTCAGCGACGCCATCAACATCGAGGTTCTTTCCGGGCTCAAGGAAGGTGACCTGGTTCTGGAAAAACCCGTGAAGGAAATCGAATAGGCCATCGAACCATGCATGTCTCCGTCAACCTGCGGCAGTTTTTCGAAGATCTCCGAACCCAGCGCCTGCGCACCGCCCTGACCACCCTCGGCATCACCTGGGGCACGGTGGCTGTCGTGGTGCTTCTGGCCTTCGGTGTCGGCTTCGAAGCGCAGGCCCGCAAGAACATGCACGGCATAGGTGACAGGATCGTCATCCTGTTTCCTGTCAAAACCACCAAGGCCTTTCAGGGCTTCCCAGACGGCCGCCGCCTCCACCTCCGTGAAGAAGACGCGGCGATCCTTCGCCGAGAGATTCCTGACATCATCCAGATCAGCCCCGAGTATAGCAATGGTAGCACCCCGGTGCGCCGGAACAAGTCCTCGGCAACACCGAATATCACGGGCATTTATCCCGTCTACGGCGACATGCGCAACATCATTCCTGAGCCGGGCGGACGCTTTATCGACGCAATCGACCTGCGGCTCCGGCGCCGTGTGGCCGTTCTCGGGGATGAGCTCAAGAAGCTGCTGTTCGGCGACCAGGATGCTGTCGGCAAGCAGGTCTTCATCGGCCAAGTGCCGTTCACGGTGGTCGGGGTCATGCGGCACAAGACGCAGAACTCTTCTTACAATTCCCGCGATCAGGACCGCATCTTTATTCCGGCCAGTACCCATCGCGCCCTCTTCGGCGACAAGTACCTGGCCGACATCATCTATCGCGTTGCCGACCCCCGGACTTCGGATGCCGTCGAAAAGCGCGTCTACCAGGTGCTCGGCCGGCGTTACAAATTCGACCCCACCGACAAGGATGCTCTGATGATCTGGGACACCAATGAATTCGACAAGTTCATCCGCTACTTCTTCCTGGGATTCAATCTCTTCATGGGCATCGTCGGCAGCTTCACCCTGACCGTCGGTGGCATTGGCGTGGCCAACATCATGTACGTGGTCGTCCGCGAGCGCACCCGCGAGATCGGCATCAAACGCTCGGTCGGCGCCCGTAAGCGCGATATTATGCTGCAGTTCTTCTCTGAAACCTTCTTGCTCGTCGGTCTTGGAGCGGCGTTGGGGTTTGCTCTGTCGGTCGGGATCGTCCGCCTGCTGGGCATGATTCCCATCCAGGAATATGTCGGCCGACCGACGATTTCGGCCACGGTGGCGGCGGCCACCATGGCTCTGCTGGCGGCCATCGCCTTCATGGCCGGGCTCTTTCCAGCGCGCAAGGCAGCGAACCTCGATCCTGTGGAGTGTCTGAGATACTGATGTGGAAAATCCTCCTGCAAGAATTCCTCGGTGACCTGAGGGTGCAAAAAACCCGCGCCTTTCTGACCATGTTCGCCATCACCTGGGGCACCATCGCTGTGGTGCTGTTGCTGGCGTTCGGCGAAGGTCTGAAACATACCTTCATCAGCGGCCTGGTCAACGCCGGCGATCGGATCTTCATGATCTACGGCGGTGAGACCAGCCTCACCTACCAGGGTCTGCCCAAGGGGCGGCCCGTCCGTCTCACCGAGGAAGATCTCACTCTCCTCCAACGCAGTATACCCGAAATCGAGCTGGCCAGCGTTTCCTACGGCCATTGGGGCACCACCCTGAAGGTGGGCGATCACAAGACGACGACGTTTATGGAAGGGGTTGATCCGGCCTTCGAGGAGATGCGGCACATGTACCCGACTCTCGGCGGCCGTTTTCTGAACCGCCGCGATGTAGAGATGAGGCGCCGGGTCGTGTTCCTGGGAAACGAGATCGCCAAGACCCTGTTCGAAACGCAAGACCCGGTGGGAAGAACTCTGATGATCGACGGTCTGCCCTTTACCGTCGTCGGGGTCATGCAGAAGAAACTTCAAACCAGCATGAACAACGGCCCAGATGCCCAACGGGCCATCATTCCGGCTTCCACCTTCAAGGCCATCTACGGCCCACGGTACGTCAGCCATTTCCTCATACGACCGCGAGACATTACGCGGGCGGTGTTCGTGAAGCAGAGGATCATGCAGGTCATGGGAAGGCGCCACAAATTCGATCCGAAGGACGAACGTGCCCTGCCGATGTGGGACTTCATCGAAAACGAACGCATCACCGAGCGAATCTCTTTGGGAATGGAAATTTTTCTCGGCGTCGTCGGTGGTTTCACGCTTTTCGTTGCCGGCGTCGGTGTGGCCAACATCATGTATGTGGTGGTGCGGGAACGAACGCGCGAGATCGGCATCAAGATGGCCGTCGGTGCGCGCCGGCGTCACATCATGAGCCAGTTCGTATTCGAAAGCCTCCTGATTTCGCTCAGTGGCGGCGCCATCGGGCTTCTCTTCTCCGGGGTAGTCGTCAAGGGCGTCAGCAGTATTCCAAACAAGAGCGGCGCCCTTGAATTTTTGGCCAATCCGCGACTGTCGTGGCCCATCGCCTTCATCTGCGTCGGAATTCTGGTCGGCATGGGACTTCTGGCGGGAGTCTTTCCGGCTCGCAAGGCAGCTCGACTCGATCCGGTGGAGTCGTTGAGGTATGAGTGACGCTGCGCCGACCATGGCACTGGCGGGGTCCGCGGGCCCTCTCCTCCACCGCCATGGCGTCCAATGCGGTCCGGCGTACGTGTTCTGAAGCCACCTCAAAAAAGAGGCGGCCTATCAGTAGCCGCCTCCTTCCAGCTGCTCACGATCTTGCGGACATGCAGTAGCAGGACCCGCTGTGGTGCGGGGTGCGCCTCTTCCCGGCTTCATCTTTGGCCCGGATCGGAGTGCGCCAGTCCTTCTGGTAAGCGGATGCACTACAGGCTGCACCTCTACTTCTGCTTCACCGCCTCCACGTTCAGCTCGATTTTCACCTCGTTACCCACGACAAGCCCGCCGGCGTCGATTTTCTTGGCGTACTTGAGGCCGTAGTCACGCCGGTCCAGAGTCAACGAGGCTTCCGCTCCGATGCGGGTGTTGCCCCAGGGATCTTTGATCTTTCCCAAGATCTTGAACGGCATGGCAACTTCGCGGGTGACACCGTGCATGGTGAGGTCTCCGACGAGACGGTAGCCGTCACCCTTCTTCTCGACGCGCTTGCTCTTGAAGGTGATGAGCGGATATTTCTCGACGTCGAAGAAATTCGGGCTTCTCAGGTCTGCGTCTCGTTTGGCATTGCCAGTATTGATGCTGGCGGCCTTGATGGTCACCTCCACCGACGAGTTGGTGATGTCGCTTTCGTCGTAGACGATGGTACCGGAGTAATCCGTGAACTCCCCCTTGACGTTGTTGATAACGAGATGACGTACGGCAAAGCCGATGTGCGTGTGCACGGGATCGATCTGATAGGTGTCCGCGGCGTAGGCCAGGCCGATGCCCAGAACGGCCGCAAATACCGGAATCACAAGGACTCTTCGAAACATTGAGGCCCTCCTCATCTAGTCCAAACACTACAGGTTCTTATGTGTCCCATCGCAGTAGGGTGGGTTCGCAGTGTATTTGCACTGGCAAAGAGCCACCTTCTTCTCTTCGTCGAGCGTGAACTCCAAAGGCGTAAACTCGGTGCCGGAATGCGATCCGTCGCAAAAGGGCTGGTTCTGCGAGCGCCCGCAGCGACACCAGTAGTAGGTCCCCGCCTCGAGGGTGAGAACGGCGGGACGCTTTTCGGCAATTTTCGGTTCTGCCATCGGGTACCTCCTTGTGTTGTAAAGGATTCCGGGGTTCCACTATGACCGGCGGTAGCGGCCGCAACGGTGCAGCCTTGCTACGGGCCGTCGATCAACTTCGATCGCGCAATCCAAGCATCTTGCAGAGGCGGCCGAGTTCCTCTTGCTCGGCGGGGGTGAGTACGCTCATTTCTTCGACAATCGCCTGCACATGCCGCGGAAGGATTTCTTCGATGAGACGGCGGCCCTTGGCTGTCAGATGAACGGTGACGAAACGCCGATCGGCGGCCTCCCTTTCTCTTCTCACCAGGCCGCGCTTTTCGAGATTGTCGACCACCATCGTGATGTTGCCGCTGCTGCGCAGAATCTTCTTGCCCAGATCACGCTGGCACATCGGCCCCAGGTGATACAAGGCCTCCAGAACGCCGAACTGGCTGACCGTCAACCCTGCGGCAGTCGTTCGCCGATTCAACCTGGCGGTGACAGATTCGGCAGCCCGCGCCAGCTTGATGTAGGCGTCGAGAGCGGTGACTTCTTCGGCTGTGCCTCTGTAGTGCGTCCCCATGGCATTTCGATTTATGTCAAACCATTTAACATTGAAATATATGGCATTATTCCGACTTTGTCAAGATCATAGTACAAAAGCGGGACTAAACGCGACAAGCCTTGTGGCGGAATCGCACCGAGATCGCGCCGGATGTCAGCCCCGGGAACCTCCCCTACACATACCGCCAGGCTTGCGACCAAGTCGTCTCACCGGCAGTATTCGCAGGCCGCCAGAGCCAAGATTTGGGCCAGGTTGACCACCGACTTCAGGTCGACCCATTCCTCATGACTATGGGCGCCTCCTCCCGCCGGCCCTATGACCACGGTCTCAACACCAGCAGCGGAGAGTAGCGCCGAGTCCATCCATGGGTTCTCGCCGACGCGAGCCGGCACTCTGCCCATGACCTGTCTGACGGCTGCTTCGAGCGTTTGCACGATCGGCGCATCTGCAGAAACCTCGAACGGGTCGCGCACGAAAAGTACGGAGAGTCTGGCCTTGAAGCTCGAATCCAGCTCAGCCAGCTCGTCGATGATCCGCTGTAATTCGGCCGCAACTTGCACCTCGGTTTCGCCGGGGATGGTGCGGCGCTCGATTTTCAGGGAGCAGCGGTCGGCGTAAGTGCTCAGCCCCGCACCACCCTCGATCATCGCGGCGTGCAGCGACGGTGGCCCCAGCAGCGGGTGCCCCGTGCGTGCCCGCAAGTCCCGCTCCAGCGTATCAAGCCTGGCGAGAAAACGCCCCATTCGCATGATGGCGTCAACCCCCAGGTCGAAGCGGCTGCCGTGGGCGGCCTGGCCAATGGTTTCCACCTCTGCCCAAACAAAGCCCTTGTGCGCCAGACACAGCGCCAGGCCGGTGGGCTCAGTGACAATCGCACCGTCGGTCCGGTAATGCTTGAGAACCTCCTGCGTGCCGATGCTGGCGTACTCCTCATCGGCCACGGCAGCGACCAGCAGATCGCCAGGCATCGACACTCTCGCGTCCACGAGTGCCTTGACCGCGCCCATGCAGGCTGCCAGGCTTCCCTTCATGTCGTATGCCCCGCGTCCGAACAGCCTGCCGTCGCGGATCTCCGCCGAAAAAGGATCAGCCATCCCCTCAATACCGACCGTATCGACGTGTGCGTTCAACATGAGTGACCGCCCAGTGGCGTTTCCTTCAAGTAGGCCGACGGTGCTGACGCGCCCTGGTTCCGGCTCATGCACGGTCACAGAGAGTCCCAGCCGGCGCAGAGATTCCGCCACATAAGTAGCAATCTCGGCTTCTCCGGGAGCGCCGGCCACCAGAGACGGATTGACCGAATTGATGCGGACCAGGTCAGCCAGGGTATTGGCGACATAGTCGTGATCGACATGAATCTCCATGGTTGCGCCCTCTTTGCTGGTGAAAGGCGTTGGGTGAAAGAGCATGGATCAATTTGCATCGTCCGGATGAGAATTGCAACAGCCACTGCTGAAGTGGCTGCCTTTGCGGGCAGAGGGCGAGCCTGGGCACAAAAAAGCCCAGGACAATCGAGGTCGCCCTGGGCCAGCGCCGGTCCGAAGCTGTAGTTGCCGCCTGCACGGCGGTGTAGGCGGCTCTCCAGCTAGCCGCGTATATCGTCGCTCAATTTGAACTTCACCGGAAAACCGATCCATACTTTGATCGGATGCTCCCGCTGGAGCGCGGGTTTCCACCTGATTTTGCGCGCCGCTTGAAGAGCCGCTTCCTCGAAACCGACGTTGGCCCCGGAACTCTTCATCACTGCGGCATCCTCTACGATCCCCTTCTCGTTGACCAGGGCCTTGATAAAGACGATCCCCTCGATACCGGCGCGAATGGCCAGCTCCGGGTAGACGACATACTTGTAGATTTCCGCCCAGCCACCGACGGGCGTGGGCGGTGAGTCATAAGGTACGAAGGTGTAGGCTGTTTCATCGACAGGCGCGGGGGGCGGTGGCGGAGTGGGCAGATCTGAGAGGTCCAGATTTGTGGAAGCGATGGTGGCGTCTTCAGGCACGCTTTCATCTTCGGTCGGAATCGGCACCAATGGTCGTGGCGGCGGCGGCGGACGATGGAGCTGTTCGGTCACCGGGATGTCCATGACTTCGACCTTGACGTCCACCACTTTCGCTTCCAGGTCTCTCAGGGAGATGCCGCGCATCACCTGAAACGCAACGAGCATCACACCGAGGGACACCAGCGTGGCCGCCTCGAGCATACGACGGTAAGATCGTTTCATTCTCAAGAACGCGGGGGTGCCCTCTACCTGCGGCTTCTCAGGGACTGCCGCACGCCAAAAGGCCTTGCTCTCGGCTGTGTCCGCGATCTTTCCGAGCTCCACGCCGAAGGGGTTAAAGCTCTTTCCACAACGGTTCATCAGCATATCTGTGCTCCACAGAAAATGTGAATCTCTGCATGCGAGAATCTTTTTGTCTTTGAATACGGGAAAGCAGGCGTGAAGGTTGCCTCGCAGTCGCAATGCGATCAGCGAGCGGAATTCCTGCGGACTCATCGGGAGGATCACGGGACACCAGGGAGAGCTGAAGCGGCCTGCTCCCCCGCCTCTGCTGATCTCCCGTGTTCATGCGTACAGACCTGCAGGTATGTGGTTGTCGCTTTTGTTGCTTTCATACCCCCGGTTCCCAATTCCCACTTTCTAGTCTCCAGGCCCCGGCGCCTGTCTCACTGTCGCACCATCTCCTCGAGGATCGAAACCGCACGCGGATCGCCACTCTTGCCAAGGAGGTAGATGGCTTCCTTTCTGACCTCAATGTTCTTGTCCTTCCTGGCAACCTCTCCGAGTATGGGGACGACACGCTTGTCGCTGCCAAAGCGCCCGAGCAGGCGCACAGCTTCGTACCGCAGGGCTGGAGATCTCTCCTCCCTCAGGACGCGCTGCAAGAGAGGAACCGCGTCGCCCGTGCTTCTGTTGGCGATCGCTCGCAGAGCTTCGAGCCGAAGCCGGTCTTCTTCGTCCAAGTCACCAAAAGGGTTGGAGGCCAGCATATTCAGGTTTGCGCCCAAATCCGGGAGTTGAATGGGTGGGATTTGAATCTCAGGGATCTCGATTGGCGGGATTGTAACCTCTCCCAGGAGAGACAGGTTGCCGCGAAGAGCCTGCATCGAAAACCCCAGCCTTTCGAGAGCGAATTTGAGTCCTGAGAGATCAAGCCCTTCGAGCACCGGCAAGGAGTCGAACAGGGTGTCCACAGCAACCGACCTCGGAGCGTCAGACTTGTGCTGCGCTTGCACCGGCCAGGCCGCAAGGTATGAGAGAATGAGAACGACGATCATGACAGTCACATGTCTCATCTCGAAAATCCTCCTCTCTGCGGGTTCGCAAATCCGGCAACGTGGCGGTCATTTCCCGCGAACGATATCCACCAGCGCCTGCAGCGCTCGGGGATCGCGGCTCTGGCCGAGCCAGAAAATCGCCTTCTTCCGCACTCTCGGGTTGGGGTGGCTTCTGGCGACGCGAATCAGAGCAGGAATGCCGCGATGGTCTGGCATCTGCGCCAGCGCAAACACGGCCTGCTCCTGCACCTTTGTCGTCTCGCTGTCGAAGAGGACACGTTCAAGCGAAGCAGCGGCCTTCTCCGATGCCTTTTGTCCGAGCCAGAAGATCGCCTTCCGGCGCACCTCTTCGGTCGAACCTTTTCGAGCCAGATCGATGAGGACGTCCACTGCAGCTTCTGAACCGATCATGCTGATCGCGAACACGGCCTTCTCGCGCACGCCCTCGGAGCGATCTGATTGGGCTGTGGTGCGCAATAGCTCCAGTGCCCCTTTGCCGCCATGCTCTCCCAGCGAAAAGGCGGCTTTCTCACGAACCGAGTCACCGGCTTGCGAGGCCAAGACACGGCCCAGAAAAGGTACCACGGCCGCGTCGCTCTCATGCACGCCGATCGCGAAGATCAATCCCTCCCGCACCTCCGCCTGCCTTGCATCGTCATAAAGCTCTGCCAACAGCCCGACGCTCTGCGAGTCGCCGGCCTCTCCAAGCCAGAGCAGCGGCAACCCGGCCAGATCCACATGCATGGAGACATTGCTGACCTTGATCTCGCGGAGGTTTTTGTCGCCGGCGTCAAACCTGAAAAGAAGGGCGACTTTTTTCAGCACCAGGCCTGCGGGCTGCTGGTGCTCCCTGAGGTTCCGCAACGCTTTTTCAGCAGCGCGGCGCACCATGTCCTCTTCGGATGCTTCCGGTCGCCCCTCGCCCACCATCGACGGATCAATGACCGCCGCCAGTGGAACGTCCTCACCGCGTGGCGGCCATCGAAAGCTGCCGACGTAGGAATTTTCCTCCATCCACCGCTGGATGGCGTAGCCGACCCAGAAACCGTCGCGCCAGCCGAGCTGTGCCGGCTGCTGCAAGGCCCAGTCCCAACGCTGCCGCAATGGCTCGTTCGGTCGGGGGTGATGAATGACCGTTTGGGCATTCAACGGCATGGCAGCTCCTTCCAGGAAAAGCAGGAGCATCGCAACGAAACTCAGCCCCTTGGCAACACGCATTGTGAACTCCTACTGTTGAGCGACTCACCCAGATGGACCCGCACGTCCAACACACGATCCGCCCCACCCCTTACTGGTTCCCCTTCCCTTCAAGAACCTGCATCAACGCCTCCTGTGCTTTGGGGGTTCCGATCTGCCCCAAAGCCTGCACGGCGGCGGTGCGCACCCTGACGTAGGGGTCCTTCCTGACGGCCTCCAGAAGTGCCGGCACGGCTGCATCGGTGCCGATGTTGCCCAGGGCATGAACAGCCGCGAGACGCAGATCCGGCTCCTTTTCGGTACGCAGCACTTGGGACAGGGCCGCCACCGCCTCCTCTCCGCCCTCATTGCCGATGGCATAGAGGGCGGCCTTTCTCACCTCCGGGAAGCGAGCTTTGGACAGCACCTGCAGCAGCACATCGGTCTCGCCTGATCGCAGCAGGTTGCTGAGGGCGTAGACTGCGGCTTTCGCCACCCGCGGATTCAGGCTGCCCAGCGCGCTTTCTAGAAGAATCTTCTTGGCATCGGGCCCACCATGATTGCCAATGGCGTACAGGGCCGCTTCCTGTGCCTTCGGGTCCTTGCTGGTCTTGAGGACCTCCTGCAAAACCTTGACCGACTGATCGCCTTCGATATTGGCAATGGCGTAGACCGCGGCTCGACGCAGGTCAGAATCCGGATCGTTCAAGGCGACGGACCTCAATACCGACAACGCCGTGGCGTCCTGGCGATTGGCAAGGGAGTAGAGGGCAGCTTTGCGCACCGCAGCCAGCCTCGCCTGTTTGAGCACCAGCCGAAGCGCCGCAGAGACTTCTTTGCCGCTCATGTTGCCCAGAGAATAGGTCGCTGCCCTGGCCAGAGCAGCATCTGTAGAAGTACGAGCAATCTCGCTGAGAAACGGAATCAAGTCGGGATCACCGACATTGCCCAGGGCGTAGAGGGCGGCCTTGCGCACCGAAGCATCGGCTTTGGACTGCACGACCCTCTTCAGCGCCTGGATCGCTTCCTTGTCGCGGTGGTTGGCCAGAGCATAGACCGCCGACCTCTGCACGCCGCCATCGGGATCTTTGAGGGCGATTTCGGCCAGCTTGGCCACGACTTTCGGAGAGTCGAAGTTTCCCAGCACGTAGGCGATCTTCCGCCGCAACTTACTGCTCGAGGACCGATCGTAGAGGTCCTCAATCGCCTTGAGAGCACGTTCATCACCGACGTTTTGCAGTGCGTAGAGTGCGGCAAGTAGGATCTCATCGTTCTCGCTTCGCTGCATAGAGGACACCAAGGCCTCATACTCGGGCTTGCCGGCTTTCCCGAGCCGCTGGCCGATCCGTATGAGGTTGGCTTTGGCATCGTCGGCATACTTGCTTCGAGGGTAGCTCTTCACGAACGCCTGATAACAGTCGAAGACCTGCTCGAGCGAGACGCCGAGCTTTTCCATGGAGTAGCAGCGCCAGAAGCGCGCATCGTCGACATATGGGCTCTTGGGGAATTGCTTGATGAACTCCTCGAAGGCCTTGCGAGCCTCATCCCACTTCTCGTCGAGGACAAGGTTGTACGCCTGCTGATAGGCGACAGCCGCCTTGTCTTGTGTCTCCACCCGCGTCGGCGGGGTGGCCCAGGTGGTGCCGGCGGCCAGCCAAAGGAACGGAACAACAGCGAGGATGGCGTCAACCACGAACCTTCGCCTCATGATCGATACTCCCAATTAAATATTCGGCTTGCTTGCAGGTCGTCGCCTGGTGCTGTCCTGCGAACCCATCCGTTGCATTTCTTCCAGGTTGATTTTGAGCAGAATCGCCCGCCGGTCCACGCCGCTCTTCACCAGGTCGATCGCCGGAAGGTCGTACCTGCTTTCCATACCGGCAATCTGGAGCAAAATCACCTCGAGATCCTCGACAAGCCGCCGCAGTCGCTGCTGGTCTGGACCGCTCAGCTCGCTCTTGAGGACAGCCGCCTCCCGCACGAGCACACGTGAGACCTGCTGCTGCCGCCTCAGGTCGAGAACGGCCGGATCCTCCGTCTTGGGATCAAAATTCACCAGACCCAGGAGAAGCACTTTCGAGCGCTCGATGTAGCGCTGCGCCCGCAGCTCCACAGCACTGGCAGGCTGGGCCTCTGTCCTACTGGCAGAACCCTTTCTGGTCCACTCAGAGGTCGTTGACGGAGGTGCTCCGAAGTACACTCTGCCCAGCAGCAGCCCCAGACCAACCAGAGCCACCGCGGCGGCCAGACGCAGGCTCCAGGCAGGCATGGGCTGGACGTGCCGCAACCAGTGCCGCCAGCGTTGCCGTAGCGGCTCCGCCACAGGCGCCGTGTGTTTCAGGCGAGCGGCAAGCCGCGGCCAGAAGCTTTCCCAGAAAGCTTCATCTGGCATATCGCGCCGGCGCTGGCCCATGATGCCGAGCACGGATTGATACTCAGCAAAGGCACGGCTGCACTCCCTGCAACTGTGCAAGTGATCTTCAAAGCGCCTCTTCTGGTCATCGCTGAGTTCACCGTAAAGAGCTCCGACAAAAAGCCCGTGACATTCCCGGCAGCCACTCATTTCGACTCCTCCAACCCGAGATCTTGGCGGTAGAAAGACAGCTCTTTTCGTAGCCTTCGAATAGCGCGAAACAACAGACTCTTCACCGTACCCTCGGAGACGCTGAGGACGCTGGCAACCTCTTTGAGAGGCAGGTCGTGGTAATGACGCAACACGAATACGGCCCGCTGCCTCGGCGGCAAGCGGCGCAAGGCGCGTTCGACATGGAGTTGGATCAGACCCGACTCGGCGCTGCGCTCCGGATCCCCGCCAGCGTCTCCTGAAGCAGACAGATCCTGACCGGCGGTGGGGCGGTCGAGGTCATCCCTGAAGATCAGCGCCGCGAACGCTCTCCTTCGCCGCTTGTTGATCGCCATGTTGACCGTGATGCGATACAGCCACGAACCCAGCTTCGCGTCCCCGCGAAAAGCTCCCAGAGATCGATAGGCCTTGATAAACACCTCTTGAGACAGATCTTCGGCGTCATGGTGATTTCCTGTCAGGTCTAGAGCAAGGCCATAGACCCTCTTCTTGTAGCGTTCGACCAGCGTCCGGAACGCCGCCAACTGGCCGCTTCGCGCGAGTTCGACAAGGCGCTGCTCGTCTTCTATCATAGGGTTCCCTTTCGCACCTTAAGACGGCATCAGAGCGCCGAAGGTTTACACGCGCCCACAGCTTCCAATTCCTCACAACCCACTGCCATCCTCGCGGCCGAATCCGGCTCCGGCGGTTCGACCACCGCGCAGCAGTCTTCCGGCTTGACTTTCTGGCCCAGAAACCGTATCATGCAGCCGCCTCAGCAAACCATTCGCTTTCGGATACCCAAAGCAGAGAGGAGATTCGACCATGGAAGCGCGCAAATTCGGGAGCCTCATCGTCCTGCTTCTCCTCACCTCCGCTTTGTCTGCAGCCACGAAAGAGGACTACTCTCGCCTCGTTCAACAGTCCCGTGACCGCCTGTCCGCCGAGTATCCTCGGCGGCTGGCCGACTGGAAGGCCCGCTATGTACCTTCCCGATTCGCTGGTTGGGGAGTGCCGCGTTTCACCGTAGAGCTGGCCCAGGCCGACGGCTATATCTACCAAAAGACGGGGGACCGGCGCTACGCCGAGGAGGCGCTCCAGGTGCTGCTCGATGTCGGACGACTCAGGGAGCTGTTCCCAAAGGAATACCGCAAGCTGCACAAAGAGTACCAGTACGGCTTGCCGCCGTTGACCAGTTTTTTCCACTTCCTGCCGTATGTCCGCGCCTATCTCTGGATCAAGGAGAGCGGCGTTGTCGGGCCGCAGCAGCGGGCGGAGATCGAACAGAACATCGCCGAGACCGCCAGCTATGTCTTCCGCTATCACGAGTGGGGTCCGATGAACCGCGCCATCCTGCGAGCCGCCGGGCTGGTGGCCGCCGCCAAGGCCGTTCCGCAACATCCTGACGCCTCGAAGTGGGACAGACTGGGCCGCCGCATCGCCAACTCCAGCCTCACCGGCTGGACTATCGAAGACGCCCACATCTACAACGCCGTCTGGCTCGATGGGTTGTTGACGTATATCGACATCGCTGGCGACGATGCTGTCTGGCAAAGTCCCTTGATGCGCTACTATTTCCGCTATCTGGCTCAACTCCAGACGCCCCTCGGCTACCTGGCCCAGTATGGTGACAACCATGGCTTCTGGGATCTAACCACCCGGTACGTCGCTATCCTGGAGAAAGGCGCCACAGTGTACCGCGATCCGCAGCTCAAGTATGCCGCACAGCGCCTGTTCCGGGCCTACTGGAACGATCCGCAGAGTGACAAGCTGAACACCCTCGGGTTTATGAACGCTGCGCTGTGGACGGATGATCGTGTGCAGCCACAGCCGCCGGCCGACGGCAGCACCGAGGTTCTCGAAGACCTCTTCGGGAAGAAGATCGTCTTCCGCTCGGGTTGGGATTCGACCGCCACCTTCGCGCTTCTCAACTACCGCAACGGCGACGAGTTCGGGCGCGTGCCCAAGGAGTATCTCATCAACACGATTCCGGTGGAGACCGAAAAGCCGCATCATGGCCACTCCGACGAGAACAATTTCGGCCCGCTGATCGCCAATGGCAATGTCCTTCTCGACTACCCGACCTACTTCGAGAGAGCCGATTTCTACCACAACCGCCTGGTGGTGCGCAGGGGTGAGTCGCCGCCCCAGGGTTACCGGCTGATGCCTTTCCTTCGCCGTGAAGAGAACCATCGCATCGTCCATTCCGAGAAGCTGCATTTCTACACGTTCGAAAAAGAGGATGTCAGTCGCACCCGTGTCGTGGATCGCGACCGCGGCTACCAGTGGGACCGCGTGGTCACTTATCTGAAGGATGAAAACCTCTTTGTGATCTTCGACGCGGTCAAGATCCTGAAAAAGGGGCTGTTTACCCTGGCGAATCTCTGGCATACGCAGGAAGTGCTCGATGATGGCGAGCATTGGGTCGAAACCCGCATCCGCGAGATCGGCGACCGACCGGGGCGCTGGATCAACCCCAAAACCGAAGCGCTCGTCATGCTGTTCCCCGACAGCAGCGGCAAGCGAGAGGGCGTCGAGCCGCTCTACAACTGGAGCTTTGCCAAGGACCATGACCTGGTCGTCTACCAGGCGGTGACCGACTCGATGCGGCGCGGCGACCGTGTCGCTTTCACCACGGTGCTGATCCCCACCAACATCGGGGGCGACGCCAGGCAGCAGATTCGGTCGATCCGTTTTGTGAAGCCAAACTCCTACCCGAACGGAGTCGGCGTCCGCATCGAAAAGCCCGGGGAGACCGTGATCGTTTCGGCCAGGCTGAACCTGGAGATGGAGATCCTCGAACGCCAGGTGCGGCCACGCTACACCTTCGAGTCGGGCCGGATCGACTATGCCTGGCAAGAAGGGAATCAGCCACGCCTTCTGTCGACCGACGCCCGCTGGGCGGTGCTGCGTATTCGCTCCAAACGAGTGCATTTCTCCTTTGTGGAAGCGACCCGGCTGCGGCTCGACGATCGCGACCTGTGGCATAGCTTCGTGAACAGCTTCTACACCTTCCAGCCCAGCGGTGAGCTCGTCCGAAGTGCGGCGGAGAAATGGGAGTCGTGGGAGGATGAGGTCGAGTGGTGAGGCGCGGGGATTGCGGAAGGATGGGAGAGGGTTGATGGGAGATGGGAGACGCGACATGGACATGGTGACTTCGGATTTGGGATTGCGGATTGCGGGGCGTCGTTTCTGGGCCGGATTTTCACTTTGCGGTCTCGGCGCCTTCTTGGCGGGCTCCGCGGTGAGAAAAGAGATGATCTCCTCTTCTCACGGACCGAACCAGCCGCTCCGGGCTTTCCTACCTAACCCCTAAAACAAGCTCAGCACGCACCAGTCCGCTTCAGCGGGCTTCAGCTTCTAGACTTGAACTTGAGTTGAAGACAGGAGACAACCCGATGAATCCTACCGTCACCCCGGAGCAACTCGTCGGTCAGGCCATCGCCCGGCTCGAGGAAGCCGCCGACCCCAAGGCTGCCGACCAGAGCCGCTCCTATTTCAAGCCAGATGAACAGGTCCACTTCTATGGCGTAAAGATGCCACAGGTGCGGCAAATCGAAAAGGCGCTGTTCGCCAGAGTCAAGAAGCAGTGGTCAACGGACGAGGCTGTCGAGTTTTGCGATCTCATGGTACGAGAGAAGCAGCTCGAAGCCAAGGCTATCGGTTTCCTTCTTCTTGCCAGGTTCCACCGGCGATTCGATCGCGAGCTGTTCGCCACGGCCGCAATCTGGCTCGAGGAAAACCACTGCGACAACTGGGCGGCAACAGACGGCCTCGCCATCGGCGTCCTTGCCCTCCTGTTGCAGACACATCCTGACTTGGTGACCGAAATCAAGACGTGGACCGGGTCGCCGAACCTCTGGGTTCGCCGGGCTGCAGCGGTGTCGCTCGTGCCCCTGGCTCGCCGCGGCGACCATCTCGACACCGCGTACGACATCGCCGAGTCCCTCCTCGGTGACAGCGAAGATCTCATCCACAAAGCCACCGGCTGGCTGCTGCGAGAAGCGGGAAAGACGGACCCCGAGCGGCTGGAGCGCTTTCTTCTTGCCCGCGGCCCACGAATTCCGCGGACAGCCCTGCGGTACGCCATTGAAAGGTTTCCGAAGGAAAGACGGAAGCACATCCTCGCTGAGACCAGAAAGGGCTGAGCTCGCCACCGTTCAAACGGATCGCCGCGGGCGAAATCCGCGCCCCGAGGCAGCACGATCCAACAAACCGAGGTGAAACCCTGGGCGCCCGAGCCAACCACGGACCGAGCCCTGAAAGCATGCCTCCTCCATCTCGACCTTCATCGCGAAGATAGAATGCGCTTGACTTTTGGTGAACACTTGTTTATCTTCGAACAGCATACCGGCACTCCCAAGGCCTTGGTGCGAGACCATGGAGACCACCATCCCACCCACAACACCTCCTGCCATCAAAGGACGCGGCACGCCGCTCAATCCGGCCAACCGCTTCGAGCGCCTTGATATTGAGGTCGACGCCGAGTGGCTGGAAACCGAAGGAAGTCATCGCCCCAACACCGAGTTTCTTCATGACCACTCTAAAGAAATCCTCTCCCGAAACGACAGCCCCGACGTCCCCTTCACCTACAGCCTCAACCCCTATCGCGGGTGCGAGCATGGCTGCATCTACTGCTATGCCCGACCCACCCACGAGTACTTCGGCTTTTCCGCTGGGCTGGATTTCGAAACCAAGATTCTGGTCAAGCCGGATGCACCTCGTCTCCTCGAGCAAATCCTGCGTTCGCGCCGGTGGAAGCCGCAGCCAATTTGTCTCTCTGGAAACACCGATTGTTATCAACCGGCCGAGAGAAAACTGCGGCTCACCCGGAAATGCCTGAAGGTCTTCCTTCGCTACCGCCACCCGGTGTCCGTCATCACCAAGAATGCCCTCGTTCTGCGCGATCTCGACATCCTCCAGGAACTTGCCCGAATGAACCTCGTTCGGGTGACCCTGTCCATCACTTCCCTCGACAATCGACTGGCACGGACCATGGAGCCTCGAACCTCCTCTCCGCAGAACAGGCTTGAGGCGATCGCAGGTCTAGCGTCCGCCGGCATCCCGACGGCCGTCAATGTCGCCCCGGTGATTCCCGGCCTCAATGACCATGAGCTGCCGTCCATCCTTCGGGAGGCTGCCGCACGCGGGGCCCGCAGCGCCGCCTACCTCATGCTGCGACTGCCTTATTCCATCAAAGGACTGTTCGTGGACTGGCTCAGAAGAGCTTTCCCCGATCGGGCCGACAGGGTGATCCACGCAATCCAGGATGTCCGGAGCGGCCGGCTGTCCGATCCCCGCTTCGGTTGCCGACTCACCGGCGAGGGCGTCCGAGCTGAATCGATCACCCGGCTGTTTGAGATGAGCTGCAGGAAGTATGGGCTGGCCACAAAGCGGTTGGACCTGTCGACTTCTTTCTTCCGCAGAGACGGCGGCAGGCAGGCGGAGCTGTTTGAGTAGAGGAAGGCTTGGCAGAACCGGTGCTACCGGCCAGTGGCGTGGTCTCCGCGGAAGGCATACAGCATCCCCCCTTCCGTGGCCATGAACAGACTGCGACGGTAAAGGACAGGGGAAGCGTAGGGGGTGCCGCGCAGCTCGAAACTCCAGACCTGGCGCCCGTCGGTCTTGTCCAGGATATAAAGATGCCGGTCAAACGAAGCCAGGTAGACGTACCTGTCATCCACGGCCGGCGACGAGATGATGGGACCTGCAGTCTCAAAACGCCAGAGTTGCCGGCCCGAGTCGGCGTCGACGGCGTGCAGCCGTCCGGCCAGACTGGCAACATAGAGCACCCCGCCAGAGAGAGCAGCAGAGGAGTGAATTTCATCGCCGACCTGGAACTTCCAAACCAATGCCCCGGAGCGTGCGTCGAGGGCGTAAAACCAGCCTGCCAGTGAACCCACGTAGACCCTGTCACCACCGACAACGGGCGAAGCAGCCACGGTACGGCCCGCCTCGAATCTCCACAGCAGCTTTCCCTTGCGCAGCGACAGGCAGTAGAGAGAGCCATCTCCCGAGCCGATGTAGAGCCGATCGCCTGAGATCGCCGGCGAGGAAGTGACGATCCCGCCAGTGGGGAATTTCCACCTCAGCCGACCGCTCCGGCGGTTCAGGCTGTAGACGCTGCCATCCCGGGATCCGAAGTAGACCGCGTCTCCAACTATTTTTGGGGAAGAAATCACCAGCTCCGAGGTGCGAAAGCTCCACAGAAGGCGACCTGTCTCAGCTTCCAACATGTACAGGCTGGAGTCGCACGCACCAAAGGCAAGAAAGTCGTCGGCCACAGCCGGCGAAGAGGTGATCAATGCGCCCATCTCAAACCGCCAGAGTTCCTCCCCCGTGCCGGTCGAAAGCGCATACAGAGTTCCGAACCAGTCACCGAAGTAGATGCGCCCGTTGGCAGCCGCGGGCGAGGTCCGGATGACGGCGGGTGTGCGAAAAAGCCAGGCCAGGTGGATGGGGAGCAGAAGCCCCTGCGCCGTGAAACCGGTATTCTGCATATCATGGCGGAAAGAAGACCAGGCGTCGCGGTCTGGAGGCGGTCGGCGGATGACGTACCGGCTGCAGCCGAGATTGACCAGAACAGCGGCGAAGCCCAGCAGCAGCCAGAGGATCGCGCTATCTCGATTCTTGGGGAAATTCTTCACCTTCGAGGGTCGATACCTAAAGATGTGCTCAGCCACCGCCGTTCCGCCGCTTGCCCGTAGCTGCCGCTCGGTTCCCGCGACCGCCCAGGTACGGAAGTCCTCTCCTTAGCGCCTAGCGATCCACCCGAAGTCTGACAGGGATGCGAATCGTTTTTCCAGCCGCCACAACGACGCCTCGCGTCAACCATCTCTGAAATCCGATCATGCTCACCTGCAGGTCATGCCGGCCCGGCGGCACGTTGACGATCACGTACCCGCCCGCCGGATCCGTGGCCGCACCGAGGTTTGTGCCGACCACCGAGACGTTGGCCCCCGGGATAGGTTCTCCCGTCTTCAGATCGACAACCTTGCCGACGATTTTGCCCGTGGCTCCAGCCCGCGCCACCCCGGCATCGTTGTAGGGTTGAGAGACACCACCGTTGCTGTTCTTGCCCGGCGGTTCAGAAGGAGGGATGTTGGGCGCCAGATCGCGGTCCTTCACCTTGTTCAGCCTGAAAATCACCGGTATGGCCACCCATACTTTCACCGGCTGGCCTGCCCGCATGGCCGGCTTCCAGCGCACGCTCTTGATGGCTTTGACAGCCGCGTCGCTGAACTCTGACTCGCCCAGCGATCTTAACACCTTGGTCCCTGCAACGCGACCGTTCTCATCGATGAGCACATTCAGGATCACCCGTCCCTCGATGCCCATCTTGCGAGCCGTCTCCGGGTATTTCAGATGGCCCTGAATCGCTGCAAAACCACCGACCGGCGCGGGCGGCTGGTCATAGGGCACGAACACGCCCTCTTGCTCCTGAATCGACGAACCCGGGGGCGGAGGCGGAGCCACGCCGGCTGGCGGAGATGCGGGGCCACTCTTGTTCAACCTGAAGATAATCGGGATCGCCACCCACACCTTCACCGGCTTTCCGTCCCTGGTGGCCGGCTTCCAGCGCACGCTCTTGACCGCCGCCATGGCGGCTTCGTCACAGCCGGCTTCGCCGAGCGACTTCAGCACTCGGGTCTCTGCAACCCGCCCATCCTCATTCACGTGGACATACAGAACAACCCGGCCTTCGATGCCGGCCTTGCGAGCGATTTCGGGATACCTGAGGTTTCGCTGGATCGCCTCAAAACCACCGATCGGCTTGGGTGGCGTATCATACCGGACAAATCCAAGTGCGACGACATCGTCAGGTGTCAACACCTTTGCACTCTCGCCCCGCTCTGAGGAGAGCGCCTTTTCCTCCTGGCTGACGGTTTCTGGTGCCAGGATCGGCCCGTGGGCTGCTTTCTGAGCGCACTGCCACGACAGCGCCACCATCGCCATTCCGATGAAAGCGAGCGTGATCACGCGGAGGGTAGCTGACCGACGCATGACCGAGTCCTCCTGTTTGTGGAGAAGATACTGCAGCCGTTCTTTGAGCATCCGCGCCGACTCAAAGAAATAGAGCGCGGCGAAGGCTGCTTCGCTACGCCGCGGGCCTTTCTGCAGAAAGGCGCACAACGTCCGACAGTATTCGACCGGGGAGCCGCCACATTGGCTCAACGCCAGGTCGTCGCAGGCCTGCTCCCGGTAGCGGTTCAGCTTGCTGGACACAAGCCACACAAAGGGATTGAAGAAAAACAGGGTGATCATGAAGAGCTGCAAGAGTGTGACCCACAGGTCGCGGCGCTGGGCGTGGGCGACCTCATGGCGCAAGATAAGACGGAGCTCGTTCTCGGACCAATTCCTCCATGTCACCGGAAGATAGATGCGAGGGCGAATCAACCCCCGCAGCATCGGTGCAGCGATCCAAGACGACTCATACACCGGGATTCTCCCCATCGACTCACCGTCGTACCCCGGCAGGAACGTACCGACGGTGCCACGCAACGCCACACCCTGACGCAACGACCGAGTGATTCCAAAATTCTTGAGAAAAAGAAGGGCCGCAAGTAGGAACACGCCCGCCGCCCAAATCAGCAAGGTCGCCGTCGACAAGCTCCACCACGCCATCTGCGCCGGCGATGGTCCCACAGCGATGGTCGCGGGCTGGAAAGCCTCAGGTGTCAACAACAGCGGTGCGGATTGGGCCGGCCATGGCAGGGGAATCTGCAGGATCGGAGGCACAAGTGCCTTGACCAGAGCCAGCAACCAGAGCAGATAGGAAAAGGCCGCGCCAGGCCGGAACGCCCGGTCGATAGCCCAGATCAGCAACACGAAGATGGAGGTTTGCACGGTATGCAGGAGCATCCCTTGCAACCAAACCGCCGAGATGGAATGCAGCCACTCAGTCATGACGCCGCTCCTTCATTTCGGCTTCTTTCCTGGCGATCATGGCCTTCAACTCACTGATCTCCTCCGGTGACAGCGCATCCGAGTGGACCAGGTATGCTGCCAGTGCACCGAACGAACCGTGGAAGATCCTGGAGACGAGGGTCTGAGTCGCCTTGCGCACGGCGTTTTCTCTCGGCACCAGCGGTGTGTAGAAATTCACCATGCCGATCTTTTGCTTCTTCAGGTACCCCTTGTTCACTAGGATGTTCATGAAGGTTTGCACCGTGGTATAGGCCTTCTCCCCCTTCGGGTAGAGTTTCTGCACCACCTCTCGCACCGAGACAGGAGCCTCGGCGTCCCAGACGGCTTCCATGATGTTCCATTCGGCCTCAGAAAGCGTTTTTCTTTTCATCATCTTCATCGTCTCACCACCTGCGTGTGGATGGATACAACCGCCCGTTGCGATACTATTACCTGCCCCCCCAAAGCCAATCGTCGTGTAGTAGCTCCTGGTTGCTACTAATCTTTTAGTAAAGTAACTAATCAGATCGTTGATGTCAAGAGTTTTTTGCAGCCGCATACGGGATTTTCGTGCTCGTGCAGGTCGATTCGGGCCAAAGCGGATACGAGGGAGAGGAGTTTGCGCTACGATAGCGGCAAGTGGTAGAGATTGGGAGACGGAACAAAAGGAGAACGAGCGCCGGGAACCCCGTGCAGATAGAAGGTCGAGCCGATGAGGAGGGCCCCGATTCGACACTCTTTCCCGAGTGCAGGCAGCGGCGGTGAACCTCTCGCACCGCCCCCTGAGATCGGACCGAGAGGTTCACGCACACCAGCGCCAGAGATCAGGGATGCGATTCTTCTTGTTCGGAAAGGAAGCGGACGAAGCTCTTGAGCTGCTCCCTTCCCCTGGCAGAGAGCTGCTCGTAGCGACGGAGAATGTACTGCGCGGTGGTGTCTACACGCACCAGATCATTGGGCACCATCGCATCGCGGTCACTCAAGAGGTAATCCACCGGCACCTCCAGCGCACGTGCCACACGCAGGAGAGTGTCCACCGTCACTTGGCTCACCAGGCCGTTCTCGATACGAGAGATGGTCGATGAGTTGACCCCCGAGGCCTCTGCCAGTTGCGTCTGAGTCATCCCCCTTCTTTGCCGAAGCATTCTGATTTTTTCTTTAAGCAACACGCCGCTACTCCTCCTTTCGCGGTTAAGGCCTGCGCCTCTCATCTGGTTCCCCGACCACACCGTAATCGGAGTCGCGCTGTCCCCTTCGGGTAGGCGCCAGAAGCGCTTCCCCAAGCCACCAGCAAAACTTCCGAGAGAGCCGGACCTGATCTTCATAGCTGCCTAGTCGATTCGTAGCGTAGTAAGACGGCCGTCGCTTCCGATGAGCCGCTTCCATACGAGTCGAATGCTGAGGGGTGAAGTATGGTCTCGCCCGAGATCGCAGCCCCCCATCTACAGTTCCCACCTTCCCCGCGTTCCCTTTATTGACGATTTTCGGAAGCTGAAGGTTGCAGCTCTCTGAAATCCTCTGCGTTATGCCGTGAGGAGATCTTCTTAAGCCATGGCACACCCCCGCGTACGAGAGGTTTCCGGACCACTCGCACGCTACTCGCCGTCCTCCATCAAATGAGACTTGGATTTGCGGTCCTTGCCGTTGTATCTTCCATGCACACCCCCGCACGGAGAGGCAGGAGTCTGCGGCAAAATGATGTCATGGCGGTCCGCCTGTGCGGGTAGTGAAGAGTCGTTGCCGGGTGCGTTGAGCCGCGGCAGGGTGAAACACAACAGAGCACGAAAGCACCGCGAGGAACAGATGGACAGAAAATGGACCCATCTCTGGCTCCTGGCGATCGCCGGCTTGCTAGCGATGGCGCTGTGGTTCTCTGCCTCAGCCGTCGTGCCGCAACTGACCAGCGAATGGCGACTCAGCGCCGGGCAGCAGTCGTGGCTGACGATGAGCGTGCAGATTGGGTTTGTCGTAGGTGCGCTTTTGAGTGCGGCACTGAATCTGGCAGACCGCATGCCTTCTCAGCACCTGATCTCTCTCAGTGCATTAGCGGGCGCCGCCTTCAACGCGGCCATTGCACTTTTCGTGCATCACCCGGCGCCGGCTTTGGTGCTGCGTTTCCTCACCGGAGTCACCCTCGCCGGAGTCTATCCGCCGGCGATGAAGATCATGGCGACGTGGTGCCGGGAAGATCGCGGGCTCTGCATCGGCCTGCTTGTGGGGGCCCTGACAGTGGGCTCGGCCGGGCCCCATCTGTTCAATGCCCTGCCGATCTTTGGAGGCACGGCCGGTCTGCCTCCGTGGCGACCCGTTCTTCTCGCCGCTTCGGTATCGGCGCTGGCGGCGGCGGCGATCGCCGGCTGGTTGGTCCGGCCGGGACCCTTGCTGCCCCCCGCCTTCCGCTTCGACTGGCGTTACGCTGGTCGAGCCGTCAGCGACCCTGCGGTTCGTCTGGCCAACTTCGGCTACCTCGGTCACATGTGGGAACTGTACGCCATGTGGGCATGGACGCCGCTGTTTCTTCTGGCCAGTTATCGACAAGCGGGATGGAGCGACACGGCAGCTCGACTGGCCGGATTCTCCGTGATCGCCGTCGGAGGACTGGGAAGCGTGGCGGCAGGATTCCTGGCCGATCGCTGGGGGCGCACTTCCGTTTCGACGTTGAGCCTGGTCATCTCGGGGAGCTGTGCTGTCGCGGCCGGCTTTCTCTTCGGCTCGCCGATGGCGCTCACGGCGCTGTCTCTCGTGTGGGGATTTGCAGTGGTAGCGGACAGTGCCCAGTTCAGCACTGCCGTAAGCGAGTTGAGCGACCCAGGTTATGTGGGCACGGCTCTGACAATGCAGACCGGCCTCGGCTTTCTGCTGACACTGGTCACCATCCGCCTCATCCCATCCTTGGTGAGTCGGGTGGGCTGGCAGTGGGCTTTCACCGCCCTGTCTCTCGGCCCGGTGTTCGGCATCTGGAGCATGCTTCGCTTGCGGCGCCTGCCAGAGGCGAGGAAGATGGCCTCAGGGAGACGCTGAGGCCGTTCTCGGGCTGTCGCTCACGGAGCGGCACCCGGCAGAAGAGCCAGAGCATTCAGTAAGGCATGAAGGAGCAAGCTTGTCACCACGCTGCGGGTCCACACGACGGCCACGGCAAAGACAACACCCATGACGAAGGCATGGCCGAGTTTGAAAGGCTCCCAGGCATGAAACAAAGCAGTAGCCAGCGCAGTGGACAAAACCGCAGCCACAGTCCCGTAGCGCGCTGACCAGGATCGCAACAGCAGGCCACGAAAGAACAGCTCATCCGCCAGCGGGGCCACCACGATGACTAGAAGGACGACGAACACCAATTCGGCCGTTCCGTTGTAGCGAATGAAGTTACGAGTCTCCTCGAGGTATTGCGCACTAGGTCTGACAATGCGTGGCCAGAGGCCGTTGAAGGCGAGCGCGAAGGCAAATCCAACCAGAATAGCCAGGATAGAGCGGTGCCAGGCCGGACGCAGGACGTAAAGAGCACTCCTCGCCTCCAGCCTTTCGAGGCGGACAGCCACCACGAGCGGCAACAGAATTGTGACGATAAGAGCAGCGATTTCCCACAGCTTGAACGAAGCGCCGCTCGGGTTGGCCCGTGTCTGTAACCAGTCAGATCCCCTGTGGAGGGCCACTGAAATCAAAAGCAGGGCAAGGGCGAGAAGCGGAGAAGCAACGGGCCGTCGCGGCAGGCTTACCTCGGGCACGATTCTCCCCTTCACAACGCAACAACTCCTTCAACGCGCCGACTCGGCAGCAACCTTAAACGAGCACGGCCAAAATAACGACAGGGAAAGACAGGCGCATCCTCGTTCAGCGAATTTAAGCGGCTCCCCCCGTGTGCAAGAAGCTCTGCTGCAATTGCTTTTCGACCCCCACCACCAGCATGACAGCAGCGGCAGAGCCCAGAACTGCCGGAATGATGCAGACGCCGTTGATCGTGAGGAACTTCCAGTCGCCAAAGACCGGCGTCCCCAACCATGCTCCGAGCCAGGCCAGAATAAGCTGGTGCCAGAAGCCGCCGGCACTCTTAACACGAAAGGCGAAGTACCACACCAGTGTGATCACCCCGGCGATGATGGTCAGCCACAGCCAGGGCAGAAATTCGCGGAAAACGAGTTGGTGTTCCATCTTTCCTCTCCTCCTTGCTTACGGACTAGCAGCGTCACGCCGAAGAAGGATGGCCTGTCTGCCCTATCACCTGAGGATGGTCTTCAATCTCCGTCTGTCACGCCTGAAAAGGACTTTGATCGACCTCATCATATCGTACAGAACGGCTTATGTCACGCTGCTCCGAGGGGGCAGTCGAAGATGCGCCGACCGCGAGGAGCGTCGTTTCTGTCCGGCCACTTCGACTACGAAATCGATACGCTCGGCAAAGACGACAGGCCGCCGCGCGACACTCGCACTCGGCGTTAACTCACCGGAACCGCCTTGTAGCCGTACGCGATGATGCCGGCCTCCCCCTCCTCGAGCACCTTGCGAAACTCCAGCCTCACCGGCATGTCAATCTCG
>CAZGRP010000019.1:63632-69806 GCA_964527995.1 uncultured Cytophagia bacterium | reverse complement strand
GCTTTCGTAGAATGTTCGTTTCATCAGCAGGTTCCCTTTGATGGATGCCGACGTGATTGTCATCGGGGCCGGGCCCGGGGGGAGCACGGCGGCCGCTTTGCTTGCTCGTAGCGGCTGGGATGTGCTGCTGGTCGATCGGGCCGTCTTCCCGCGGCCGAAAACCTGCGGTGATGCCCTCAGCCCGCGGGCTGTGGCCATGTTGCGCCGGCTCGGCTGCGAAGAGGCTGCCGACGGGGCGTTTCGCATCCACAGTGGCCGCATGATCGCGCCAGGCGGAGCGACGCTCGACGTCCCTTTCGCGGAGGTTTTCCCCGACCTGCCCAGCTACGGCCTCGTTCTTCCCAGGGTGCAGTTCGATGATTTGCTGCTACGCCACGCCATCCAGAAGGGCGCCCGCTTCCGCCAGGGGGCGCCGGTCGGCGATGTCGTGATGGACCTCGGGCGTGTCGCCGCCATCAAAGTCCCGGGCGACGGCGGCAATGCGGAGCTTACGGCTCGCCTCGTGATCGTGGCCACAGGTGCCTCCCTGTCGCTGCTGAAGCGGCTCGGCGTTCTCCGCCGGATGCCCCCGGTGATGCGGGCGGCGCGTGCCTACTACCGCAACATCGCTCCCGACGGGCGCCTGGAGTTTGCCTTCCCGAAGGGGCTTCTGCCCGGCTACGCCTGGGCTTTTCCGGTGACTGCGACGAAGGCCAACATCGGCGTGGCTCTTGCGCCGGGCACGCCTGGATCGGCCACGGCGGCCCTGCGCCGTCTCGAACAGCGAGGTGATCTTCCGTGGCTGCAGCAGGCACGCCGGATCGGTACGATCCAGGGATATCCCATCCGCACCGATTTCCCCAGCCATCGCGTCCACGGGGCCAATTGGATGGTTATTGGTGAGGCCGCCGGGCTGGTGAATCCGATCACGGGTGAGGGGATCGACCTGGCCATGGAGAGCGCGGCGCTGGCTGCCGAAATGGCCGATGCCGCCCTTCGAGAAGGAGAGGTCTCCTTCGCGTCGCTGAAGAGATACGATCGAGAGCTGAGGCAGCGGTATGCCGGTTACTTCCGCGGCGCACGGTTGCTGCAGCGCATCATTTTGCGGCCGCTGCTGGTGAACCGGATGATCGTACAGGCACGCCACCACCGCGACCTGGCTGGAGTGATCGCCACCGTGTCGCTGGGCGTGGCTTCACCGGCCCTGTTCGCCACGCCGAAAGTATGGTGGCGTATCCTGCGCTGAGAGGCTGCGCACGGCGCAGGCGATCGGTCGGCACGGACTCCTCGGTCGATGGTGGAGCAGCAGGCCTCTATCCGCACCCAGAACGGGATGCATGGCTGCCACCGCTGCCCACACCTGCTTGAAAGAAGTTGTCGCTTGTCGCACCGGCTCAGCATCGTGCGGAGTGGATTTCGACAAATGCAGAATCGAACCCGATGTTCTCCTTGCTTTCTGGGATTGAACATTGTACGTTGATGTTAGATTTCTCTGGCAAGGTTAAACAAGACTCGACAGGGTCGGTTGTGCGATTTGCAAAGGTTTCTGCCAAGGGGGCCGTCGTCATTCCTGCGGATTTGCGCAAGAAACTCGGAATCGAGCCCGGGTCGAAAGTCTACTTTATTGAAGTGAGCGGAGCTGTGCAGATCGTACCCGTTCCGATAAATCCGATTCAGGCTGCTCGGGGCCTCCTCAAAGCCGATCGATTGCTTACCGAGGAATTGCTCGCACAACGCTCTGCGGATCAGCGCGAAGAAGAGCAGAGATTCAAGCGATTTCTCCGGCAGGACGAGGGTGCCTGGCCTGCGATATGTTTCCGATAGTTATGCTCTCCTTTGTCTGTTCTCCGGTGAAAGCGGGGCAGATGAGGTCGAGCGTCTGCTGCTAGAGGCTGACGCCAATCAGTCGGAGATCTTCTTGAACCGCTTGCGTCCACCATCTCGATTCAGTGGCTGCCGCGCAAGCAACGACGTGGAGAGCGCGGATGAAACCTTCCCTGCCTTTGCCGACGTTGCGGAAAGTGTACGACGGCGTCGCTCGCCGCTACGACTTGCAGCATACGATTCTGACGCTGCGCAGCGATGAGGCCTGCCGGCGGCGGGTCGTCGATCTGGGAGTGGGCCCCGACGATCGCAGGATTCTCGACGCCGGCGCCGGCACGGGCCTGACTGCCCGTTTGGCGGCCCGGAAAGCAGACCCCGAGGGCGTCGTCGTGCTTGTGGACATCAGCCGGGGAATGCTGGAGCGGGCGCGGCAACGGTTTGCCCAGTGGCAGAGAGGACCGAAGTTCCTTTACGTTCTCGGGGACCTTGTGCAATTGCCGGTGCGTGAAAACTCCTTTGACGCTGTGCTCTCGACCTTCAGCGCCTGCCCGCTCTACGATCCGGCTGCCGGAGCCTTGCAGATGTATGCCGCGGTGCGCCGCGGCGGGCGTCTGGCCATCGCCCATTCGGCTGAACCTCGGAGCCCGCTGGTGCGTTGGCTGGCGGGACGCGTCGAGGCGGTGGTGTGGCGCTTTCCATGGCTCAGCCTGGGTTGCCGTGCGGTGGACGTGCGCCCGGCGCTGGAGGCTGCGGGTGCCACGGTGCTGTCCGACCGATTACATGGCGTGCCGCTGTGGCCTTTTCGGGTACTTGTGGTGGAGAAGCCCGTCACATCGAATTCCTGAATCAACAAGAAGAGACGACCCCGGAGACTCCCGCCCTTGCTTTTCCACTCTATTTTGGTTAGATTCTGCCCCTCTATTCTTCGGTTGTCAAACCCCTTAGGAGACCCCCTCATGAGACTACGACCCTTTGCAGTCCTCCTCATCGCCATTCTGGTGCTGCCGCTGCAGCGGGTGCAGGCCCAGCAGGCGTTGCCTGCCGCCGTGCACGACTCGAGCACCTCCGAGTTGCCGCTGAAGCCGACCCGCAGCATCGAGTTCGACACCCAAGAGGGCACCTGGATGAGCGTCGATGTCTCGCCCGATGGCGAGTGGATCGTTTTCGATCTCCTTGGTGATCTCTATCTGTTGCCGGCGACAGGGGGCGAGGCGCGGCCCCTGACCCGCGGAATGGCGTGGGACTGCCAGCCGCGGTTCTCGCCGGACGGCCGTTCCATCGCCTTCATCAGCGACCGCAGCGGCAACGACAACATCTGGATCATGGGTCGCGACGGTGGCAAGCCGCGGCCTGTGACCGAGGAGACCAAGTTTAATCTGGGCTCTCCGGCCTGGTCTCCGGACGGGCAATACCTTGTGGCGCGAAAGTACGGCGAGTACCCGCTGCAGAGCTATCTGCGCAAGATCCAGTTGTGGATCTACCACCGCGATGGCGGCAAAGGGCTGCAGCTTACCAAGGATGACCGTGCCAACATCAGCAGCGGCGTGTCCTTCTCACCCGACGGTCGCTATGTCTACTTTTCAGGGCATGCCGGCCGCTTCCAGTACAACGTCGACATCGGGCGCTTCCAGGTGCACAGGGTGGATCGCGAAACGGGTGAGGTGGAAACAGTGACGGCGCGCTATGGAGGCGGGCTGCGGCCGCTGATCTCCCCTGATGGTCGATACCTGGTATATGCCAGTCGCCACGACGCCAGGACCGGCTTGCGGATTCGAGATCTGGAAACCAGGGAGGAGCGCTGGCTGGCCTTCCCTATCCAGCGCGACGACCAGGAGGGCTTTGCGGTCAACGACGTGTTGCCGGGCTACGCCTTCACCCCCGATGGCGGAGCCGTGGTGATCGCCTACGGCGGTAAGATCCACCGCATCGACTTGAGGACCAGAGCGGACGAGATCATTCCATTCCGAGCGCATGTGCGGCTGGAGCTGGGGCCGTTCGTCTACCAGAGGCTTCGCGTGCCGGACGGCGACCTGCACGTCCGCCAGATGAGGTGGGCGAATCAGTCGCCGGATGGCAAGAAGATCGTCTTCAGCGCCGTGGGAAAAATCTGGGTGATGGACCTGCCCGACGGCAAGCCGCGGCGGCTGACTCGCGGCGAGGCTTTCGAATATACGCCGCAGTTTTCTCCCGACGGCAAGACCATCGCCTACGTCAGCTGGTCGGACGAAGAGGGCGGCCACCTGATGACGGTGGCGGCGCGCGGCGGCAAGCCAAAGCGACTCAGCCGGCAATCGGCTTTTTACTACGCTCCCACCTGGTCGGCCGACGGCAAGAAGCTGGTTTTTGAAATGGGGTCGGCGCAGGCGTGGCTGCGGCGCGAGGGTGGAGACGTACATGAGCTTCGCTGGATCGACGCCTCGGGTGGACCGATGCACACGATTCTGCACCTGAAGGGCACGCGCCACCGGCCGTTCTTCAGCAGCGACGGCAGCCGTGTCTTCTACACCCAGCCCGAGAAGCCGGCCAAACCGAACGGCGAGCGCCGCACGTCGCTCAATTCCGTGCGCCTCGACGGCGTCGACCGGAAAACCCACTTCTTTCTGGAGGGCAGCGCCGATGTGGTTCCGGCTCCGGGCGGCCGCTGGATTGTGTTCCAGCAGCGCGGGAACATCTACCTGGCTCCGTTTCCGCCACCAGAGAAAGAACCTCCGACGCTGAAGGGGAAAACACCTGTGGTGCCAGTCAGGCAAATCACCACAGAGGGTGGCCTCTATCCAAACTGGGCTGACGGTGGCCGCACCATCACCTGGGGATTTACCGACCGGTTCTACCGGATCGCCCTCGACTCAGTGACCGCCAAGCTGTACCAGCCGAAGAAGAAGAAAAAAAAGGGCGCCGGGGATGGCCAGACAGAGGAGGAGAAGAAGTCGCCCGATTTTCAACCCGAATCTTTCGCGATCCGGCTGACCGTGCCGCGGCCGATCCCGAAGGGTAAGATTGCTCTCACCGGAGCGCGCATCCTGACGATGAAGGGGGACGAGGTGATCGAGCCAGGTGATGTGGTGATCGACGGCAACCGCATCGCGGCCGTGGGCCGCAGCGGCCAGGTGGAGATCCCCGCGGACGCCCAGGTGGTGAACCTGTCAGGGAAGACCCTGCTGCCCGGGTTCATCGACGTGCATGCCCACCTGGGGCCGCAGCCAGACATTTTCCCCAAGCGCGTGCCGCCCTATGCCGCCAATCTGGCCTACGGCGTCACCACCAGCCGCGACCCGTCCAACAGCAGCCAGCAGGTTTTCGCCGCCGCGGAGATGGTGGAGAGCGGCGATCTTCTCGGGCCGCGGATCTTCAGCACCGGCACCGCGATGTACCCCCTGGCCGTACGGTTCAACTCTCTTGAAGATGCCAGGCATCATGTGCGCCGATACAAGAGGCACGGCGCCACCTACCTGAAGGAGTACATGCAGCCGCGGCGCATTCAGCGGCAGTGGGTCATCATGGCGGCCCGGGAAGTCGGCATCAACGTGACGGCAGAGGGAGGTGGCGACCTGAAGACCGACCTGAGCATGGTGCTCGATGGCTATACCGGCTTCGAACACAGCCTGCCGGTCGTGCCACTCTACAACGACGTGATCCAACTTCTGGCCCGCGCCGGCACCTACTACACCCCGACTCTGATCGTCTCCTACGGCGGCGAGTTCGGGCAGTTCTACTGGCGGCAGAAGATGAACATTCACGCCGACAAAAAGCTGCGGCGCTTCACCAGTCACAGCGAGATCGACCGTAAGGGCCGGCGGCGGCCGCTGCTGCTCGAGGACGAGTATCACTTCCCGCAAATTGCCAAAGGGGCGGCGGATCTTCTGCGAGCCGGCGGTAACGTCAGCCTGGGAGCGCATGGCGAGCAGCAGGGCCTCGGTGCCCACTGGGAGTTGTGGATGCTGGCCTCGGGTGGCATGACGCCGATGCAGGCACTGCAGACGGCCACGATCCGCGGCGCCGAATGCCTGGGGATGCAGCAGGATCTCGGCTCGGTGGAGCCGGGCAAGCTGGCCGACCTGATCGTGCTGAACAGAAATCCGCTGGAAGACCTGAAGAACAGTCTCGACATCCTCTACGTGATGAAGAACGGCGTCCTCTTCGATGGCGCAACGCTGGATGAGATCCTGCCGGAAAAGAAGCCGTTCGGCGAGTTTCCGTGGCAGAAAGAGGACGAGGAGCTGATGCAGAAGTCGGGGCAGCAAATGGGAAATCGGGATTAGGCACTGGGTGGACCGGGCCGGGGAAGGATCATGGCATCAGGGGTATGGGTGCAACAGACGGCGGCGGCCAGCGGATCGGATCGCCGGTCGATGTACGACGGAGGAGGAGTTG
>CAZGRP010000019.1:50309-63532 GCA_964527995.1 uncultured Cytophagia bacterium | reverse complement strand
CCTTTCCCGACCCCCGATTTCTACCTGCAACTTCCCAATTCCCGTTTTCCCGTGGCGTCGTTGCGTCTTTGCATGGATGTGCCGGGTCGCGAGTGGACGCGGATGCACATGCATTGGTTCACCACGGGTGGATACGGAAGGGCACCGAAGCCAAATCAAACACCGAAGCATGCCGCAAAGACCGACCGGCGACCGTTGCTCGGCCCTGTTTCCCAAGTCCCAATTGCCGATCCCCAACCCAACGACCCATGGTCAATGGCCCGTGCCAACTGCCTGCAGAGCAATGCCCGGGGGCGGGCCATCACTCGCTGAGGAACACCGCCAGGATGGCGTTCAGCCACTCATCGACATCGCGGAACAGCCGCTGGCGCACTCCCTGTATGGCGGCCTCCACGTTGCTGCCAGCACCGAGGTATTCTTCGATCTGCGGCCGCATTCGATTCAGCAGGGCGTGAATCTCGTCCCACATCCGGCGGAGCTCGGAGTTCTTCTGCGCGTAGGCGTCGCGGTACTGCTTGAACAGGTACATCAGCCGGGGCTGCGAAGAGAGGGACAGGGATGCCGGCAGCTTGGCATCGAGAAAGTGATAGATCGGTTCGGTGAAGCCGAAGGTGTAGCCGGAGAGGTCGTGAAACAGCTCGCGATGATGGGTGGTGACGACTTCGCCGCCCTCGGTGACACGATAGTGAACGTCGCGGGCGATGCTGCCGACGGCATCGCCGAGAGCATCCTGTTGCGCGGCGCTGCGGATCAGCAAATGCCAGTTCTCCAGGTAGAATGACTCATCCAGCTCTTCAGAGTAGAGGAAGTGCTTGCTGATGCGTGTCTCCAGCGCCACTTTTGTTCCTTGCGGCGTCGTGTAGATGTGCACAGGCTCAATCTTGACGCCGGTCAGTTCGGCCAGGGCGGCGAAGATCTCCTCACCGGCGAGCTTGAAGTGAGAGATCTCGATGGTGCGCACCAGCTGGTCGTTCAGCAATACGGTGAGACTGCACTCAGAGTGGATTTTGTCGGCGATGTTGACGTCGAGCAGGCTGTAGCGACGGACCTCGATGCCGAGCTTGGCGCACAGTGCTCGCAGAGCGGCTTCGAACTGTGTCGGTTCGATCTTGAGCGCGAAGATGCGGGTCTTCACCGCAGGAGGCAGATGGTTGAACGCTCCGCGGGCCCACTTGAAATGGAAGTCACCGTATTCGAGCGGCCGGAAATAGAGGCTGTCGGGATCGAGAAGGCGGTCGATGCCGCGCGGCCAGTTGGACGACCACACGGCGTGGACGAAATGCTCGGGATGCGGGACGCCCAGTTGGCTGAGAATCTCGATTCGTTCGTCCTCGCGGCGCTGCCCCGCTGGAACCCGCAGAAATGCGCGGATACGGTCGCGGAGTTCATCATCAGACACGAAATCTGGCATGGCTCCCTCCTTTGGATTGCTGCTCTTGCCTGTCTGGCTGTAATTTGCATACCGCAGAACCATTCGTTTGGTTCAAAGGTCGTGCCATAACTTCCTGATTTCAAAATCGCTCGCGGGGTGTTGGATAAGTCATCATGGATCAGCATATTACGCCGTTGGGAGGCGAAGCCCCCTTGTTCGTTGAGATGGGGCGATTTTCCCAAAGTTGAGAATGGCCTGCGGACGGACTTTGACCGAGGAGGATGCATGCTCTGGAACCGACTGCGTGAAGCGAGAAGAGCGTATGCCCGGCGCGATCTGGAAGCAGCGCGCAAGGCCCATGAACCGGGGCGTATCGTAGAGTCGCTTGAGGAGCCGGAGATCCACAACGTTTTCGGTGGGCGCTATATTGGCGACATGGTCTACGGTGCCAGCGATGGCCTGGTCACCACCTTTGCCGTAGTCTCCGGAGTGGCCGGTGCCGCGCTGTCGCCGGGGATCGTGCTGATCCTGGGATTTGCCAATCTGTTTGGCGATGGCCTGTCGATGGCGGTGGGGAACTATCTCGGTTCCAAGTCGGAGCTGGACTACCAGCGGCGTGAGAGGGCGAGGGAAACATGGGAAATCGAACACATCCCTGAAGGGGAGAAAGAAGAAGTGCGCCGTATCTACGCGGCCAAAGGCTTTTCCGGCCAGTTGCTCGATCAGGTCGTGGAGGTGATCACCGCCGACAAGGACCGCTGGGTGGAAACGATGATGCTCGAGGAGTTGCACATCCTGCCCGAGCAGGGCTCGCCCTTCAAGTCAGGTCTGATGACGTTCGTGTCGTTTGTCATCGCGGGGTTCGTGCCGCTACTTGCCTACGTTCTTTCCTATTGGACTCCCTTCTTTGCGCGGCATGCGTTCGGCAGCGCTATTCTGTTCACCGCATTGACCATCTTCGCGGTCGGCTCGCTACGAACTTATGTCACCGGCAAGAGGTGGTGGGTTTCGGGTTTGGAGATGCTGTTCGTGGCCGGCACCGCCGCCCTCGTTGCCTACGGGATCGGCTACCTGCTCAAGGGCCTGGCTTGAGGAAAGCAGTGGCGAGCGAACAGGCTTCCCTCTGGCTACCATCGCGATGGCGGCGGAGTGTCACGTACCAGGTATTCGTAGCCGTCATATGCCCGACGTCTCGGGGGCAGGATGAAGCCAGAGGCTCCTGGCTGGTCCCGGATGGGGCCGGTGGCCGATCGGGCCGCGCTCCTGCGGATGGCTGAACACGTAAGAAGGAAAGGAGAGTATCCATGAGGCATGCACGTGTGAAGTGGGTGGAAGGTCTGCAGTTTGTCGGTGAGGCAGATTCGAGTCGAGCTATCGTGGTGGATGGTGCCTCCGCTGCCGAGGGCGGCGGTTCAGCTGTTCGGCCGAAAGAGCTGGTGTTGATCGGTCTGGCGGCGTGCAGCGGCGTCGACGTCGTCTCGATCCTCAAGAAGATGCGGGTCGATTTCGACCACCTCGAGATCAGAGTGAGCGCCGAGGAGGCCGACGAGGTGCCCAAGGTGTTCACCACGATCGAGCTCGAGTACCGTGTTACTGGCACCGACATCCCCGAGGACAAGGTCATGCGGGCGATTGAGCTGTCGAAGGACAAGTATTGCTCGGTGAGTGCCATGCTGAGCAAGGCAGCTCAAATCACGTTTCGTCACACGATTGTGCCCGCTGGAGATTGAAGGTTTGATTTACGGGACCAAGCCTCGGTGTGGGTCCTATTGGCGATTTGCCGGTCAAGCCCTATCGTATAACGCCCTGGTAGGCGTGTAGGCCACCTGGTAGTCCCTGGAGGACTGCATACAACGTCAGTCCTTTGAAGAGATCGTCACCGGGCACTCGCAACTCATGCGCCCGTCGATGGAAAAGGGCATCACCTGCATGGCCTGCGGCGAACCGGCGTGTGGAACCTTGGAGCAGAATGCACGTGAGAAAGGGATGACGGACGCCGAGATCGCCCAGGTGGCCGAGGAGCTGAATCTGCTCATCGCTCCGGCGAGCGTCGAGGAGAAGCCGGGCCGTCCGTAATCCGCATAGATCGGGTCTTTGCCCCGAACGGATCGTATTCTGAATGCTGCAACCTTCCTTCTCTTCCGGTACGGTCTCGACCGCGACAGGGCCGGGAAGCCGAGTCCGTGCCGGAGCGGCGCTCCGCGTGTTGCGGATGGAATCGCCTTGACATTTCATGGGGTATTGTCTATCTTGAAAAGCTAGATTTGTGACAGCCCCGCAGAAGCTGCCAGGCGTGCCGTACCGGCAGCGCATCCACCTCTTCGAACCTGGAAGGACCTGCTGTGCACGTTCGATCCCCAATGGCGTACCCGGGTCGACTTGCGTCTACGACGACGTTGTGGATGCTGGTTGTCGCCGTTGCGGCGGCAGGGCAGATCAAGTTCCCCAAGCCTGTTGGCTACGTCAACGATTTCGCCAACGTCATCGACGAGGCCTCGAAGCAGAAGATCGAAGCTCTGGCCCTGGAAGTGAAGCAGAAGACCGGGGCGGAGATCGTCGTGGTGACGATGCCGACGATTGGCGACGAGGACTACAAGGACTACGCCAATCGGCTGTTTGAAGCCTGGGGGATCGGCGAGAAGGGCAAAGACAATGGTGTGCTGATCTTCAATGCCGTGGGCGAGCGCCGGGTGTGGATTGAAGTAGGGTACGGTCTGGAGGCCATCATACCGGATGCCTACGCCCATCGTGTCTACCGCGACATCCTGGCGCCGAACTTGCGCGCCGGTCTTTACGGCAGAGGCTTCTACGAGGCGGTACGGGCTCTGGCAGGCCGTATCGCCGAGGCCGCGGGTGTGGAGATCACTGGTGCCGTCCTTCTGGCGCCGTCGCGTGCGCCTGAGGGTGAGGGCGGCGGGCAGCCTCTCTCCGCTGTCTGGCTCTTGCTGCTGTTCTTGTTGCCCTTCCTCCTACTCGGCAGGGGCCGTCGTCGTCGTTCCGGCTTTTGGTACTGGGGCGGACCGTGGTACGGTGGTGGCTGGGGTGGTGGAGGCGGCTTTGGTGGTGGATTTGGCGGTTTTGGCGGCGGCGCCAGCGGAGGTGGTGGAGCTGGAGGAGGTTACTAGCCGCGAATCTTTATCTCTTTTCGGAGAGCAGATATTGGCACGGATTCCTCATAATCCTGAAGAAGTCTTCGAAGAGGTCGCCCGCGATTACGGCCACGTGTTCGGCGGCGACCTGGTTGCAGTCATCCTCTACGGTAGCGCAGCCAGGGGCGAGTACGTCAAGGGCGTATCCGATATCAACTTTCTGTTGGTGGTCAGCGAGGAGGGCATGCGCCGCCTGGGTCGCTGCCTGGAGGTGGCGGATCGCTGGCGCAAAAGGGCTGTCGCCGTGCCGCTGTTCATGACCCGCGAATACATCGCTTCCTCGCTCGATAGCTTCCCGATCGAGTTCATCAATATGCAGCGCTACCACAAAGTGATCCAGGGTGAAGATGTGCTCGTGGGGTTGCAATTCGACAAATCCAACCTGCGGCTGCAGCTCGAGCGTGAGACCAAGGGCAAGGCGCTGCATCTGTGGCAATCGTACCTGGCCTTCGGCCGCGACAAGAAGGCGCTGCGTCGAGTGCTGCTGGCCTCACTGACGTCGCTGACATCGATCTTTGTTGGCATCTTGTACTACAAGGACCAACCGATTCCAGACACCAGTGCGGCGGTGATCCGCTCGGTGACCGACGTGTTCGAGCTCGATGGCAGCCTTTTTGACAAGCTCCGCGCCTTGCGTGGCGAAGAATGGAAAGGGTACCGCACCCAACTGGTCGACTTGACGGAAGCTTACCTGCATGAGATGGAGAAGATCTACAAGATCGTCGACGCCATGTAGGTGGGCCGCATCAATCCGGCACAACCCGGCACGAGCCTGATTGGGGTCCTGTGGAAGGACGGCTGCCCCGCTGCGGTGGCTTGTGTGAGACTGCAGCGAGGTTTGTCAGCAGATGCAGAATGCGGCGCCCCGGTCTGCGCTGAGGGTCGAGGCCTTGAATACGATGGGAGGAAACTATGAGACGAGGCACGAAGTGGCTGATCGGCATCGGCATCGTCGTCGTGCTGTTTCTGATCGTTTACACATCGATCATGAACACATACAACGAGCTGGTGAGCCTCGATGAAGAGGTCAAGGCGGCCTGGGCCCAGGTGGAGAATGTCTACCAGCGGCGTTATGATCTGATCCCCAATCTGGTGGAGACTGTCAAGGGATACGCGGCGCACGAACGCGAGACGTTGCAGGCTGTGGTTCAAGCCCGCGCCAGCGCCACGCGGCCGGAACTCAATGTCGGCGACATCATCAACGATCCCCAAAAGATGGCACAATTCGAGCGAGCACAGCAGCAACTGTCCAGTGCCCTGGCGCGCCTGTTGGTGGTGGTGGAGCGCTATCCTGACCTGAAGGCCAGTGAGAACTTCCAGACCTTGATGGCACAACTCGAAGGCACTGAAAACCGTATTGCAGTGGAGCGGCGGCGCTACAACGAGGTGGTGCGGCGCTACAACACCAAAGTACGCCAGTTCCCGACCAATTTCTTTGCCCGCATGTTTGGCTTCGAGCCGAGACCGACTTTCGAAGCCGCGCCAGGCGCTGAAAAGGCGCCGAAAGTGGATTTTACCGGCACGCAGGGCGCGAACAAGCAGTAAGGTTTCCGCGCTCGCTGCCGGTCCGCGATGCTTGTGAGGATGTTTGCAGAAAAAGACACAACAGGCAGGCCAGATCAAGCCTGCAAGTTATTCGATAGCCAAGGAGGTTGATCCATATGGGATTCTTCAAGAAGAAAGAAAAGGAAGAGGAATTTGACCCGCTCAGGGATCTTGTGCTCTCGAAGCTGCGGGTCGGCTACTTTGTCGACTACGATCTCAAGACCTGGGAAGTGACCGACTACAACCGCTACGACTTCGGCGAAGGCTACGTTACCGAGGAATGGGAGCTGACGTCGGGCCGAGAAAAGTGGTACCTGGAGCGCTCGGAAGACGACGAGGTCGAGTGGGCGCTTTCACGCAAAATCCCCATCGGGGCGATCGAGGGCAATGTACGCGAGTATATTATCGAGCACGAAGATCCGCCTGATCAGATTGTCTATAAAGGAAGGACGTATTACCTCGATGAGTCGGGGCCAGGGCTCGTGTTTGAGGGCGGCAAAGGGCCTGGCAAGGAGTTCATCTACTGGGACTTTATCGACGAAGAGGACGAGCACTTCGTGACCATCGAACAGTGGGGCGAGACCGAGTTCGAGGCCGCGGAGGGCTACTACGTCGAGGAGTACCAGTTCTCGAACATCCTGCCCGGTGGAGAGTCAGTATGAGGCTGTCCGACAAAGGCGAGCATCGATGGGTTTGTCGTTACCGGCTTCGCCGCAACGACATTGAAAGGAGACCTTAGGGACGCCCCGGGCGAGTTTGGCCTGTGCGGAATTGATGTGCTTTGGCACCGATTGGATCCATTCAGAAGGAGGGTATCGTCGTGAAAAGAGGGCCGGTGTTTTTGCTGCTTCTCCTGGCTCTGGCCGTCGTGTCGTGTGCGGGGCAGCCGCCCTTGGAACGGCTGAAGCGACAGGTGGCCGGGTACCCGGAGTACTCCATCATCTTGCAGGACATGAAGGTGGAGGGGAATTTCTTTAAGGACTATTACCACCGCTACAAGATTGTCGTCGGCCAGGAGACCGGTATCCCCGACAGCCTGGTCTACCAAACCCAGATCACAGACTGGTACAAGGTAAGCCGCAAGGTGTACCAGAAATACTACAACTATCTGGGCATGGTGTTGGTCTCCAAGAAACGCGACGGCAAGGTGGTCGACACACCGTATCCACCGGGATACCAGTATGTCGGCGATCCGAGATATGGCACCTGGCGGCGCGACGAGAGGGGCAACTCCTTCTGGGAATTCTACGGCAAGTGGGCCTTCTTCAGCCAGATGTTTGGGATGCTCGGCAGGCCGATCTATCGCACCGACTACAATGACTACCGCCGGTATACCTCTCGTGGCCGGCCCTACTTTGGTCGCAATCGCGAATACGGCACGACCGGGAAGTACACGAAGTATACCAACAAGTCGTTCTACGAGCGCCGCCAGCAGCGGCAGTTGGCTCGCAAGGCTCGCTTTTCTCAGAAGGTGAAACAGAGAGTGCGGCGAAGCAGGATGAGCGGTTTTCGCCGGCGCAGCGGTGGGTTTGGTAAGTAGGCAGAAAGGGAGGTCACAATGACGGCCGATCAAGTGGTGACGGCTCTGATCTATCTGGTCGCGGTGTTTTTCCTTTTTTTCCTGGGCAAGTGGGTGTTCGACCGACTTCATCCTCGGTTCGTTCTGCGTGACGAGCTGGTCGAGCGCGACAACTTCGCCCTTGCCCTGGCGATGGTCGGCTACTACTTCGGGCTCATCCTGGCCATCGGCGGCGTTCTCATCGGCCCTTCTTCAGGCCTTGTGGATGACCTGCTCGATATCGTCTTCTATGGCATCGCCTCGATCGTCTTGCTGAATCTCTCCGCTTTCATCAACGATCACCTGATTCTGTATAAGTTCAACAACGAGAAAGAGATCATCGAGGATCGGAACGTCGGTACCGGAGCGGTGGTGGCTGGCAACCATATTGCCATCGGACTGGTCATCGCCGGCGCTGTCTCCGGCGAGGGCGGCGATCTCATTACGGCCTCGGTGTTCTGGCTGCTGGGGCAGGTGGTTCTCGTGCTTGCCGGTGTGATTTACAACTGGATCACACCCTTTGACGTGTACGCAGAGATCGAAAAGGACAACGTTGCCGTCGGCGTGGCTTTCGCCGGCATGCTCATGGCGATCGGGAACGTCATCCGCATCGGTCTCAACGGCGATTTCGTTTCCTGGAGCACAAACCTTGGCCAGTTCTTCGGCTTTGTGATTTTCGGCCTTGTGTTGCTGCCGATCATCCGCTTTGTGACCGATAAGGTGTTGCTTCCCGGCGAACGTCTGACCAACGAGCTGGTGAACCAGGAAAAACCGAACGTCGGAGCGGCGGCCATCGAGGCGTTCTCTTATCTTGCCGCCTCGTTCCTCCTCGGCTGGGTTTTCTGATCTGTTTCGTTGCATCTCAGCTGAAGCGGACGAGGCGGGGCCACGGACCACAAGCCGCACAACTACCGATGAACACGGAGGAGCGGAAAGGGACCCCTGTTGTTCCGCGCCGCGGCAGGGTGGAACACCTGTTTTCTGTGCGAGGAGTGAGGCCGTGAGACACCGAACGGGCACGGAACGGATGGAACGATGGCAGAACGTGCGATAAGTTCGGCAGGCCAGAGCGGACAGCGCTCGTCGTTGGAAGAGTCCATCCAACAAGAGAGCTCAGGTCGGCGGCGATTCGACAAGAGCTTCGTTCTCAAGGCCTGCATCTTTGCCACCGGGTTGGCAGGCATCGTCGCCGAGTATGTACTCTCGACGCTGGCCAGCTATCTGTTGGGAAACGCCGTGCTGCAGTGGACACTCATCGTGTCTCTGATGCTCTTCGCCATGGGGATCGGCAGCCGCCTGAGCAAGTACATCCGCAGCCATCTGCTCGATGCCTTCGTCATCGTGGAGTTCTCGCTCTCGGTGCTGTGTGCCGTCAGCGCCACGCTCACTTACTTTTTGGCGGCCTACATCCAGAACATTTCGGCCGTCATCTATCTGATGTCCATCTCCATCGGCATTCTGATCGGACTGGAGGTGCCGCTGGCCACGCGGCTGAACAACCTGTTCGAGGAGCTGCGGATCAACATCAGCTCTGTGATGGAGAAGGACTACTACGGGGCTCTTCTTGGAGGCCTGCTTTTCGCCTTCGTGGCGCTGCCGCGCCTGGGGCTGACCTATACGCCGATCGTCCTGGGGACCATCAACTTTCTGGTGGCGGCGGCCCTCTTTCTGCGCTACCGCGGCATCTTGAAGTTCAAGCGAATGCTGACCGTGGGCGTGCTGATGGTGCCTGCCTTCCTCGGCATTCTGGCGTACATGGCTGAACCGGTCGTACTCTACGGCGAACAGCGCAAGTATCGCGATCGCATCATTTACCAGCGGCAGACGCCCTATCAGCGCATCGTCATCACCCAGTGGAAAAACCACTACTGGCTCTACCTCAACGGCAATGAGCAGTTCAGCAGCTATGACGAAGAGCGCTACCACGAGCCGCTGGTGCATCCGGCGATGGGCCTGGCTGCTTCCCGGGAGGATATTCTGATCCTCGGCGGCGGCGACGGCCTGGCGGCCCGGGAAGTGTTGAAGTATGCCGAGGTGAAGAGCGTGACCCTGGTGGACCTCGATCCGGCGATGACAGAGTTGGCCAGGACGCATCCTGTGCTGCTGCAGCTCAACGGCGACGCCCTGGACGACCCGCGTGTTCGCGTCATCAACCGCGATGCCTACGTGTTCCTTCAAGACGTCGACCACATCTACGATGTCATCATCGTTGATCTTCCCGATCCGAAGACCATCAGCCTGGCCCGGCTTTACAGCCGCCAGTTCTACCAACTGGCACTGCAGCATCTGGGACGTGGCGGCACCCTGGTCACCCAGGCCACCAGTCCCCTGTTTTCCAGAAAAGCGTTTCTTTCCATTCTGAGAGCGATGCGTGCAACGGGTATGCCGGCCGTGGCGTACCATAACCATATCCCAACGCTTGGAGAATGGGGTTGGGTGCTGGCGTACAAGGCGCCGGGCATGGACGCGGCGACGGTGAAACAGCGGCTGGAGGCTCTGACGTTCGATCGCATTGAGACCCGCTTCCTAAACCAGGAGGCCATGGTGAGCATGCTGAATTTCGGCAAGGGCGTTCTCGATCAGCTCACTACGGTCAAGATCAACGATGAGCGCGATCTGGCCGTGTACGACTACTATCGCAACGGAGCCTGGGACGTTTATTGAAATGAGAGGAAACGGCGCGGCGGCATGCGACTGGGAGCCCGAATTCGCCTAATTGTCCATTTTCTGCAACGCGAAAAGCTGCATCGCCTGCTCGGAATTCTGGTGGTGATGATCCTGGTCAGCACCGTTGGGCTGGCTATTCTGGAACCGAAGTACTCTCTGGTAAACTGGCTGTGGTGGAGCATCGTGACGCTGACCACGGTAGGATACGGCGACATTACTCCCAGCACCGTCGGCGGCAAAATGATCGGTGTTCTGATCATGTTCTTCGGTATTGGCATCCTGGGGATGTTCACCGCAACCATTGCCAGCATCTTCGTAGAAAGGAAGCTGAAGGAAGAACGCGGCATGCATTCTTTCCAATTCGAAAAGCACATGATTCTGTGCCAGTGGAACCATCGGGCCCGGGAGATTCTGCAGGAGCTGCGCTCGGACCCGCGGGCCGAGACCCTGCCCGTGGTGTTGATTGCCGACATCGAGGTCAAGCCCATCGACGATCAGAACCTGTACTTTATTCAGGGCGAGGTCACCGAGGAGACCTTGTCGCGGGCGAACCTGCAGAAGGCCAGCACCGTGTTGATTCTGGGTGATGACCGCCTCGACAACAACGCCCGCGATGCCAAGGCGGTGTTGACGACGCTGACCGTCGAGAGCCTCAACCCGGACGTATACACGATCGTGGAACTCGTCGAGGAGTCGAACGTTCGTCACTGCGAACGGGCGCACGCCAACGAGATCATCGTCGGCAGCGAATTCAGCACCAAGTTGATGTCGCGCGCCGCGCTCGACCACGGCATCTCCAAGGTGCTGTCGGAACTACTCAGCTCGCGGTTTGGCAACGATCTCTACAAAGTGCCGGTGCGGGCCGATATGGCAGGGCGACCTTTCCTGGAGATCTTTACGGATATGAAGCGCGACCACCAGAGCATCATTCTCGGCGTTCAGAGGGGAGGTCAGGGTGAAGTGATTTCGAATCCACCGGCCGATTTTCAGGTCGAGAGTGGTGACCATCTGATTGTGATCTCGGAGGGAAGGCCGCAGTCCTTGGGCTAGCCTGGAGGCTCGAAGAGCGCCGGAAAATCGGACTCCTGCGGAGGCGTTGACAGAACCGCGGGTCCTGGCGTGGCATACCGGTCGACGATAGGGGGCGGCGCGTCTCTGCGATTGTCGCTTGTCGCTGCTCCTGTTCGCGGCCGAAGTCGGATACCGTCGCCTGCAGCCCGAGAGCTTTGAACATGTCCTTACTCGTTCGTCTTATCCACATTTTGCGTGCCGGCCTGCGTGCCGGTCTGGCGCCGGAAGAAGGTCGGTGGCGCCGGCAGAGCAGTGAGCCCGGCTCGCGCACTTTCCAGGGCGGCGGCCGCAGGGAACGATCAGCCGAGCCTAGGTCTGATGTGGACCCAGTGCTGGCGGGTTATTATGCCAACCTGGAGGTGCCCTATGGCTCGGACCTGGAGACGGTGCACCGGGGGTGGAAGCGCCTCTTACGGAAATACCATCCCGATCTCCACTCGACCGATCCACAGAAGCGCCGCATCGCCACCGAACTGACCCAAGGCCTCAACCGGGCGTATGAGGAGCTGGAGAAGAGGCTCGGGGGTGGCGGCAACCAGAAGTAGGCAGCTGGCGGTTGACTGCGATGGATCAGGGGGGTCGGAAAGACCTCGATGACATCGCTATCAAGCTCCATCGACGGCGTAGCCCAATGACCAATGACGGCGCAGCCCAATCACGACCGGGCGGCGCGGTGGCCCGCTTACCGACGAAGAAGGAGGAACCAAACAATGTCCAAGAATCTCGACTTGGTCAAGAACTACTTGCTTGACCTGGATCTCAACATCGTTGATGAGGACGAACCGGAGGAACTGGTGGTTGTGGAGGATGAGGACAGCGGTATCCGCAATCTGATCATCGATTGCGAGCCGCCCATTGTCGTCCTCGAACAACTGATCATGGAAGTGCCACAGGACTCGGCGGAGTTTTTCAAGAAGCTGCTGCAGTGGAACAGGACGCTGGTTCATGGCGCTTTTGCCCTGGACGAGGAAGGCAAGTACCTGTTCTGGCGGGACACGCTGCAGTTGGAGCACCTGGACCGCAACGAGCTCGAAGGATCGGTGCGGGCGCTCTCTCTGGCGCTGGCCGAGTACGGCAGCGAGCTGTTGGAATATTCCAAACGCTAGAAACCATCCAAGCAGGATAGGAGGCAATCATGGCGAGTATCTTTCAGCGTGTATTCAAGGTTGGACAGGCGGAGGCACACACCCTCGTCGACAAGCTCGAAGATCCCATCAAGATGACCGAGCAGGGGATCCGTGATCTGAAGAAAGACCTGCAGGGGGCGATGACCAGTCTCGCCCAGGTCAAGGCCACGGCGATTCGGCTGCGCAAGGATGCTGAAGACCAGAAGAAGCTGGCGCGCGACTACGAGCGCAAGGCGATGCTTCTTCTGCAGAAGATGAAAAGCGGCGAGCTGGACGAAGCCGAGGCCGAACGCCTGGCTACGGAGGCACTGGCCAAGAAAGAGGAGGCGCTGCAGCGCGCCAGCTCCCTGATGGCCGACCAGAAGGCGCAACAGCAGATGGCGGACCAGCTTCAGGCCAAGGTCGAGAAGCTCAGGCAGACGGTCACCCGCTACGAGAACGAGTTGGTGACGCTGAGGGCGCGCGCCCGCACCGCCACCTCGATGCGCAAGATCAACCAGCAGCTCACCAAGGTGGACTCCAGCGGCACCATCGCGATGTTGGAGAAGATGAAGAACAAAGTCGAAGAGGAAGAATCTCTGGCCGAAGCCTACGGCGAGATTTCCGAAGCCAGCCTGGGTCTTGATGAGGAGATCGATAGAGTGCTGGAGTCACCGGCCTCTGCAAAGGCCTCCGATTCTCTCGCTGAGTTGAAGAAGAAGATGGGCATCGAGGGTTAGCCGCGCTGCGGCTGG
>CAZGRP010000019.1:4106-50209 GCA_964527995.1 uncultured Cytophagia bacterium | reverse complement strand
GGCTGGCGGGAATTGCGAAGGAACTTCTATGGGAAAGACCACGACGTCGCTGCTGATGGTGCTTCTCGGCTTGCTGGTGGCCTTTGCCGTCGGCCGCTGGGTGGTATCGATGGTACGGCTGGTGCGCAACCCGATCGCCGAGCGGCGCCAGGTGTCTGCCGTCTGGAAGCTGAGCACCGGCGTTCTGACTGCCCTTGGCGCTCTGGTCATCGTACTTGGGTATCTGTATCGGAACACCTTTTATATGCTCCTCGGAGCCTATCTGGTGTTCACAGCGGCGCACTACTACACGGTGCGCCGTCTGCCTTAGGCGGCAGCGAAAAATTGAAAGATTCTTCTCGCATCCCTTGCATTTTCGGAACTTATGTCGTACCTTACTGCCGCAATAAACAGGACACCGTTTTTGCGCTTCGGACCGTGTTTCGCTATGGGAGTACCTCTAGGGTCCCGGCAAACACATGGCTTCGTCGAGATGGCTCCGCTTGAAAGAGAGTGGCTCGCGGCGAGGTTTGTGGCAAGCGTCAAAAAGCTGGTGTTACATTACCAAAAACCCTATGCTGGGCAGAGCCCAAAGGAGCACTCTCATGGAACAAGGAACGGTGAAGTGGTTCAACGAAGCCAAGGGGTATGGATTCATCCGCCGCGATTCGGGCGATGACGTCTTCGTGCACTATAGCTCGATTGTCGGTGAAGGATTCAGGACTCTGAACGAAGGCGATCGCGTCGAGTTCGAAGTTGAGCAAGGCCCGAAAGGCCTGCAGGCCAACAGCGTTCGCAGAATCTAACCCACGAACCAGCCGATTTCAAGCCCCGGTCTGATGGCCGGGGCTTTTTAGTTTGGTGACACGGCGCCGACCTGAACCCTCTCTCCAACCGGTTTTTATCTTGCTTCCCGCCCTTGCAGACGTTATCTTGTAGCCCGAGGACGCCGCCGCGGCGTTCGAGCTCGTCGCTCACGTTACCTTGGCTGGCGCCCGCGGTCTGGCGCCGGGCGTGATTCCCGCAGCGAAGTTCTCCGAAAGTGACCATGGCGAGGGAGGGATCGCACGGATGAGAAGCACCACCCGAGTGCTGATAGCCGTCTTTCTGGTTGCCGCCGTCTCTGTGGCGGCTGTGATTCTGTTCTCGACTCAACCGCGCCAGCAGACCACCACTCCGGTGTCGCAGGCAGTTGGGGCGCCCGCTGCTTTCCGTCCGGCCGATGAGCTCCCCACTGCGGCGGGCCTGCTGGAATCGCTGCCCAATCTCAAATCCTACACGGCCCACCGGGTCTCCAGCTACGACACCACTGGAGGGAACGACGACCGCCTGCATATCCCTGCCGGCGCGACCGTTACCCTGGCCGATATCCGCGGTGCCGGCGTCATCACCCATCTCTGGTTCACGATCGCGGCGGAACCATTCTATTCGAAAAAGATCATTCTGCGGATGTACTGGGACGGCAACCCGGATCCATGCGTCGAGGTGCCGCTGGGCGATTTTTTCGGCGTCGGCCACGGTCTCGACCGCAACTGGTGGTCCCTCCTGTTCACGGTCACGTCCAAGGGAAGGGCCCGGAACTCCTTTATTCCCATGCCGTTCAATGAGTCAGCAAGAATCGAAGTGACCAACGAGGGAAGCCAGGCGATCGGCGCTTTTTACTACTACATCGACTATCGTCTCTACGATCAAGCGCCATCAACTCCGATGCCGCACTTCCACGCCAAGTACAACCAGAAAATGCCAAACCAGCCGGGATCGCCCAACTACGTGATCCTCGATGCCAAGGGGCGTGGTCACTACATCGGCTGCACGCTGAGCGTGCTCAACCGCAAGCCGGGATGGTGGGGAGAGGGGGACGACATGATCTATATCGATGGCGAGAGCAAGCCCTCCCTGCATGGCACAGGCAGCGAGGATTACTTCTGCGATGCCTGGGGGATCCGCCCGGCCAACGGTCCTTTTTACGGCACAGTGTTGCAGGAGGAAGGGTATGACGCTGGTGACAAGGCCTCGGTCTACCGCTTCCATCTCACCGATCCGATTCCGTTCCGGCGCTCCATCAGAGTGACCTTGGAGCATGGCCACGCCAACGATCGCGGCGATGATTGGTCGAGCGTCGCCTATTGGTACCAACTCGATCCGCACAAACCGTTCGGGCAGATCCCGCCGGTGGCAGAGAGGTTGCCGTTTGCGATCACCCTTCCGGAGGGCTACCGGGATGCCGCCGACCTTCTCTCTCCGCGGCAGCGGGACCGGGCCACCATCGACAGCCTGCTTTACTACCGGCCCGGCGGGCAGAAGTTGTCGGCTATTCGACTTACGCCTCGGCGGCCCCAGGTGGACCTGCAGTTCACGGTGCCGGTGACGGACAGGTACAGTGTGGCGGCCTTCCTCTTGCGCCGTCCGGGTGGCGGCAAGGCGCGCTTCGTGCTCGACGGCCGCCAATTCGGCTCGGTCGATGCTGCAGCCGCTACAATGGAGCTGGCCGGGCCGATTCTTCTTGGACAGGCGATCCTCACCGCAGGTAGCTCTCAGCTCAGCATCGCAGCCGAGGACAGCAGCTTCGAGCTGGCCGGTCTGGTCATTACGCCGGTGCGCAAATTCATTTCCGACTGGTACATCATCGGCCCGTTCGACAATCCAAGGGGGATTGAGGACACGCAGGGGCTGGCGGTGGAATATCCGCCCGAAAAAGAGATCGACCTGGGTGCGACGTATCCGGCGAAGGCCGGCCGGCAGGCTGCATGGCAGCGAGTGCGGGCGTCGGAGTCGGGCTATGTCGACTTTGCTGGCCTTCTGTCGCCCAACGAATACGCTGTGGCCTATGGGATGTCCTACGTCTACTCCCCAGACGACCGCCGGGTCACCCTCCTCGTCGGCAGCGACGACGGCGTGCGCGTGTGGGTCAACGGCCAGCGGGTGCTCGAGCACCTGGTGAAGCGGCCTGCGCGGCCCGACCAGGACCGAGTGGACGTGCTTCTGAACAGCGGCTGGAACCGGTTGCTGATCAAGGTCGAGCAGGGCGTCGGGGGTTGGGGGTTCTATGCTCGCATCCCGAACCTGGACGGAAAGCTGCGGTTTGCTGCGGAGGGTGGCAAGAGATCGGAGCCGGCCGCCGGACGGCAGCGCGGCGCAGAACGGGAATAGAAAATGTCTTCATCAAACGAACCCCAGTGGCGGCTGGAGCGCGAGGTTTTCCAGCTTCGGACGCTGTACGAGGTGGCCCGGGCGCTGAGCCAGTGCCGCGAGGCTGGAGACGTCTTTCGCCATCTGCTGTCGATTCTCAGCGGCACCTTTGGGGCGACACAGGGCCTGGTCGCCCTGGAAGCGGACAGCGTCTGGCAGATTGCAACTGCGCGCGGTTTCGAGCCGGAATCGCTGAAGCGTCTGCAGACGGTCGTGGCGACGCCGAGCTTTGCCAGCCTGACGGCGGAGAAACGGCAGCAGCGATTGCTGAAAGCACTGGCGGATCTTCGCGGCGATGCCTTGGGGCGTGTCTTGTGGGTGGAATTCGGCTCCGAGGGGGCGCACACTGGTGGCTTCTTCCTCGGCCCGCGGCTCTCCGGTGAACCGTACAACAGCAGCGATCAGGAGCTTGTCGAAGCGGCGATGTCCTTTGCCGCCACAGCCCTGGAGAATCTGCGCCTATACGACGAACTGAAGGAGGCGCAGGAACGGCTTCGCAGGGAAAATGTCGCTTTGCGGGCGGAGGTGAAGAAGCAGTACATCGGCGACACCTTTGTCGGCCGCAGCGAGGCGGTGCAGCGGGTGCTCGCCGAGATCGAGCGATTTGCACAGAGCCCGGCGAACGTGTTGATCTACGGCGAGACCGGGACCGGCAAGGAGTTGGTGGCGAAGATCCTGCACTACCTCGGGCCGCGCAGCGACGGCCCCTTCGTGCCGGTAAACATTTCGGCCTTGCCCGAGAACCTGATCGAGTCCGAACTTTTTGGAATCGAGGCAGGCGTGGCCACGGGGGTGAAGAAGCACATCGGCTTTTTCGAGCAGGCCGAGGGCGGCACCCTGTTCTTCGACGAGATCGGTGATATGCCGCCGACAGCTCAGGCAAAGATCCTCCGGGCCCTGCAGGAGCGCCGCATCCGTCGCGTCGGCGGGAACCGGGAGATCGCCGTGAATGTCCGGGTGATCGCCGCCACCAACAAGAACCTCGACGAGGAAATGAAGGCGGGCCGTTTCCGCGAGGACCTCTACTACCGTCTGGGAGTCCTCGAGCTGCGGCTGCCGCCGCTGCGGGCGCGTGCCGACGACATTCCGCTTCTGGCGTCTCACTTTCTCGACAAGTATGCACCGGTTCTCGGCAAGAGAGTGGCGGGCTTTTCTGAGGAGGCGATTTCGCTGCTCTGCGCATACCCTTGGCCGGGGAATGTGCGCGAACTCGAAAACGAGGTCGAGCGCGCCCTGACGCTGGTGGCCGACGGCAGCACCATCGGCCCGAAGGACTTGTCGGCGAAGATACGCTTCCCGGGGACGAGCCCGCAGGCGGAAGCCCACGCGGACGGCGAAGACCTGCGCCGGGCCGTTGACCGGCTGGAGCGCCGCATGATCATCGAAGCGCTCGACCGCTACGACGGCAACAAGAGCCGTGTTGCCAGAGCCCTCGGCCTGAGCCGCCTGGGGTTGCAGAAGAAGATGGAGCGCCTCGGGCTGCGCTAGTCCCTGCGTCATCGTGCCAGGGCCTTGCCCTTCAGATTGGCGGCTGGCCACCTTGCAGGTTTCGTTGAAAGTATACCTGGTTAACATTCTCGCTTCGGCAGTGTCGTTTCCGAGATCCTTGGATTTGCTTACCGCATGTCCCTCAAGCTAAAGCTCATCTTGCTGGCCATCTTCGAAGTGCTGGTCACCATCACCGTGGTGGGCTGGCTGGCATTCCGCGAGTCGAAGAACGAAATCACCGATCTGGCTCTCGAGCTTCTGAAGGCGAAAACCGATCTGGCCTACCTGAAGTGCTCGCAGCATGCCTTCGAACACGGTCAGCCGGATGCAGAGTTGAAGGACGCCATCGCCCGCATTCCCATCGCCAAGGATGGATATGTGACAGTGATCAGCAACAAGCTCGGGCCGGAGATGGGCACCCTGGTCGTGCATCCGACTCGGGTGGGCAGCAACCTCTACAATGAGCAGTTTCCGCATATCCAGCGCATCATCGACCGCATCAACCGTGCTGGCCGCATCGATGGTTACGAGGGCGTGACGCGCTATCGCCAGCGCACCGACGCGCGCGGCCGGCAGTGGGAGTGGAAGATCGGCTACTACAAGTACTTCAAACCGTACGACTGGATCATCCTGGCCACCGGCTACGAAAAGGACGTCTACGCCAGCGCCGGCACGGTCCTGAGTTCCACGACCAAGGCGATCCTGATCGTTCTATTGGTGGCCATCGTCTTCATCTATGTGACCATCCGCCGCATGTTCCGGCCCGTTCAGACTCTTATCGCCGGCACCGAGAGAGTGGCCAGAGGCGACTGGGACGTGTCGCTCAACGTCCGCTCCGGCGACGAGATCGGTAAGCTGGCGCGTTCTTTCGACGAGATGGTGGGATCGCTGAGACGCAACGCCCGCATCTGGCACGAATTCAATCTGGCACGAGAAATGCAGGCGCGTCTGCTGCCAACCACCCATCCGCGCTTGCCCGGCTTCGAACTGGCCGCCAGGTCGGTTCCGGCTACGGAGGTGGGAGGCGATTTCTATGACTTCATCTCGCTCGGTAGCGGGCGGTTGGCGATTGTTCTCGGCGACGTGTCGGGCAAGGGGCTGACAGGAGCGATGGTGATGACGGCGGCGATGACGGCGCTGCGCTTTGCCGCAGAAGAACACGAGGAACCCGCAGAAGTGCTCGCCGCCGCCAACAGGCGACTTATCAAAGACACGCAGCGCAACATGTTTGTTGCCGTTTTCTATGGGGTTCTCGATCCGCGCCGGCGCCGGCTGACCTACGTCAACGCCGGCCAGACCGCACCCTACTTGAAGAGGGGCGATACGGTGACGTTTCTGCCGCGTCCCGAGGACGGCGACCTGTTTCCTCTCGGGCTGGTGCCCGAGGCCAGGTATGTGAGCCATGTCCTGGAACTGTCGCCGGGGGATACGCTGGTCCTGTACACGGACGGCGTCGTGGAGGCGAGAAACGGCAGCGCTGAGCTCTATGGGTTTGACCGTTTCGAGCGAGCCTTGCAGCGGTGCCGGGCCCGGGCGGCCGAGGGTATGGTGGAAGAACTGATGAGCGAAGTCCAACTCTACCGGAGCCATTTCGGCGGCGGGGACGGTGCGTACACCGACGATATCACCATGGTGGTGTTGCACAGCGTTCAGCCATCGACTGTAGAGGCGGCGGCAGGGTGGGGAGAGGCATGAATGTCTGCTAGGGTCGTGAAAATCCAGCTACGGCTGCCATCGGCCTTCGGCTATGAGAAGGTGGCGATGGTATCCGCGGCTGAGGCCGCCGGCTTGCTCGGCTTTCCGCAGGAGCGTATCGATGACCTCAAGACTGCGGTGGCCGAGGTCTGCATCAATGCGATCGAACACGGCAATCGTTGTCGGCCTCGGCTTCCCGTGGATGTGGAGATTCTTCTGGGGACCGACAGCCTGCAGGTGCGCGTCACCGACCGCGGGCAGGGCGTCGTGGTTACTGATACCGAGCCTTGTCTGGAAGAGCAGGTGGCGGGCCGGGAGTCGACGCGCGGCTGGGGCCTGTTCCTGAGCCGCCGTCTCGCCGACGAGCTTCAAATTGACACTCGCCGCGGCAGTGGCACGGTGACGACGCTGCTTTTTCGGCGAACAGGCTGAGGAGGTGATATGAAAGAACCGATGCGGGTGACCACAAGAGAACAGGATGGGGTCGGGATCATGCTCCTGGAGGGGGACGTGACCAATTCTGCTGAACAGGCGATGGAGGCCGCCTATGAGAAGTTGAGTTCCGCCGGCCTGAGAAAGATCTTGCTAAATTTCAGCAAGGTTGAGTACATTAACAGCGCTGGGTTGGCCGTGATGATCGGCCTGCTCAGCAAGAGTCGGAAAGAGGGGCGGCAGCTTTGCGCTTGCGGTCTGACCCCCCACTTCCAAAAGATTTTTGACATGGTGGGTATCACCAAGTACGTGCCTCACTTCGACAGCGTCGAGGCCGCCCTACAAAGTTTTTCAGACGAAAAGTAGCGACGAACCATTTAAACCATGAGTGAGCGGATGTTACCTCAAAACTCGGGCGCCAAGGTCGGCGTCTACGTCGATGTGGCCAATCTGGCGCGCAACGGCGGCTACGGGATGCGGTACGATATCCTGCGCGAGTTCGCTGCAAGGGATTTCGCCGAACCAGTCCGCCTGAACGCCTACGTGGCCTTCGACGCAGAGCGGGCCGTCGATGATAGAGTGTACAAAGAGCGGACGCTGGATTTTCATTCCATTCTGCGTGACTTCGGTTTCAAGGTCATTGAGAAAACCGTGAAGTGGTACACCGACGAAGCCGGTGTTCGCTACGGCAAGGCCAACGCCGATCTGGATATGGCCGTCGACGCGTTGTTGCAGTCGGAGAACCTAGATCGCGTGCTGCTTGCCACCGGCGATGGCGATTTCGTGCAGGTGGTCAGGGCTCTCCAAAACAAGGGCTGCCGGGTCGAGATCGTCGCCTTCAACAATGTGTCGTCGGATCTCCGGCGCGAGGCCGATATGTTCATGTCCGGCTATTTGATCCCCAACCTTTTGGCAACCAATCGCGGCGAATCCAGGCCTGCATGGGGCGAGATCGGGTCGCGAGTGCGGGGCACATGTTACTCTTTCAACGAACATCGGCGATATGGCTTCATGAGGTTCCTGAACAAGATCGCCGCGGGGTTGTGGATCACCGACACCCGCCGCGAGGATTCACCGTACCGCACCGCTTTCGCACACGAGTCCAGCTTTCCGGCTGGGTTTGACCTGTCTGTGCTGCCGAGCCGTGACTTCATCTTCGAGTTCGATCTGGCGGACGGCGACAAAGGGCTGTTGGCTACCAACATCCGACTGGTCTACCGTTACTGACAAAATCGGCGCGCTCAGGCTGCGGCCGCAGCGGGATCGAGGCTCCGACTCGTGGGGCGGCGCGATCCCCAGACCTCGCACAGGCGGACAGGGCTCTCCATTCCACGCTCCATCTTGAGCCAGCCCCTGGCTCTCTGCTGCCTGCCGCAAAGTCGGTCCCCCTGTGGTGCACGGGCTTGAGCGCCCTGGATGCATACCTTCAGCTTCCTCTGGACGGATCCGCATGCGACGCTTCGGCATTCTCTTATTCATTGTTCTCTTACTCGCCGCGGCGTTTTTCGCTCTCTCGCCCCGGCTTCCCTCGCCGCTCTTGCAGTTGCGCCAGCGTTTCGCAGGTGTCGCCTCTGACAGAGGGCAGTCGCAGCGTGTCCGCGAAGTGCATTATCGCGGCAAAGTACCGCACCGGCGAAACCCGGCGGTGCCGGCCTGGGCCCGGGAACCGGAACGCCAGCGGCAATTGAACCAGGTCTTTGCCATCGGGGGCAAGCTGGGACGGGACAGCTACTTCTTTCTGCGTCCCTCCGACGTTGACATCGATGCGCAGGGCAGGGTCTACGTTGTCGACAGGGGGCACCGCAGCCTGCGCATGTTCGCAGCGGATGGGTCATTTGTGCGCTCTTTGCGTTATGACCCGCGCAACAATCCTTACTTTCTTTCTCCGCGCAAAGTGGCGGTCTCTCCGGAGGGCGAGATCTACGTCTGGGACGAGGATAGGGGCATTGTCAGCTTCGACGCTGCCGGGCGTTTCAGGCGGCGGATCAGCGTGCCTTACGAAGTCGCCGACCTGGTGGTAAACTCGCGCGGGCGCCTGATCCTGCTGGCGCCCAGCGAGCCGCTTATGCTTCATGAGATCGCACCCGACGGCAGCGAACTCCTGGCCTTTGGCGAGCACAGCGAGGCGGATTCGGCATTGTGGTCTGTTTTCGGGCTTGGCACTCTGGCGCTGGCGTCGGCAGACACCGTCTGCTACTCTGCCGCGTATCCGTACAGGATCACGATCTTCGACCCCAGCGGCCGGCCGGTGCGCAGCTTCGAGCGCGATCTCGGCGTGGTGATCACTCCACCAACCATCACCCGGGACGCCACCGGCCGCATTCGGGCGGTAACGCGACAACAGATCAGCTTCGGAGTGGGCATTGGAGGCGATGGCTTTGTTTACAATCTGGTACGAACGCGTGCCAGCCTGGGCGCCGACCGCATCGACGTGTTTTCGTTCCAGGGGGAGTATCTGCAGGTTTTTTACCTGCCCATCGCGGCCGTCGCCTTCTCCATGAGAGGGATGCGGATGGTGCTCTTGCAGGCTCCGCCAAACCAACGCGTGATTTCCTACGAAGTGACTTCTCTGGGCCTCCGGGGACGGGCCCTGCCAGGAAGTGAATCATCCTACTTGAAAGGAGGAATCCATGATCTCGAGGCACACTACGAATCGCCGGCTTCCGCGGGTCGCTGAAATGGCCGTCGCTCTGCTTCTTGGTGGTGCCAGCGCGGCAGCGGCCCAGTCGGCAAGTGGAGTCCCGTCTGCCAGCAACATCATCGCCCGGTATGTGAAGGCGATCGGCGGCAAGAAGGCGATTCTGAGTCACTCTTCGCGCTACATGAAAGGGAAGTTCGAGATTCCGGCCCAGGGCTTCTCTGCCGAGCTGGAGATCTTCGCCGCCAAGCCCAACAAGCGGCTGTCTCGGGTCACGATCAAGGGAATGGGCGAGATGGTCAATGGCTTCGACGGCAAGGTGGGGTGGTCGATGAACCCGAGATCGGGGGCGACCATTCTGGAAGGCAAGGCGCTCCGGCAGCGCATGCATGACGCCGACTTTTACGCCCCTCTGCATGAAGCCAGCAACTTCAAATCGATGGAGAACCTGGGGGTAAGCGATTTCGATGGAAAGCGCTGCTACAAGCTCAAGCTTGTGACCAGCTCTGGCCTCGAGTACTTTGAGTTCTATGACATCCAGACCGGTCTCCTTGTCGGGATGTCGGCGGATGTCGAGTCGCCCATGGGCCCGGTTCCAACGACGATTTTCTATGACCAGTACAAGAAGTTCGATGGCGTCCTCACTCCAACCCGCATTCGACAAAAACTTATGGGCAGGGACCAGGTGGTCACGATCTCGTCGATCGAATACGATGGCGTGAAAGACTCGGTGTTCGCCCTGCCCGATAAAGTCAAGGCGTTGCTCAAGAAATAGCCGGGGTTCTTCAGGTGTGGTGCGCGGGGCTGTCTCAAGAGGTAAGAAAGAGTCTTGATTTGTCATTCCTGCGAAGGCAGGATTTCAGAAAAGTCAATAAGTTATAGATTCCCGCTTGCGCGGCAATGACAGAAGAGGAAAGCTCTTAGGATAGCTCTATCCTGCAGAGAAACCAATGAGCGAGCTGATTTACATCGATAGCTGGGCCGTTGTCGGCAAGCCAGGTCCGAAGGATCCGGAGACTCCCTGGAGCACGGAGGATCTTCTCGCCGACATGGAACGCTGTGGCATTCATGGCGCACTGGTCAGCCATGCTCTGGCCAGGGAGTACGACCCGGTGTACGGCAATCGACTCCTGCTCGATGAGCTGCGCAAGAGTGAGCGTCTTTTCGGTTGCTGGGTGCTGATGCCTCATCACACCGGGGAGATGCCTGAAGCCGACGTCCTCGTCGACGAGATGGAGGCCCACGGAATTCGTGCCGCGAAAATGTTCCCCTCGAGCCACTTATATGACTTCAGCGAGGAAGTTTGCGGGGGCATTTTCACGGCCCTGGAACGGCGCAGAATTCCCTTGCTGATCGAATCGGGCCAGGCGCTCGGCGGGCGGAACGAGGCAAGTCTGGCTGACATCGATCGCCTCTGTCGGGCCCATCCGCAGCTTCCGGTTTTGCTTCAGGGTGCGAAGTGGGATTCCGCTCGCTTCGTCTTGCCGCTTCTCGAGAGGCACTCGAATCTCTATCTGGAGTTCTCAAGTTACCAGAGCAATCGTGGCATCGAGTTTCTGCGTGATCGCATCGGCGTCGAGCGGCTGTTGTTCGGCACGCAGTGGCCGGAGAAGAGTCCGGGAGCGGCGCGTGCCTTCATCGACTACGCTCAGATCACCCCGGAGGAGCGTCGCGCCATTGCCGGAGGCAACCTTGCCAGGTTGCTCAAGCTCGAGCAGTTCCCGCCGGCCTATCGCGACCGCGGTGACGAAGACTCGATTGTGCGGGCCGCCAAGGCCGGCGAGCCGCTGCGCCAGGTGCTGGTCATCGATGCCCATGCTCACATCGGGCACAGGGGTGCCGGCGGCGGTGGCCTCATCCACATGCCTCGTTGCGGTGCGGCGGGTGTGGTGGAGCGAGGCCAGATGCTGGGCATCGACCGCGTCTGCGTCAGCTCCTGGCTGGGCATCTGGGCGGACTACGAACGAGGCAACGAGATCGTCCATCGCGCGATGAACGACTTCCCGGGCCAGGTGATCGGCTATGCCACCATCGATCCCAACTACCTGCGCACCCCGGAGGAGATGATGCAGCAGGTGCGCTACTGCCACGAGGAACTGAGGATGCCCGGCCTCAAGCCGTACTACCCGCGCGTGCGGATCCCTTATGACGATCCCCGCTACGACCCCTGGTTTCGCTACGGAAACGATCACCGGCTGTTTGTGCTGCTTCATCCCTCGGACAACTTCGTCCCCGAGGTGCGCAACCTGGCTCAGCGCTATCCCGAGCTGACGCTGATCCTGGCTCACTCGGGCTGGACCTGGCAGCACGCCCGCGATTTCGTTCCACTGGCGCGAGAGTTCGACAACGTCTACCTGGAGATTACGTTCACCACGGTTACGCACCGGATCATCGAGTTTCTGGCGCGCGAGGCGACGGTTGAAAAGGTGCTCTTCGGCACCGACGCGCCCATGCGCGACCCGGCGCCGCAGATGGGTTGGGTGGTGTACGCAGGCATTTCTGAGACTGACAAACGCCAGATTCTGGGCCTGAACATGAAGCGCATTCTTGACCGATGCTGGACCAGCCAGTCGGCGTCCGGCTGAAACATTTTTTCTCGACGTGGTGTAAGAGTTAAACAAAACGACGCGATAGGACCTCACGATCAAAGATTGCAGGTGACATGCTACCCATACTTCTTCGGATCGGCCCGGTGACCATTTATTCCTTTGGGGTGATGGCGATGCTGGGCTTCCTGGTGCCGGCTTTGCTGTTACGGCGGGAGTTTATCCGCACAAAACTCGACCCCGAGTATGTCAACAGTATCGTCATCGCCGCCATCCTCGCCGGCTTCGGTGGAGCGAGGCTCTACTATATTTTCGAACACTGGTCGCGGTTTGTCCGCGACCCGCTCTCGCTGATCTTTACCGGTGCGGGGCTGGCCTGGTTCGGCGGCTTCTTTGGTGCGGCGGCGGCGGTGTATTGGGTGATCCGCCGAAACAAGCTGCCACTTGGGCTCACTGCTGACCTCATCGCGCCGATGCTGGTGCTGGGCTACGCCTTCGGCCGTCTCGGTTGCCTGCTCTCCGGAGACGGCGACTACGGCCCACCGACCCGCATGCCTTGGGGGATGTCGTTTCCCAACGGTGCCGTGCCCACGCATCTCAATCCTCACATCCAGCAGATCCTGGGTACGGCCAACGTGCCGATCGATATCAAAGTGCACCCCACCCCGCTTTACGAGATCCTGATGCTGCTGCCGCTGTTCTACTTCCTGTGGCGGCGTCGCCTGCGGCCTCATCCCGCGGGTGCACAGTTCAGCCTCTATCTGGTGTTGATCGGCGCGGAGCGTTTCATCGCCGAATTCTGGCGCATGACCCCGAGAGTGTTCGGCACCTGGCTCAGCGTACCGCAGCTCTACAGCCTGATCGTCATACTGGCCGGCGTTGCACTGCTGGCGAGGGTGTATCGGCGCGGAGAGTCCGTGGCAGCAGTGGAGCCATCGCCCCGACGTCGGCGCCAAAAGGCGGCAACGTGACCTCTGGCCTGACCCGCAACAGATCGCCTTCGTATGCCCGCATGCGAAGGCTTTTTTATTTGGCTCCTGTCTGACCCTTCGATTCAGCGCAGGTACGCTGCCAGCCCGGGTTCGAGAGAAGGGAAATGTTAGGCTCATCTAAACATTTTGTTTGACTTTTCCAAACGGATGCTCTATCTTTAGCGTATGCATGTTTCAGCCGGTGAAGAGATGCAGGCCAGCCCGGCCATGCAGGACTACCTCAAGGCGATCTACGTGATCGCGGAAAAGGGCGGCAAGGTGACGACCAGCGAACTTGCCCGTCGTCTGGGCGTTTCTGCCCCTTCGGCGACCAGCATGCTGCAAAAGTTGGCCGACATGAAGCTGGTCGATTACTCGCCCTACCACGGCGTGCGGCTGCTCCCTGCCGGCAGAAAGATCGCTCTCGAAGTCCTGCGCCACCATCGCCTGATCGAGCTTTATCTGACCGAGGCCATGGGGTACCCTTGGGATCGAGTACACGAAGAGGCAGAGCGGCTCGAACACGTGATCTCTGAGGAGTTCGAGGAGCGGATTGCCGAAATCCTTGGTCACCCGACAACCGACCCGCACGGTCACCCTATTCCTGCCAAGGAGGGTACGCTGGAAAGCGAAACTGCGGTGTCGCTCGACGGACTGGAGCCCGGGACCATGGCTGTGTTGCAGCGCGTACCCGACCGAGACCCGGAATTGTTGCGCTACCTGGATTCGCTGGGACTGCGCATCGGTGTGACGCTACATGTCGTCGGCAAGGCTCCCTTCGAAGGGCCTGTCGCGGTCCGGGTCGGCGGCAAGATACACCACCTCGGACGCGATCTGGCAGCCCAGTTGTTTGTTGTGGTTGACTGACGGCGGGACGAACAGCAGGTGGACTTACGGGAAAGGCGGCGCGTTCGGTGGCATGGATCGACTCGCCCCCGATGCCCAGGAGTGTGACGGATGAAGCCGAAAAACCCGGAACGGCGGAAGTTGCTCAAGACAGCGGCTGTAGGAGCCGCCGGACTGGCAGGCACAGCAGCGCTGTCAACCCTTTCAGTTGCTGAACGTGCCCTTGGTGGGGTTGCCGGCGCGGACCGACCGCGACGGCGTCCGGCCTATCGTCTGGGCACAGCCGGTGATGTCTCCACAACTGACTTCAACCCGACCCACTTCCTGACCCACTTCGACTACGGTGCCGTGTCGACGCTGCCGAACGGCCAGACCCTGCGGCAGTACCGCTTTGTGGCTGTGGACAAAAAGATCGAGATCGCTCCAGGGGTCTTCTTCCCGGCGTGGACCTATAATGGCCAGGTGCCCGGGCCCACCATCCGCTGCACCGAGGGAGATCGCATCCGCATTCACTTCGCCAACGCCGGTTCTCATCCCCACACCATGCATTTTCACGGAGTGCACCCGGCCGGCATGGACGGTGTGTTCGAAATCGTCCGGCCCGGGGAGCAATTCGTCTACGAGTTCGATGCGGTGCCTTACGGACTCCATCTCTACCACTGCCACACCGTGCCGCTGAAGCGCCATATCCACAAGGGCCTCTACGGCGTCTTCATCATCGATCCCAAAGACGGCAGGCCTGCCGTAGACCACGAGTTCGTGATGGTGATGAACGGCTTCGACACGAACTTCGATGGCGAGAACGAGGTCTATGCTGTCAATACGGTGGCGTTCTTCTATCAGAAGCACCCGATCCGCATCGCGGTGAACGACAAGGTCCGGGTCTATCTTGTCAATGCCACCGAGTTCGACCCCATCAACTCTTTCCATCTTCATGCCGAGTTCTTCCACGTCTACCGCACCGGCACCCGCCTGCAGCCGCACGATTTCACCGACACCTTGATGATGTGCCAGGGCGAGCGCCATATCCTGGAATTCAGCTATCGCTTCCCGGGCACCTACATGTTCCACGCCCACCAGAGTGAGTTTGCCGAGCTGGGCTGGATGGGGCTGTTCGAGGTGCAAGATCGCAAGGTCGCTGCCGCTGCGAGTGGGAACCAACTGCGAACAGAATGAGGCGGCAGACCATGACACAGAGGCGGCTGCTGTGGGTACGCGGACTCTTACCGTTGTTCCTTCTGGGGGCTGTGGTCCTGCTTCTCTTTCGGATCGGGCCGCTGGGGGTCTTTCGCACCGCCTTCCCGCCTGTCGAGGAGCTGACCCTTCAGCGTGTCGAGCTCGTCCCTGGTGAAGTCGTCGTGCACGTCGTGAACGGCGGGCCGGAAGCGGTGACGGTGGCGCAGGTGATGATCGACGAGGCCTTCTGGCAGCATGAGGTGGTGCCAGGGCGGACGATCCCAAGGCTCGGTCGGGCCCGGGTGGTGGTGCCCTACCCGTGGGTGGAGGGTGAGTTGCACGAGGTAACCCTGGTGACGTCCACAGGGCTGACTTTCAGCAAGACGATCGAGGTGGCCACGGAAACGCCGAGATTCGACGGCCGCACCATCGTCAGCTTTGCGCTTCTCGGATTCTACGCCGGGGTGGTGCCGGTCTTTCTCGGGCTGCTGTGGTTCCCGTTCCTGAGCCGCCTGCCCGAGAAGTGGATCCATTTTTTCCTCAGCCTCACTGTGGGGTTGTTGATTTTCCTGGGGGTCGATGCGCTGGAGGAAGCCTTCGAAGCGGCTGCGATGGTGCCGTCCGCCTTCCAGGGGGTCGGCCTGATCACGCTGGGATTTCTGACCAGCTTGCTGGGCATCATGGCGGTGAACAGCTTTCTCCGGGGGACCGGGCATGACGCCGGGGGCAATCATCTGATGGTCGCTTATCTGATCGCCGCTGGCATTGGCCTGCACAATCTCGGCGAGGGCCTCGCCATCGGCTCGGCCTACGCTGTCGGGGAGATCACCCTCGGCACGTTCCTTGTGGTCGGCTTCATGCTTCACAACAGCACCGAGGGGTTGGGGATCGTCGCTCCCGTGGCCCGAACCGGCCTGTCGATTCGGCATCTGGCCTGGCTCGGCCTGATCGCCGGCGCTCCAACGATTGTCGGAACCTGGATCGGCGGATTCAGCTACTCGCCGATCTCTTCAACGCTGTTTCTGGCCCTCGGCGCCGGTGCCATCTTCCAGGTGGTCTATGTTCTCGGCAGGCTGATGATGCGCGAATCTCCAACCGGGCTGGCCACTGTGTGGAATGTCGCTGGCTTTGTGCTTGGGCTTGTGATCATGTACAGCACTGCACTTCTGGTGGTGGCCTGATGTCGGAGCGGAGACCAGGTTTGTCGCAATCCCGGCTGCCTCTGCTGGTGGTTCCGCTGGCCTTGGCCGCCGTCGCTCTGCTGGTGGTGGTGGCGGGTGTGGGTGGCGGGAGCCGCGATCTACCCGCGCCCGATTTCGATGCCGAGATTCTGCCGTTGCTGCAGCAGAACTGCGCCACAGGCGGCTGCCACGCCGGCCCGAGGGCGTGGTTGGGACTTGACTTGACTGCCGGCGCCGCCTATGCTCATCTTGTCGGTCAGCCGAGCAAGGAGGTTCCTTCGTTGCTGCGAGTGCAGCCGTTCAAGCCGGATAGCAGCTATCTTGTACAGAAGCTGCTTGGCACACAGGCTCGCGGTGGCCGCATGCCGCTGAAAGGAGAGCCGTTGCGGGATGACCAGATCGCTCTGATCATCCGGTGGATCGAGGCCGGAGCGCCCCGCAAAGCGGCGCGGTGATGAAGGCAGCGGCGGTGGATCGGCTGCCGGGCGACTCAATCGCGGTCTGTGTTCGGTTACGTAGCAGGTGTGACGAACATCGAGAAAGACGACGATGCCAGAGAAAAAACGCGTTCTGTTTGTGTGTACCGGGAACTCTGCCCGCAGCCAGATGGCCGAAGGGTTTCTGCGCCATCTGGCGGGGGACGATTACGAAGTTTCTAGCGCCGGGACAGAGCCCTCGGCGGTGAACCCGCTCGCGATTGAAGTGATGAAAGAGAAGGGAATCGACCTGTCGCAGCACCGCTCCAAGTCGATCACCGAGTTTCTCGGCCAGGAGTTCGATGTGGTGGTCACTGTGTGCGATTCGGCACGTGAAACGTGCCCGGTGTTTCCTACCAACGAATTACAACTTCACTGGAGTTTCGAGGATCCGGCTGCTGCCGAAGGCACACGGGCCCAGCGGCTGCAGGTCTTTCGCCAAGTCCGCGATGAGATCGAGGCCAGGGTCCGGGGCTTCATCGAGCAGGATCGGCGATGAGGGCTGCATGGAATGAATTGATTCTTTCACTGAATGTAAGCCTCGTCGATCCCTCTTCCGCACCTACCTAATCACGCCCACAGTGTGGGACACTGTCGCCCCACAAGCAACCATCCCTGTCTCAGTCGCCTAAGCGTCCTAACTTCAAATAGTTACGGTGGTTAGTTCTATCACGTCTGGGACTTTTCTGTCACACTCTTGCGTGGCGGAGCCTTGCGTACCTGGTCAAGCTTGTAGTGGGCTCTAAAAATCAACAGGTTATGGGAGGAGAAAATCTGTAACCGGTGCGTCGCGGAGGATGTCATGGTATGGCATTTGCGGGCAACCGGCGCGGATTGGAGTGCCCAGAATGGTGGTGCGCCCGGTTCAGAACAACCGGATACGGGCATAACCACGAACCCTTAATGGGCGACAGGAGGTGATGCCACTGGTGATCGTGTCGAGCTTTCGTTAGGGACAAACTACTAGAATCGAGGAGGAGTGTACCGACAGGTAAGGAGGTCCCCTATGAACAGAAAGCTGCTGTCGAGCGTAGGGGGAGCGTTGCTCCTTCTTGTGGCCTTCTGTGGGCTCGGTTGGGCACAGGGACCACGAGCCAAGATCGTGGTGGAAGGCCTCAGTCCCCAGCAACTCGAAGAGCTGGGATGGACGACACCGCCGTCCTCTGGGCTGCGGGTCGTCGGCAAGGGTCAGTTGGTCTACCTTTCGGGCCACGAAGTGTCGGGCGAACAGGTCACCAGCTATACCTGGTCGCTAGCGAGTGTACCTCAAGGATCCGCAGCGGCGCTGGATAGCGTGAACACGCAGTGGACGACATTCATCCCGGATACGACTGGGCAGTTCGTCGTTCAATTGAGCATAACGACCGGATCTGGCAGTGCCGACACCACGGTCACGATTATCGCAGCAAAGTATCTGGGCGTAGGCATCGTCGACACGCTTGCTGCGGACCCGAGCAAAGGCGAGTGTGCACCCTGTCACACCAGCAAGATATCGGACTGGACGCAGACCGGGCATGCAACGATGTTCAAAGAAGCCATTGACGGTCTCAAGAGCAGCCACTACAACGAGTCCTGCATTCAGTGTCATACCGTCGGCTACGACACGCTCGCGACTGCGGACAATGACGGATTTGATGACGTAGCCAAGAAACTCGGGTGGACGTTTCCGGACACACTACAGCCGGGCAACTGGACCGACCTGGCGACGAATTTCCCCGATCTGGCTCGGCGGGCGAATATCCAGTGCGAGAACTGCCATGGACCGGCCAGCCTGCACAAGCAGAACATTGATCCTACCAAGATTGACTTGACGCTAGACGAGAAAGTGTGCGGCCGCTGTCACGAAGAGGAGCCATACCACCGCAAACCGATCCAGTGGAGGAGGTCCGCACACGCGGTCGGGGTGAGTTTTGCGGCCAACCGCGAAGAATGTGCAGGCTGTCACTCGGGCTACGGCTTTGTCAACCGGTTTGATTCGGATCGCCCATTCGAGGTCAACACGGGCTTTCCACAGGTGACCTGTCAGGTCTGTCATGACCCGCACAGCGCCGCCAACGAGCATCAGTTGCGAAGCGTCGGCGACATCACCCTGAACAACGGCGAAACCATTAGTTTCGGGAGCATCGGCAAGTTCTGCATGAATTGCCATCTGTCTCGCAGAGACGCTGCAAGCTACGCGCAGCAGTGGCACCCGCACTTCGGCCCGCACCACAGTAATCAGGCCGACATGCTGGCGGGCACCAACGCCATCACGTTCGGAATGCATATTCCGAGTTCAAACCACAAGAACGTGGTTCCCGAAGCCTGTGTTACCTGCCACATGGCTGACACGCCGGCGACGGGTGACCCGGGCCATGACTTCGTCGGCGAGCATACGTTCGCGATGTCCTGGGACGGCGGCACCCCGGACGACCCGACCGACGACGTGGACAACGTAGCCGCATGTCGCCAGTGCCACGGCGACATTTCCTCGTTTGAAGACATCAAGGCCAAAGAGGACTACGACGGCGACGGCATCATCGAGAGTGCCCAGGATGAGGTTCGTGGTCTGCTCGATGAGGTCGGCAAGCTGCTCCCGCCCCTGGGGGACCCGTCGGTGGCGCTCGAGCTGAACCCGACGACGGACCCGAACTACACTTCGACACAACTTCTGGCTGCCTACGACTACCTGTTCGTCAAAGAAGATGGCAGTTTCGGAGTTCACAACTTCCAGTATGCGGTGAATCTACTCAAGGTGGCTCATCAAGCCTTGACCACTGGGGATATCGGGTCAGGCATGATCGAGTCGATTACCGACATCCCGAACGACCAGGGCAAGCAGGTGCGCGTCGTATGGAACCGTTTCGGTGGTGACGGGGTCGGAGAGAATCCAGTGAAATTTTATGCTGTGTGGCGCCGTGTCGATGATGCCCCGTTGTCTGCCTCGCGAACTACCTACGCGCTGTTGGAGTCGCTCGAAGGTGTACCAGCCAATCCAACGGCTCTAAGCGTCGGTACGCGGGTCATGGCCGAAGGCCACCTATGGGATTTTGTTGGCTCGGTGCCTGCGGCTGGTCAAGACAGGTACAGCGCCGTTGTACCCACCCTGTTCGACTCGACCAAGGTCGATGGCATGCACTGGTCCGTGTTCTTTGTGTCTGGACACACCGCCGTTCCTGCGCTGTATGCGGTTTCGCAGCCCGACAGCGGCTACTCGGTGGACAACCTGGCTCCGGCTCCTCCGGCAAACGTCGTAGCAGAGGAGACCGACTCGGGTGTGCGGTTGGCGTGGGACAAACCAGTGGACAACGATTTCAAGTACTTCGCCATCTACCGCGGCACGACCCAAGGCTTCGACCCCGGTGCTACGGAACCGCTTGCTACGCTGACCGAGACCACCTATACTGATGCAAGCGTCAAAGTGGGCACGACCTACTACTATCGGCTGGCGGCGTTTGATTTCTCCGGCAACCGCAGCCGGTTTAGCAAAGAAGTGCCGGTGGTCGTTACCAGCGTCGAAGCCGCTCGCAGCGCAACGGTGCCGAGCCACTATGTCTTGAATCAGAACTATCCCAACCCGTTCAATCCGTCGACCGCGATCCGCTTTGGCGTACCGACGGAGGGAGACGTGTCGCTGGTCATCTACGACCTCATGGGGACAACGGTGCGCACACTGGCGGTCGGGCGGTTCAGTCCCGGCTACCACACCGTGGTCTGGGATGGCCGCGACGACGCTGGGCAGATCGTCCCCACCGGCGTCTATATCTATCGCCTGAAAGCCAAGGGAGCCACGCTCACCAGAAAGCTGATGTTCGTCAAGTAGGCCCAGCGGGCCGCGCAAACGGTAGCAGCCGGCATCCGGACTCCTCTCGGGTGCCGGTTTTTTTTGTTGCGTCGCGCAGGCTGTTGCGAAAAAGCCTTGATTTGTTCGGAAAGGGGTAGTATAATTTTTTCTCGAGGCTTTCCATGTGTACCCGGGATGTCAGCGTCGTCGCCGGCAGGGCTGGCCGCGCGGGTGGCAGGAGCCTGGAGCAGGACCCTCCCTTGGAATTTGTTGCACCGCGAGAGTCGTTGAAATTGAACGGAGTCACAAAACCGATTGCTTGCATACTGCCGCTCGTCGGCGTGGAGCGCCGGCAACACCGACGACTGCGCTGCCAGAGCACGGCAGAGTGGTGGGAGTAGTGATGCTACCGCAAGGTGAGAAACGACTGGAGTCGCTGCTGGCATGAATCACTCTCGTGAAGAGATTATCCAGCTCACCCATCTGGTGAGCTGCGCTGGCTGAGCGTCGAAGCTGGGTCCGGGTGACCTGAACGAAATCCTGTCCGATTTGGGGACGGGCAACGACCCGCGGCTGCTCGTAGGGCCGCACACAGCCGACGATGCCGGGGTGTTCAAAATCTCGGCTGATATGGCCCTGGTGCAGACGGTCGATTTCATCACACCGGTGGTGGACGACCCGTTTGACTACGGCGCCATCGCTGCCGCCAACTCCCTCAGCGATGTCTATGCCATGGGTGGCCGACCGTTGACCGCCTTGAATTTGCTCGGCTCTCCGGGAGGAGTGGTCAGCAATGCGGTGCTGCGCCGCATCTTGGAGGGCGGCATGGAGACCTTGAACCGCGCCCGGGCGGTCGTTGCTGGTGGCCATTCGGTGAAGACGCCTGAACTCTTCTACGGCGTCGCTGTGACGGGCGTGGTGCATCCCGACCGCCTGGTGACCAATGCCAGAGCGCGCCCCGGCGCGGCTCTGGTTCTGACGAAGAAGCTCGGTGTGGGGATCCTGACGACGTCGTTGAAGAACGAGAAACTCCCCGAGGCGTTGCTGCCAACGATCGTCGAACAGATGAAGACCCTCAATGATGCCGCCTCGGAGGCCATGGTCGAAGTGGGGGTGCAGGCCTGCACTGATGTCACGGGCTTCGGCCTCCTGGGTCATCTCTTTGAGCTGGTCGAAAGCAGCGGAGTGGCCGCGGAGATCGAGGTTTCGGCCGTGCCTTACTACTCGGAGGCGGTGGATCTGGCCAGCGCAGGAAACGTGGCCGGCGGCCTGAAGGCCAACCGCACCTATCTCGATCCACACGTCGACATCGATACGCGCGTCCCCGACAAGTTGTTGCCGCTTCTCTATGACCCGCAGACCTCCGGCGGTCTTTTGATCGCTGTTGCTCCGGAGCGCCTGGAGGCCCTGCTGGCGGCTCTGGAACGCCGCGGCGTGGGCGTGCGATCGGTCATCGGTCGCATCGTCGATCGAGATGAGAAGGCCATACTGGTGCGGCCGTAGCCCTCGGGCGGCCCTCCAGGCTGCTTGGTCTGCGGCTCTGAAAAAGCCCTTGCTTTTGTCGGGCAAATTCCCTTTCTAAGACAGACACCCCTGCAGGCGGGCAGGTATCGTGTTACCTTCGGTCCGGCTCTGCATCAAATGAAAGTGAAAAGGGAGTCATGCAGGCAATCGTCGCAAACCCGGTGAAGTTCTCTCGCGTGTGTCCGGCGCGGCGACGACTGGGTCAAGCGGGGAAAGCACCAGAAGACGGACCTGACCCTGCGCGGTCGAGTGTCGTCATGGAAACGTTCATAATCTATCAGGTGTCTGAATGGATTTCTTAGCGGCGATTGTTCTGTTCGCAATCTATTTTGCAGTGATGCGGTACGTCCTGCCGCGGTTGGGTGTGCCGACGTGACTCTCTGGAACCTGTCGCGTTCCGGAGGAACGTCAGCAGAAGACCGACATAGCGAAACAACCGGTCACAGAGAGTTCGTCACAGGAGGTCGTGAATGCCGATCTATGAGTATCGTTGTCGCGGTTGCGGTGAGGTGTTCGATGCTTTTCAGCGGTTGGGTGAGGATGGAGAACACTTAGAGTGTCCGAAGTGCGGTACCAAGAAGCCGGAGAAGCTTTTCTCGAGCTTCGCCTCCACGGGCAGCGAATCTGCAAGTGGAGCGTCGGCCGGTGGTTGTTGCGGATCGCGCGGCGGTTTCACATGAGGCTGAAGTTGAGCGGGCCGTGCGCCTGCTCTGGATGGGCGGGGTCGTAGACCGGCTGTCCGCCCGCGAAGGATTGACTCCATAGGAGGTCGCGATTATGGCGCTTATCCAGGAGAAGGACAGGGCGGAAATCCAGAAACGGCTGGCTCAGATGAAGGAGCCGGTGACGATCGTGAACTTTACTCAGGAACTGGAGTGCCAGTATTGCCGCGAGACGCGGCAGCTGCTCGAAGAGCTTGCCGAGCTTTCGGACAAACTCAGTCTCCAGGTATACAATTTCATCACCGACAAGCAAGTGGCCGAGACCTACAAGATTGACAAGATCCCGGCCACTGTCATTCTGGGGGACAAGGACTACGGCATCCGCTATTTCGGGATTCCGGCCGGCTATGAGTTCGCGACGTTGCTGGAGGACATCGTGACGGTGTCCAACCGCGACTCGGGGCTGTCGCCTGCGGCGCGCCAGAAGCTCAAGGAAGTCTCGGAGCCGCTCCACATTCAGGTGTTTGTGACCCCCACGTGACCCTACTGTCCGACCGCGGTGCGGTTGGCGCATCAGTTTGCTATCGAGAGTGATCTGGTCACGGCGGATATGGTGGAGGCGACCGAGTTTCCCCAGTTGAGCTACAAATACGGCGTGATGGGCGTGCCGAAAACCATCGTCAATGAAAAGCCGGCCGCCGATGGGATGCTGCCTGAGCAACAGTACCTCGAGGCCATTCTTTCGGCGCTGGAGAAGAAGGGAACTTAGACGACGCCGGAAGGTAACCAGGACAAAGGAGGAGGAGAAGCCATGAAAACCAATGTCGGTGGCGCCGACCGTGGTATCCGCTTGGTGCTGGGTCTTATACTGCTGGCGTTGGGCATCTTCGCCATCAGCGGCACTTGGCAGTGGATTTCGCTCATCGTAGGGGCCATCCTCGTGCTCACAGGCCTGGTGTCGTTTTGTCCGTTGTATTCTCTCATCCGTGTGAACACGGCCAAGAAGGGCGGAGAAGCCCCTGGTGCAGCCTGACCAAACGATCGGTTTCGCCCTCCTGCGGAAGTTTGTCCTTGCCGTGGGAGGGTGTTTTTTTGTCTGCCGCGACCGAACGAAGCTGACTTTCAGGCTTGGGAGGATTGGTCTTCATGGCTGAGGAACATCAATTTACGATCTCCATCGAGCATCTGACAGGCTACGAATTCAAGGTGAGATTCGATTGGGACGGCGTAGCCGATCTTCTTCTTGATGAGCCTGAGCCCCTGGGCCAACAAAGAGGTCCGAATGCCGCCAGGGTTTTAGCCGCTGCAGTCGGAAACTGCCTGAGCGCCAGCCTGCTTTTCTGCCTGCAAAGGGCCAAGGTTGAGCTTGAAGGAATGAACACCAGGGTGACGGGTACGCTGATGCGCAACGAACGCGGACGCTTGCGCGTTGGCAAGTTCGAGGTGCAAATCCAACTCGAAGGAACCAGTCAGGAACCAGGACGGCTTGGTCGGTGTATTGATCTCTTTGAGGACTACTGCGTCGTGACCGCAAGTATCCGCCAGGGCATTCCTGTTCATGTTGAGGTGGTCACGGAGTCCGGGGAGCCAATCTATGGCAAGCAGGTGAGTTGATCCTGCCACTCGGCGCGCACTGTGTGCTTCGGTCTATGGAGGGGGTGGCGGAACTCACCCGCTGCGACATCTGCTTCGATGTTTTCCAGGGTGGAGAGAACCCGGCGACGTCGTCCGCGATCGCCCCGGCGCCGAAGCCAGGGGCTGGCGTTGCCGGCGGTTCTTCTCACCAGCAATCCACCTCTATACTCGAGTGCCCACCCATGTCACCAGCACAGCGACGCGGTGACTTCGTATCGTCTTCTGCTTCCACGTAGCAAGGAACCTGGAGGCCCTTTCATCCATGCGGCAGATTTCGGCGAGTGCTGTGCGAGGCCAGTGGTACAACGAGCTTCACCGCCAACTGCGACGCAAGTTCACGGCGGGGGTACTCGTACTCGTGCCGCTGGCCCTGACGGTTATCGCACTTCGATGGCTTTTCAATCTGCTGGACGGGGTTCTGAGTCCGATCTTCGTGCTCCTCCTAGGGCGGCATGTGCCCGGACTGGGCTTCGTCGCCGCCATTCTACTGACCTTCCTGGCCGGTGCTTTTGCCAACAGTTATTTCGGACGCAAGTGGGTCGAGTGGAGCGAGCGAGTTCTGGTCAGTATTCCGTTCGTCCGGCGTATCTACAACGCTGCCAAGGACATTGTCGAGGCTTTCACGGTCGCCCATCGCGGGGCGTTCAAGGAGGTCGTGCTCGTGCAGTTGCCGCGCTACAACGTCTACATGCTTGGGTTCATGACCAATCGAGCGCGGCGGCAGACACAGGACGGCTCGGAGCGACTGGTGAATGTTTTCATTCCCAACGTGCCCATGCCCACCACCGGATTCCTGATTCTGGTGCCGGAGCAGGATGTGACCGTGCTCGATCTGACAGTGCAGGAAGCGCTTGAGCTGGTCGTGTCGGGCGGCGTTGTCTCTCCTGAATTGCTCCCAGTCAAAGGGAGTGTCGAGGAAGTGGCATCAAGCGGTTGAGATTTACGGTCCTTTTTGGTGTAGTTTGATCACCGTCTTTTCGGAGGGAAAAAATGAAGGAAACTTTGCAGTCACTGATCGGGGCGATGGCACAGGCACACCCAGAGCAGTCGTTTGAAGTTACTTTATGGGATGGCGAGGTCTTCCGACACGGGGCCGCGCAGCCGGCTTTCCGCCTCACTTTTCGCACGAAGCAGGCTGCTCGCCGCGTCGTGCGCGATGGGTTTCTCGGTTTCGGCGAGGAGTATATGCACGGCGGTCTTATGGTCGAGGGAGATTTGCAGCAGTTGCTTCGCCTCGGACTCGAAACCAGATACCGTGATCTGCAGCTCAGCTTCTGGAGCAAATTGAAGGCGGCCTTTTTCTATCTGACGACACGAAATACCGTCGGCGGCTCCCGGCGCAACGTCGCTCACCATTACGACCTGGGAAACGACTTCTATCGTCTCTGGCTTGACAAGAACATGACCTACTCCTGTGCCTACTTCAGGTCGGCCGACGACAGTCTGGAGCAGGCGCAGGATCAGAAGCACGAACACATCTGCCGCAAGCTCAACCTGCAGCCCGGAGATACGCTGCTGGACATCGGTTGCGGCTGGGGCGCGATGCTCATCTACGCGGCCAAGCATTACGGTGTGCGCGGCGTTGGCTGTACGCTGTCGCGCAACCAGTTCGAGTACGCCAGAGAGCGCATCAAGGAAGAAGGCCTCGACGGCCAGGTGACGGTGCTGTTTCAGGACTATCGGTCTCTGGAAGGGAGCTTTGACAAGTTCGTCTCGATCGGCATGTTTGAGCACGTCGGCAGAAAGTTCATCCCGACGTATTTTGATGTGGTCAAACGTGTTCTGAAGCCGGGCGGTGTCGGCCTGCTGCACACCATTGGTCGAGATCGGAAAATGGAGGTCGGCGCGTGGGTGCACAAGTACATCTTCCCGGGCGGCTACTTGCCGGCGTTGTACGAGATCGTCCAGCCCATGGGGGAGCGCGGCTTGACGGTCAACGATGTGGAGAATCTGCGCCTGCACTACGGCCGCACCCTTGATGAGTGGGCCCGTCGCTTTGAGGCCCAGGTCGACACTGTGCGGGAAATGTTCGACGACACCTTCGTGCGGATGTGGCGCTTGTTCTTGAACAGCAGCGCCGCTGGCTTCAAGTATGGCGATACCCGGGTTTATCAGGTTGCCTTCACCCATGGGCTGAACAACCAACTGCCGATGACGCGCGAGCACATCTATGCGTCTGCTTCGACACGCGAAATGTTGGTTCCCAGCTCCTAATCCCCAACCGCCGGAGGCTTGGCTATGTCTGTACCATCTCCACTCTCCGCCGAGAAGCTCAGGAACACCTGCGACCCGAAGTCCCTCGGGATTCGGACCACGGATCGGCTGCCGCCGCTGGAGGGAATCATCGGCCAGGAACGCGCCGTCCGGGCGCTTGAATTCGGCCTGGAGATCCCGGACGATGGCTTCAATGTTTACGTGGCGGGGGTCCCCGGCACGGGTAAGATGACGGCCGTCCAGTCGTTCCTCGAAGACCGGGCCGCGCGCGAACCGGTGCCGCCGGACTGGTGCTACGTAAACAATTTTTCCGATCCATACGAGCCCAAAGTGCTGAAGCTGCCTGCTGGCACCGGCGTGGCCCTGCAAAGGGACATGCGTAAGCTGGTGCAGCAGGCTCGCAAAGCGATTCAGCAGGCGTTCGAGAGCGACGAGTATGCGGCGCACCGAGATGAGATCGTGCAGACCCTGACGCGCCGCCGCAATGAGCTGTTCGAGAAAATGAGCGAAGTCGCCCGCCAGCGCGGCTTTCTGCTCCAGCTTACCCCCATGGGGCTTGTGCTCGTGCCGGCACCGGCCGGCCAGCCGTTGCAGGAAGAGCAGATCGCCGCACTGCCGCCGGAGCAGCGGCAGGAGCTCGAAGAGCGCCGCGCGGCACTGGAGTCCGATCTAAAAAGCAGTCTGAAACTGATTCGTACCATGGAAAAGGAAGCGCAGGCGGCGCTGCAGGACCTGGATCGCCGAGTGGGGCTGTATGCGGTCGAGCACCTGATGGAAGACTTGCTCGAGAAATACCAGCAACTGGAAGAGGTGTCGGCCTATCTGAAGGAGGTCCAGGAGGACATCCTGGAGAATCTGGATCTCTTCCGCGTGCAGCCGCAGCCGCAACAGTCTCCCCTGCCTATGCCTCCGGCGGCGAAAGATTTCCCCTTTCGGAAATATCAGGTGAACGTGGTGGTCGACAACTCGCGGCTGCAACATGCGCCGGTGGTCACCGACCTCAACCCACTGTACAACAACCTCTTTGGCCGTATCGAAAAGGAAGCCCAGTTCGGAGCCCTCTACACCGACTTCATGTTGATCCGGCCTGGATCGCTTCACCGCGCCAACGGCGGCTATCTGGTGTTGCCGATCCTGGAGGTGTTGCGTAACCCGTTCGTGTGGGACAGTCTGAAGCGCGCGATTCGCAACCGCGAGATCGTCATCGAGGAGATGTCCGAACGGCTCGGCTTCGTCGCCGCACGCAGTCTGCGCCCCGAGCCGGTGCCGCTGGCGACGAAGATCGTCCTGATCGGCAGCCCCGCTTATTACTATCTCCTCGGCGCGATCGACGAGGACTTCCGCGAGCTGTTCAAAGTGAAGGCTGACTTCGACACCCGTATGGACCGCACCGACGAGAACATCCAGAGCTACCTGGCTTTCGTCTGCAATTTCTGCAACAAAGTCGGCCTGCGACACCTCGACGCCGCTGCTGCCGCCAAAGTGATCGAGTACGGTTCGCGTCTGGCCGAACATCAGCAGAAGCTGTCGACGCAGTTTGCCGACATCGCCGACCTGCTGCGGGAAGCCAACTACTGGGCCGGACTCGACAACTCCGATGTCGTCGGCGCCCGGCACCTGCAGCGTGCCATCGACGAGAAGACCTATCGCTCCAACCTGCTCCAGGAGCGCATCCAGGAAATGATTCAGCAAGGTACTCTCTTGATCGATGTCACCGGCGAGGCCGTGGGGCGCGTCAATGGTCTGGCTGTGATCAGCCTCGGCGACTACAGTTTCGGCCGTCCCAATCGCATCACCGCCAGCACGGCCCCTGGCAGCGATGGCGTCATCGATATCGAGCGCGAGGCCAAGCTGGGCGGGCCGATCCATACGAAGGGTGTGCAGATCCTCAGCGGCTACCTGCACCAGAAGTACGCCCACGACAAACCTCTTTCGATGACGGCGCGGCTGGTGTTCGAGCAGAGCTACGAGGGGGTCGAAGGGGACAGCGCCTCGAGCGCCGAGCTATATGCCATTCTCTCTTCCCTCTCCGGGCTGCCGATCAAGCAGGGGATCGCCGTCACCGGATCGGTGAACCAACAGGGAGAAGTACAGGCCATCGGTGGCGTGAACGAAAAGATCGAGGGTTTCTTCGAGGTTTGCCGTATCAAGGGGCTCACTGGTGACCAGGGAGTTATGATCCCGGCCAGCAACGTGCAGAACCTGATGCTCAAAGAAGAGGTGGTCGAGGCGGTCAGGGCCGGGAAGTTCCATCTCTGGCCGGTGTCCAGCATCGACGAGGGGATTTCGCTGCTGACCGGAGTCGCTGCCGGTGAGCGACGAGAGGACGGCACCTTCGCGCCCGACACCGTGAACGCTCGCATCGACGAGCGATTGCGCCGATTCGGAGAAGAAGTGCGGAAAATGGCTTCCGAGGGGGAGGACGGTTGATGTCAGGTGGATGCTGGACGGAAGGGTGTGGAGTTTTGGATCTTGGAGTGCCTGCTTGAAACCCGGCGCCTGATCGCGGCCTGCGGGACGGCAGCCTGAATCCTAAAACCCTGGTGGGGAAAGAATGCAAGCCACAAAGACCTCGGGCCTGCTCAGACGCCGGCTGGTTTTTCTTGGGCCGCCCGGCGCCGGCAAGGGGATGCAGGCGGATCGTGTGCAGGACGCTTTCGGTCTGGCCCACATTTCGACCGGTGAGATGTTCCGGCAGGCTGTGCGCCGCGGCGATGAGCTGGGCCTGAAGGTGAAGCGCTTCATGGAGGAAGGCAGGCTGGTCCCCGATCACATGGTCATGAAACTCGTGGAACAGACGCTGGCGGCGCTGGACGAGCGCCCGGGTTTTGTCCTCGACGGCGTCCCCCGGACCCTGGCTCAGGCCGAGCAACTGGCCTCCTTGCTCGACGGCCGTGGCACCCCGATCCAGGCGGTTATCCTACTCGAGGCGTCCGAGGAGACCGTGCTGAGGCGCCTGTCCGGCCGGCGCGAGTGCCCCGTGTGCGGCCGTATCTACAACATCTACTTCGATCCGCCGAAGAGGAACAGTGTCTGCGATGTCGACGGTGCCTCCCTCGTTCAACGAGCCGACGATGAGCCGGCAGTGGTGCGCCAGCGCCTGCAGGTCTACCAAGCAGAGACCACCCCGGTTGTCGACTACTACCGCAAGGCCGGTCTCCTGTTTCCAGTGGACGCAAATCAGGGCGGTGAGGAGGTGTTCGGGCAGGTCAGCAGGATCATTCAGGGCGGTGGTTCGGGGCAACGGGAGGATGAGCCTCATGCCGGGGTAGGAGCGGGAGGGTAGGGAGATCCGCTCCTGGCATCGCCGGGTGGCGCAGGAAGCGGTGCGGAGGCCTGTGCATCATCCTGCCAAGGTGCCTGCTTTTTTACGGCTTTTTGCCGCACCTTTTACGGATCTTTTGCAAATTTGCCGTGTAAAAGAGTGTGGAAAAAGATCGAATCTTTTTCCAGGTGTCCTCTTCATTCTCCTGCGAGCGGCGCCGACGTTGCGACGCGGCACGCCGTGGGAGTCTGCCTGAGCTGGGCCCGTGAGGCTGTGGATTCGGCAGGGCAGTCTGCGACGGTGTCGCGGAGCAGGGCGGCCGCTCGCAGGCCTTTTGTCGGTCGCATCACGCCGGACATCTCCGGAGTGGAAGGAACGTCCAAACCACGAGAGGAGGTGAAGAAGCATGTGGCAAGGCTGGGTCAACGGAATTGTGGGGATTTGGTTGATCGTTTCCGGCCTCATTGGCGGGCTGCAGCAGAGCTGGAACTACATCATCTTCGGCGCTGTGATCGCGGTGCTCGGTTTCTGGAGTGCCACGCGGAGGTGGCAAGGTTGGGTGGATGGAGTCCTCGGCGTCTGGCTGATCGTGTCCGGCATCATCGCATCCCTGATGGCACCGGTCAACAGCATTATCGTTGGTATCGTGGTGGCCGTCATGAGCTTCTGGGAAGCGGCTGCCGGCAAGGCGGTCACGAGGACAGCCTGACATGCCTGCACGGTCCGGTCCTTCGGGGCCGGGCCGTCCGGCCTGTATCCCTCCCCGGTTTGCGATCGCCCGAAGCCACCAAACAAGCAGAAATATATTCGTTCTTGAATCGACTCTACGGGTGCTGATTTGGTCTGGATCTGGGCTGTCTTGGTCGTTCTGGGTATTCCTCTCCTTTTCGCATACGGTTTCACTTTTCTGTTTCGCAACAAACGCCAGCCTCATCGACGTACTCCTGCTGATCTCGGGCTCACCTTTCAAGAAGTGCGATTTCCAACCGTTCGAAACAAGAGCCTCTATGGATGGTGGATTCCTTCTGCCGCTGAGAATCCGGCGCCTGTGGTGATCCTTGTGCACGGCTGGAGCCGCAACGTCGAGCGGGTTTTGCCCTATGTCGAACTGCTGCATCCCTATGGGATTCATCTGCTGGCCTTCGATGCCCGCCATCACGGTTCCAGCGATCCGGACGGCTTCTCCTCCATGGTCAAGTTCGCGGAGGATATCCAGGCGGCTGTGACCTTCGCGTCGCAGCGGCCTGAAGTGGATTCGCTGCGGGTCGCCGTGCTCGGCCTGTCCGTGGGTGGCGCCGCTGCAATCCTGGCGGCCTCGAACGATCGCCGCATTCGCCTGGTCATCACTGTAGGCGCTTTTTGCCACCCTGGCGACGCCATGCGGGCGCTGCTGGAACAACGCGGCCTGCGGCCGGCGTTTCTGGCTCGGCCCGCGTTCGTCTATATGCAATGGCGCATCGGTGCCAGGTTTGATGATATCGCCCCCGAGAACCGCATCGGCTTGCTGGACATCCCAGTGTTCCTCATCCATGGAGAGCAGGATCGCACCGTGCCGGTTGAGCACGCCTATCGGCTGCACCAGGCCGCCGGGAAACAGGCGACCCTGTGGGTGGTGCCCGGCAAAGGCCATTCCGACTGCAATTCGCATCCTGAGTTCAACAACCGGTTGCGCGAGTTTCTGAGCGGCAGGCTGCAATTTCAGGTCGGACTTCCCCAGCCCTCCTCCTAGCCGGGCGCATCGGCGGGGGTCGCTTTCGACTCCCTCATGCCCGCACCCAACGCTCACAATCATTTGATTTTGTCACGCGATTTCGTTACTTTACTCCCAACGTTTGTATCCTTTGTCCACGAGTTTTCATCTCAAAGGTAGAGCCAGTGCCGCAGGACGAGACGATTATCGTAGAAAAGGCCAGGTCGGGCGACCGCCAGGCTTTCGCCGAGCTTGTCAATCGCTATAGTCCGCGCGTCTACAACCTCGTTCGCCGAATCCTACGCAACCCCCAGGACGCTGAAGATGTGCTCCAGGAGACCTTTCTCAGCGCCTGGGAGAAACTTGGCTCCTTCGACGGTAATTCGAGTTTTTTCACTTGGCTCTACCGCATCGCCACCAACGCGGCGCTCATGAAGCTACGGAAGGAAAAACATCGGCGTGGGGATCTCACTCTCGAAGAGCCCCGTTTCGAGGAAATCGAGCGCCGAGCACTCACCGACTGGAGTCGGGACCCGGTCAGCGATCTCCTGGACCGCGAGGCTGAGAAGCTCCTCAAAGGTGCCATCGAGGAGTTGCCCGACATCTACCGTACCGTTTTCGTCCTTCGCGATCTGGAAGGGCTCTCGACCCGGGAGGTCAGCGAACTGCTTGCGATCTCGGAAGCCAACGTGAAAATGCGGTTGCGCAGAGCCCGACTCTTCTTGCGCGAGAAGGTCGGGGGATATTTTGATAAGAGAGCGGTGCCATGACCCAAGATGAACTCTCCCATCAGGAAGCCCTGCTGCTGGTTTGTGATGCACTGGGCGAAGATCTCGATGCGCCCGTTTGCAGGGAGCTGGAGCACCATTTCCTGTCCTGCCCGAACTGCCGCATCTACTACTCGACTGTAAAGCAGATGATCCGGCTGTACCGGCAGGTCGAGTCGGAGGAGGAGATGCCAGCCGACGTCAAAGAGCGGCTGCTTCAACGGCTCGAATCAAGCAGCGGTACGCGCACGCCGAGGTGAGCCGGCGGCGGGGATGGAACGAGAGCGCTGGGCCGACCGGCACGGTCAGGGGGCGGAGGATTGTGCGCAGGTCGTCATGGCACGCTCGGTGATAGGGTCCGCATGAGGGGAGCGGCGCAGGGTGCAATTCTCCTTCGAATCCAACGGCGGGCCGGCCGCAGCCTGGATCGCGAGCCGGCGGGCCGAGCAAACCATTGGAGGCAAGCCGACATGCCAGAAACAATGCGGGGTCTCGTCAAAGCCAGTGGAGCTCCGGGTCTGGAGATGAGCAAGATTCCAGTTCCCAAAGTCGGTTCGCACGAGGTGCTGGTCAAAATCCGTGCGACGTCGATTTGCGGTACGGACCTTCATATCTACCGATGGGACCCGTGGGCGGCGAGCCGGCTGCATCCGCCGCTGGTTGTCGGTCATGAATGCTGCGGCGAAGTCGTCGAGGTGGGGGCCGAAGTGGATCAGGTGCGTGTCGGCGATTTTGTTTCGCTGGAAAGCCATGTGGTCTGTGGGCGCTGCGATATGTGTCTCACAGGTCGCGGCCATCTCTGCCGCAATACACTCATCCTCGGCGTTGACCGCGACGGGTGTTTCGCCGACTACGTTTGCGTGCCGGCCGTGAATGCATGGGTCGATCCGGCCGACATGCCAGCGGAGATCGCCACCTTGCAGGAGAACTTTGGCAATGCCGTGCACACGGCCTTCACCGCCGATGTCCGCTCGCGCAAGGTACTCGTAACCGGCTGCGGGCCGGTAGGTCTGATGGCCATCGCCGTGGCCAAGGCGATCGGTGCCCGGGCTGTCTACGCTACCGATGTGAGCTCATACCGGTTGAGGCTGGCCGAAAGGATGGGCGCCGATCTGGCCGTCAACGCCGCCGAAACGAATGTCGTCGACGAGATCCTGAGAGCTACCGACGGTGAAGGTGCTGATGTGCTGCTGGAGATGTCAGGGGCACAGTCCGCGTTGAGAGACGGCTTCGCACTGCTGAAACCGGGTGGCGAAGCAGCCCTGCTGGGGCTACCGGGTCACCCGATTGAGTTCGACCTCGACCGCCTGCTGATTTTCAAGGGTGTGACGGTACGCGGCGTGATCGGCCGCCGCCTGTGGGAAACGTGGTACCAGTCGCGTGGACTGCTGCGCTCCGGAGCTGTCGATCTCAGACCGGTGGTGACGCATCATTTCCCCCTGGATCGATTCGCCGATGCCTTCGAGCTGATGGCCAGTGGCAACTGTGGCAAGGTGGTGCTCTACCCGGATTCGCGCGATCTGTAGGAGGTGATCGGGAGACATGGAGGCCGCAGGAAGGGTCGAGTCCGAGTTCGGCCGCAAAGAAGGCATGTTCTGGGAGCCCCTTTCCGGCGGACGGGTACGGTGCAATCTCTGCGCCCACCGCTGCGTCATCCGGGAGGGCCGGCTGGGGGTCTGCGGCGTGCGTGTCAACGAGGGCGGCGTCCTCTATACCCTCGTCTATGGAAGAGCCATTGCCCATCATGTCGACCCGATTGAAAAGAAGCCTCTTTTTCACTACTATCCAGGCTCGCGGTCCTTTTCGATTGCCACGGTCGGCTGCAACTTCCGCTGTGCCTTTTGCCAGAACTGGGACATCTCCCAGCTTTCCAAGATTTCCCCGCAAATCGAAGGCTACCCGTTGCCCCCGGAAGAGGTGGTGCGCCTGGCGCGGGAGTCGGGCAGCCGCAGCATCGCCTATACCTACACCGAGCCGACCATCTTCTACGAATATGCCTATGACACCGCCCGGCTGGCGCAGCCGCAAGGAATCGGGAATGTCTTTATCACCAATGGGTACATGACGCCGGAAGCCCTGGAGGAGATCGCCCCTTATCTGGATGCGGCCAACGTCGACCTGAAATCGTTTCGCCAGTCGTACTACAGCAGGGTGGTGGGCGGGCGGTTGAACTCCGTGCTCGACGCGTTGCGGTTGATGAAGAAACTCAATCTCTGGGTCGAGGTCACCACGCTCTTGATCCCCGGACAAAACGACAGCGATGAGGAATTGCGCGACATCGCCGCCTTTGTGCACAGCCTAGGTCCGGAAACGCCATGGCACATCAGCCGATTCTTTCCGGCCTACAGGATGCTGGACGTGCCGCCCACCTCGATCGAGCGCCTGCGGCGAGCCCGCGACCTCGGCAGAGAGGCCGGACTGCGCTACGTCTACGTTGGCAATGTGCCCACAGACCACGGCGAGGACACGTTCTGCTACGAGTGCGGCGCTATGGTCATCCGCCGGGTGGGATTTGCTGTGTTGAGCAACCGTCTTCGGGAGGGGTGCTGCCCCGAGTGCGGCACTGTGATCGACGGCAAGGGTATGGGCGAGCCCAAACCTCGCTAGAGGTCGCCACGCCGTGAAGGCGGTGGATGGTGTCACGACAAGCCGGGCTGGAACAGCGATATGCTCGATCTGACAGAGAACGCGCGGAAAGTGCTGCAGGCCCGCTACCTCCGACGCGACGCGCAAGGGAAGGTGGTGGAGACACCAGAAGGGCTGTTTGCCCGCGTGGCCAGCGCCATCGCCAGGGCAGAAGCGAACTGGGGAGGCGATGCAGCCGAGCGGCGCTGGGCCGAGCTTTTCGAGCGCACGCTCACGGCACTCGACTTTCTGCCGAACTCACCGACTTTGATGAACGCCGGCACCGAGCTGGGGCAACTCTCGGCCTGTTTCGTCTTGCCCGTCGGCGACACCCTCGAGGAGATTTTCGATGCCCTCAAAGCCATGGCCCTGGTGCAACGCACAGGAGGTGGCACCGGATTCTCCTTTTCCCGCTTGCGTCCGCGTGGCGACATCGTCGCCTCCACTGGCGGAGAGAGTTCCGGCCCGGTGTCGTTCATGAAGATCTTCGACTGTGCCACTGAACACATCCGCCAGGGAGGGAAGCGCCGCGGCGCCAACATGGGGGTGCTGCGCGTCGATCATCCCGACATCATGGAGTTCGTGCTGGCAAAGCGGCGCTCCGGAGTTCTGGAGAACTTCAATATTTCGGTGGGCGTTACCGATGCCTTCATGGATGCGGCGCAGCGCGGCGACGAGTATGATCTGATCAATCCCCGAAACGGCCGGGTAGCGGGGCGCCTGAACGCTCGAAAGGTGTTCGACGAGATCGTCAACTCGGCCTGGCTCAGCGGAGATCCAGGCCTCATTTTTCTCGATACCATCAACGCCGACAATCCGACCCCGGCCGTCGGGGTGATCGAAGCCACCAATCCCTGCGGCGAAGTGCCTCTTCTGGCCTACGAGTCGTGCAACCTCGGCTCTATCAACCTCAGTCGCATGCTGAAGAGCCGCGGCGGCAGCGTCGAGATCGATCTGGAGAAGCTCCGGAGCACGACGCAGATTGCGGTTCGTTTTCTCGACGATGTCATCGACATGAACCGTTTTCCGCTGCCCGAGCTTTCGGAGGCGGCGCGTGGCAACCGCAAGATCGGACTCGGCGTCATGGGGTTTGCCGAAATGCTCATCCGTCTTGGGGTCTCCTATGCTTCCAGGAGGGCGGTGGAGATCGGCGGTGAGGTGATGCGGGTCATCTCCGAAGAGGCGCTGCGGACTTCCATAGAGCTGGCGCGGGAGCGTGGCCCGTTCCCGAACTACGACCGAAGCATCTACGCCGACAAGGGACTGCGGCTGCGCAACGCCACGCGCACCTCGGTGGCGCCAACCGGCACGATCAGCATCATCGCCAACACCACGGCCAGCATCGAGCCGCTCTTTGCACTGGCGTACCGGCGCAGTGGCGTGCTCGGCGGCCGGACGCTGGTCGAGGTCAATCCCGTTTTTCTGGCCTACGCCCGGGAACACGGCTTCTACTCCGAGACCCTTGTGGAGGAAATCCTGCATAGGGGCCGCATCAGTGAGATTGCGGGCGTGCCCGCCGAGGCGCGCCAGCTCTTCGTCACGGCGCTGGAAGTCGATCCGGCCCAACACCTGGCCGTTCAGGCGGCCTTCCAGCGGCATGTGGACAACGCCGTGTCCAAGACCGTGAATCTGCCGGAGCAGGCGTCGGATGAAGAGATCGCGTTTGTCTATCGGCGGGCATGGGAGCTGGGGTTGAAGGGGGTCACGATCTACCGCTACGGCTCGAAGGGTTCCCAGGTGTTGGAGCTCGGTGTCGATGAGGAGATCTACCACCGCGAGCACTTTTCTACCTGCGATCCCCACGAGTGCCGGCTGTAATGGGTGGGAGATGGGGATCTTGTGCTGTGGTGAATGCGGGAAAACCCCGGAACGGAACGTTCCCCTGCTCTGCGGCATACCAAACAGGGGGCAGCGAAGAGATGAATCTTGAATAGGGATCACCGGATGCGACGGGCATCGTCGAGCAGCAAGAAAAGGAAAGTCCTGCGTGGCATCCCGGTTTCGCCCGGCGTGGCGGTTGGCGCTGTCTGCCTTCTACGGCAGGAGATCGAGCTGCCGGAGGGCAATATCGGGCTCGACAAGGAGGCGATCGACAGGGAGTTGGAACGTCTCAGGCAAGCGATCACCGAGACCCGTGAGCATTTTGTGCAGTTAAAGGAGCGCGTCACCGAACAGATGGGGCCCGAGGCGGCGGCGATTCTCGATGTGCAACTGTTGCTCCTGGATGACCAGTACTTTCTCGACGAGGTGCAGCGCCGGCTCCTGCACCATCGTGTCAGCCTCGAAGAGGTGATCAGCAAGGTCGTAGAGGAAGCAGCATCGAGCTTGTCGAAAGCCGAGAATAGCTACATGCGGGAGCGTGCCCGTGACATCCGAGACATCGGCCGGCGCGTGGTCCGCCAGTTGCGGGGCACAGAGCTGGCGTGCAGTCTCGAAGGAGAGGCCGACGAGATGATTGTGGTGGCCGAAGAGCTGGCGCCGTCGATAACCTGGACCCTCGACCGCCACAAGGTGAAGGGGTTTGTGACCGAGCGGGGCGGCAAGACATCGCATGCGGCGATCCTGGCACGATCGCTTGGTGTGCCCCTGGTCAGCGGTGTGATGGATGCAGTCCGCCAGTTACCCCTTGGCGTTACGGTGCTGGTAGACGGCTATCGCGGCGAAGTCATCCTGCGGCCCAGCCGGAACGAGGTACGCGATCGCCGTCGCCGTGCTGCTGCCTTTATCCTGTCGGGCAAAGACGAACGGGCGCTCGCCCGGGTCCCCGCCGTAACGCGCGACGGCCACAGGGTGCAGTTGCTGGCCAATGTCGCCAATGAGGCGGATGTCGAGGAGGCGGTCGCCGTTCACGCCGACGGTATCGGGCTCTTTCGCACTGAACTCTATTTCCTCATCGGCGACCAATTCCCCAACGAGGAGGAGCAGCTGGAACACTATCGGGCCGCCGTAGAGAAGATGGCGCCGCGGCCGGTGACCATTCGGACATTGGATCTTGGCGGCGACAAATACTCGCCTGCTGCCATCGACGAACGCGAGCCCAACCCTTATCTCGGCTGGCGTGCGATCCGCGTGTCGCTGCGACAGCCACGCGTATTCAAGGAGCAATTGCGCGCCATACTGCGTGCCGCTGCCGCCGGGCCGGTGCGCGTCATGTTGCCGCTGGTGTCAAGCATTCGCGAGGTGCGCCAGGCCAAGGCTCTTCTCGAAGAGGCGCGGCAGGAGTTGCGCGAGGAGGGACGGGAGTTCGGGGAGAACGTGCTGTTCGGAGTCATGATCGAGGTCCCGTCGGCGGCGATCACTGCCGGGAATCTCGCCCGGGAGGTGGACTTCTTCAGCGTCGGCACCAACGACCTGATCCAGTACACCCTGGCGGTCGATCGCGGGAACGAGCGTGTCAGCCATCTCTATGAGCCGCTGGAACCGGCTGTCATCCAACTCCTGCACATGGTGCAGCAGGCGGCAGCGCGACACGGCAAGGAAGTCAGCGTCTGCGGCGAGATGGCTGGAGATATGAGCTATGTGCCGCTCTTGGTCGGCCTGGGCTACCGGCATTTGAGCATGAGCCCGGCGTTCCTTTTGCAGGTGAAGCGGGTCATCCGTGAGCTCGACGCGTCCGTTGCGGAAGAGGTGGCCCGGCAGGCACTGGCGGCGGAGACTGCCGACGAGATCCGCCACATCCTGTCCGAAGCCTTCCCGATTGCGCCGACCTGACGATTTTCTCATCATCGAAAATGCCATTCTCAATTTTGAGAGAGTTTCCGGCCCGAAGTTGTTCCAAGATGAGAATTGCGGGTTCATAACTCCTTGATTTCCCATCGAGTAGCCCGCCGTCGTATGGGGCTGGGTTTCGGCATTATAATTGCGTATGGATCGGAGGCATTGGCCGGGAAGCTGGCTCAAAGGAGCTGCTTCGGGATGCGGTGTCGTACGAGAAGAAAAGCGAGAGCAACTCGCATTCCGCTTTCGGTTGATTCTTGAACGCTGAATTTGATGGGAGACGGCGTTACCCATGAAGTCGCTCGATCTAACGATTGGAATTGTCGGGAGTGGCGGAGAGGGCGTCATCAGCGCCGGTGAGATCCTGGTGTGGGCCATGGCGGCAGAGGGGTTTCACAGCATGATGATCAAGAGCTATGGTCCGCAGATCCGCGGCGGCGAGAGCGCCGCGCAGGTGCGGTTGAACAGCGCTCCGGTGCTTTCCCAGGGGGATTCTCTCGATGCTCTCGTCGTGCTAAGCTGGGAAAACTTCCCGCGCTTCGAGAAGGAGTTGATTCTAGCCGACGACGCCATGGTCTTCTACGATGCTGGCGATAAACCCCCTGCTGAACTACCTTTTCCGCAGGGGGTTCGTTTTTCTGAGAGACCCTTCTCCGATCAGGCCCGCGAGCAGGCCGGCACGACGCTGGCCAAAAACCTGGTGGCGCTGGGCGTGGTAGTGGGCTGGTTTGGGCTGCCCGAGGACGGTTTCCGCCGAGCCATCGAACAGCGGTTCGGCCGCAAAGGCAAGGAGGTGCTGCAGGGCAACCTGAAGGCCTTCCAGGCAGGATTGGCCCTCGGCCGGCAGCAGGGCGCGTCGGAGCAGCCGAACTTTGCGCCGGGGTCACCCACGAAGAAACTGGTAGTCACGGGCAATGATGCGCTGGCGATGGGAGCGTTGTTTGCCGGGGTCCGTTTCTATGCCGGCTATCCGATCACCCCGGCAAGCGAAATCATGGAGTGGATGGCCAAACACCTGCCGAAATTCGACGGCACCTTCATCCAGACGGAGGACGAGATTGCGGCTCTGACCATGGCCATCGGTGCCTCCTTCGCCGGCCAGAAGGCGATGACGGCCACCTCGGGACCCGGCCTGTCGCTGATGACGGAATCGATCGATCTGGCGGCGATGGCCGAGATCCCGGTGGTGATCGCCAACGTCCAGCGCGGCGGACCAAGCACGGGGATACCGACAAAGACCACCCAGGCAGACCTCTTCCATGCCGTTTTCGGCGGCCACGGCGATGTTCCTCGCGTGGTGCTGGCGCCGACGGATGTGGCCGACGCCTTCGCTGTGGCGGTGCACGCCTTCTACCTGAGCGAGAAGTACCAGGTGCCCGTCATCATTCTGTCGGATCAGTTCCTCGGCCAGCGGCTGGAAGTGATTCCCGAAATCGACTTCGAACAGTTCCGTTCCCAGGTCATCGAGCGGCTGAGGCCGACGCCCGAAGAACTGGCCGACTTCAAGCGATTCCGGCTGACCGAGACCGGCGTGTCGCCGTTTTCGCACCCGGGAATCAAAGGCGGAATGTACACGGCGGCCGGGATCGAGCATGATGAGGCCGGGCGGCCGACATCCGACGCCGAGTGGCATGATAAAATGGCCGACAAGCGAGCGCGCAAGCTGGCAACCCTGGACGCCAGGGAGGATGCCCTTCTGTGGCGTGCCGGCCCGGCGGATGCCCCGATCGGTGTGCTTGCCTGGGGGTCTACCAAGGGAGCCGTGGAGGAGGCGTTGCGCCATTTCCGCGCCGAAGGAACCGAGATCTCCGCTCTGGTGCCGCGGCGGCTGGCGCCGCTGCCGGGTGTGGAGATCCAGCGTTTCGTCGACCGGCTCAATGCCCTGCTCATCGTCGAGCTTTCTCATCAGGGGCAGTTCTATCGCTATCTACGCAGCGAGGTGGCCCTGCCGGAGCGCACCTGGGTGACCAAGCGCACCGGCGCGGCGCCGTTCAAAGTGCACGAAATCGTCCAAGCCATTGAAGAGGTGCGTTCACAGTGGAAGTCTACACGCCCAAGGCCTATCGAAGTGGCCTGAAGCCGGTCTGGTGTCCCGGCTGCGGCGACTTCGGTGTGCTCAATGCCATCTATCGGGCTATAAGTGAGCTACGGCTGCCGCCCGAGGAGGTGGCCATTGTTTCAGGAATCGGCTGTTCGAGTCGACTGCCGGGCTATGTGGCGACGTACGGATTCAACGGCATCCACGGCCGCGCTCTGCCGCTGGCGCAGGGCGTGAAGTTCGGCAGGCCGGCCACAACCGTGATCGCTGTCGGCGGCGATGGCGACGGTCTCAGCATCGGCGCCGGCCACCTGCCGCACGCCGCCCGGCGCAATCCCGATCTCACCTACGTGATGATGGACAACGGCATCTACGGGATGACCAAGGGACAAACTTCGCCGACGACCGGCCTCGACCTGTCGACCAAGACGTCGCCCTACGGTGTCATCGATTCACCCATCAATCCGCTCAAAGTGGCGCTGAGCTACGGTGTCACCTTCTACGCCCGCGGGTTCTCCGGCAACGGCAAGCAGGTGGCCGATCTTCTGGTGCAGGCCATCCAGCACAAGGGGTTCTCGTTCGTGCAGGTCCTCAGTCCTTGCGTCACCTTCGTCGGCCGGGACCAGTTCGACATCATCCGGTCGCTGGCCGTAGATCTGCCGGCCGAGTACGATCCGACCTCCCTTGAGGCGGCGTGGCAGATCGCCCACGAGGAAGGTCGCATCTCGATGGGGGTGATCTACCGCAGGGAGGAACCGACCTACGAGGAGCGGCTGGAACAGATCCGCCGCAAGGCGCAGCAGAAGGGTGGCCACGATTGGCAGGCTCTGGTGGATCAGTATCGCCCGGCACAGGAGCGAGCCAAAGCCGCATGAAGGGATGGTCGTAACTCTTACCACAAGAGCGCAATGGCCAATAAGAACGCTAAACTCAAGTGGTGACCGACGAGCATACGTAGCATTTTAGCCATCTGGGTCCACTCCGTTGTCATTTTGAGCGAGCGGAACGGAGTGGAGCGAAGCGAAGAATTTCTGGGATCAATCTAACCACCGAGCCAGAAGCGGAGATCGCGGATGATTGAAATACGCATACACGGTCGCGGCGGCCAGGGGGCTGTGATCGCCTCGAAGGTACTGGCCATGGCGGTCTTCCGTGAGGGCAAATGGGTGCAGTCTTTCCCCGCCTTCGGGGTGGAGCGCCGCGGCGCCCCGGTGACGGCTTTCACCCGCATCGATGACAAGCCGATCCACCTGCGCTGCCAGATCTACGAGCCTGACCTGTTGATCGTGCTCGACCCGACTCTCACCAGCGCCGTCAACATCACCCAGGGCCTCAAGTCCGGGGGGGTGATCCTGATCAACAGTGATCGCCGGCCGGAGGAGTTCAGCGGCCTGGGGCCGTTCCGTGTCGCCACGGTGGACGCCAACGCCATCGCCCTGGCCCACGGACTTGGCTCACCGGCCCAACCGATCGTCAACACGGCCATCCTCGGAGCCTTTGCCCGAATCACCGACCTCGTTCAGCTCGACTCCGTCGTTGAGGCGGTGAAAGAATCGGTGCCTCTCGACCCGGAGGCCAATGTCGCCGCCACCCGCGAGGCCTATGAGAAGGTGATTGGCGATGGGGTGGTGGTTGATGGTTGATGGTTGATGGAGGTCGGAAGATGGGCGATGCAAGATGGGAGAAGGCGGTTGGTCGCAGATTTCGGATTGCGGACTGCGGATTGTGTGGCCCAATTTCCAATTTCTGGTCCCCATTTTCTGATACCTGACATCTCTCCTCAAGGAGGGCACGTGGTGAAAACGAAGACAAGGCGAATCGAATTCCGGGGCGTCGAGGACATGCCCTTGATGCCCGTCTCCTTGGGCACGACGCTTTATAACCGTACCGGCACCTGGAAGTACGTGCGACCGGTCTATCACAACAAGACGGCGCCGTGCATCGAAGGGTGCCCGACCGGGACCGATGTGGAGGCTTACATGGTCCTGCTGTCGGAGGGAAAGCTGGACGAGGCCTGGGAGAGGATCCTGTGGGAGAACCCGTTTCCCGCCATTCTGGGGCGGGTCTGCTACCATCCGTGTGAGGCGGCGTGCAACCGGCTCCACTTCGACGATGCGGTCGGCATCCACAACATCGAGCGCTTTGTGGGCGACTATGGGCTGAACCGCGGCCTGTCGGTCAAGCCGGTGGCCGGCAGCAAGAGTCAGCGGATCGCGGTGGTTGGCTCCGGACCAGCGGGACTGGCTGCGGCCTACTTTCTGGCCCGGCTTGGCTATCGCGTGACCATCTTCGAAGCGATGCTCGAGCCGGGCGGCGTCCTCCGCTACGGCATCCCCAAATACCGCCTGCCGAAACACATTCTGGAGCGCGAGATCCAGCGCCTGCGCGACCTCGGCGTCGTTCTGCTGACCAACGCCCGCCTCGGCGACAACGTGTCGGTGGAGGAGCTGCGGCGCTTCGATGCGGTGTTTCTCGCCACCGGCGCTCACCGCAGTCGCCGCCTCGGCATCCCTGGGGAGGAGTTGCCCGGGGTGCTCTCCGGCATCGAACTCTTGCACAAGATCAACAGCGGTGAGACGGTGGCGCTCGGAAAGAAGGTGGCTGTCATCGGCGGCGGCAACACAGCCATGGACGCAGCGCGCTCGGCCTTGCGGCTCGGCAGCGAGGTGAAGATCGTCTACCGGCGGTCGCGCAAGGAGATGCCGGCGATCGAAGATGAAATCGAGGAGGCTCTGCGCGAAGGCATCGAGCTGCTGCCTCTGGCCGCCCCGGTGCGCGTTCTCAGCGAAGGCGACAAAGTGACCGGCATCGAATGCCTGCGAATGCGCCTCGGCAAGCCCGACGACAGCGGTCGGCGCCGGCCGATCCCGATCGAGGGATCCGAGTTCCGGCTTCCGGTCGACACCGTCATTGCCGCCATCGGGGAGGTGGCCGATTTGGGCTTCGCGCCGGATGAGCTGGCCGTCCATAACGATCTGGTGCCCATCGACGACACCGGCGCCACCCGGCTTCCGGGGTTCTATGCCGGTGGTGATGTAGTGGACCAGCCGCGCACGGTGGTGAACGCGGTGGCTTCGGGCAAGCGTGCCGCGATCGCCATCGACTGTTATCTGAAGGGGGAGGATGCACGCCCCGTTCTTCAGCGGCTGAAAGTGGGCGGGCGTGACGGCCTGTCGATGCGGCGCTACGTCGAGGAGGATGGCGAGCCTGCCGTGGACCTGACCGAAGTGGTGAAGTTCGAGAATCTGAACACGGACTACTTCGAGCATGAACGCCGGCACCCGATGCCCGAGCGCGACGTCGGCCAGCGGATACGCGGATTCGACGAGGTCAATCTCGGCTACTCCGCCCAGGCAGCGCTGGCCGAGGCGGCACGCTGCTTCAACTGCGGGGTCTGCAACCAGTGCGACAACTGCCTGGTGTTCTGCCCCGATTTGGCCGTTTTGCGCAACGGCGACGGTGCCTACCGAATCGACTACGACTACTGTAAAGGGTGCGGGATCTGTGCGTACGAATGCCCCCGCAACGCCATCAGCATGGTGCGGGAGGGAGCCTGAGATGAAAAAAGTATTGATGGGAAATCACGCCGTCTCCTACGGCGCCCGCCTGTCGCGGGTGGAGGTGATCGCCGCCTATCCGATTACACCACAGACGCAGATCGTCGAAGAGCTTTCGGAGCTGTGCGCCCGAGGCGAGCTGAAGGCGAAGTTCATCAAGGTGGAATCCGAACACTCGGCTATGGCTAGTTGCATCGGTGCCTCGGCAGGGGGTGCCCGCGCCTTCACAGCCACTTCGTCCCAGGGGCTGGCCTTGATGCACGAAATGCTGCACTGGGCCGCCGGCAGCCGGCTGCCGATCGTGCTTGCCGACGTCAACCGCGCCATGGGACCGGGGTGGTCGGTGTGGTCGGAGCAGACCGACAGCCTGGCGCAACGCGACACCGGCTGGATGCAGATCTACTGCGAGTCGAACCAGGAGGTGCTGGACACCACGATCCAGGCTTTCAAGGTTGCCGAGCAGGTGATGCTGCCGATGATGATCGTGCTCGACGCCTTTTTCCTGTCCCACACGTACGAGCCGGTCGACGTGCCTGACCAGCGGCTGGTGGACGAATACCTGCCGCCGTACCGGCCGAAGTTGAAGATGGACGTCAGCGATCCCCACGCCTTTGGCTCGCTGGTGGCCCCCGACGCTTACTACGAGCTACGTTACAAAATCCAGCAGGACATGGAACGTGCCCTGGAGGTGATCGAGGTCGAGGGCCGCAACTTTGCCCGGAAGTTCGGCCGGCGCTACGGACTGCTCGAATCCTACCACACCCAGGATGCCGAGCTGGTGCTGGTGACCTCGGGAACCATCACTGGCACGGCGCGCACGGTGATCGACGAACGCCGGGCCCGCGGCGAAAGAATAGGCCTGGTGAAGATGCGTGTATTCCGGCCCTTTCCGTTCGCCGCGGTGCAACGGGCGCTTCTGGGTGTCCCCAAGGTGGCCGTCATCGACCGCAACATCTCGTTCGGCCACAGCGGCATCTTCTACTCAGAGATCAAGTCGGCCCTCTATGGCCACCGCAACGCCCCGGCACTCTTTGGTTTTATCGCCGGACTCGGTGGCCGCGACATCACGCCGGAGACGATCAACCAGGTGATCGACTTCACCTTGACCCATGACCAGCCGGAGGAGGATATCATCTGGGTAGGACTGAAGAAGCGAACCGTGGAGACGATGAAAAAGAGAACCGCAAAGGTGGCGGCGTCATGAAGAACTTCGAGATTCCCGAATTGGACCACATGTATCCGGGACACCTGGCCTGCCCCGGCTGCGGCGGCAGTCTGGCCATGCGCTTTGCCCTGAAGGCGCTGGGTGAGAAGACGATGCTGGTTGTGCCGGCCAGTTGCTGGTCGATTATCGCCGGTCCGTTTCCGTACTCGGCGGTGAAAGTGGCGCTCTATCATACGGCGTTCGAGACCGCAGCTTCAACGGCCTCGGGTCTGCGGGCGGCGCTCGACATGAAGGGCCAGGAGGAGGTCACCGTCGTGGCCTGGGCCGGTGACGGCGGCACCTTCGACATCGGCCTGCAGGCGCTCTCGGGTGCCGCCGAGCGCAACGAGGATTTCATCTACATCTGCTATGACAACGAAGCGTATATGAACACCGGCATCCAGCGCAGTTCCGCCACGCCCTATGGCGCCTGGACCACGACCACGCCGGAGGGTTTCCTCAAGGATCGGCCGAAGAAGAACATCACCGAGATCATGGCGGCGCACCGTATCCCCTACGTGGCCACGGCCTCGGTGGCGTTCCCCGACGACCTCATGCGCAAACTCCGGAAGGCCAGATCGATCCGCGGCACGCGCTTCATCCACCTGCTGTCGCCGTGTCCACCGGGCTGGAAATCAGCTTCCGACCAGACCATCGAGCTGGCGCGCCTGGCAGTGCACGCGAGGGTTTTTCCTCTCTACGAGGTGCAGGATGGCGAGGTGTACACCATCAACGTGGAACCCAAGGGGCTGCCGGTGGAAGAATACTTCAAGCGCCAGGGACGTTTCCGCTATCTGCGCCCGGAGGACTATGCCCGCATTCAGG
>CAZGRP010000019.1:0-4006 GCA_964527995.1 uncultured Cytophagia bacterium | reverse complement strand
CTGCTTCATGAACGCAAACAAGGGGTCGTCATGCCAGAAGGCGACTTGTTGAGAGATCTGTTCAGTTGTCCCCTGCTCGAGGCACCGTGCCCTCGCGGTGAGGAACAGGCGGTGCGCTGCGGAACGGGCTACGTCGAAACCTTCGGCGAATTTCTCTGTTTCCGGGATTACGCCCTGCGGACCTGCACCATCGCCCAGCATGCTGTGACCGGAAGATCCGCAGCCGCCCGAGACGCCGGCGCGCCTGAATCGGGACGTCGCAGTTGAGCGCTCCCTCTGCAGGGCCCGCGACGAGATCGGTAACTGAACCGTTTTGGATCTGCCGTCCGTGGGGCCGGGTTTAAGAGAGTGGGTCACACGGGCGTGCGGTGTCGCCGACAGGCGCTGCCAAGGCCGGCCTGCGGTCAGTGGGACGGAGCCCTCCCCCGCGTCGAGCCCGGTCGCACATGCAACACGTGCTACGCAACACGAATCAAAGGGAGAACCCATTGCGGACCGTCGACAAAATGTTCAAGATTGTTGAAGCCGAGTTTCTGGCGCCCGACATCAAGAAGTTCGAGATCGTGGCGCCGCGAATTGCCAAGAAGCGGCAGGCGGGGCAGTTTGTCATCGTGCGCATCCACGAGCACGGCGAGCGCATCCCGCTGACCATTGCTGATTCGGACCTGGAGAGCGGCACCATCACTCTGATCGTCCAGGGCATCGGCAAGACCACCAAACTGATGAACAGCCTGGAGGCCGGCGACTACATCCTCGACGTGGTCGGACCTCTGGGCAAACCGTCCGAGGTGAAGAACTACGGCACGGTGGTCGTCATCGGTGGAGGTGTGGGCACGGCCATCGCCTATCCCACTTCGGTGGCGATGAAGCAGGCCGGCAACCACGTCATCTCTATTGTTGGTGCGCGGAGCAAGGAGCTGGTCATTTTGGAGGATGAGATCCGTGCCATCAGCGACGAGGTCTACGTCACCACCGACGACGGCACCTACGGCCGCAAGGGCTTCGTCACCGACCCGCTCAAGGAGCTGATCGAGGCCGGCCGGCGGCTCGATTTCGTGCTCGCCATCGGCCCGATTCCGATGATGCGTGCCGTGGCCGAAACGACGCGGCCGCACGGCATCCACACCGTCGTCAGTCTCAACTCGATTATGGTCGACGGCACCGGCATGTGCGGCGGCTGCCGCGTCATCGTCGACGGCCGCAGCCAGTTCGCCTGCGTCGACGGCCCCGAGTTCGATGCGCACAAAGTCGATTTCCACATTCTGGCCCAGCGCAACGCCCAGTATCTTGACGCCGAGCGCCGGGCGCTGGAGCAATTCCTGCAGCATCCCGAGAGGGACCTGGAGCTGGTCAAGAAGCTCTGCAAGCTCGAAGAACAGCATCCGGAAGTCGCCCGAATGGCGGCAAGCTGAGGAAAGGGTTAGCTTTTGGCAGTACAAGCGTGTCGTGCTACAACCTGTCTCCAAACGGACAAAAGCGGTCAACGGATTGAACACCACAATGATTATCTGGAAAAAGAGCATAGCAAGCTCAAACCTCCAGATGTGGCTGCTACCATGTACAGCAACCGTTGGCAGTCTTCATCAGTTGGGCACCCATGTCAATGGCGCCGAACTTCTGCTTTTTCTTTACAGATTCGACTGATTGCGGCTCGTTTCCAATTTCCAGTTTCTATTTCCCGTTTGTTACTGACAGCTGACAACCGATACCTGACATATGAATCCACTCAACCCGAAAGAGCGCGTCAAGATCCCCCGGCAAAAAATGCCGGAGCAGGAACCAAAGGAAAGAAGTCACAACTTCGAGGAAGTCAACTTCGGCCTGGACATCGAGTTGGCCAAGAGGGAGGCGCTGCGTTGCCTGCAGTGTGCCAACCCCACCTGCGTCAGCGGCTGTCCGGTCGGTGTGAAGGTGAAGGATTTCGTCGACCTGGTCGTTGCCGGCGACTACCTGGCCGCAGCGGCGAAGATCCGTGAAGACAACGTGTTGCCGGCGATCACCGGTCGCGTCTGTCCGCAGGAGGATCAGTGCGAGGGAACCTGTATCCTGGGCAAGCGCTTCGAGCCTCTGGCCATTGGCTATCTGGAGCGCTTTGTTGCTGACTACGAACTCAAGGTCGGCAAGGTTGGCTTGCCTGAAAACGCCCCGAAGACAGGCAAGAAAGTAGCCATTGTCGGCAGTGGACCTGCGGGTCTCAGCGCTGCCGGCGAACTGGTCCAAAGAGGCCACGAAGTCACAGTGTTCGAAGCGCTGCATGAGATCGGCGGCGTCCTGGTGTACGGCATTCCGGAGTTCCGGCTTCCCAAGGAGATCGTGCGCCAGGAGGTGGAGAACCTGCGCCAGATGGGGGTGGAGTTCCAGACCGACGTCGTTGTCGGCAAGACCGTGACCATCGACGAGCTGATGAACGAGGAAGGGTACGACGCGGTCTTTGTCGCCACCGGAGCAGGGCTACCGCGATTCATGAATATTCCCGGCGAGCATCTGAACGGCGTCTATTCTGCCAACGAATTCCTGACCCGTGTCAACCTGATGAAGGCTTACCGCTTCCCCGAGTATGATGAACCGGTTTACGACTGCCGGGGCAAGAACGTCGCGGTGGTCGGCGGCGGCAACACCGCCCTCGACGCCATCCGCACGGCGCTGCGGTTGGGGGCGAAAAACGCCTACCTGATCTACCGCCGCTCCGACGCCGAAATGCCGGCGCGGGATGAGGAGATCAAGCACGCCAAGGAGGAGGGGGTCCAGTTCATGACCCTGACCAACCCGGTGGAGTTTCTCGGCAACGAAGCTGGTTGGCTGGAGGCGGTCAGGTGCATCAAGATGGAGCTGGGCGAACCGGACGAGTCGGGCCGGCGCCGGCCGGTGCCGATCGAGGGCTCGGAATTCGTGCTGCCGATGGAGATGGTCATCATCGCCATCGGTACCAGCGCCAACCCGCTGGTGCAATCGACCACGCCGGACCTGAAGACGAACAAATGGGGCTATATCGAGGCTGAACCGGAGACGTTGCGGACATCGAAGGAGGGTGTCTTCGCCGGCGGCGACATCGTCACCGGCTCGGCCACGGTGATTCTGGCGATGGGGGCCGGCCGCCGGGCGGCCAAGGCGATCGACGAGTACCTGCAGAATGGGAAGTGGTGAGGGGGATGGCGAGAGATGTGCTGTGTTTGACTGCTTGTAGGGAGTTTTTGAATTCCTGACGTTCCGGCATTGGGGATAGTCTCGATAGACCGCCTGGGCCCTCCCGGGTGCCGGCGACCCGCCTCAGCTTCCAATGCCCTCGAATTCCCCTCCTGACGTCTCCCTTTACGCGAAATGCAGAATGGATAACCACGAAGTGACCACTGCGCCCTTCCGTGTTGGAGGCCCGGAACGGAACACGGGCGCGCAACGAGGGGCGAGTCGGTACATGATGCGGAAGGACCCATAGATGATTTCACGGCAGGTTGGGTCACGGATTTCGGGGATGATTTTGCCCGATTGCGGAAACTCCTGCAGCCGGTCGGTGGCCTGGATCAATCTCTCGACAAACAGACGTGCCCGAGGGACGGAATCGCGGGCGATGTATTCGGCGATAAGGTCGATATCCTCCAGGGCGGTGGGCGACCAGATCACTTTAGCCACTTTTGCAATCTCTCTTTTGCCTTTTCGTGTCGAACCCCCTTCCCCTGCCAGATCTCGTTCTCGCCACGGTCGAACTTCGCCCTGACGTAGAGCGCGTGAATGATCTCGTCCATAGTCACCTCATCCGGTAGGGTGTCGATCACGGTTTTGGCAACATCTTTTACGGCCATCTTCGTTCTCCCTGCTTACTGTCGTTACCGGTCTGCGGTTCAAGGGTCGTAGCTCTGGGCGCCAACCATACGACCCGCGTAGGTCTGTCATGCGAGTCCTGCCGCTCCAGCACAGCCGGCGAGGCGGCGTCGGCCCCAAGTCGCTCGGCGATGGTACCGAACAGCCCTATACATTAAAGAACATGAGAAACTGCCTCAAAGTCAAGGAA
>CAZGRP010000018.1:64578-69845 GCA_964527995.1 uncultured Cytophagia bacterium | reverse complement strand
CTAACAAGATGCTCGGTGGCCGAGGACGGACAGGGCTCTTGACTTCCGACTATAGTATTGTGCCACAGCAGACGATTCACGGGGTGTCTTGGCTCAGCCAGCGGAGGTTCTGGGGCCGGATGCCGGCATCGCCGGCGGAAGCAGCATTCTGCGGGTGGAGCGGCTGAGTGAGCAAGAACAACCGCCAAGATACATGAGTCGGGGTGGAATGTCAAGGAGAACTTCCGACCGCCGTAGCGGCGGGGACCAACAGTTCGGGGCCTACAGGCGGAACGGTTTCCGGCAACTCCTGGCTGCATGCCGCGAAGGTGGGGGCATCCCCTCGCCTGGTCGAGGCCACAGCCGCCCGGGCGGGAGGACCTCCACCGACTGGAAGGCAAAATGCAAGGCAAGCGATCTGTTTTACCCTGCGCGGTTGCCAACGTTCCGACTCGAACCGCTGGCTGCTACCTGACCAATGCCGTCTTCCGGGTTTCACTGAAATTGCCTGCGCGGAGACGGTGAGAAAAGACCCCGCTGGCCAGATGCCAGGCGTCGAACACGAACCTGTGGGAACCGGCAGCCTGGGGCTGCTGCGCCAGCGTGGCGGCTTCCCTGCCGCGAACATCGTAAATTTTGAGGGTGACGAATTGCGCCGAGGGCAGGGTGTAGCGGATGGTGGTGACCGGGTTAAAGGGGTTGGGGTAGTTCTGCTGCAGATGAAAACGCGCGGGCATGGGTCCTTTCGACCTCGGTCACCGTTCTCCCTGGTGTTTCGAATGTTGGATCCTTCCAACGGGATCACATTGCGGACTTTCAGCATTATCTTGGCTGTCCGAACCTGGTCAGTGTCCGCTGCAGCCAAGATCTGAGCCCAGGCATGTTCGAGCGTGCCGCTCGAATTCATTTTCTTTCAGACTATGGCGTGGCGGCGATTCTGGTAGGCGACCCGAATGTCCCGAAAGCTTCGACCTCCGATCGCCGAGTGCCCGGGAGGACGCAAGAGGGTGCAGATCGTGGCCGTCGGCAACGCGCGCCGTCCAAAGTGCGGCGCGATGACCGTCGCATGAGGCACCGTCGCCGCCACAATATACCAGATGTCAACAGCAGCCAGCTTCCTGGCACACCGCCGCCCGAATCAACCTCTGCGGGATCGATTCGTACACTGCGCCCAGTTGCACGATCGTGCGACAGGATTCATCCTTTCCGGTGAGATCGCCGCAGGACGAACAGTGACTCTTCGATGCCTCGGCGTTGGGTAGCAGGTTTTCGATGGGGATGCCGTTCACCAGGACGAGATTGGATCTTTCGATCTCCGACCCGGTGAGTTTGGTCTCCACCCGTTCGATTTGGACACCCTTGGGGCCGCACTCGGCATTTAGACGCGAAACCACTTCCTGCACTTCCTGGCCTGTGCGATCGCATCGGTCACATGTTTTCTCATCCTTCTCCAGGTGCATCCATTCAACCACGACTTTTTTCACGGCAGCCTCCTCATGTCCCTTTCCCGGGGATTGCGCCTACAGGACCATAGAACATGCAAGCAGTCGAAAATGTTGCCGAGGCTGCGTTTCCGTGGTCAGAAATGCGAGCGCCGAGCCGAGGTCGATCTCGGCCAGCTATCTCAACAGCGCCGCTTTGCGCGTCCGCACGAAGTCTCCAGCCGTGATGCGGAGCAGGTAGATGCCGCTGGCGACCGGTCTCCGCTGGTCGTCTCTGCCGTCCCAGGAAATCGTGTGATGTCCTGCCGCCATTGTCGTATGGACCAAAGCTCGAACGTGCCGGCCCAGCAGATCGTAGATCTACAGGCTGATCCATTTGGAACGGACAAGGTCGAAACCGTTCCGTGTTTGAGCGCGAAAGGGATTGGGGAAAAGGGTCTACGATCGGGGCCGTGCGGATCGCGGGCTTTCGCTGACGCTGGTGGGGCTTCGGCGGAAGACGGCCTTCATGAGAAAAACATTGTAGGGGCCGAACTGCGACATCAGGAAATAGACCGTCTGGCCGTCGTCCTCGAAGTATCGCGGATGCATAAAAGCGCCATACAGGGCCGGATAGTCGTTCGAGCACACCAGCCTGGTGGGTTGGCTCCACGGCTCGGAGGGCTGTTCGGCCAGCCGTGCTTCGATGCAGGCGGCGTTTTCGTTCAGGTACATCATCAGCCAGCGCTGGAGGTAGGGATTCGAGACCACGGAGAGTTCTGCCACCGGCGGCTCCACGATCAGGAAGGCGTCCGCTTCGTTGGCGCTCCAGCCGGAGCCGGTGTAGTAGTCACAGGCAGCGTTGTCTAAGACCTTGGACGGCAGTACTCTTGCCAGCTTGACGCCGCCGATGGAATGTCAAGCAGAAGCTTCAATCCCTCACGCCTGGGATTGCCGTCATGCCCGACGTCTCCGAGGGCTCGGTGCTCGAAAACGGCGCTGCTGGACACCGCAATGGGCGCTGGATCGTGCGAGCAAGGGAACTGGGAACTGGGCACAGAGGAGGCAAGAACCAGAGGAGTGGCAGCCGCAGGCCGGATGTCAGCTACCAGATGTCAGGTCTCAGGGAGCGGCAATCAGGAGCCAGACAGCGGACGCCGCTCAGTATTGGTCTTCCTCGTCGGGAGGTCGTATCTCCTGGGCGACGATTTTCCTCCAAACGACCAGGACGTCAGGGGGTGCGCTGGCTGCCTTCAGGCGATCCGCCACCGGACCTGACTCGCGCTTCAGTTCTGGGAAAGCCAAAAGCAGCATGGCCAGGTCCCGCCAGTCGGTGCCCGACTTGGGCTGGCCGCGGCGGCGGTGGTAGGCGATCACCTTGCTGGCAATTAGTTCCTCCGGCGCTGCCACCAGCACGTCAGCGATTCGGCGCGCCGGCGGCAAAGCGGCCACGAATCGAATATCGGCCAGGTGGCGATTCCCCTCCTTGCGAATCTGAAAGAGTCGATATGCTCCGCCTTCTCTGAGGCGGCGGACACGCACGGCGATGTGGAAACGGTTGCTCAAGTAGTCTCGCAGATCTTGCGCCAGCTCCCTGGCATGGGAGGAAAGGATGTCTACGTCCTGAGTCATGCGAGGCTCCTGCACATAAGCATTCACCGCTTGCGCCCCGAAGACGACCGCATCGTCTCGATGCCGCAGGTACTCCAGAATCGCGCTTTGCACGGTCGCGAGCGGTAGCGTCTCGGCCATCATGAACTCCTGGAAAGTTGTAGTTCCGGCGTTTAACATTCCCAGATCCTCGCAAACCCATCGAGATGCGATCAATACTTCAAATTTAGCACAAAATGGGAGGAGTGCAACCACAATTCTCATGGATCATCTGGTTTTTTGGGTTCTTTGTTTCTCTTCCCCTGCACCGTCCAAAGCCGGGCCGAGCCGCGATGTGCCTGCCTCGGTCAACCTCAGCGACTCGACAGGGGCGGCTGCCCGCCGGCGGGCATGACCTCCAGAGCCCGGCCCGCCTTGGAAAGAACGCCGCCATACGACGGCAGCTCTGCTGCGGCATAGCCTCTGCACCTCGTGAGCTGATGACGCAGCATCGACCAGTGGATCAGGCGAGTCAAGAGGGCGGGCAAGCAACTTTGATCTTGACAGTTGGCGAGGCGATTCCTACCTTGTCGCTATCTTCTGTCTGCCCCGTGATGCGGCGTTCCTGACTCTGTGGGTCCCATGCAAGAATCAGACATCGAGCTGATCCATAGGCCGAGCAACCTCCGGATGCAGCCTGATTTATGAAGGTCCTCATCGGCATTACCCTGATTGCGGTTCTCATCCTGGTCGGGCAAAGAAAGACCTTTGTCCGTTTCAAGATGCTGTACGTCACCGGCACGGAGTTCTTGTTGTTCGGGTTCCTTCTGGGCGATGCCTTCGCCGGTGTTCTCGATCCAGCGACCTTGAAGGGGCTCGCTCCCGTGGTCGGTCTCGGCCTTGGCTGGATTGGCTTTCTCTATGGCTTGCAGTTCGAGCTGCGGACGCTGCGGCGATTCCCCGTCAACTACTTCTTGGTATCCGTGATTCAGGCATTGGTTACGATTGCGCTTGTTGGCGTCGCCGCCTATGTCGTGCTGCTTCGCGTCGGGGTCGAGCGCAGCGCCGCCGTGGTTACCGCAGCGATCCTGGCAGCAACGGCCTCCTGCTCCACACAGACGGTTCTGGCCCTGATGTCGCGGAGCTTGAGGATCCGCCGCCTGCGCGTGATGAAAGTGCTGCGCTACGTTGCCAGCGTCGGCGACCTTCCCGGGTTGTTTGTTCTTGGGATCGCCTTCTGCTTGCTTCATCCGACTTCGCTGTTTGGCGTCGAACGCTTCGTCTTGGGCCAGTGGTTGACTCTCAGTCTGATCCTTGGGGCGATCTTTGGGCTGTTGTTCGTCTACCTGCTGAAATTCGTCAGGAACGAGGAAGAACTTCTTGTGGTGCTCCTTGGTGTCGTCTTCTTCAGCGCCGGCGCAGCGAGCTACCTGAACTTTTCGCCGTTGTTCGTCAATCTGATCTCCGGCTTTGTGGCCGTGAACCTGGCCGGTCAGAGCCATCGAATCGTTGAAATGATTCATCATCCGGAGCGGCCGATCTACCTGACCTTCCTGATTGTTGCTGGGGCCGCTTTGCAATTCACCAGCGTCTGGGCCGGGCTGTTGGCACTGGCGTATGTGTTCATCCGACTTGTGGCGAAAAGCCTGGGAGGATTTCTGGGAGCTGGATCGATCCTGAAGCGGCAGCCGGTGCCGGCTATGCTCGGCCTCGGCCTCACGGCTCAGGGCGGCATGGCAGTGGCCATGATCGTCAACTACCAGATGATTTCACAAACCGCCCTCGGGAAGACGATCGTCGCCGGCGTCGTCCTGGCGATCGTCCTCAACGAACTGCTCAGCCCGCCTCTCATCCAATGGCTGCTGCGAGCCAGGGAGGAGGCGTGAAAAAACTCCTGGCGATTGCTGCTGTATTGCTCGTGATGCGTGCGGTAAGCTGGATTCCGGCCCATGGCAGCGTCGCTGCCGGTGGCATGGTGACGCTGGTGCTGGGGTTCTTTCTGCTTATATCCTATCTGTTTGGCAAGCTGTTTGGCGATGTCGGCCTGCCCGGAATCAGCGGCTACATGATCGCCGGCGTGCTCGTCGGCCCCTATCTCCTGGGTTATGTCCGTGCCGGCATGATCGACCAGTTGCGCTTCATCGACGACCTGGCGCTGACTTTCATCGCGATCGAGGCAGGTGCCGAGCTGCGGCTTCGAGACCTACGAGCACAGCGCCGAAGCCTGACCTGGCTGGTGGTGTTGCAGCTGTTTATGGTGTTTGCCGGGGTCAGCGC
>CAZGRP010000018.1:4891-64478 GCA_964527995.1 uncultured Cytophagia bacterium | reverse complement strand
CTGTGATTGGTAGCTCGCTGGATCTCTCCGCTTTGAGAACCACCTGGGCTCTGGCCATTTTCGTTGTCGTCGCCAGGGCGGTGATGGTCATGCTGTCCGGCTACGCCGCCGGACGCCTGAGCGGCGACACGCCGTTGTTCAGCAAGATGTACGGTTTGGCGTTCATCACTCAGGCCGGGGTGAGCCTGGGGTTGACTCAGGAGGTCGTGCGGCGGTTCCCAGAGTGGGGTGAGACGTTTGCCACGATGGTCATTGCTTCGATCACCATCAACCAGTTGGTCGGGCCGATTACGTTCAAATATGCGTTGGAAAAGGTGGGGGAGACCCGGCGAGCAAGGTCGGCTGCCGCCGAGGAACTTGGGGTGAACTGAGGACAGGGTCGACGTTACGGAGGAGTGGCACCTGGTGATGCACGCTTTCGACGTGTCGGGCTTCGAATCGTCTGGCTGCGACGAAGGGCGGGATCTTTTCGCCATCGAAAGAGAGTTTTGGCGGCGGGGCTGCCGTCTGATCGCCGGCGTCGACGAGGCCGGGCGCGGACCGCTGGCCGGTCCGGTGGTGGCAGCGGCCGTCGTCATCGATCGCGCCTTGGATCTGCCGGAAGTGAATGACTCCAAGCTCGTTTCCGCCGTCACCCGCGAGCGGCTGTTCGAGGAGATTCGCAACCAGGCTCGCGGCGTCGGGATAGGCATTGTCGCGGTCGAGGAGATCGATCGTTTGAACATCCTGCGCGCCGCCCTGCGTGCCATGGCGCTGGCAATCGCCGACCTCCGGATTCACCCCGATGTCGTGCTTGTGGACGGAAACCGCCTGCCTGAAGGTGTGGAGAACTGCGTGGCGGTGGTCGGCGGCGACCGGCGCGCCTTTTCAATCGCGGCGGCCTCGATCGTGGCCAAGGTGACTCGAGATCGCATCATGGTCGAGTATGACCGGCAATACCCCGAGTACGGCTTTGCCCGGCACAAGGGATACGCCACGCCTGAGCACCTGGATGCCATCGACAGGCACGGCCTCTGTCCCATCCATCGGCGCTCGTTCCACCCGAAACGCTTTCGGCGGGAGGCTGACCCGGCATGAGCCGTGATGACTTCAGCAGCAAGCAGGTTGGCGACCGTGGTGAGGAAATCGCCTGTCAATATCTTGAATCGAAGGGATATGTGATTGTCAGCCGCAACTTCCGCTGGCGTCACGGCGAGTTGGACATCGTTGCCCGGGATGGCGCGACCCTGGTGTTCGTGGAGGTGAAGTCGCAGTATCGCGGCGACTTCGGAGACCCCGCGGCCTGGGTCACCTCGAAGAAGCAACGGCAACTTGTGCTCACCGCTCTTCGCTTTCTGCAACTGAGAGAGATCGAAGATGTCGAGTGCCGTTTCGATGTCATCGCCGTGAGCTTCGGAAGCCGCCGGCCGCGGATTCGCCACCTCGAGAATGCCTTCTGGGCCGACCCCGACGTCGGGACTACCGGCTTTGCGTAGAATGTTGTCCAGGAATGCAACCCTCTTGGGCACCATCGTTGCCATGAAAGCACCGGCAGGCTCTGGAAGCTGAACAACTCAGGGCCTGGCGGGCGTGTTTGAATTTTTCGAGAGGAAAGGAGTCACGATATGGAGCTGACTGACAAAGTAGCACTTGTGACCGGAGCCAGCCGAGGCATTGGCAAGGCCGTGGCCCTGGCACTCGCAAAGGAAGGGGCAAGCGTCGCGCTTGCGGCGCGATCCGTTTCGCAACTGCAAGAGGTGGCGGCCGAAGTCCGCCGTCTTGGCAGCGACGCTTTGGTGATTCAGGCGGACATGAGTCGTGAGGAAGAGATCAAATCGATGCTGCGCGCTACGGCGGATCGTTATGACGGCCTGGACATTCTGGTCAACAACGCCGGTTTCGGCACTTTCCACGTCGTGGCCGAATTCCCCACTGAGGAATGGGACTCGATGTTTGCCGTCAACCTGCGCGGCCTGTTCCTGGCCACCCGGGAGGCTCTGCCTTATCTACGACAGCGAGGAGAAAGTGCCGTCGTCAACATTTCGTCGCTGGCGGGAAAGAACTTCTTCAAAACGGGCGCCGGGTATGCTGCAACCAAGTGGGGCGTGCTTGCCTTCTCGAAGTGCCTGATGCTGGAGGAAAGAGAAAACGGCGTGCGTGTGATCGCCGTCTGTCCCGGTTCGGTGGATACCAGCTTCTTCGACGGTCTCGAGATGAGCCCGAACCGCGAACGGATTCTCAAGCCCGAGGACGTAGCGGAGATGGTGGTCGCCGCTCTCAAGTTGCCGCAGCGTGCTATGGTCAGTGAGTTCGAAATTCGTCCGACCAATCCGTAAAGTGGCTGCTGTTCTTGCAAAACCAAGCGGCTTGACTTTTAGGGCGAGATATCGTACTTTTGGCAAGTTCGAAGCCCGACGGTTAGGGTGATGAGGAGACGATAGATTTCCATTTTGTAAGAGATCACGATGGCCACGAAAGTTACGCTGATTCCTGGTGATGGCATCGGCCCGGAGGTCACGGCGGCGGCGGTCAAAGTCGTGGATGCCACGGGGGCCGACATCCAGTGGGAGCGCGTGGAGGCAGGCGTTGTCGCCCTGAAGAAGTACGGCAAGCCGTTGCCGGGCCAGGTGCTGGAGTCCGTCCGGCGGAACAAGGTGGCTCTCAAGGGGCCGGTGACCACCAAGGTGGGTGAGGGGTTTCGCAGCGTCAACGTCGAGTTGCGCAAAAGCCTCGATCTTTACGCCAACGTTCGGCCTGTAAGAAACCTGCCGGGCGTCAAGACGCGTTTCGACGCTGTGGATCTGGTGGTCATCCGCGAAAACACCGAGGATCTTTATTCGGGCATCGAGCATCGAGTGGCCCCGGGCGTGACAGAGAGCCTGAAGATCATCACCCGGAAAGCCTCGCGAAGAATCGCGAAGTTCGCTTTCGACTATGCTCGGGCGCGGGGAAGGAAAAAAGTGACGGCGGTTCACAAGGCCAACATCATGAAGCTCAGCGACGGCCTCTTCCTCCAGTGCACTCGCAGCATCTCCAACTCCTACCCCGATATTTCTTACGAAGAGATCATTGTCGACAACCTGGCCATGCAGCTGGTTCTCAATCCGCAGCGCTTCGACATCCTGGTGCTCACCAACCTTTACGGGGACATCATCTCCGATCTGTGCGCCGGGCTGGTGGGCGGCCTCGGGCTGGTCCCAGGTGCCAACATCGGCGACCGCTACGCAGTGTTCGAGTCGGTGCATGGCAGCGCACCCGACATTGCCGGAAAGGGAATCGCCAACCCTATCGCCATCATCCTGAGCGCCGAGCTGATGCTGGAACATATGGGCAAGCGTGAGGAGGCGCAGAAGCTGTGGGACGGGGTTCGGGCCGTCACTTCGCAGGGGAGCATTCTGACGCCTGATCTGGGCGGCTCGGCGACGACCGATGAGGTGGCCGACGCCATTGTGGCGGCTATGAGTTAGAAAAAAAGAGCCTCCCTTTTCTCTACAGCCGCTGGCCGGGTCCCGGCAGCCCCGACCGCTTGAAGTTGTCCGCTACGCCTGATGTAACCCAACCCTCTGTTGTCGGATTTGCGGTTCTCACCAGTGGAGCCGCCTGGTGTGTCCGGAACCCGAACTACCCGATTTTACCCACCGGCGTGAGTTCCGGAACGACAGTTGCAACGTTGGTTTCCATCGCCGCCCAAGGGCCAAAGGGTCAGCCTAAAAGCCTTTGACATTCGGGGATTTTTTCTTATATTTGTAGCCGTGTTTTCGAGGGTAGACAAGCCTGCAAAAACAACTTGGCCGGGCTTGAACGCCCGCTGCTGATCTTGCTCGGGGTTGTCTTGGCGGCCCCGGCTCAAAGATGGAGTAAGTATTACGATGTCAACTATCCGTTCGGAAGATATACAGGCTGCTCTGGCTCGGGTCGTTGAGCCGGCGATCGGCAAGGACCTGGTGTCCCTGGAGATGGTCACGGATGTTCGCATCGACGGTCCGAACGTGCATCTGAAGCTCGGTTTGAAGACGCCAGGCTGGTCGGGCCGGGAAAAAATCGAGGCGGACGTGCAGAAGGCGCTGGCTGAGCTTTCCGGTGTCGAGTCTGTGGCGATCGAGTTCTCCGTGGATGTTCCTGGCGCGCCCGCCGCAGAAGGGCTGTCGAGAGCCGGCCTTCTGCCCGGGGTGAAGAACATCGTCGCTGTGGCGAGCGGCAAGGGCGGTGTCGGCAAGTCGACCGTGGCCGTCAACCTGTCGATTGCACTGGCTCAAGCTGGAGCCACGGTCGGCCTTCTCGACGCCGACATCTACGGACCGAATGTGCCGATCATGGTCGGCCTGGAGAATGCGCAGCTCGGCCCTTCGGAGTCCGGGAAGATCGCGCCGCTGGAAAAATTTGGGCTGAAGATGGTGTCGATCGGCTTCGTGGCGCAGGCGCAAGGAGAGGCGGCCATCATCTGGCGCGGCCCTCTGGTCGGCAAGATGATCACCCAGTTCCTCGGCGACGTGGAGTGGGGGGCGCTCGACTATCTTGTGGTGGATCTGCCACCTGGGACAGGCGACGCCCAGTTGACTCTGTCGCAGGCGGTGCCGCTCACCGGCGCCGTGGTCGTGACAACACCGCAGGATGTGGCCCTCAGCGACGCCCGCAAGGGGATCAACATGTTCAAGAAGGTGAACGTGCCGGTCCTTGGCGTCGTCGAGAACATGAGCTATTTCACTTGCCCGCACTGTGGCGAGCGTACCGACATTTTCAGTCACGGCGGCGGCAAGCTGGCAAGCGAACGCTACGAAGTGCCGTTCCTGGGCGAAGTGCCGCTGGAACCGGCAGTGCGGGAGGGCGGCGACACGGGAAACCCCATCGTCGTGACGCAGCCCGACTCTCCGGTGGCCGAGGCCTTCCGAACGATCGCGGAGGCCACGGCGGGAGAGATCAGTCGGCTGCATCTGGGATCCGAGAAGAAAGGCGTCTTCAAGCGAGTGTTTCAGCTGGGATAATCGGCCGTTCACTGAAGGAACGCCGGAGCCGGTCGAGGCGCCGGGCGCCCTTCCGGCGCGGCAAAAGCGGCCCCTGAGTTCCGGACCTGCCGTCGGCCATCCCTGCTTTGCAGGAGCGGCCCGGGCGTTCCCTAAAACCAGGGGGGAGTAGTTCCAGTGACCTCCCTCATCTTCGCGGAGCGCAGAAAAGCCCGCGGGCCTTGATGTTAGCGTGGCACGACGGGTTCGGATCGGGTTTGCTGCACATCACAAAAGCCGTCTCGTCTTATTTTCCACCTTGTCCGGACAGACAGCATTGTGGCTCCAATCGACGACAACGAAGGACGCTCAACGGTATCCGGCCTTGGTTGGCTGGGGTCGCTGCGGAGGGCTGCTTCGTAGTGTAAGGTGGGTGGATGGGCAAGTGGCTGGATCTGGGTGAAGGAACCATGGCGAGTCATGATCTGTGGGTAAGATTTTGGGGGGTGAGAGGCAGTTATCCGGTTCCAGGAGAAAAAACTCTGCGTTACGGCGGGAACACCGCTTGCGTAGAGATCCGAACGGCCGAGCATGTCATCATCCTCGACGCCGGCACCGGCATCATCGGTCTGGGCCAGGAGCTGGCAAACCGGCAGGCCCTTGGGAAGTCGACCGACCGTGCGGTCACCTTGCTGATCAGCCACACGCACCACGACCACATTCAGGGGCTTCTCTTCTTCCGGCCGCTGTTCAAGAGCGACTCGACGCTCTATGTCTACGGTCCGAGGACCTTTTCCGAGGAGCTGCAAGAGACCCTGGCGCGAATGCTCCAACCCCAGTACAGCCCGGTTCCCCTGGAGGAGATGAACGCCAAGAAACTGATCCTCAGCCTCAACAACAGCGACCTCATCTGGTTTCCGGCCGACGCCTCGTCGCCGGAGGTCAGAGCGAATGATCAGCCGTTCTCTCCTGCCAATGGAGACCTGGTTGTGCGGACCATGCGCAGCTACGCCCATCCCAAAGACGGGGTCTACATTTTCCGCGTCGAATATAAGGGCCGTTCGGTCATCTACGCTACCGACACCGAAGGATACAGCGGTGGCGATGCCAGACTGATTCGGTTTTCCAAGGATGCCGACCTGCTCATTCACGACGCCCAGTATGACGAGGAAGAATACCGGAGCGAGGAGGCCCCGCGACAGGGTTTTGGGCACAGCACCATCCGCATGGCGGCCACTGTGGCCGAGAAAGCTGGCGTCAAGCAGCTCGCCCTCTTCCACCACGACCCGCTCCACGACGACGATAAGATCGCCTTGATGGAGGCAACAGCGCGCGGCTACTTCCAGAATACGGTCGCTGCCTACGAAGGACTGGAGTTGAACTTCTGATGGCTTCCATGAAGGATCCACACGTCGCTGCATCGGGTGACCCACTCGAGGGAGGCGCCGAACTTTCCGGCAAGCCGGTACGTGATTCCAATGTCGAGATGGTCCAGATTGTTCTTCCGAACGACGCCAACGTTCTTGGCAACGTCCTCGGCGGCACGGTCATGCACTGGATCGACATTGCCTGTGCCATTGCAGCCAGCCGCCACTGCCGCCGCCCCGTGGTCACCGTGGCGATGGACCATCTGGAGTTCAAACACCCCATCCAGGTCGGTGAACTGGCGATCATCCGCGCCTCCGTCAATCGCGCCTTTCGAACCTCGATGGAGGTGGGCGCCAAGGTGATTGCTGAGAACCTGCGCACCGGCGAGCAGCGGCATACCAGTTCCGCCTATCTGACCTTCGTGGCCTTGGGCGACGACGGATGTCCGGCCCCGGTGCCGCAGGCCATCGCGGAAACCGAGGAGGAGAAGCGGCGCTGGCGCGAGGCGGCCGAACGTCGGGAAATAAGGCTGCGTCTGCATCAGAGTTTGAACAGGACCGGTGACTGAGATGCCGGCAGCCGGTGTCCTTTCGTCCAGCCGCTCTGCTGTATTTGGAAACGGGTGAACCCCGATGCTGCAGGAGGCGGTCAGCATCGCGTCGTTGACCAGGCGCGTCAAGAGCAAGGCACGGGATCTGGGCTTCGAACTCGTCGGCGTCGCTCCGGTTGGGATCGTGCCCGAGCTTTCCTTCTACCGCGACTGGGTCGAAGCGGGGTACGCCGGCGAGATGGGGTATCTGACCCGCGACGTCGACCGCCGGACATCGATCCATGCGGTTGTTCCCGAGGCACGTTCGGTCATTGCCTGCGGCATGATCTACAACACTCCAGAACTGCACACCTCCCAGGCAGCAGACCCCGAGCGCGGCTGGATCTCTCGGTATGCGTGGGGTGACGACTACCACGATGTGCTTCGAGACCGCCTGCAACAGCTCTTTGACTTCTTGATCCACGAGAGCCCCGAGCCGGTCGTCGGCCGAATCTACGTCGACACCGGACCGGTTGTGGACCGCGTGGTTGCGAAATATGCCGGAATCGGTTGGTTTGGCAAGAACACCTGCCTGATCAATGAAAGTCTCGGCTCGTGGTTTTTCATTGGCGAAATCATCACCAACCTCGAGTTGGAGTATGATCAGCCGGTGGCGGATCATTGCGGCACCTGTCGCCGCTGCCTCGAAGCCTGCCCGACCGGCGCCCTGATCGAACCCTATGTGCTCGACGCGAGAAGATGCATCTCCTATCTGACCATCGAGCTTCGCGGCGCCATTCCGGAGGAACTGCGATCCAGGATGGGCGGCCACGTGTTCGGCTGCGATATCTGCCAGGACGTCTGCCCCTGGAATCAGTCTGCGGCAACCACACGCGAGCCTTCCTTCCAGCCACGACCCGGTCTGGTTGCTCCGCGGCTGGCTGAGCTGGCTGAAGTGGACCAGGAACAATTCCGGCAGCGCTTTCGTCGCAGCCCGGTGAAGAGAACGAAGTGGCGTGGGCTGCTGCGGAATGTCGCCGTGGCCATGGGCAACAGCGGCGTCAAGAAGTTCATCTCCCATCTCGAGCGCCTGAGCCGCAGCGGTGATGACCTTGTTGCCGAGCACGCCAGATGGGCCATCAGGCGGCTGAACCAGGAACGAGTTCAGTGCGGAGATACGGCCGAGCCGCGCGTGCGGGCATAGCCTCTGGCAACTGCATCTCAGGCAGCCATTTTTTGCAGGGAGCGTTCCCACCCCCGTCAGCACATGATCTTCAAGTGCTGCCGGGGAAGCAGGAATTGCATTCGGAGAGACGGAAGGACGTGGCCAGAACGGTTGAGCTGATCTGCCCACATTGCGAGTCTGAGCAGCTCTATGCAGTGGACGAGATCACGGGTTCGATGTCGTGCCGCAACTGCCAGCAGGGCATCGACCTTGAAATCCCAGACGGCCAGCGCAGCAGTGAGAACCTTGACCAGTGCTTTCTGTGTGGTGGCCATCGATTCTACGTCCAGAAGGACTTCAACCCGCGCCTCGGACTGGTGATTTTTGCGCTGGGAGTGCTGTTCAGCTATCACACCTACGGCATCACGCTGTTCGCCGCCTCGGCTGTTGATTTCTTCTTGTATAAGAAACTGCCCACGGTGATCGTCTGCTACAGATGCAGGGCGCTCTACCGCAGGTTCGCGAACACAGAGAAGTTCAAGCCCTACGATCCCAGTGTGGCGCTCAAGTACGTCAAGATGAAAACGAGACAGGGTGCGTCGAGTGAAAGTTCGCATCAGGCTGTTCGCCCAACTTCGTGAGATCGTCGGGCAGAACGAAGTGGAGCTGTCCGTGGAGACGCCTACAGCCGCGGCCGCTTTTGAGGCACTGGTCTCCAGACATCCGAAATTGGCCAGCTTTCGGAATTCGATTCGTTTTGCGGTAGGTGAGGAATATGTGCCGCCTGGCACGACGCTCACCGACAGCAGTGAACTGGTTCTGATCCCACCGATCAGCGGGGGTTAGCATGGTCCGGGTAACTGCCGAGCCGATCCGGATTGACGAGCTTCTGGCCGAGGTGGAGAGCGACAGCAGTGGCGCAGTGGTCGTATTCGTCGGCAGGGTGCGCAACCATTCCGGCGGCAAACGAGTCGTCAGAATGAGATACGAGGCGTATGCGTCGATGGCGACCACGGAGATGGAGAAGATCGCGGAAGAGCTGGGGAAGAGATGGCCGATCGCCAAAGCGGCGATGGTGCATCGCACCGGTGAGCTGGCGGTGGGCGAAGTGAGCGTTGCCATCGCCGTGTCGTCGGCGCACCGGCAAGAAGCTTTCGCGGCCTGCAAATACGCTATCGACGAGTTGAAACAGCGGGTGCCGATCTGGAAGAAGGAGTTTTTCGAGGGCGATGCCGCGTGGGTGGAGGGCATCGTCCCGCAGGAACCGAAGCATTCGGGCTAGAGACGGAGCTGGTTTTTGCTAGAGATCGAGGAGAGGAGATCATGATCGCAGAATTCAGTATTATGCCGATAGGGAAGGATGTGCATCTGAGCGATGAGATCGCCAAAGCTGTCAAGCTGATCCACGATAGCGGCCTGGAGTACCGCCTGACGCCGACGGGCACCATTCTGGTGGGTGACTGGGAGCGTGTCATGGGAGTCGTTCAGGCCTGTCACGACGAGTTGATGAAATCTCACGACCGGGTCATCATCCATCTGAAGTTGGATGACACGACTCCGGAACACGAGAATCTCGACGAAAGGGTACAGACTGTCCGCACCAAGGCCGGGATCGAGTAGTCCAGCAAACCCGTTGTTGGTCACAGTGAATGGAGCTGCGGCAGGAGCGGGGTCGGGGTCTCTTACCTAAATTTCTTACCAAATTGCAACAACCTGGGGGACGGGTCGAAATCTGTTTCAGGGCGAGACAGCCAGGGTCGGGTTGTGATGGGCGGTGTTCCACGCTGGAACAATGTCGTAGGTCCTGGGTGGCCGATAATCGGCCACATGTCCAGAATTCGACCGCATTGGGTTGCTGAAATCAACACGTTGTTGCGAATCCTTTGCTTCGCTCAGGTCGGATACTTCTGCGAGAAGGCAAGATGGGTGGACATAGGGTCCTGGAAAACAACATGTTACATACAGGCAACTAAAACTCACTCGTAGGTTGGTGTTCCTGGCAGAGATGCGCAAACATGGCATGGATGTTGCTAAACCTCCTCATGCATTTGGAAATTGCAACATTTGAGCGACATCCTGCGGCGCGGCGGCCTCGCGCTGGTCGGTCGCTGAAGCGGTCCCGGACGGACAGGCAGCGGCTGTAACTCCTTCGGAAGACAACCTGTGCAACCGGGTGTGAGGCCGCCTGAGTTATTCCAGCGATACGATCCTACCAAGCCAGATTTATCTTCGCGTCTAAGTTCTGGAGGGCTCAATGGAAAAGGGCGCAGTGGTTGTTTTCAGCTCCCAATCCCCGGATGAGAACCATTTCCATCAGCTGTTGACCCACGAAGGCTATGACCTGATTCAGCGCCAGACGTTGGCAGGTGCCCAGGAGATCATCTTCCGCGAAGATCCTGTTGCGGTGCTAATCGACCTCGATCGCTTTGGAGATGAAGCCTGGAGGTTCTGCTCCGACATCAAGGACGAATTGATCGGTCGTCGTACGGCCATCATCTTGCTGTCGTCCTCTGATGACGAGAGCCTCAAGGTGAGAGGCCTCGACCTCGGAGCTGATGACTTCGTCACCCGGCCGTTCGGTGCCGCTGAGATGGTGGCCCGTATCCGGGCGATCAGCCGCAGAATCGCCAGAGCCAACAGCAAGAAGATTCGCGTCAAGGACCTGGAGATTGACCTGGATGAACATCGCGTCCGCAAGTCGGGGAAACCGATCGACTTAACCTACATTCAGTTCAAACTGCTCTACCTGCTGGCCTCACGGCGGCGGAACGTGTTTTCCAGAAAGGAAATCCTGGAGCGAGTCTGGGGCAAGAAGGTCTATGTCACCAATCGCACGGTGGACGTCCACATCAAGAGGCTCCGGGAAAAATTGGGTGAATACAAGTATCCGTCTCAGTACATCGAGACCATTCACGGCACAGGATATCGTTTCCTCTAATACCTCATTTTCCTCCCTCCGGGCCCCTGGCGAAAGCTGGGGGCTTTTTTTTGGCCCCCGTCCCGATTCGTCCGCACCAGGCGAGTGCATGAATTCCCTTGCATTTTTATGGTGGTTTTGTATAGTATAGTCTGAAAACCAACAACGGAGGGATACCCATGATTGTGAATCTGGTCCCACGAAATCAAACCATCGAGGTCAACATAAAGGGCAGGCGGCGGCTGAAAGCGGTGCTGCAGGAGTTGAACATCTTGCCGCAGACCGTGCTGGTGATCCGAGACGACGAGCTGCTCACCGAGCAAGATGTGGTCGATGACAACGATACACTGGAGATCCGGTCCGTAACCTCAGGAGGCTGAGAAGCCCATGCGCTGTCGCCGTTGTGGTGAGAAACCGATCATACATCTGCCGCAGCATCGTGCTGCCTTTTGCAAGCCCTGTTTTGTGCACTTCTTCCAGCAGCAGGTCGAGCGTGCCATTCGCCACGAGCACATGTTTACCCCGGGCGATCGCATTTTGGTGGCCGTCTCCGGAGGTAAGGACAGCCTCGCCCTGTGGGACGTCCTGCTCGATCTCGGGTATGACGCGACCGGGCTCTATGTGCACCTGGGGGTCGAGGAAGGCTATTCGCTCGCCTCGAAAGAAAAGTCCGAGAAGTTTGCCCGCGGCCGCGAGGTGCGGCTGATCACAGTGGACCTGCAGGAACGATTTGGGCTTGATGTCGCCGAAGTGGCGCAGTACTCGCGGCGACACGCATGCTCTGGCTGCGGCCTGATCAAGAGGTACGTGTTCAACGAAGTGGCGCTCCAAGAGGGGTTCGATGTTCTGGCGACGGGACACAATCTGGACGACGAAGCAGCTCGCCTGCTCGGGAATCTGCTGCACTGGCAGGTCGAGTATCTCAGCAAACAGTCACCGGTGCTGCCGTGCGATCATCCCAAGTTCGTCAAAAAGGTGAAACCTCTCTACCGGTTGGGAGAAAAAGAAACGGCGACCTACGCGTTTGCTCGTGGCATCGACTACGTCGTGGATGAATGCCCGAAAAGCGATGGCGCCGTGTCGCTCGTCTACAAAGAAATGCTTGACAAGCTCGAGGCCCTGTCACCCGGCACGAAGCAACACTTCGTCTACGGTTTTCTCAAGAACCTGCACCGTTTCGAGGAGGCTTCTTCGCCGCTGAACTATCGAGAGTGCGCCCGCTGTGGCGCTCTGACGCCGATGGAGTTGTGTGCCATGTGCCGCCTCCAGGATGAGGTTCGGCGCCGCAAAGAGCAGCATCCGGCGCTACGGCTTGTCGGGTAGCCGAAGGGCTTCCGCCAGAGACGAAGGCCTCTGCTCGCCGTCGGGCAGAGGCCTTTTCTTTTGGTTCTGGAGTGGATGGTGGCCGGAAAGGAAGGTAGGCGAGCCGGCTGAGGTCGCCGCATTTCGGAATCAGGCGACGATCTTCTTGCGCCGCTCCTGGTCGGCGTACTGCAGTTGGTAGAGACGGTAGTAGATGCCGCCCTTGGCCAGCAACTCCTGGTGGTTACCCACCTCGCGGATCTCTCCCTTATGCATGACGATGATGCGATCGGCGTTCTGGATCGTCGACAGGCGATGGGCGATGATCAGTGAGGTGCGGCCCTGCATCAGCCGTTGAAGCGCATCCTGGATGAGAAGCTCCGTTTCGGTGTCCACGCTGGAGGTGGCTTCGTCGAGCACCAGAATCGCCGGGTCGAAGGCCAGAGCACGAGCAAAGGCCAGCAACTGCCTTTGCCCCAAGGAGAGCGTGCTGCCGCGTTCATGAACCTCCTCTTGGTACCCCCGCGGCAGGCGCTCGATGAAACGATGCGCGTGCACGTCCTTTGCCGCCTGAACCACGCGGTCCATTTCGATCTCCTCGTTGCCGAGGCGGATGTTGTACTCCACACTACCCGCGAAAAGGAAGACGTCCTGGAGGACGATGCCGATGTTTCGCCGCAGCTCGTGCGGATCAAGGCGGCGGATATCGATTCCGTCGATGAGAACCGCTCCTCGTCTCACATCGTAGAAACGCGCCAGCAGATTGATGAGGGTCGTCTTGCCGGCGCCTGTGTGCCCGACGATGGCGATTCTCTCCCCGGCTTTGGCGTCGAAACAGATGTCCCGCAGGACGTACTCTTCATCCTTATAGGCGAACCATACGTGATCGAAGGTGATGTCGCCGCGGGCACGCCCGAGAGCTACGGGTTGGGCCGGTGCCACGATCTCCGGCTGCGTGTCCAGAAGCTTGAAGATGCGCTCGGAGGAGGCCATGGCAGACTGCATGATGTTGTACTTCTCCGACAGGTCGCTGATTGGCCGAAAGAAACGCTGAGCCAGTTGCAGGAATGCCACCAGCGAGCCGAGGGTCAGCACGCCGCGAACGACTTCACTGCCGCCGTACCAGACGATTAGGGCCAGTGCGAGTGCGCTCATCAATTGCACCGTTGGAAAGAAAACAGCGTAGTAGAAGATCGTCCGGAGATGCGCCTGCAGATGGTCGGCGTTGAGCCGGTCGAAACGCTCGAAGTTCTGCCTTTCGCGGTTGAAGATCTGCACAATCGGCATGCCGACAATGTTCTCTTGCAGAAAGGCATTGATCCTGGCGATACGCACGCGGATGTCCCGGTACGAAGCGCGCACTTTCTTTCTGAAAAGGAAAGTAGCATAGAACAGCAGCGGCAGCACAGAGAAGGCGACCAGAGCCAGCTTCCAATTGAGCGCCAGCAAGAAGATCACGATGGCCGTCAGGGTGAAGATGTCGCCAAAAATCGCCACCACCCCCGACGACAGCATCTCATAGAGGGCCTCCACGTCGGTGGTGACACGGGTCACCAGGCGGCCGACCGGATTGCGATCGAAGAAGGAGAGGGAGAGTTTCTGGAGGTGGGCGAAGATCTTCGCTCGCAGATCGTACATGACGTTTTGCCCGATCCACTGCAGCAGATAGATCTGCGCAAACTGGAAGGCGAAATCGAGCACCAGAGCGCCGAGAAAGAGGAGCGCCATGCGCGTCAGGCCGGCCCAGTCGGCTGCCGCGATATAGCGGTCGATGGCCACCTTGGTGATGTACGGGCCGGCAAGCTGGAGCACGGAAATCGCCAGCAGCAGCCCGACAGACACACCTACCTGGGGCTTGTAGGGCTGCAAGTAGGCCAGCAGACGCCGCAGCAGGCGCCGATCGTAGGCCTTTCCGAGAACTTCCTCTTCATGTAGACTAACGTTGGACACGTGTTTTCTCCGGTCGCCCGATCAAGATCAACGGCTGAATCCTGTCGGGCCGAGACGTACTAAAGCTCTTCCAGTGCTTCTTCCAGAAGCTGTTTCTGATAGAGATCTGCGTAGATGCCGCCAAGGGCGATCAGTTCGTCGTGGGTGCCGCGTTCGGCAATGCCGCCCTCTTCAAGTACGACGATCAGGTCAGCGTGACGTACGGTGGAGACCCGATGCGATACCAGAATGCAGGTGCGGTCGTGCATAACGGTGCGCAGCTGCCGCAGAATCTTCTCCTCGGTGTATGTGTCCACCGAGGAGAGAGCATCGTCGAGAAGAAGGATTCGCGGCTTTCGGAGCAGAGCTCGGGCGATGGCGGTGCGCTGCTTCTGGCCGCCCGAAAGGTTGATGCCGCGCTCGCCGAGCACGGTATCGAAGCGCCGCGGCAGCTCCTCGATTTCCCCCTTGATCTGGGCCAGCACAGCCGCTTCCTCGATCTCCTGATGCGACGGTGCATCCACGCCAAGGGCGATGTTCTCGTAGATGGTGTCGGAGAACAGGAACGTCTCCTGGGGCACATAGCCGACATGACTGCGTAAGACACGCAGTGGAATGCGCCGGATCTCGTGACCGTCGATGCGGACCATCCCCTCGTCGGCCTGCAGCAATCGTGGAATCAAGTTGAGCAGCGTTGTTTTGCCCGCTCCCGTGTGTCCGACGACGGCAACCGTCTGGCCGGGTTCGATCTTCAGGTTGATGTTCTTGAGCACCGGTTCGCCGTTGTACGAAAAGGTCAAGTTGCGAAATTCGATGGCGCCTTTAATGTCCTGGATCGCAGGGTCGGTGTTCTCGTCGTCCTGAATCTCCGGGACAGCGTCGAAAATCTCATTCAACCTGCCCATCGAAGCAGTACCCTGTTGGAGTAGGCTGGTCACCCAGCCCAGGGCGATCATCGGCCAACTGAGCATCGTCAGGTAGGCATAGAACGCCACAAAGTCGCCCAGCGTAATCCTGCCGGAGATCACCTGACGCCCTCCGAGCCACAACAGCACCAGCACGGAAAGCCCTGTGAGCAGCGTCATGCTGCCCCACATCAGGCCGCGTACCTTGGCCAGCCCCATGTTGCGCTGGATCAGCCCCCGATTCAGACGCTTGAAAGCAGCGACCTCGTTTTGCTCCTGCACATACGCCTTGACCACCCGGATTCCTGAAAGATTCTCCTGGGCCTTGGCTGTGATGTCGGAAAACTGCGCCTGGATGGACTCGAACAGGTCGTGGATTCTGGCCATGAGCCGATTCACCACCAGGGCGATAAGGGGGAACGGGATCATGGCCAACAGGGTCAGCTTCGGGCTGATCACCACCATCAGGGTGAACGCGGCCACAGACATGATGAGGGTGTTGGCCGAGTACATGATGCCGGGTCCGACGAGCGAGCGCACCGCGTTGAGATCGTTGGTCGCCCGCGCCATCAGGTCGCCGGTGCGCATTCTGCGGAAAAAAGAGAGTGATTGCTTCTGCAGGTGGGCGAAAAAGTCGCTGCGCAGGTCGTACTCGACCCGGCGGGACATACCGATGAGGATCTTGCGCGTCAGGTATCGGAACACCCCCTCGATCAGAGCAATGCCGACCAGCAGCGCGGCGAAGAACGCCAGCTTGCGGGAGGAGATCGCTTTCGAAAGGGAGTCGATCGCCAGTTTCAACACATAGGGTGCCGCTGTGGCGAAGGCATTCGTTAGGACCAGAAAGAAAAGTCCCAGGGCGATCTGAAGCTTGTATCGTGCCAGGTACTTGCGCAGGGGCGAAAGCTTGCGCAAGGAACGGTCTCTTGCGGGGGGATGGTTGTCAGCGGCCTCAGCCCGCTTGTTCTCACGAATTGCCAATCTCTCGTTCCAGAAAACCTACAACAGGACCAAACAGAGTGCCGGCACAGGTTGAAACCCAACGACTAATCGGAAGACGATGGGCTGGTTCCACGGCTCGATTCCGAACCAGTGACTTGCGGAACCTCTTGCCGGTCCGCAGACACCCGGTGCTTGAAGATCGCGTCGAGGAACGCTTTGACCTCGGCAGCGACGCGTTTCTTCTCCACATCGACCGTGATGACGTGGAAGGATTGCTGCAAGAGCACGACCTGCTTTCGAGATGACCGAATCCGCTCGGCAATGAGGTGGACATTGTCCACAGGCACGGTGTTGTCTCGCACCGAGTGGATCAACAGGGCCGGCTGGCGAATCTCCGGCAGGTCATCATACACATGGTCGCAGAGGCGAAAGAGTTCCAGGGCGGCTCGCAGCGGGTAGCGGTCATAGCTTTGGAGGGCTGCAAGAGCACCGGAATCGCGGACATCGGCCTTCTGGGCCTTGCGGCGCATGCGGAGCAGCGAGTGCAAAGACTTCACCGCCGCCTTCTGCCAGGTGCTGAACCGGATCGCGGCGGCCATCCCAAAGACGGCCGAGATCTGGGGAAAATGAGCGGCGAGGTGCAGGGCCAGGGTTCCACCCATGGAAAGTCCGCCGACCGCCACCTCGTCGTGGTCGCCACGAAGTGTCTCATAAGCCTGCACAACGGTATCGAACCAGTGCCGCCAGGTGACACCCGACAGATCGTCTGGCGATGTCCCGTGCCCCGGCAGAAGCGGCAGCAGGGTGGTATACCCCCAGTCCGCCAGCTGCCGTCCGAGTTCTTCCAACTCGCTCGTGCTGCCGGTGAAGCCATGAATCAAGAGGATCGCCGGACCTGCGTCCCCGAAGGTTAACCACTGGCTCTTCATGCCCCTGCCCGGATCGTCCTTATGCCCAAACGAACCATAAATGTATCACCCACCCTGCTGAAAAGCAAGAGCTTTGCAAAAATTACGAAAAAAACCTTGACATTTAACAGCGAAAGCCCTATTATTAGGCCCAAAGCGGTGGAGTAAAGTGGCGTGATATGGTGTGTTGCGGAACGAAAGTGGAATGACGAGGCTCGGCCGTGGAAGAGAATGTGCAGCTATCGGACCTCTTTCTCTACGAGTACGACCACACCCTCGACGGCAAAGGCCGAGTCAACATTCCTTCGCCCTTCCGCCGTGTTATCCAGCAGAAGGGGATCAGCGCTTTCTTCGCCATGAACGTCAACGACGGCGAGGAGGTATGTATTCGTGTTTTCCCCGCCGCTTATTTCAAAGAAAACCTCGTCAGTAGTCTGCGATCGAATGAGCGCAGAGCGGGGGGTGTGATCGACACTCGGGCCCGGCGTGACCTGGCCCGAAAGTGCACCCAATTGAACGTCGACAAGCAGGGCCGCATCACACTAACGCCCAGGATGTGCAAGAAGGCCAAAATCAGCAAAGAGGTTCGCTTCGTGGGCGGTCTCGACTACTTCGAGATTTGGAGTTTGGAGCAGTACAAGCGTGCCTACGGAGAAGAAGATGAACTGGACGACATGTGAGAACGCAGCTGGGGCGCACGAAATGGGGGTGGAGGGGAGTTGGGTGCTGACGAGACATTTCACCGGCCGGTCCTGGTCGCGCAGGTCTGCCGCTATTTGATCACCGACCCCGCCGGCACCTACATCGACGCGACCGTGGGGGGTGGCGGGCATGCCGCGGCGATTCTGGAGCATCTGGATCGCGGTGGCCGCCTTGTCGGGATCGACCGGGACCCGGAGGCCCTGGCGGAAGCGGCGCGCCGTCTTGCTGCTTACGCCGGACGAATCACACTCACGGAGGGAGATTTTGGAGACCTAGAGAAGATTGCGGCCCGATTGGGGCTGCGACACTGCCGTGGGGTTCTCTTTGACCTTGGCGTGTCCTCTCATCAACTCGATACCGCAGAGCGAGGATTCAGCTACATGCGTTCGGCACGGCTCGACATGCGGATGTCCCCACGACAATCGCTTACCGCTTATGCCATCGTAAACGACTTTCCCGAAGCCGAGCTTACCGATCTGATCCGTCGTTTTGGGGAGGAGCGACGTGCGAGAGCCATCGCCCGGACCATCGTTCAACACCGCAAAGAAAAGCCCATACAAACGACGACCGAACTCGCCGACATCGTCAGCCGTGTTGTCGCCGGCCAACACCGCACCAAGACGCTGTCGCGGGTCTTTCAGGCTCTGCGGATTGCCGTAAACCGGGAGCTCGACAGCCTCGAACGGGGCCTGCAGGCAGCCCTCAAACTGGTGCAACCGGGAGGCAGGATCGCCGTGATCACCTACCACTCTCTCGAGGCTCGGATCGTCAAAGAGTTTTTTCGGAAAGAGTCGGCTACATGCGTCTGTCCTCCTGAGTTCCCCGTGTGCGTATGCGGGAAGGTGGGACGCGTGAAGATCCTCACCCGTAAAGCCATCACCCCCTCTGCTGACGAGATCAGACAGAATCCACGAGCGCGGAGTGCGCAACTGCGGGTCGCCGAGGTGACCGCGTCCGCACCGTCCTGAAGTGCAGCTCGTGTGAATCGGTAACCGACATCAGTGGCGACTCATTGGCAGGAGGTGGCATGGCCCGAACCAGGGCACGACTTCGACGGCAACTTCGCAAGCAAACCAGGTCGGCGGCTGCGGTGATTCTGCTGATCGTCCTCGGCGCCCTCTTCATGTTGCTCAACGTCACCTTGCGGGTGCAGGTGACCGAACTGGCGCAGGAAGTGGAGCAGTTGCGCAGACAGCGCCAGGCCTTGAGCGAAGAGCATCAGGTTCAGGTTCAGCGTGTTGAGGAGCTCAGCAGCTTTGGCAGAATCCACCGCGTGGCCAAGACCAAGCTGAACATGCGCTTCCCTTCCACGGAGACCGTTGCAGATGCCGGGCAGGAGTAGAAAGCCTTCAGCAAGAGGATGGTCCATGCGTCGGAACCACCAGCGTCGTCCCAGACATTCTTCGACTCGAGCATGGCGCTTCTATGCGATCTTGCTTCCCCTGGTGGCGTTCTGGATGGTATTGATCCTCCGGCTTCTCCAGGTTCAAATCCTGCAACGGGGCACCTACCAGGCGATGGCGCGGATTCAGTACCTGCGTCGCGAAGTCAAGCACGCGATGCGAGGCGAAATCTTCGACCGCCGTCTCAGTGCCCTTGCCACCAACCGGGCAACCTTCTCGGTGGGAATCGACACTCGCCTTCTGAAGGAACCCAGCGCTGCCGCACAAAAGATCGCCAGAATCCTCGGGGAGAACTCGCGGGCACTTTTGCGGCGTTTCCTTCAGGAAGACGGATTTCTCTGGCTCGGGAGGAAGCTGCCACCCGAGAAGGTGGATGCCCTTCGCCGTCTCGATCTTGACGCGATGGTGTTCAGCAAAGAATACTTGCGTGTCTATCCCTTTGGCCGGACGGCGGCGCATGTCCTCGGTTTCACCGATATCGACAACAACGGCCTGGCCGGGGCGGAGTTGAGTTTCGATACAGAATTGCGCGGCAAAGACGGCGTCATTTACTTGCAACGGGACGCAAACAACCACGAATACGTCGATCTCAGCAGGCCGACCGTGGAACCCCGGAGTGGCAAGCACGTGGTCTTGACGATCGACTACGTGGTGCAGACCATTGTCGAGGAGGAACTTCGCGCTGCTGTACAGCGATTCCACGCCGCTGGCGGCACAATCGTAGTCACCAATCCGCGCACCGGTGAAGTGCTGGCGATGGCGTCGGAGCCGACCTTCGACCCGAATCGTGTCTCCGACTTTCCCAGGGAATCGTACCGCAACCGGGCTATTTCGGCCATCTTTGAGCCGGGCTCCACATTCAAGGTGGTGACCATGAGCGCCTTGCTCGAAGACAGAGTGAAGCGGCCGAACGATCTGGTTTTTGCGGAGAACGGCGTCTATCGTTTCGCCGGCCGCACCATTCGCGACCACGACCGCTACGGCTGGCTCACGGTCGCCGATGTCTTGAAGAATTCCAGCAACATCGGCACCGTGAAATTGGGCATGCAGCTTGGAAAGATCCGCCTCTTCCGCTTTGCCCGCGCTTTCGGCTTTGGTGCGGCCACGGGCATCGAGCTGCCGGGTGAAACCGGAGGACTGCTCAGCCCGCCGAGCCGTTGGTCGCGCTGGACTCCTGCCTCGGTCTCGATCGGCTACGAGGTCGGCGTGACTGCCCTGCAGATGGCGATGGCCTACGGCGCCGTGGCTAATGGTGGCAAGCTGTTGAAGCCCCTGATCGCAGCAGGAACCTTCGAACGCCTGCCTCGTGAAATTCCAAAGCTGAAGCCGGTCGTCATCCGGCGGGTGATGTCGCCCGCGACGGCCAAAGAGATGCGCCGACTGCTGGAGCGTGTGGTTGCCGACGGCACCGGCAGGAAGGCGGCCATCGAGGGGTTGCGCATCGCCGGCAAAACCGGCACGGCTCAAAAGCCGCAGTCGGACGGGCGAGGGTATTCGAACACCGACTATGTCGCCTCTTTCGTGGGATTCTATCCGGTGGACCAGGCGGAGCTGCTCATTTTTGTCATGATCGATACGCCGCGGCCGGTCTACTGGGGAGGCAGCGTGGCAGCGCCGACCTTCCGCCGCATCCTCGACCGTATTCTGAAAGTGCGCGCCGACCAGGCTCCACCGGCGCCGATGAAGAAACGCACTGGCACGCAGTCCAAGCCGGTGGTGGCGGTGGAGGTACCCAATGTGGTCTACCGGCAGGCAAAAGTGGCCCGAGCGATGCTTGGCGGCATGGGATTGAAGGTCCGCACCGAAGGGAGAGGGGCTTTTGTTCGCAGCCAGATTCCGATGCCCGGAGAACTTGTGCCCCCAGGCGGCGCGGTGTTGCTGCAGCTCTATCCCGGTATTGACGGCAGGCAGGTGCGCGTGCCCAACGTAGTCGGCCGCACCGTGCGCGAGGCGATCACGGCGATGTCGGCTCATGGCCTGGTGGCCGCTGTCTACGGCAGTGGCGTCGTTGTGAGGCAGGTGCCGGCGCCAGGAGCCAGGATGTCGGCCGGAAGCCGTGCCGCCATCTACTGTCGAGACGCGGGTGCCGTGCGGGTGAATGGCACCAACTGAGGATCGCGCGGCACCGCCGGCAGCCCGAAAACCAACACTGGATGGCCATGGAGTGGACGTTCGCAGAGCTTTGGAAAGAATCGGGCCCGGCCTGGCACTACCACGGTGACTCCGCGTTGCTGTCGCGGAGGGTGGCCGGCGTGTGCACCGACTCTCGTCGGCTGCGGCCTGGCGAGCTGTTCGTAGCTCTGCGTGGCGACCGCTTCGACGGCCACGAGTTTGTGACCGCCGCCTTTGAACGCGGAGCGGCGGCGGCAATTGTGCAGCGCCAGTGGTGGGACTCCGCAGCCAGAGACGATGGCCGCTTTTTTGTGGTCGATGATACCCTCCGGGCCCTCCAGGAGGTCGCCGCGGCCTACCGGCGCCGCTTCCGCCTGCCCCTGCTCGCCTTGACCGGTAGCAGCGGCAAAACCACCACCAAGGAGCTGGTGGCATCGGTTCTGGAGAGGCGATTTCGCATTTTGAAAACGGAAGGGAATCTCAACAACCACATCGGTGTGCCCTTGACCCTGACTCGTCTGCGGAGTGAGCATGAGCTGGCGGTGGTCGAAATGGGCATGAACCACCCTGGGGAGATCGCCCGGCTGACGGAGATTGCGGCCCCCACCCATGCGCTCATCACCAACATCGGCAAAGGGCACCTCGGTTTTTTCGAGACCATGGAAGAGCTGGCGGGTGCCAAGATGGAGTTGTTCCACGGCCTGCCCGAGGATGGCACGGCCTTCGTCAATGCCGACGATCCGCTGATCCGGGCCTCGAAGCTGCGGGCTGCCCACGTCGTGACGTTCTCGCTCACCCAACCGGCCGATGTGCGGGGAGAATACCTCGGGCTCAATGACGACGGCGGCCCGGTGGTGCGACTGACGGCGGGCGAGGAGTCCGTCCTCGTCGACGTGCCGATTCCCGGCCGCCACAACGCCATGAACGCTGTGGCTGCCGCAGCGGTCGGCGTTCATTTCGGGGTTCCTTTGGCGGAAGTGAAATGCGGCCTGGAGAGCTGCCCTCCGGTAGCCAAGCGCATGGAAGTGCTGAGGAGGAACGGCATGGTCATCATCAACGATTGCTACAACGCCAATCCCGACTCGATGCGAGCCGCTCTGGAGCTGTTGCGCGACATGAAGGCGCCCGAGGGGGCGCAGCGCATTGCCATCCTCGGGGATATGCTGGAGTTGGGCCGATTCGAAACCGAGGAGCATCGGGCGCTGGGCCGAGAGGTGGTGGCCTTCGGCGCCGACCGGTTGCTGGCCTATGGCCCTGCCTCGCTGGAGTTGGTGGAGGCGGCACGCGCCGCCGGCCTCAAAGAGGCCCGGTATTTTGCAGAAAAAGAGGCCCTGGTTCGCGCTGCCAGAGAGGCCGCCACCGGACCGTGTGTGGTGCTGGTCAAAGGATCCCGTGCCATGGCCATGGAGGAAGTCGTCGACGCCCTGCTCGACAGAGGTCCGCGACCGCAGTCTCCTGCACGCAGAGAGGCGGCGTAGTCCCGGCGGGCGGGAGAGCGACGGTGACGGCGCGGACACGGGCAGAAGCGGGGGGTTGCACGGCGCTGTTTCGGGGCTGGAGCTCGCCGCAGCGCTCGAGGTGCGGGCCGAACTCGGGATGCGGACATCATCCGCTTGGGGGAACGACCCAGAGGACTGACCATGCTCTACTATATTTTCTTCCCCTTGCGGGATGTGGTCTCGGGGTTCAACATCTTCCGCTACATCACGTTCCGGGCCGCCGGGGCGGCCATCACGGCCCTGCTCATCAGTTTCATCATCGGGCCGATCGTCATCCGCAAGCTCCGCGAACACCAGATCGGCGAGTCGATTCGCAAGGAAGGCCCGGAAAGCCATCTCAAAAAGGAGGGCACTCCGACCATGGGCGGCCTCATCATCCTGGCTGCTGTGGTTGTGCCGACTCTGCTGTGGGCGCGGCTGGACAACATCTACGTGGGGCTGGTGCTTCTGGCCACCGTGTGGATGGGAGGGGTGGGCTTCATCGACGACTACTTGAAGATTATCAAGAGGTACCCCAAAGGGCTTGTCGGCCGCTACAAACTCGTGGGGCAGATCACTCTCGGCATCCTGCTCGGAGGAGTCGTGTCGCTGGCGCCAGCGTTCAAGGGCTTTGCCTACGTCACATCTGTTCCGTTCTTCAAGAACCTGGAACTGAACCTGCTGCACTGGTCGATCTACGTCCCGTTTGTGGTTCTGGTGCTGACGGCGACATCGAATTCGGTGAACCTGACCGACGGCCTGGATGGCCTGGCGATCGGGCTGGTAGGGATTTCGGCGCTCGCCTGGGCCGGCATCGCCTATATCTCCGGGAGAGTGGATTTCAGCGACTATCTCAATATCATCTATCTGCCCGGGAGCGGCGAACTGGCGGTGTATAGCCTGGCTCTGGTCGGTGCAGCGCTGGGATTCTTGTGGTTCAACTCCTATCCGGCGGAAGTCTTTATGGGCGACACGGGCGCGCTGGCTCTCGGTGGTGCTCTCGGCGCCCTGGCTGTGCTGCTGAAAAAAGAACTGCTGCTGATCATCATCGGGGGCGTCTTTGTGGCCGAGAGTCTGTCGGTCATTCTGCAAGTGAGCTATTACAAGCGGACTCGGCGGCGGATCTTCTTGATGGCGCCGATTCATCATCATTTCGAGCTGAAAGGGTGGCCCGAGCCAAAGGTGGTGGTGCGGTTTTGGATCATCGGCGTGTTGCTGGCCCTGCTGACGCTGACCACCTTCAAAGTACGCTGAGAAACCAGTTTGGGAGAACGCAACGGGGAGCCTCGAGGCAATGCCAGACCGACCTCGATTGAACATGACCATCCTTCTGGTGGTGCTTCTGCTGGTGTCCATCGGCTTGCCGATGGTCTACTCCGCCAGCTCTTTCAAAGCTCAGAAGGAGTTTCACGACAGCGCCTTTTTTCTGAAAAGGCATCTACTGCGCATCCTGGTCGGTCTGGTGCTGATGTTCATCGCCACCCACATCGACTATCGCGTCTGGCTGCGGTTTGCGCCCGTCATCCTGATCGGCGCTGTCGTCCTTTCATTGCTGGTGTTCGTGCCTGGAGTGGGGCGGGAGATCCGGGGCAGCCATCGATGGATTCGCCTTGCGGGGTTGCAGTGGCAGCCGTCGGATGTAACCAAGTACGCGCTGGTCGTCTTTCTCGCCGCCACCCTGCCTCGAAAACAGATCGAGTTGGATGTTTTCAAGAGGGGTGTTCTGCCGCTGCTGGCGGCGGTTGCGGTGCTGGTGCTGCCGATCCTGCTCGAACCCGACACCGGCACCTCCGCCTTGCTTCTGCTCCTCAGCGGGGTAATCCTGTTTCTTGGCGGGGTGAAGCTTCGCCACCTCTTTGTGCTGGGAGGGACGGCCGGTGCCCTGCTTTTCGCCTACCTGCGCTCGGTACCGTACCAGTGGCTGCGCATCGAAAAATACCTTGCCAGCGTCAGGGGCGAGATCGCCCCGATGTGGCAGGTGCGGCAATCACTGATCAGCCTTGGGAACGGCGGGGTGCTCGGGCTTGGGCTGGGCGGCAGCCGACAGAAGTACAGCTTTCTTCCCGATCCCTTTACCGATTTTATCCTGGCGATCGTGGGCGAGGAGCTGGGTTTGATCGGCACGCTTGTGGTCTTGACCTTGTTTGTCTTGCTGATTGTACACGGCATGCGGGTGGCGCTGCGTGCCCCCGACCAGGGCGGTCGCCTGTTGGCGGCCGGCATCACCCTGGCCATCGGGATGTACGCACTGGTGAATGCGGCCGTTGTCGTCAACCTGGTGCCAACAACCGGCATCCCGATGCCGTTTCTGAGTTACGGCGGCAGTGCGCAAGTGATGAACCTGTTCGCCGTCGGTGTGCTTCTCAATATTTCGAGCGAAGCGAGCCTGCCGCGTGCTGCGCCCCGCGTTGCTCACAGGCGCTATGGTGGGTTTTCGCGTAAAAGGTGAGCCGCTACGCATCGTCATCGCCGGTGGCGGCACAGGCGGACATCTCCTGCCGGGATTGGCCCTGGCCGAGGAGATTCGCCGGCGCTGGCCCAGCCAGATCGTCTTCGTGGGGACCCGGCGGGGCATTGAGGCCCGGCTGTTGCCGAAGCTTGGCTGGCCGCTCCACTACCTGTGGATTCGCGGACTGCGGCGGCGTCTGTCGCCGGACCTGCTTTTGTTTCCGATTCGTTTGTTGGTGAGTGTGGCGCAATGCGCTGGCCTCTATAGGAGGTTCAAGCCCGACGCGGTGATTGGCACCGGAGGATATGTCAGCGGGCCAGCGCTTCTTTCGGCGCTCATGATGGGGATCCCGACGATCATACAGGAGCAGAACAGCTATCCGGGTCTGGTGAATCGCATGCTGGCGCGGTATGTCCGCCAGGTGCACCTCAGCTTTCCGGGTTCCGAGAAGTTCTTTCGAAAAAAGGAGCACATCTGGGTGAGCGGCAACCCCGTTCGGATCGCCGGCAGCAGCTCGACTCCCGCGGCATCGAGAGAGAGTTTCGGCCTGTCGGCCGAGCGACCGACGCTTCTGGTGTTTGGCGGCAGCCAGGGAGCGCATGCCATCAACCGCGTTGTTCTCGAGGCGCTGCCCGAACTGCTGGAGAGCACCGACCTTCAAGTGATCTGGGCGACCGGGCCTGCCGAGGCCGAGAAGGTTCAGGCCGCGACCGAGGCCTGGCGGGAGCGGGTGGCGGTCTTTTCTTTCATCGACCGGATGCCCGATGCCTACCGGGCCGCTGATCTCGTGATCGCCAGGGCCGGTGCTTCCACCGTCGCCGAGATCACGTGCTCGGGACTGCCGGCGATCCTGATCCCGTATCCATACGCCGCCGCAGGGCACCAGGAACAAAACGCCCGAGCACTGGCGGAGGCAGGTGCGGCATGGATGATCCTGGAAAAGGATCTCACCGCCACCCGTCTGATCGAAGCCGTGCGTGCTCTGATGGAGTCCGAATCGCGCCGCCGCGAAATGGCCGAGGTGGCCAGGCGCCTGGCGCGACCGGAGGCCGCGCGCACGATCGTGGATCACCTGGCCGAGCTCCTGGTCGAGCAGGGCAAAATGCAAACTGCAAAATGCAAAATGGATGAGGGAGAGCCGAGAGCATGAGGCGCAGGGTTCGGAAGCTGGGTCTGGGTTTTCTGGTGCTGACTACCCTGGTGCTGGTCAGCATCCAGTTGCTGGCCTTCTACGGGCCGCACGAGATGTTCACAGTCCGCAAGATCGTGGTCGAGGGCAATCACCAGGCGGACGCAGAGCGGATCGTGGCCCTGGCCGGGGCGAAGACGGGCGATGATCTTCTGGAGGCCGATCTGCGGGCCATCGCTGCGCGGGTCCGCCGTCACCCGTGGGTTGCCAAGGCCAGCGTCAGTCGGTCGTTCCCGTCGACGCTCAGGATTCGTGTCACAGAGAGGAGACCTCTCGCTCTTGTCGCCGCCGGTGAGGTGTTCGTTCTCGATGATCGCGGTGTCCTGCTGCCGAACAACAAGCCGAGGTTGCTGACTGACCTGCCAGTTCTGACCGGTCTTTCGGTGAGCGGATCGGATGTAGGGAAGCCGCTCCGGGGCGAAGCTGCTTCGGCTCTGTTGGTCGCCCTGCGTGCTCTGCGTGCCCGGCATCCCGAGCTTGCCGCGCGGGTTTCGGAGCTGCGCTGGCGCAGCGACCTGGGCGTGGTGGCGATGCTGGTGGGCAGCGGCACGGAGGTCGTCCTGGGGGAGAGAGATTTCGGCGCCCGACTCGATCGTCTGGCAGCCGTGCTGGAGTATCTGGACCGTCGTCGCCGCCTCACCGAGTTCCGCTGCCTCGATGCCCGCTTCGCGGGTCAGGTGGTCGGCAAACATCGCTTCATGTAGTCCGCTCGCCGGCACAGTCTGGCGCGGCGGGAAGGAAGGAACTTTTGCTGAGGTGCTGAACTCATGTCTGGAATCATCACCGGCCTGGACATCGGCACCACAAAAATTGGTGCAATCATCGGCGAAGTCGATGAGAATGAGGAGTTACGCATCATCGGCGTCGGCACGAGCCCCTCGGAAGGGCTGCGCAGGGGCGTGGTCATCAACCTGGAGAAGACGGTGCGATCCATCGAGCAGGCTGTGATCGAGGCTGAGCGCATCGCCGGGGTGCGGGTTGAATCGGTCTATGCCGGCATCGCCGGCGACCACATCCGCAGCGTCAACGGTCGCGGTGTGGTCGCGGTCTCGGGCAACAACCACGAGATTTCTCATGCCGACGTCAGGCGGGTGATCGAGGCGGCCAAGGCGGTGGCGCTGCCCATCGATCGCGAGATCATTCACATCCTGCCGCAGGAGTTCATCGTCGACGATCAGCGCGGCATTCGAGATCCGGTAGGGATCGCCGGTGTTCGCCTCGAAGCCGAGGTGCACATCGTCACCGGCGCCATCACTTCGGCACAGAACATCTACCGGAGCATCCAGCGAGCCGGACTGCGGGTGCGCGACCTGGTGCTGGAGCCGCTGGCGTCGAGCTACTCGGTGCTGAACGACGATGAGAAGGAACTCGGCGTTATGGTCATCGACCTGGGTGGCGGCACCACTGACATCGCCATGTTCTTCGGTGGCTGCATTCGGCACACGGCCGTGGTCGGTCTCGGTGGTCGCAATGTGACCAACGACATCGCTCTCGGGCTGAGGACGCCGGTGGATCAGGCCGAGGCGATCAAATTGAAGTACGGCACGGCGGTGCACGACGATTCGGATCGCGACCAGACCTTCGAGGTACCCGGTGTGGGCGGGCGTCCGCCTCGCAAAGTGTCCAAGAGCCTGCTGGTCGACATCATCCGGCCGCGCATGGAAGAGATTTTCACCCTGGCGCTGCGCGAGGTGCGCAAGTCGGACTTCATTCATTTGATGACGTCGGGCGTGGTGCTCACCGGCGGCGGCTCGGAACTGCGGGGTGCGGTCGAGCTGGCCGAGGAGATCTTCGACATGCCGGCCAAGCTGGGCGTACCCACCGGATTCAGCGGCCTGACGGATCTGGCGCAAAGCCCGAAGCACGCCACAGGCGTCGGCCTCATCAAGTACGGCCTGTTGCACAAGAACGACCTCGATGGGTTCTATGACGACGGCGAGTCCGGCCTTTTCGAGCGGGTGCTCGATCGCATGCGACGCTGGTTCGGACATGTCGTGGAGTACAACTAGACGCCGGCCCGGGGCCGGATGCGAGGAGCCAATGGATTCCTTCAGCCAAACTCGAGGTGACAATCAGGGGGAGCTTGAGCAGATGACGTTGTTCGAAAGCGACGCGATATTTTCCGTTCACCAAAAGAGGGCTGCCACCATGAACCTGCGCTTTAACTTCGATGAGAACGCCAACCCGATGGCCAGAATGAAGGTCGTCGGAGTGGGCGGCGCCGGCGGCAACGCCATCAACCGGATGATCGAAGCCGGACTGACCGGTGTCGAGTTCATTTCGGTCAACACCGACCTTCAGGCTCTGAACCTCAGCCGGGCAGGGTGTCGAATTCAGATCGGCAAAAACTCCACGAAGGGTCTTGGGGCCGGTGCCGATCCCGAGGTCGGGCGCCGTGCCATCGAGGAAGACCGGGAAGCCGTGCACGATGCTTTGGAAGAAGCCGACATGGTCTTCGTGACCGCCGGCATGGGGGGCGGAACCGGCACTGGCGCAGCCCCAGTCGTCGCCGAGATCTCTCGTGACCTCGGGGCGCTCACGGTTGGCATCATCACCAAACCGTTCTTGTTCGAAGGCCCCAAGCGCATGAAACGAGCCGAAGAAGGCATCCGCGAACTGAAGACGAGCGTGGATACCCTGATCGTCATCCCCAATCAGCGACTGCTCTCGATCGTCTCCAAGAATACGCCGCTGAACCAGGCGTTCCAACTGGCCGACGAGATTCTTCTGCACGCCACCAAGGGCATCTCCGACCTGATCTCGGTGCCGGGTCTCATCAACCTCGACTTCGCCGACGTGCGCACGGTGATGGCCAACAAAGGGGACGCGCTCATGGGCACCGGCGTCGCCACGGGCGAAGACCGGGCCATCAAAGCAGCGCAGCAGGCCATCTCCAGCCCGCTGCTGGAAGATGTGTCGATCTCCGGCGCCGAGGGGGTCCTGGTGAATATCACCGGTGGCGACAGCATGTCGCTGCACGAAGTGAACGATGCCACTTCGGTCGTCTTCGACGCTGCCGGGCCCGAGGCCAACATCATCTTCGGCGCCGTGATCGATCCGACCCTCGAGGAGGAGTTGCGGGTGACGGTAATCGCCACCGGATTCGGTGGCCAAGCCCAGCGCGGCGTGCTCGGCCTGGAGCGCGGCTTCGGTTTCGTCGACACCGACCTCAACGAACTCGAAATCCCCGCCTTTCAGCGGCTCAAGCGCAACAACAGCGACGTGCAGCGCAGCGCGGAGGAAGAGATCCTGCGTGAAAGGGTGCTGCCCGTAGACGACGAGGACTTCGACATTCCGGCCTTTGTGCGCCGCAGGGCCGAGTAGGGCGACCGGAGCGCGACGCCCCTGAAGGCCGGTCTGGTTCAGCGCTGGGCCCGCCACCCGAGCTGCTGCGGGCGGCCGAAAAGAAAAAGGCCTGTCACAGAGTAACAGGCCTTCAGGCGTTTGCAGAGGTTTGTTGGCGTCAGGCTGGCTTCACGACCCGGCCACTCTTGATGCATTGGGTGCACACCCAAATGCGGCGCACGCTGCCGTCGACCACTGCTCGCACACGCTGGAGATTGGGCATGAAGCGTCTCTTGGTGACGTTATGAGCATGACTGACGTTGTTGCCAACTGCAGGGCCTTTCCCACATATGTCACATCTGTGCGCCATCTCGACAACTCCCTTCCGATGTTCCAACCTTAATCAGCTTCGAAAAAAAACCGGGTTCCAGTATACAAAAAAAACCACCTAAAAGCAAGGAAATAATTAACCTCGTAGCCTAAAAAGCCCTTGCAAGTGCGGGCAAAAAGTCGTATATTTTTCGGCGAACTTTGGGCCCGGTGATTGGTGAGCGAGCAGGAACTAAAACGACTGTTACATGATTTTCGGTCTGGGGAACTCAGCGAGGAGGCGCTGCTCGAGCGGTTACGACAGCTTCCCTTTGAGTCCCTTGGCTACGCCACCATCGACCACCACCGGGGTCTCCGGCAAGGGTTTCCGGAAGTGATTTTATGCGAGGGGAAGACGCCGGAACAGGTTGTTGAGATCGCCCGGCGTATCCACGCCTCTGGCGGCACCCTGCTGGCGACCCGCGCCACGCCTGAGACCTTCGAAGCGCTCCAGGTAGCCATTCCCGAAGCCTCATATCATCCGCAGGCCCGCGTCATCACGGTCGGCACGCCTGAGGTTCCATCGACCTCGGGCCTGGCGCTCGTCGTCTCTGCTGGCACCGCCGACCTGGAAGTGGCCGAAGAAGCCGCCGTTACCCTCGAGGCAACCGGTCATCGCGTGGAGCGCCTTTACGACGTCGGGGTCGCCGGCCTTCACCGCCTCTTGGGACATCGGGCGATGCTGGAGGAGGCCGACGTCATTGTGGTCGTGGCCGGTATGGAGGGCGCGTTGCCTAGTGTCGTTGGTGGCCTGGTGGACAAGCCCGTGATTGCTGTCCCGACTTCGGTTGGATATGGAGCCAGCTTTCAGGGCTTGACGGCCTTGCTGGCGATGTTGAATAGTTGCGCGGCGGGCGTCACGGTGGTGAATATCGACAACGGGTTTGGCGCCGGGTTTGCGGCGCATATGATTCTGCGTCTGGCGTACCGGCGCTCGCAGAGCGCGTCCGTCTGAGCCACCTTCGTGACCGTTGCCTCGAATCGTCTCGGAAAAACACGCGGAGGCTTTATGACCAATCGAACACGCATCTTGATCATGGGAGCGGCAGGCAGGGATTTTCACAATTTCAATCTGGTTTATCGCGACAACGAAGCCTATGAGGTGATTGCCTTTACGGCAACGCAGATCCCAAACATCGAGGGCCGCAAGTACCCCGCTGAGCTTGCCGGAAGGCTCTACCCCTCAGGGATTCCGATCTACCCCGAAGACGACCTCACCGATTTGATCCACGAGCACCGAATCGATGAGGTCGTTTTTGCATATAGCGATGTCTCTCACGAATATGTCATGCACAAGGGCGCTCAGGCCAATGCCGCTGGCGCCGACTTCCGTCTTCTCGGCACCCGCGACACCATGTTGACCAGCAGCAAGCCGGTCGTGGCCATTTGCGCTGTGCGCACCGGATGTGGGAAGAGTCAGACCACCCGGAAAGTGGTGGCCGTCTTGAAATCTCATGGCCAGAAAGTGGTTGTGGTTCGACACCCGATGCCGTATGGTGACTTGAGCAAGCAGAAGGTCCAGCGTTTCGCCACCTATGAGGATCTGGACCGCTACGACTGCACCATCGAAGAGCGCGAGGAGTATGAGCCCCATCTGGCGATGGGAACGGTTGTCTACGCCGGTGTCGATTATGGCGAGATTCTTCGCCAGGCCGAGCAAGAGGCCGACGTCGTCATCTGGGACGGCGGCAACAACGACACCCCGTTCTTCAAGCCCGACCTGCACATCGTCGTCACCGACCCGCTACGTGCCGGGCACGAGATGCGGTACTACCCGGGTGAGACCAACCTGCGCATGGCCGACGTGGTCGTGATCAATAAGCTCACCACGGCCCGGCCGGAGGATGTCGAAAAGGTGCGTGAGAACATTCGCGCGGCCAATCCCGGCGCTACAATCGTCGAAGCGGCTTCGCCGATCTCGGTGGAGGACCCCGCAGCGATCCAGGGAAAGCGAGTGCTGGTGGTGGAAGATGGCCCGACCTTGACGCATGGCGAGATGAAGTTTGGCGCCGGTGTGGTGGCGGCGCGCCGCTTCGGGGCTCGAGAGATCGTCGACCCGCGCCCGTACCTGGTCGGTGACCTGCAGGCGACCTTCGAAAAATACCCGGAGATCGGCACGCTGCTGCCGGCCATGGGCTACGGCGACAAGCAGGTTCACGACCTGGAGGCGACGATCAACCAGGCCGACTGCGACGCCGTCATCATCGCCACGCCTGTGGACCTGCGCCGCATCTTGAAGATGAACAAGCCGGCGGTGCGCGTCACCTATGAGCTTCAGGAAATCGGCAAACCGAACCTGGACGAAATCGTCGGCGATTTCGCCCGCCGGAAGGCGTGATCTGCGGTCGTTCGCCGGCGGCGCGGAGTGGAGGCCGTCGGCAGCGAGCCGGGGTGATTGTCCCGGCGAGTCGGTCCGAATGAAAACGAGAGGTTTTCGATATCGATGTCGTGGGGTCCGAAGGTCGTTGTCGCCATCGGCGGCAATGCAATTACGCGTGAATTCGAAGAAGGCAACATCACCCAGCAGTTCGCCAACACCCGTCGTAGTCTCGTGGGCGTCGTCGACCTCATCGAGCAAGGGTATCGGGTGCTGCTGACACATGGAAACGGGCCGCAGGTTGGCAATGCCCTGATCCGGGTCGAGGAGACACGCCATCTGGTGCCGCCTTTGCCGCTGGGTGTGATCGTCGCCGACCTGCAGGGGGGCATGGGCTACATGATTCAGCAGTCGCTCGAAAACAAGCTGCACAAGCGCGGTGTGGAACGGGAGGTGGTGACGATCGTCACCCAGGTGATCGTGGACAAGGACGATCCTTCGATCTTGAACCCGACGAAATTCGTTGGCCCGTTCATTCCGGCCGAGAAGGTGGAGCAACTGCGTCGGCAGCGAGGCTGGACCATCAAGGAGGATCCCGGCCGCGGCTGGCGCCGTGTAGTGCCGTCACCGCTGCCGCGCCGGATCGTCGAAGCCGCCACCGTTCGTGAGCTGTGTGAGCGTGGCACGGTCGTTATCGCCGCAGGCGGAGGTGGCATCCCGGTTTATGTCGAGGAAGATGGCACCTACGAAGGCGTCGACGGCGTCGTCGACAAGGATCGAACAGCGGCCATTCTGGGCCGGGACGTGGGAGCGGACGAGCTGTTCATCCTGACGGCGGTGGAGAAGGTGGCCTTGAACTACCGCCAGGACAACGAGGTGCTGTTGGATCGGATGACCGTTTCGGAGGCGACACGGTATCTCGAGGAAGGTCATTTCCCAAAGGGCAGCATGGGTCCGAAGATCGAAGCTGCGATCCAGTTTCTGAAAAGCGGCGGCAAACAGGCGATCATCACATCCATTGATCGCTTGACCGACGCTGTGAAAGGAACCACTGGAACACGCATCGTTCCCTAACCATTGGAGGCGCTTCTTTGAAGATCCACGAATATCAAGCCAAAGAGATCTTTCGCAAGTTCAACGTAGCCGTGCCCGACGGCCGAGTGGCGGGCTCGCCGGAGGAGGCGCGGCAGATCGCCGCCGAATTGGGCGGCACGGTCGTCATCAAGGCGCAGATCCACGCCGGCGGCCGCGGCAAGGGGGGTGGCATCAAGCTGGCCAGGTCTCCGCAGGAGGCCGAAGAGATCGCCCGCAAGATGATTGGCATGACCTTGGTCACCCACCAGACGGGCCCGCAGGGCAAGGTGGTGCACAAGGTGCTGGTCGAGCAGGGATTGGAGATTGAGCGGGAGCTTTACGCCGGCATCGTGCTAGATCGTTCCAAGGGGCAGCTGGTGGTGATGGCCAGCACAGAGGGTGGTGTGGAGATCGAGGAGGTGGCCGCCCGCACACCGGAGAAGATCCTCAAGGAGTACGTCGACCCCGGCGTCGGCTTTCTCGACTTCCAGGCCCGTCGCCTGGCGTTCGGGCTTGACCTGTCCGGTGATCAGTTCAAGAACGCCGTGCGATTTTTGAAAGCGCTCTATCAGTGCTATGTCGCTTCCGACTGCTCGCTGGCCGAGATCAACCCGATGGTGGTGACCCGGGACGGCCGGGTGCTGGCGCTCGATGCCAAGATGAACTTTGACGACAATGCCCTCTACCGGCATGCCGATTTTGGCGAGCTGAGGGATCTGTCCGAAGAGGACCCGCTGGAGGTCGAAGCCAGCAAGTATCATCTGAACTACGTCAAGCTCGATGGCGACGTCGGATGCATGGTGAATGGAGCAGGGCTGGCGATGGCCACCATGGACATCATCAAGCTGGCGGGAGCCGAACCGGCCAACTTTCTCGATGTCGGCGGCGGTGCCAACGTCGAGACCGTCGAGAATGGATTCCGCATCCTGCTATCCGACAAGAATGTAAAGGCGGTGTTGATCAATATCTTCGGTGGCATCGTGCGCTGCGACAGGGTCGCCCGAGGGGTGATCCAGGCTGCCTCGAATCTCGACATCGCGATGCCCGTGGTGGTTCGTCTCGAGGGCACCAATGCAGAAGAGGCGGCCCAAATTCTGCGCGAATCGGCGCTCGAGTTTGAGGTGGCGCGCAACCTGAGCGAGGCGGCCGAGAAGGTGGTTGCTGCCACCGGCAAGGCGGCCTGAGAGAGCGACAGGCCAGGAGATTCTTTCACGCAGCAAACAAGGAGGAAGCATTGAGCGTTCTGGTTGATGAGCATACCCGGCTGGCGGTGCAAGGCATCACCGGCTCTGAGGGTTCTTTCCACACGCGGCAGATGATCGATTACGGCACGCAGGTTGTCGCCGGGGTCGTGCCCGGCAAAGGCGGACAGAAATTCGACGACCGCGTGCCGATTTTCAACACCATGGAGCAGGCAGTGCGCGAGCAGGGGGTGAATGCGTCGGTCGTTTTCGTGCCGCCGGCCTTTGCCGCTGACGCGATTATGGAGGCTGCGGATGCCGGCCTGGAGCTGGTCGTGGCGATCACCGAAGGCATTCCGGCGTTGGACATGGTCCGTGTCGCCGATTATGTCCGCAGTCGCTCGACACGGCTGGTTGGGCCGAACTGCCCGGGCGTCATTTCGCCGGGGAAGGCCAAGGTGGGGATCATGCCCGGCTTCATCCACAAGCCCGGACGGGTCGGGGTGATTTCACGCAGCGGCACGCTGACTTACGAAGCGGTCAAGCAGCTCTCGGACCTCGGCATCGGCCAGTCGACCTGCATCGGCATCGGCGGGGATCCCGTCATCGGCACGCCATTTGTCGACGCTTTGAGGTTGTTCAATGAAGACGACGGCACCGACGCTGTGGTGCTCATCGGGGAGATCGGCGGCACAGCCGAGCAGGAGGCGGCTGCCTACATCAAAAGCGAATTCAGCAAGCCGGTGGTGGCTTTCATCGCCGGGCGCACGGCGCCCCCGGGACGCCGTATGGGACACGCCGGCGCCATCATCGCTGGCAGCGAAGGAACGGCGGACGAGAAGATCCATGCGCTTGAGGAGGCCGGTGTCAAGGTGTCGCTGAGCCCGGCGGAGATCGGCTCGACGATGGCCCAAGTGCTTGGGAAATCACTGTGAGGGCAGCCGGCGGTACGGGGTGCGGTCTCTGCCGGGTCCTGCTTTGTGTTCGATGACGTTGGCTAAGCAGTTGTGAGGAGTCGCCATGCATGAACGAATCTCCATTGATCCGAATGTCTGCCACGGGCAGGCGTGCGTCAAGGGTACGCGGATTCCGGTCCATCAGATCGTTCGCATGCTTGCAAACGGCGATACCATCGAAGACATTCTCGAAGAGTTTCCCTCGCTCGAGAGAGAAGATGTTCTCGCATGCCTCGAGTATGCCGCGTCCTTGGCTGAGGAGCTGGTGACGCCAATCGACGAAGCGACCCCGAGCACATGAAGTTCATGATTGACGAAAACATTCCACTGATGAGCGTTCGTGCACTCCGCCGGCTGGGTCATGACGTCTGCGACGTCCGCGGGACGCCCCAAGAGGGTGCTGTGGATCAGGCTATCTGGGAGATGGCTCAGCGAGAAAAGCGAGCACTCGTCACGACGGACAAAGGTTTTGCCCGGTACCGCGATGAAGCGCACTACGGCATCTTGATCGTTTGCTTGCGCAAGCCCAATCGCCATAGAATTCACCAACGAGTCATGCAGGCCATCGCTGAATTTGCCCCGGAGGATTGGCCGGGCCTCCTGGTTGTCATGCGAGACAACGTTCGCACGGTTTGGCGTGCCCCGGGCGGGGTATGATCGGTGTTGCAGGGCACAGATCCCCGGGGGCGCAAAGTCAATTTCCAACCTAACGGGAGGAGATGTGGAACGAACTCTAGCCATTCTGAAACCGGATTGTGTTCGTAGGAACCTGATGGGCAAAGTTCTCGACCGCATCGAAGCGGCCGGGTTTCGCATAGCAGGCATGAAGATGATGCGACTGAGTCGGGCGCAGGCGGGCGAGTTTTATGCGGTGCACCGCCAGCGGTCTTTCTACAACGACCTGGTTGAGTTCATGACTTCGGGGCGAGTCGTGGCTCTGGCCCTGGAGAAAGAAAACGCTGTAGCCGATTTCCGCAAGCTGATCGGCGCCACCGATCCGGCAGAGGCTGAGCCCGGGACGATCCGGCGAGATTTTGCCGAGAGCAAGCAGGAGAATATCGTCCATGGCTCGGATTCCCCGGAAAACGGTCGCATGGAGGTGGCATTCTTTTTCTCGGAGCAAGAACTGGTGCAGACACGCGCGGAGGCGTGATGGGGTCGCAGGGTGACTTCACCCTCGAGCAGCTTCGACCGCAGGGAGGGCCGGAAGAGCAGGAGGGCCAGTTCGGTCGCGTGGCTGTGGTTGGCGGCGGCACCATGGGACGTGGACTGGCGCAGCTTCTGGCGTCGCGGGGCATCGAAGTCGTGCTCATCGAGGCCGATAAGAGCCGCGCCGAGGCCGCCCGCAGCGAGTTCGAGCGTCAGCTCGACGCCGAGATCGAGCGCTGGGCTCTCACAGAGAGCGAAAAGCGGGCGATCGTGGCGCGAGTCACTTTCGCGGATCGTCTCGAGGCCGCGGCCGATGCCGAGCTGGTGATCGAGGCGGTGACCGAGGATTTCGAGGCCAAACGCCGAGTTTTCTCGAAGCTGGACCAGATTTGTCCGCCCGAGGTGATCTTCATCACCAACACCTCGTCTCTCAGCATCACAGAAATCGCAGCGGTTACCGGGCGCCAGGAGCGCTTCATCGGCATGCATTTTCTCAACCCCGTGCCCAGGATTCCGCTGGTGGAGATTGTGCGTGGCCTGAAGACCTCGGACGCCACCTACGAAGCCATGAAGCGGTTCGCCGAGCGTCTCGACAAGACCGCCGTCGAAGTTTATGAGTATCCCGGCTATGTGACTACCCGGATCATCGTCACCATGATCAACGAAGCGTTGAATACGCTGATGGAGGGTGTGGCCACGGCCGAGGGTATCGATACCGCCATCCGGCTGGGGTTTAACTTTCCAGTCGGGCCGCTGGCGCTGGCCGATCAGATGGGGCTCGACGAGGTGATCCGCTGGATGGAGAGCCTCTTCCGCGATCTCGGCGACATCAAGTACCGGCCGAATCCGTTGCTACGGAAGCTGGTTCGTGCCGGGCATCTGGGCCGCAAGACGGGCAAAGGCTTTTTCGAGTACCCGACATGAAGGTTCTCGTTCTCAACTGCGGCAGTTCTTCGGTTAAGTACCAGCTCATCGACCCTGAGCGGCGGCTGGCATTGGCTCGAGGTGTGGTCGAGCGAATCGGCATGTCGGGTGCGGTGCTGACGCATCGCAAGGGCGAAGAGCCGCCGGTCAAACTGGTGGGCGAGATCCTCGATCACATCGCCGCCGTCGAGTACGTCCTCTCCATCCTCGTCGCTCCCAACCACGGCGTTCTCAGCAAGAAAGAGGAGGTCGACGCGGTCGGCCACCGTGTCGTGCACGGCGGCGAAGAATTCCATGCCTCTGTGCTCATCACCAACGAGGTGCTGCAAAGAATTCGTGCCTGCATCGATCTGGCTCCCCTACACAACCCGCACAACCTGCGCGGCATCGAGGCGTCCCGCCGCCTTCTGCCGGGTGTTCCACAGGTGGCGGTCTTCGACACTGCCTTTCACCAGAAGATGCCGAAGTACGCCTACATTTATGGCATCCCGTATGTGCTCTACCGCCGCTACGGTATTCGCCGCTACGGTTTCCACGGCACGTCACACCTGTTTGTGTCGCAGCGACTGTGCCAGCTCATGGACCGGCCGGCCAGCGACCTGAAGGCGATCACCATTCATCTCGGCAACGGCTGCTCCATGGCAGCGATCGACCGCGGCGTGTCGGTCGATACAACCATGGGCTTCACACCCCTGGAGGGACTGTTGATGGGGACACGTTCCGGGGATCTGGACCCGGCGGTAATCCTCCACATCATGGCGCGAGAAGAGCTGACGCTCGCCGATGCAAATTCGCTGCTGAATAAACACAGCGGCCTGATGGGGATCTCTGGAGTATCGAGCGATATGCGCGAGGTGATCTCGGCCGCTGAGGAAGGAAACCGGCAGGCGCAGCTGGCGCTGGATATGTTTTGCTATCGGATCAAGAAGTACATCGGCGCCTATGCCGCGGCGATGGGCGGGTTGGATGCCATCGCCTTCACCGGTGGCATCGGCGAGAACGCCTCCGTGGTGCGCCAGAAGTCCTGCGATGGTCTGGCTTTTCTCGGCATTGAAATCGATCCCGCCGCCAACGAGGCCGCCGACGGTAAGGAAGCGCGGATCGGCCATCCGGGCAGCCCGGTGGAAGTGTTCGTCATACCCACCAACGAGGAACTGGTCATTGCCCTGGACACGATGCAGATCGTCCGGTCGAGGCGGGACGCCGAAGCGGCCGCCTCTTCGGACTAGATCATCGTGCTCGCGAAAGCCGACCAACAACAGGAGAGGAGGGTTGCCACAATGAGACGCCTTGTGATCGTCGTCGTGCCGTTCGCTTTGGTGGCGCTTGCGTGCGGATCGAATGAAAAGAAGGCGCCGGAGACGAAAGCCCCGGCGGCGGAGGCTGCGGCCGAGCCCGAAACCACCCTGACGGCAACAGCGGCCGTGGACACGCTGGTGCGCCAGGAACCCGCCGTTCAGAGGACGCCTGCCGTGGTGGAGGTGGCAGAGGGGAACTTTACCGTTCAGGTCTCCTCGTGGCGCACGCGAAGGAAGGCCGAGTCGCAGATGCGCTTGTGGCGCCAAAAAGGGTACGACGCCTACGTGCAGAGAGCGGTCCTTGAGAACGGCGAAACCTGGTATCGGGTACGCATCGGCTCCTTCGCCACATTGCAGGAAGCGCGGCAGTTCGCCGCTCCCCTTGCGGAGCTGCTCGAATCGGGCTACTGGGTGGACCGCCTGAGACGCGAACCGTAGCAGCTATCACGCTGAAACAGCGGTCGAGGAGGCCAAGGAAGCATGGCAAGAATCTCTCGAGCCCTCGTCAGTGTTTCGGACAAAACCGGCATTCTGGCGTTCGCCAACGCGCTGGCATCGTTCGGCGTCGAGCTGATTTCGACTGGCGGCACGGAGCGCTATTTGCGTGAGAGCGGTATGAAAGTGACGCCGGTGTCAGAGGTTACCGGGTTCCCCGAGATCCTTGACGGACGGGTGAAGACACTGCACCCGCACGTGCACGCCGCCATTCTGGCACGTCGCGACAATCCGAAGCACATGCGGCAGCTGGAGGAGCTGGGTATTCATCCCATCGATATGGTGGTGGTGAACCTTTACCCTTTCGAATCGACGGTGGCTCAGCCGGACGTCTCCGAGGAGCGCGCCATCGAGGAGATCGACATCGGCGGTCCAGCCATGATCCGTGCCGCAGCCAAAAACTTTGCTCACGTGGCTGTGGTCAGTTCGCCCTATCAGTATGAGTCCGTCATTAGCGAGATGCGAGAACTGGGTGGTGAGCTGTCCGAGCGAACATGCCGGCGGCTGGCTTTGCAGGCATTCCGTCGCACCTCGAGTTACGATCTGGCCATCTACAATTACCTTTCCGGTGCCAGCGTGGCGGAAGGGTTCGGCCCGGCAGCTACGCTTTTCCTGGAAAAGCAACAAGACCTACGCTATGGAGAGAACCCGCATCAGCGGGCCGCCTTTTATCGCCCGGCTGACCTGCCACCTTCCGGGCTGGCTGCTGCGAACCAGCTTCATGGCAAGGAGTTGTCGTTCAACAACCTCCTCGATCTGGACGCCGCGCTGAATCTCGTCCGGGAGTTTCCCGACCCTGCGGTGGTTATCGTCAAGCACAGCAATCCGTGTGGTGTGGCCACGGGCGAAGAGCTCGTGCAGGCGTATCGCAACGCCCGGGCCACCGATCCACTCTCCTCATTTGGCGGCATTGTCGGTATCAACCGGCCGGTGGATCGAGCGACCGCAGACGCCATTGCCGAGATTTTCACGGAGGCCGTGATTGCTCCCGAGTTCGAGCGGGGGGCGCTTGAGATCTTGCAGCGGAAGAAGAACCTGCGCCTTCTCACTTGCGAAGAAATCAGCAAACCGCGCGGCGAGGACATCGACTTGAAGCGCGTGACTGGTGGTTACCTACTCCAGAGTCAAGATACCAAGTCCGTTGACGATGTAGAATTTACGGTGGTTACCCAAAGGCCTCCGTCCGCCGACGAACAGGCCGCGTTGCGGTTCGCCTGGCGTGTCGTCAAATGGGTGAAATCCAACGCCATCGTCTATGCGGCGGCCGACCGCACCCTGGGGATCGGTGCTGGCCAGATGTCGCGAGTTGACTCGGCTCGCCTGGCAGCGGAGAAGGCCGAACGCGCCGGGCTGTCGCTGAAGGGAAGCGCCATGGCTTCCGATGCTTTCTTCCCCTTCCGTGACAACATCGATGTCGGCGCAGCGGCTGGGGCTACCGCCGTCATTCAACCCGGGGGTTCGGTGCGCGACGATGAAGTGATTCAGGCCGCCAACGAGCACAACATGACAATGGTATTCACTGGCGTTCGACATTTTCGACACTGAGGTGAGGTAGAAGAGATGTGGCTCTCCTCGCTGACAGGAAAAAACAAGGGGTCGGTTGGTTTCATTCTCTCCAATGACATCGCCATCGACCTTGGCACCGCCAACACACTCGTATATGTCCGCGGCCGCGGTGTCGTGGTCAACGAACCTTCGGTGGTGGCGCTGCGAAAAGAGGATCAGGATGTGGTGGCCTATGGCCGGCAGGCCAAGGAGATGCTGGGCCGCACTCCCGGCGAGATCATCACGGTGCGTCCTCTCAGGGATGGCGTGATCGCTGACTTCGAGCTGGCCGAGAAGATGATCCGCTATTTCATCCGCAAGGTCACGGCAAACCGCCTGATCCGGCCGCGCGTGGCCATCTGCATCCCATCGGGCATCACCGAGGTCGAGAAGCGTGCCGTGCGCGATTCGGCCGAACACGCCGGTGCTCGGGAGGTCTACCTCCTGGATGAGCCGATGGCGGCCGCCATCGGCGTCGGTTTGCCTATCGAGGAACCGGTGGGCAGCATGGTGGTCGATATCGGCGGCGGCACCACCGAGATCGCGGTTCTGTCGCTGTCGGGGATCGTCAACGACATCTCCATCCGCATCGGTGGCGATGAGATGAACGAAGCCATCGTGCAGCACTTCAAGACCAACTACAACCTGCTGATCGGTGAGAACACGGCTGAGGCCATCAAATGCACGCTCGGATCGGCCGCGCCGTACAAAGGAAACGGGGTTACATCGGTCAAAGGGCGCGACCTGCTTGCCGGCATTCCCAAGACCGTCGAGGTCAGTTCCAAGGAGATCCAGCAGGCACTTGCCGATTCGGTGGCAGCCATCGTGCAGGCGGTAAAGCTCTGCCTGGAGCGCACACCGCCCGAGTTGTCCGCCGATATTCTGGACCGCGGTCTGGTGCTCACCGGCGGCGGTTCCCTGCTGAAGGGTATCGATGAGCGCTTGCGCCAGGAGACCAACCTACCGGTGATCGTCGCTGACGATCCGATGTCGTGCGTTGTTCGCGGCACGGGCATTGTGCTCGAGAATCTAAGCAGCTACGAAAAGGTTCTGAGCAAAGTCAAACGATACAGTTAGGATGCGCCGGGTACATGAGTGGCTTGCGACCTGGCGGGATCATCTGGTGCTGGGGCTGGTGATCCTGGCGTCCACGGCGCTGATGTTCAGCAATGATCGCAGTCAAGTTTGGGCCGTGCGCGCCGGCCTGATTGAGCTGTACGGCATGGTGGGGAAAGGCGTTTCCTGGTACCAAGAGTTGTGGGATCTACGCCAGGAGAACCGCCGGCTGCGCCGCATCGATACGACCTTGCTTCTGGAGAACAGTCGCCTGCGAGAGGCCTATCTCGAGAACCAGCGCCTGCGGGCGCTTCTCGGTTTCAAGAGCCGCTCAAAGTTGAAGCTGATTCCGGCACGGGTGATCGGGCGGCAGGCCAACGGCCTGATTCAGGCCATCGTGCTCGACGCCGGCCAGGCCGACGGGCTGCGCCGGAACATGCCTCTGGTAACGGCGCAGGGGCTTGTGGGCAGGGTGTATGAGGTCACCAACCACAAGGCCCTGGCTCAAATCCTTCCGGACCGCAACTTCAAAGTGAGCGCCCGCATCCAGCGGAGTCGGGTGACCGGCATTCTGACCTGGGCCGGGGGACGCCGATACCTGCTGCGTGAAGTGCCCCTGCGCTCGGATGTACGTGTCGGTGACGTGGTGATCACCTCCGGCTACAGCTCCATCTATCCGGCCGGCATCAAGATCGGAGTGGTAACCAGTGTACGGTCGAAACGGAGTGGCCTGTTCATGGACGTCGAAGTGACTCCGGAAGTCGATTTTACAACCCTGGAAGAAGTTTGCGCCATCCGGCCCATGCCTCCTGAGCGCTAGCCTGACATGTCCCTGGTTCGCTACCTTCTTCTGTCCTTGATATCGCTCCTGATCCAGACCACTCTTGCACCGCTTTTTTCGATTCGCGGGGTTCAGCCCGACTTTGTGATCCTGGTTGTGGTTGGAATTGCCCTTCGAGAGGGTCGCCTGTGGGGGACGGTGGCGGGATTCTTCCTCGGCTTCGGCGTCGATGCCACCACGACTCAATTCTTTGGTCTCTCCGCCCTGACAAAGGCTGTCGGCGGATATGTCGCCGCATCGTTTGAGACCGAGCCTGCTGGGTTGGGCTTCCGCCGCTGGCTGGAAATTGTCGGTGCTGCCACCCTGAGCGACCGCATCTTGTACTATACCATTTTTGGTCTGGGGGGCGAGCTGGGTGTCCTGAAGACCTGGCTGCGTTTCTCCCTCCCTGCCACACTTTACACCCTGGCGTTTGCCGCCATCGTTGCCGCCTTGTGGCCGGGCGGGTTGCTCAGGTTCCGGACTACGAAGCCTCATCACGGGTAAAAGGCAACCCGGAAAAGAGAGTCGTTGTCGCGCATGCAACGGTTGAACGTCGAAAAGAAGCGATATGTCTACTATGTCGTGACCTGTGTCGCCTTTGCGGCCCTGCTGGCACGGTTTGCCTATCTGCAGATTGTCCAGTGGCAGCAGTACTTCAAGGAATCCGAACGCAACCGCATCCGCGAGATTACCGAACAGCCGGTGCGCGGCATCATCCTCGACCGCCACAACGAAGTGCTGGTAGACAACCGCCCCTCCTACTCTCTACGCGTTGTTCCATATGAATTGCTTCGGTCTCCGCAGGCGCTGCAACTCCTGTCCGAGATCCTCGATGAGCCCGCCGCCGACATTCGCACGGAGATCCGGGGTCGGTCCATTCAATTTCGGCCTGTCAAACTGCGGCGGCATATCACCTTCGAGACAGTGAGCCGGGTCGAGGAATCTGTGCTGGACCTCCCCGGCGTTGACTACGAGATCGAGCCGACCCGATTCTACCCGTCGGGAGTCAGGGCACCACATCTGTTCGGGTATCTGGGTGAAGTGACCGCGGCGGAGATCGAACAAGACCAGGACCGTTACTACGAGCAGGGCGACGCCATCGGCAAGAAGGGGCTGGAAAAGGTCTACGAGAAGCTTCTGCGCGGTCAAAAGGGGTACAGGTTTGTCGAAGTCGACGCTCTCGGCCGTGAGGTGCGCGTCCTTTCCGAGTTGAAATCTCGGCCGGCCGTGCCCGGGAAAAATCTGGTGCTCTCCATCGATGCCGGTTTGCAGCTTTTTCTCGAACGGCGCATGGCTGGTTTGCGTGGCGGAGCTGTTGTTCTCGACGTACACAATGGGGATGTGCTGGCGCTGGTGAGCAAGCCGGACTACGACCCGGAGTTGTTCGCCAAGCCGATCTCCCCCGAGGCGTGGCAGGCGTTGGTGAACGATCCCGGCAAGCCCCTCTATGACCGAACCATTCAGAGCGTCTACCCTCCCGGCTCTACCTTCAAACTGGTGCTCGCCGCGGCCGGGCTTGAGACAGGTCGGATTGATCCGGAAGAGAAGATATTCTGTCCCGGCTGGTTTCGGTTGGGGCGGAGAACGTTCGACTGCTGGCTGCCCGGCGGCCACGGATGGGTGAACCTCGTGGAAGCCATCGAACAGTCATGCAATGTCTACTTCTACAACATAGGGCTGAGGGTGGAACTGAACACCTGGGCCCGGTTTGCTCGAGCGTTCGGCTTCGGCTCGCCTACGGGAATCGATCTCGCCGGCGAAAACGCGGGGCAGGTACCTGACGTAGCCTACCTGGATACGCGCTACGGCAAAGGACGCTGGACAGATGGGATGCGTCTCAACCTGGCCGTCGGACAGGGCGATCTCCTCGTTACGCCGCTGCAGATGGCACAGTTTGCCATGGCCCTGGCTAACAACGGAATCATCTACAAGCCGAGGCTGCTGCTGAAGGTGATGGATCCGGTGACGGGAGACGCCCGTGCCAGCACCGTGGATTCGACACGAGTGACTGGCGTCTCTGCCGAGACCTACGCACTGTTGAAGCAGGGGATGTTCGAGGTCGTGAACGGAGAGCACGGCACGGCCAAGGTCGTGCGCTCTGTAGGTGTGCCAGCGGCAGGTAAGACCGGAACAGCGCAGAACCCGCACGGTGCTCCACACGCCTGGTTTATCGGCTTTGCACCCGTGTCGGCTCCGGAGATCGCTATCGCGGTGTTGGTAGAAAACGGCGGTGGCGGCGGCGCCGTCGCCGCGCCAATCGCTGCCGCTGCCTTCAGATACTGGTTCACCCGCCAGTCGCAGGCCGAGCGTCTTTCGAGCGCAACTTCCAGTCGAATGGTGCTACAACCTTGACGCTTCGAATGTTGGACGGTAAATCGCAACTTCGCCATCTGGATCGCTGGATCCTTGCGGTGCCCCTTCTGCTTTCCGGCATCGGTTTGATGGCCATCTACAGCGCCACGGCGAGTACGGGGTCGGAATTGCTGCGCGGGAACTTTCTTCGGCAATTGCTGTGGCTGGCCTCAGGTCTGGTGGTTCTGGTCACGACCGTTGCGTTGCCGATGCGGTTTTGGTACCGGAACGCCTATGTCATCTACGTGGCCACTCTGGTGTTGCTCGGCGTTGTGCTGCTGTTGCCCAGAAACGCCGCGGGTGTCCACCGCTGGATTTCCTTGGGATCGTTCACTTTTCAGCCTTCTGAGTTGGCCAAGATCGGCACTTTGCTGGCGCTGAGCCGGTTCACCAGCGGGGACGGTGTCGATCTCCGAAAGCTGCGTACGGTTGGAGCAGCCTTTCTCATCGTCGTCGTGCCGATGCTGCTTGTCGCCAGGCAGCCCGATCTGGGGACGGCGATGGTGTTTGGGGCCATGGTCATCCCGCTGCTCTATTGGGCTGGTCTGCCCTTGTTTACGATTTTTGTCCTTGTCGCGCCCGTCCTCACTCTCGTCAGCGCCTTCAACTACTACACCTTCCTCGGCGCCATGATGCTGATCATGCTCGTCCTCTATCTGTCGGGGAAGGGACTGAAGGTATTCCTGCTGAACTTCAGCCTCAATGTTGCCGTAGGCGTTCTTACACCGCTCCTTTGGAATCACCTGCGCGACTACCAGCGAATGCGCATCCTTACCTTCTTGGGACTCAAGCTTGATCCTCATGGTTTGAGCTATCAGGTGATCCAGTCGAAAGTCGCCATCGGTTCGGGTGGCCTGTGGGGGAAAGGGTATCTGCACGGCACCCAAACGCAGTTGCGCTTTCTGCCGGCGCAGCACACGGACTTCATTCTTTCGGTCATCGGTGAGGAACTCGGCTTCATCGGCATCACCGTCGTCGTCATTTTGTTCCTGCTTCTGCTGCTGCGGGGCATACGGCTTGCCGCGAATGTGAAGAGCGCCTTCGCCAGCATGGTGGTCATTGGAGCCGTGACGATCCTTCTGTTCCACGTGCTCATCAACATGGGGATGACGGTGGGCGTTGCCCCGGTGACTGGGCTACCGTTGCCTTTTCTGAGCTACGGCGGGTCAGCGATGATGGCATTCATGGCGCTCGTCGGCCTGATGTTGAATGCCTCAATTCGGAGGTTCCAGTACCTCTGACGAACGGCCAGGCTCGCAAGGATACCAGAGGTGCCTCTACAAAGGCCTTGACTTTTTTACAAATCTTGGCTACATTTGATTGAATTAACTATCGCAATCTTTTATAGTTAAAAGGGGAAGCCTGGTGCGCAGAAAGGATTTCTTGGCCAGTCTGTTTCTTCCCGCTCTCCTTCTCACGCTCAGCACCTCGGCGCAGTCACAGACGGAGTTCAGCACTGGGCTGCAAGTCGGTTTTGCTCGCCTGGAGAGTGACATCCGGAGCCCCAAACTGAGCCCCTACCTTTCCGGAACCCTTCGAGTCAGCCCCACGCCGTTCTTCTCAGTCGGTGGCCTGCTTGGCTTCTCTCAGCTCAAGCAGAGCGACCGCCCGAACCTCAAGTCGACGATTGTGCCCTTCGAAATCGACGGCCGCGTGGAGTTTCTGCCGTTTGCGACGGTCAGCCCATTCGGATTTGTAGGTGCAGGAGGCGTTTACTGGAGAGCGACAGAGGGCGGCAAGGTTGTGGTTCTAAACGGGTCGAAGCAGCGGGGATTGGACTCTTTTCTCAAGACAGGGGGTGGACTTCGATTTCGCCTGAATGAGACTTTGGGACTCGAAGTCGGAGGTGTATTTCGCTATTCGCTGACAGACGCTTTGGACCAACGTTTTAGTGGAGATGAGAAGGACCAGGTGTTTGCTGGCTTCATCGGGCTCTCTTACCGGTTTCGGTCCTCTCGGAATGACCGCGACCGCGATGGGGTTCCCGACGACCTCGACCTGGCGGTCGAAGTGCCCGAGGATGCCGATGGCTATTTGGACCACGACGGCGTTCCGGAGGAGGGGCCCGCTCTTCAGCCTGCTTTACTGCCGCTACTGCCGCGAAATGGCGAGTCGAACAACGATGAACAGGTCCCTCCCGTTGTGATTCATCATCCTCGTCACCGTGCAGAAGCAGGGCGCGCTCTGAAGCTTTCTGCCGCCATCTACTCTTCGGTTCCGCTGCGCAAAGCCTCGCTGGTCTACCGTAGATTCGGTGAGAAGAAATGGTCGGTAGTCGAGCTGAAACGTCTGGCCGGGGATCGGTATCAGGGTGTTGTGCCTTCGTCTGCCGTGACCTTGCCGGCACTGGAGTACGCCATCATCGCTTTGGGCCAGGACCTGAACTCCGTCGGATACGCTGGTTTGCCGCGTCGGCCGAACCGGGTGAAGGTGTTTCCAGGGGGTCGGATGTGGCGCTACATCGGGGGTGCTTTGAGTGCTTTGGGGTGGGGAACAGCCACCTACATCGTCCTTAGGAAACAGCAATAGCGTCAGCTCACTACAGTGATCATGGAGGGTGACCATGGGTCAGACGATCAGGCGAGTTTACACCGTTGGCGTGCTCCTCTCGATGTTCGCCTTTTCCGCGGGATGCGGCACGGGACGGCAGGCCAAACCAGAGGCGGAATCGGGGGACGTAGACATCGACGCGCTGCTGGCCGAGAAGAACAAAGACCAGCAGAACGCCGATGAGCGAGAGGTGCTTCGCCTGCTGGGCATCACTCCCGGTCCGGACACGACCGCGACGGCCCCGAAACAGAGCACAAAGACCGAGACTGCGGTTTCGAATGCGACCGAGAAGCCCGAGGCCACTCCGGCCACTACGCCGTCCGAGCCTCGCCTCCAGCAACTGAAACAGCAGCTTGCCGCTCTGGAACAGCAACTGGAGACGAAAGACGCAACCATCCAGCAGCTCCAGAGTGAACTGCAGCAGCGCGAGGCCCAGCTTGCGCAGCTCAGGGGGAAGGGTCAGACGAGACCCTCACGCAGCAGTCGGGTGGCGAGAGCCTCGGCCGGGACGCTTGCCGGAGACTACAAGTCGCGTTATCAGCAAGCTCTAGAGGCCTACTATGCTCGCCGCTACAAAGAGGCCCTGCAGGCGTTCCGGGAGCTTCTGAATGAGGACGACAGGAATCCTCTGGCCGACAACGCCCAATACTGGATCGGCGAGTGCTACTATGGTCTCGGGGAGTACAGCCAGGCGATTGCCGAGTTCGAGAAGGTGTTCACATTTCCCAACTCGAACAAGGCGGACGACGCCCAGTTGAAGCTCGGTGTCACATATCTGCGGCTTGGCAACCGAGCCAGAGCACGGGAAGAGTTCGAACGCCTCATCGCGAACTACCCGAACAGCGAGTACGTCAGTACGGCGCGGAGGTATCTCAGCAAGCTGCAGGGCTAGGGAGCCTCAGCCTGCTCAGTTGGGCACGCTGTGCAAGGGCGGATCGTTCCGCCCTTTTTGTTGGACTCGCCAGGGACACCGGTTTATGCCTGAACTGCGGAAGGATCCAGTCATTGGCCGCTGGGTGATCATCTCTACAGAGCGTAGAAATCGTCCTTTCGACTGGACTGTAGAACAGCCTACCAAGGGAGTCGGCTTCTGCCCTTTCTGCCCTGGGAACGAGGATAAGACTCCTCCCGAAACCCTCGCCCACCGCCCGGGCACGGATGCACGGGACGTGGCAGGTTGGACCGTGCGCGTGGTGCCCAACAAATTCCCTGCTCTGCAAGTCGAGGGCGATCTGAACCGCCGCGGCGAAGGGATTTACGACAAAATGAACGGCATCGGTGCGCACGAAGTGGTGATCGAGACGCCTGATCACTCGCAATCGCTGGCGGACCTGGACCTGGATCACATTCAGCGAGTGTTGTATTTCTTCCGCGAACGCATGCTCGACTTGAAGCGAGACATCCGGTTCCGATATATTCTGGTGTTCAAGAATCATGGTGTCGCTGCCGGCGCCTCGCTCGAGCACAGCCACAGCCAGCTTATCGCTACACCCATCGTTCCCAAGAGGGTGACCGAGGAAATCGAGGGCTCGACGCAGTACTACAACTACAAAGAGCGCTGCATCTTTTGCGACATTGTGCGCCAAGAGCGCCAGGCCGACAAGAGGATCGTCGTCCGCTCGGACTTCTTTATCGCTCACACTCCTTACGCATCGCGATTTCCGTTTGAGTGCTGGATTCTACCAGTCCAGCACTATTCGCATTTCGAGTCCATGCCTGCTGAAGAATACGGTCATCTCGCTGAGGTACTGAAAGAGACCTTACAGCGGATCAACAAGGTCCTCGGCAACCCGCCGTACAACTTCGTCATTCATACTTCCCCAATACAGGAGCAGTCGTTCTTCGAATACCACTGGCACATGGAAATCATGCCCAAGCTTACTCGGGTGGCAGGGTTCGAGTGGGGGTCTGGGTTCTACATCAACCCCATGCCTCCAGAGTTCGCCGCCGACCAGCTTCGTGGCGTCGACTTGTGAGAGGGTCTCCCAGCGGGCCAACAGAAGGGTCGCACGGGTTGGAGAATAACCGAAGGATGGCGTAGCAATGAGACCGTTGAAAATCTTCTATGTAGTCTCTGAAGTCGCACCTTTTGCAAAAACTGGGGGGCTTGCCGACGTAGCGGGAACCTATCCGAAATTCCTGAAAGAGCTGGGGCACGACATCCGCGTCATGATGCCCAACTACCGGGTCATCAACGAGCGGAAGTACGTACTCCGGGACGTGATTCGCCTGCGCAATATGGAAGTGCAGGTCGGTGACCGGATCGTCAAGGGAAGCGCCAAGTCGGCTTTTCTGCCTGGGTCGAAGGTGCAAGTCTATTTTCTTGACAACGAGGAGTATTTCGATCGTGAAGAGCTCTATCAGGATCCGAAAACTGGCGAGGACTACGCCGACAATGCAGAGCGTTTCATCTTTTTCTGCAAAGAGTGTCTGGAGACCTTACGTCTGCTGCACTGGCAGCCCGACGTGATCCATTGCAACGACTGGCAGACTGCCCTGATCGCGGTCTACATGAAGACCCTGCTCAAGGAAGATCCATTTTTCGAGAATACCGGCACGCTTCTCACCATTCACAACGCCGCGTATCAGGGCATCTTCCCGCCCGAGACGGTACACCTGACCGGCTTGCCGGCGGAATATGCCGCCAAGGGGGGCGCCTTGGAGTTCTGGGGTAAAGTGAATTTCCTCAAAGCTGGCATTCTGCATGCCGATTTGCTCAGCACGGTTAGCCCGAGTTATGCCAAACAGATTCAAGAATCCGATGAATACGGCTGCGGCCTCAGCGAGACGCTACGAAGCCGAAGCAAGGATCTGTACGGTATTCTCAACGGGGTTGACTACACGGTTTGGAATCCTGAAACCGATAAGCTGATCCCCTACAACTACACCGTCACCGATCTCACAGGAAAGCAACAGAACAAGAAAGCTCTCGCTGAGCAATGCGGGCTGAAGTATCAAGAGGAGATCCCGGTGATCGGTATGATCTCGCGGCTGATCGACCAAAAGGGATTCGATCTTCTCGCGGAGAGCTTTGACAAGCTTATGGCGGAACCCGTCCAGTTTGTTCTTCTGGGCCGCGGCGAACAGAAATACGAGAGCATGTTCCTCAAGTTCGCACGAAAATACGCGCGGAAATGCGCGGTGCGCGTCGCCTTCGACGAAGGTCTGGCACATCTCATTGAAGCTGGCAGCGACTTGTTTCTCATGCCGTCGCGCTACGAGCCATGTGGCCTCAACCAGATGTACAGCCTGAAATATGGCACCATCCCGATTGTCCATGCGGTTGGGGGTCTGGCAGACACCGTGGTTGATTTCGATCCTGCTTCGGGCGAAGGCACCGGCTTTTTGTTCGAGAAGTATTCTGCCAAGGCCTTGCTCGATACCGTGAAGCGAGCTCTCAAGGCATACCAGGACCAGGGCCTATGGCGGAAGCTTGTCAGGAACGCAATGAAGCAGGATTTCTCCTGGAGAGTTTCGGCTGAAAAATACGTCAAGCTGTACCACCGCATTGCTGCACGGCATGGCGCCTAGGGTAGACGAGGATGAGTAGGGAGGAGGCGCGTATCATTTGGGTACGGTCGGCACGCCTGCCCAGCCTTCCATGTTTCAGGCAGGAACAATGTTTCGGCCTAGCACAGGGGAACCCCCATACTTCATCGTCAATCGCACCGCGTGTTCCCGCACTAACCTACCTTCTTCATTGCTCTTAGGTTACCCTGCCCTGGGTTGGCACAAATGTTGTCCGTGTCAGTGGTCTGGGTAGTGGATTGCAGGACTCCTGGGAGCCCGATGGAAGGCATTCAAATCGCAGAGAGCAAGGTGGGGGCCTTGCGGCACATTTCGCTGCTCCAGGTCAAGGGCTATATCGACACCATGACCTGCTCGCAGATGCTGCACAGGATCACTGAACTGATGCGGAGCGGTACCTACCACATGATTGTGGATATGAGTACCGTCAACTACGTCAGCAGTGCCGGGTGGGGTGTGTTCGTCGGCGAGATCAAGAACATCCGGGAGCATGGTGGGGATCTGAAGATCGTCCAGATGCTGCCCGAGGTGTACGATGTCTTCAAGATGTTGGAGTTCGACCGGATTCTGAGCAGCTATGATTCGATCGAGGAGGCCATCACTGATTTTGATATTACCCTGGGGTTCGACGTTACCAAGAGTCTGACGGGTCGTTACGGCGGGAACGGCACGAATGAGGGTGCCCAGGTGGCAGAGGCGATGCCAGCGGTGCTTCGCCGCCCGGACGGTAAGCAGAGGCGGCAGACCTCTGGTTCCGTCTATACTACCAGGAGGGAGATCGACCCAAAGGTGTTGCCACTCCCTGAAAAGATCAAGCTGGCGGTCATCGAAAATCCGACGCGTGGTCCGTGGAGGATCAAGAAAGCTCTCGAAGACGAACGATATGGGTCTGTCAAGGTCAGTCTGATCACCGTCTACGATCTCCTCCGGAAACTGAGCTTAGAGACAAAGGAAAAGCGATTTCGTTTTTACCGTTCCCGTTGAGTTGGAGTCCGCGGAGGCTGATCACCGCTACGATGCACGATTTCGCAAGAGGTGCTGCGGACTCTCAGGCGTCCTGCCGAGTTTCTCTGTCGCCTACCCGATTCGATTCCAGACAGTACTTGACTTTTCTGCGCGTGAGGCCGATGTGTATCGAAGACACCACGCTGTAGGAGTACAGCCACGGTTTGGTGTGCGCGCAGGCCTTCGACTATTCCGGGAAAGTGAATTTTTACGTGGGAAAGGCGCCATGAGGATGAATCCCAATTCATTATGGTTTCGCGGCATTGCCACCATCCTGGTGGGAGCATTTTCTTTGGCAGTGCTGCCGGCGGAGTCGTTTGCTGGTACTGGATCGAATCGCGGCAAGGCAACATTTCGGCCTGGTGATGCCCTTCGTCTGACCGTCTGGGAGCTACGCTGGAGCTCGGACGGCCAGGGTCTGAATCTTGACTTCAATGACAACTATCCCATCGACGACCAGGGTAAGATCCAGGTGCCCGTGATCGGCGAGGTGGAAGTAGTCGGCTACAACCAGCAGACGCTCGCTAAACGTCTCCGGGAGTTGCTGTCCCCCTACTTTGCGGAGCCCCCTGTCGTTGTCGTTGAGCCGCTGATTCGTGTCACTGTAATGGGTGCATTGAATCGCCCTGGCTCCTATCTCATCTCTCCGAGAAGGTCGCTATGGGACCTCATTGATGCGGCTGGTGGGCCTTCCGAAGATGCTAACCTTCCCAAGATGAGGGTCGACCGTGGTGGGCAGGTCGTCAAAGCCAACCTGTTGAGCGGCTACGAAAAGGGGGTGTCGCTGCGCGAACTGGGGATTCGTTCCGGCGACCAGGTGATGGTGCCTCCCCGTAGCAGGTTTACAGTCCGTGACTTCATGGACTACACCCGTTTTGCCATCTCGATCGCGATTCTTTATCTCCAGATCAAACGCACTCGTTGATCGACAGACGAGAGGTTTTGCATGGACCCGAACACCTACTACGAAGACGACTCAGGCGATCTCAGCGAGGGCCTCGATCTGCAGCGCTACGTACAGGCTTTGAAGAAGCGCTGGTGGGTTGTGGCCCTGGTCACTTTTATTGTCACCTCAGCTTGGGTGGTCTACTTGAAGATGCAACCGCCCGTCTACGAAGCTACGGCGCTGATTCGATTCAAGGACTATGAAGGGATCAGCCCCGAACTCGCCGAAAGCCGGATCCAGGAACTCACAAGCAGGTCTTTTGCAGAGCGTGTCGTGGCCCAGCTCGGTCTGACGCTGAAGGTAGACCCTGAAAACGAGGAGCTAACACGGAAGCAAGTTTTTGCCGATTTCAGCACCACCCACTCGCCTGTGCCCGGACATTATATTCTCAAACTATCGGCAGAGGGGACTTACAGACTCCTTTATAAGGATCCGAAGACCGAGAAGGTGGGTGTGGTGGCCGAGGGACCCACGGATGAGATCACCAGCAACCAGAAGAGCGTGAACGGCTTGAAGTTTCGGCTGAATCCGGAACTCAGCCAGGTCACGAAAGAAATCCCGTTTGACGTACAGTCCTTTCGTTCCGCCGTCAAGTCGTTGCGTCGCCGGACCGAGGTGAATATGAGCCGTTCGGGCAACCTCATGAGCGTCACCCTCACTGATACGGACCCTTACCTCGTGGCCAGGACGACCAACCGTCTGGCTGAGATCTTCGTCGAAGAGAGCATGTCGATCAAGCGGAAGTCGATTCGCAGCCGAAGGAAAATCCTTGAGGAGCAGGTGCGGATTGCCAAGCAACGGCTCGACGAGTCCGACCGTGCGCTGAAGGCCTTCAAGGAGCGCTACTCTGTGAATCTGGACGAGAAGCAGAGCAACCAGCTCAGGCTGGCAGCCGAACTGGACAAGGAGAAGATCTCTCTCGAAAACGACCGAGACAGCATCAAAGAGCTTCTGAGCCACCTGGGTCGGACGCCCGCGGTGGGCGCCTCCGCGGACGACAAGCTCACAGACTTGCAGTATGTCTACGGGGCGCTGGCGAGCCACTCCGCCTTTAGTGGCGATGCGGCGATGGGCATCCAGAAAAGCAAACTGGAAGACCTGCAACGGCGCTACGCTGACCTTCCCAAAGAAAACCCCAGGGCCAAGCAGATCGCGGCGCTGATTGCCCAGGTGCAACAGGAGATCGAGCGTCTGGCGCGGGCCAAGCTTACCGAACTGGATAGAAAGATTCGGGAAGTCTCCGCAGAGATCGTCAGGATCAACCGCGAGCTGGGCAAGCTGCCGGAGCGCCAGTACCAGCTCAGTGAACTAACTCGCGATCTCAAGGTAAAAGCGGATCTCTACAAAAAGCTGCTGGCGGACTATCAGGAGGCGAAAATCACCGAAGCGGTGGAAACGGAGGATGTCGACATCCTCGATCCAGCCATCGAGCCGGACTTCCCTACCAACAGCAACAAGAAGGTCCTGGCGATCATGGGGCTGTTTTTGGGCTTGAGTCTCGGGGTGGGGCTCGTCTTCGTGCTCGAGGCCCTGGATCGCAGTCTGAAGTCGGTAGACGACGTGAAACGCTTCCTCAGGCTCCCCGTTCTCGGCATGATTCCACAGATCGATTTCGGTGATGTCTACGAGCTTCACGACGCCGAAAAGATCAAACAGATTGACTATCAGCTCGTGACGCACGACTATTCGCCGACCGCGGTTGGCGAGGCCTACCGGTCGTTGCGCACGAACATCGTCTTTTCGAAAACAGCGGGTCGGATTCAGTCGATGGTGATCACCAGCACTGCTCCCGGCGACGGCAAATCCTTCACCGCTGCGAACCTTGCGATCACCATGGCGCAGCACAAGACGAACACTTTGCTCGTAGATACCGATTTGCGCCGCGGTGTGCTCCACAACACCTTTGGGATTCCCAAGACACCCGGTTTCAGCGACTACTTGATCGGCGCGGTATCGGACTTGAGCGAGATCGTCAACGAGACCCACGTGCCGAATCTTTCCCTGATCAGCTGTGGGCCCCTGGTTCCCAATCCTTCGGAGCTTCTCGGATCCCACCGGATGAAGAGATTCCTCGACGAGGTGAGGCGGAAGTACGACTTCGTCATTTTCGATAGTCCGCCTCTTAACGCTGCCACCGATGCGGTGGTGATCGGGACCCAGGTAGATGCCACCCTCATCGTGGTTCGTGCCGGCCGCACCCATCGCGATACTGCGCGACAAAAGCTCGAGCTGTTTGACAACGTGCCCGCGAATGTGCTCGGTGTGGTTCTCAATGGCGCCTCGGCCGACCTGGCTCATGAGGGCTACAGCTACTATCACTATTGATGAGCACAATCGGGCACCTGCGCTACAGGACTCCCACACGACGGCTCAACCCCGTCGCAGGAGGTGCTAGGGTGGCGCGCTTCTGTGGACGATCTAGAACATGGAAAGGCAGGAGATGAAGGTACTGGTCACAGGCGGGGCTGGTTTCATCGGATCTCATCTTTGTGAATACCTCCTCGGGCGGGGCGACCATGTCACGGCACTCGATTCGTTCAACGACTACTACGATCCTCGAATCAAGGAAAGCAATATTCGCAATTGCCTTGCTTCCGATCGCTTTGAATTGGTGCGGGGGGATATCCTGGACTCATCTCTTCTCCGCCATTTGTTCGAATCGCAACCGTTCGACGCCGTCGTCCACCTGGCCGCCCGCGCCGGCGTCAGGCCTTCCATCGCTCAGCCGATGCTTTACGAGCGTGTGAACGTGCAGGGCACTGTCAATCTGCTCGAAATGTGCAGAATGCGGGGCGGTCCCAAGTTCATCTTCGGCTCCTCCTCCTCCGTTTATGGGAAGAACACCTCTGTTCCTTTCCGGGAGGATGATCCTGTAGACCATCCGATTTCGCCCTATGCCGCGACCAAGAAAGCCGGTGAGCTGGTCTGCTACACCTACCATCATTTGTACGGCATTCCTGTGACCTGCTTGAGGTTTTTCACCGTGTACGGACCACGGCAGAGACCGGACATGGCCATTCACAAATTTGCCAGACTTATCGAGCAGGGAGAGAGGATTCCGCTCTTTGGTGATGGCACCACGAGAAGAGATTATACGTTCATCTCTGACATTATCGACGGTGTCGTGCGGGCGCTGGATCGATGCTCAGCCTACGAGATCTACAACCTGGGGGAATCCCAAACAGTAGAGCTCAATGAGCTCGTCCGGCTTCTGGAGAAACACCTGGGCAAGAGGGCCGACGTCGAATACCTTCCGATGCAGCCGGGGGATGTACCGATCACCTACGCAGACATTGCAAAAGCGCGCCGGCAATTGGGCTACGAGCCGCGCTACCCGTTCGAGGCCGGGATCGAGGAATTCGTTCGCTGGTTCAAAGAGATGGGTCGACGGCTGAACACCTGAAACATCGGGACGAGGCACTACCACGATAGCACTGCAGCCAGGGCGGAGGTCGACGAATGTTTAAGGAAAAAGAGGCTTTTGTTGCTAGCCTCTTGCGAGCCATTGATGCCGTCGTGATCCTCGGCGCGTTTGTGGCGGCGTATTTCGTAACCCATTACCTGCGGATCATCTACGAGCTCGGGGGAATGGCTTACGCAATTGCACCGAATGTGGAGGGTCTTCTCTACTTCTCGGAAAGAAACAAGATCCTGGTTCTACTGAGCGTGCCTATTTGGCTTGGCTTTCTGCAGGCCTACGGCGTTTACAGAGATTACCGGATCAAGCCTTTTCGACATCTCACCCGCGACATTGTTACCGCAGCCATCTTCGCCAGTATCGCCGTGGGCAGCATCATCTTCCTCTTCAAGATGGTGCTCACGAGCCGACTGTTCATTGGTGTCTACTGCGCATTGGCCGTTTTGTTCTTGATCCTTGACAAGAAGTTCGTCCTCGAAGTCCTTGACTACCTTCATCTGAGAGGCTACAATCAGGTAAACCTTCTGATTGTCGGTACCGGGAAGCGGGCTCGCGAGTTTATCCGAGTTGTGAAAGCTCATGCGAATTGGGGCTTGCGTATTGTGGGTTTGATCGACGACGAGCACGGCCTTTATGGGAAGGAGATTGAAGGGTTTCGTGTCCTCGGCCGCCTGCAGGACATTCCCTTCATCCTTCACCGCAAGGTGATCGATCGCGTGATATTTGTGGTGCCACGGCTCTGGCTGCACCGGATGGATGAAGCGATCCTTGCCTGCGAGCGCGAAGGAATCCCAACGTCGATCTCGATGGACCTGTACGATTTAAACATCGCCAAGATCCGGCAGACGGACTTCAATGGATTTCCGCTCCTGGAGTTCGAGACGTTCGTAGCTGAGCCCTGGCAACTTTTTGTAAAACGAGCTTTCGACATCGCGTTTTCGTTTCTTATGCTTCTGCTGCTGTCGCCGATGCTAATCTTAGTTGCCGTTGCGATTAAACTCGACTCTCCTGGTCCTGTTCTTTTTCGGCAGACTCGCTGTGGTCTTAACGGTCGGCGTTTTACCCTCTACAAATTCCGTTCGATGATCGATGGCGCCGAGATGAAGCGTCGGGAGCTGGAGAAGATGAACGAAATGGATGGGCCAGTTTTCAAGATGCGGCGAGATCCGCGAATAACGCGTGTGGGCCGGATTATTCGGCGACTGAGCATCGATGAGCTCCCGCAGCTTCTCAATGTTTTGAAGGGAGATATGAGCGTTGTGGGACCGCGCCCGGCGCTGCCTGTCGAGGTCGAAATGTACGAACTCTGGCAACGCCGGCGATTCAGTCTGAAGCCAGGTCTGACCTGCATCTGGCAGGTGAGCGGCAGGAACAAAGTACGTTTTGAGAAGTGGATGGAAATGGATTTGCAGTACATTGACAACTGGTCTCTCCTTCTAGACTTCAAGATCCTCGTCAAGACCTTCTTCGTGGTCTTGGTCGGCTACGGCGCGAGCTAACTGCTTCTGCTCATGCAGGCGAGTTCTGACGGTCTAACGTCAGGGAAGACGAGAGAAAGATCGTGGATGCTTAAGGAGGCAACCGATGCACATTTCGATCGTAGGCACAGGCTATGTGGGGTTGGTCACCGGCACCTGTTTTGCAGAGTTCGGCAATGATGTCATCTGCGTCGATATCGACGAGAAGAAAATCAAAGACCTCAAAAGGGGCATCCTTCCCATCTATGAGCCGGGCCTGGATGTGATGGTGGCCAAGAACGTCAAGGAAGGACGGTTGACTTTCACCACTTCGATTCAGGAAGCCGTCGAGAGATCTCTGGTCATCTTCATCGCAGTCGGCACACCTCCGCGTGACGATGGCTCGGCGGATCTTTCATTCGTCGAGAATGTCGCCAAGGATATCGCCAAATACATGAACGGCTACAAGGTGATCGTAAACAAGAGCACGGTTCCGGTCGGTGCCGGAAAGTGGATCCGCGAGGTGATCACCAAACACCAATCCGAACCCAACCGCTTCAGTGTCGTTTCAAACCCCGAGTTCCTGCGCGAAGGATCAGCAATTGAGGATTTCATGAGGCCCGATCGCGTCGTCATCGGCGCCGAGGACAGCGAAGCGATCGCGATAATGAAAGACCTCTACTCGCCACTCTATCTGATCGAGACCCCCTTTGTCGTCACCAATCTCGAGAGTGCCGAACTCATCAAGTATGCGTCTAACGCCTTCCTGGCTACGAAGATTTCTTACATTAATGAGATTGCACTGATCTGCGAGAGAGTGGGGGCTGACGTGCATCATGTCGCCGTGGGCATGGGCCTCGACAACCGCATCGGAAAGAAATTCCTCCATCCGGGTCCAGGATACGGCGGTTCTTGCTTTCCTAAGGACACCCAAGCCCTGCTTCAGATCGCTGAAAAACATGACTTCAATTTCGAAATCGTCAAAGCCGCCGTACGTGTCAATCAGCGCCAACGCGAGGTCATGATCCAGAAGATCTACAAGACGCTCGGCGACCTCAAGGGGAAGACCCTGGGAGTCCTCGGACTGGCCTTCAAGCCGAACACGGATGATATGCGAGATGCGCCCTCAGTGGACATCATCAGAGCCGTGCTCAAAGCAGGGGGCCGAGTAAAGGCCTTCGATCCCGTTGCCAATGAGAAGGCCAAGGAAATCTTGCCGGAAGTTGAGTATTGCAGCGACACGTATGAGGCTGCGGAGGGGAGCGATGCCCTGATCTTTGTCACCGAGTGGAACCAGTTCCGAAGCCTCGACCTGGTCAAGATCAAGAAGCTCATGCGCGACCCGACCATCATCGACTTGCGGAACATCTATGATCCCGCCAAGGTGCGCCAGCAAGGATTCAAGTACGCGTGTGTTGGGCGGTGACTCGACTTGTTTGGCGGAAACGTGGAGGCTTAGACACGAAATGGGTTGAGTCGCTCCGGCGCTCTTCGAGATCTTGATTTCCCTCTTTTACAGAAGGGACGTAGAGGCGGGGATGCCCGCAGAGCCCTGCAGGCATCCGATTCGTTCTTGAACCACGCAAAGAGCTGCCGCCCTGCGTCTCTTTTTTCATGTGTCAAACCGGTACAACGTTTCAGA
>CAZGRP010000018.1:0-4791 GCA_964527995.1 uncultured Cytophagia bacterium | reverse complement strand
GAGCTGCCGCCCTGCGTCTCTTTTTTCATGTGTCAAACCGGTACAACGTTTCAGAGTGGCACACAAGACTGTAACCAACTATCTGTTTTCTCATAGTGTTAGGCTGTTTAGTCATTAAAAATCATGAGTCCACCCGAGAACGAAATGGAGAGGCTCTTTGGCATGCGAATTGCGAGACTCCCGTCGTTCGGCGCGCTAAGTGCGCTTTGAGATTTCGATAAGCCGGAAGAAAACCTTTGCATCGTGGGCAGGCATCCTATGCGAACCTTGATGATTGCGCCGCAACCGTTCTTTCAACCGAGAGGTACCCCCTTCAGCGTCCTACACCGACTCAAGGCCCTGTCTCGCCTCGGATACCACGTTGATCTACTGACCTACCATCTCGGAGACGACATCGACATTGAAGGCGTCACCATCTATCGAGCTCCGAAGGTGCCGCTGATTCGGCGGGTCGCGGTCGGGCCATCCTTAGCCAAGCTGCCTCTGGATTTGACCCTTTTCTCCATGGCCCTGTCGATGATTCGCAGGACCTCCTATGACCTCTTGCACACGCATGAAGAGGCGGGCTTTCTGGGCGCGTTGATCGCCAAGAGGCGGGGGCTGTTGCACTTGTATGACATGCACTCGAGCTTGCCGCAGCAGCTTACTAACTTCAGCTTTTCGAACTCCAAGATGCTGATCGGCTTGGTTGAGAAGCTCGAAGAAATGACTCTTCGCAGTGCCGATGCCGTAATTACGATTTGCCCGGAGCTTTCTGCCTATGTCTCCGATAACTTCCCGGACATCTATCAGGTGCTAATCGAGAATGTTGCGGACAACGGCCTTGTGTTCGACGCGAACGGGGAGCAAATTGATGTCCGCGGGCGCTATGGCATTAACGGTGAGCACGTCGTTCTGTACGCCGGAACGTTCGAGCCCTACCAGGGGCTTGACCTTCTGATCGACTCTGCGAATTCGGTGCTTTCGAAACGTAATGGGATCGTCTTTCTTCTTGTCGGCGGCAAGCCGGACCAGGTGCAGCGCTATCGATCCCGCGTCGAAGAACTGGGTCTGGCGAAGTACTTCGTCTTCACTGGGTCGGTGGCTCCTCAGGAGGTGGCGCGCTTCATCGAGGCGGCGGACGTCCTGGTCTCGCCTCGCGTCGCCGGAACCAACACACCGCTGAAAATCTACTCCTATCTGCGTTCCGGGAAACCGATCGTGGCGACACGCCACATCACCCACACGCAGGTCCTCAACGATGAGGTGGCAGTCCTGGCCGAGCCCGATGCCGAAGAGCTGGGTCGGGGCATTTTGAAGGTTCTGGAGGAGCCGGAGACAGCCCTGGAGCTAGTGCGCCGCGCCCGGGACTTGGCCGAAGAGCGCTATAGCTACCAATCCTATCTCGACAAGACACGGCAGGTGTACCGCTACCTGGAACAGAAGCTGACCCAGTCCCAAGGCTAGGACTTTATGTGTGGTATTTGTGGATTCGTCTATACCGATCGTGAGCGTGCTGCTGAAGCCTCAGTTGTGAAGGAGATGTGCGACGCCATCGTGCATCGCGGTCCGGATGATGAAGGCCAATTTGTGAACCACAATCTCGCCATCGGCATGCGCCGGCTGAGCATCATCGATCTGGCGGGCGGGCATCAGCCGATGTCCAATGAGGATGGCACGATCTGGATCGTATTCAATGGCGAAGTCTACAACCACGTGGCGATCCGGCATGAGCTTCTGGCCCGGGGCCACCAATTTGCAACCCGTGCCGACACCGAGGCGATCGTACATGCCTACGAAGAATGGGGCGAGAGCTGTCCGAGTCGCCTCAATGGCATGTTTGCGTTTGCGATCTGGGACAAGACACGGCAGCAACTCATTTTGGCACGGGACCGCATCGGCATCAAGCCTCTGTACTACTATCACTCGCCGGAAAAACTCGTCTTCGCCTCGGAGTTGAAATCGCTCCTCAAAGACCGCAGTGTGCCGAGACATGTGGACCTCGGAGCACTCGATACATTTCTCACGTTCGAATATATCCCGGCACCGATGAGCATCTTTGCCGGTGTTCACAAGCTTCCGGCGGGACACGTCCTGATATGGCGCGACGGACAGATTTCGGTGCGCCAGTACTGGGATCTGGATGTCCAAGAGCACGACACAGAGCCTTCGGAGGCCTTCGAAGAGCTGCAGGCACTTCTTGAAGACTCCGTCCGAATCCGGCTTATGAGCGATGTGCCTCTGGGGGCATTCCTGAGCGGCGGCATCGATTCGAGTTCCATCGTGGCGCTGATGGCCCGTGTCATGGACCGGCCGGTCAAGACCTTTTCCATCGGCTTCGAGGACTCCTCCTATAACGAGCTTGAATATGCCCGCGAAGTGGCCAAACGCTATCAGACCGAACACTATGAATTCATCCTGAAGCCCGATATTGCTGAGCTGACCGAGAAGCTCGTGCACTTTCTCGACGAGCCGTTTGGTGACTTCTCAATTTTCCCGACTTATCTCGTGTCGAAAATGGCGCGCCAGCACGTGACCGTCGTTTTGTCTGGTGATGGGGGTGATGAACTTTTTGCTGGCTACGAGACCTACCAGGCAGATCGGATGGCGCAACGCTACGCTCGTGTGCCCAGAGTTGTTCGAAGGGCGCTCATTCAACCACTCGTCGGGGCGTTGCCTCCGACTTCCAAGAAAAAGGGGTTGATCAACAAGGCGAAGCGCTTCGTTGAAGGCGCTCAATACCCGGAGGATCTAGAACACGTTCGCTGGATGATGTTCCTGGCGGATGATGAGAAGCGGCGTCTCTACAGCAGGGAAGTGCTGGCCAGTTTGAATGGAAACGACGCAGCTGAATTCATTCGAACTTATTTTCAACGTTCAGCCGCCAAAGACCCTTTGAATCGACAGCTCTACGTCGACATCAAGACCTACCTCGTCGATGATATTCTTGTCAAAGTCGACCGTATGAGCATGGCGACTTCACTGGAGTCGAGGGTACCTTTCCTGGACCATCGCGTCGTGGAGTTTGCCGCTCGCCTGCCTGCCGGGCTCAAAGTGTCGAACGGCGAAACCAAGTGGGTCTTGAAGCGGGCCATGGGAGAGTTGTTGCCCCCTAAGATCCAGCGCCGGGGCAAAGAAGGCTTTAGCATCCCCATCAAGAATTGGCTGAGGAACGAGCTAAAGCCGTTGATGCTGGAAGTTCTTTCTCCCGAAAAAATCAAGCGGGCTGGCTTCTTCGAACCTCGCGAGGTCGAACGCCTGGTTGACGAACATCTTCGAAATGTGGAGAATCACAGTCACCGCCTGTGGGCTCTCATGATGTTCGGGGTGTGGCTCGAAACATACCTATCCGATTGAGTGACATCATTGATTGAGGACGCCTAAATTGATGAGCGACATCACGGCGACAATGACATCAAGTCCGGCGAACGCGGATGTCCGAGCCGAGCTGATCGACCGCATTCGGGAGTACTGGAATGGCCATATCCATGACCTGGCCATCGCAAAACACCCGGTTGGCAGCCGCGGGTTCTTCGATGACCTCGAGGAATACCGCTTCGACAAACTGCGCTATCTTCCTCGGGTGGTTGATTTCGCGTCGTATGCCGGTAAGCACCTTCTGGAAATCGGCTGCGGCGTCGGCACCGACCTGATTCGATTCGCCCAAGCGGGTGCGAGGGTCGTGGGTGTCGACCTGGCCGAGGTTTCGATCGACCTGGCCAGGAAAAATTTCGAAGCCCACGGGCTTGAGGCCGATCTTCGCGTGATGAACGGAGAGGCCTTGGAGTTTCCAGACGAAACCTTCGACGTCGTTTACGCCCACGGCGTGCTTCAGTATACTGCAAGTGCCACCAGGATGATCAACGAAATCTACCGCGTGCTGAAGCCCGGCGGTGAGACGATCCTTATGGTCTACAACCGTCTGTCGTGGCTGAACCTTCTGTCAAAGCTGATGAAAGTCGAGCTGGAACACGAAGATGCTCCGGTCCTGGAAAAATACTCCATCAAGGAGTTCAAAGAACTCCTGAAGCCCTTCGCTGCGGTGCGCATCGTTCCGGAGCGTTTTCCGGTGAAGTCTCGGCTACATCATGGTCTGAAGGGGGCTCTATACAACGGCTTATTTGTACGGGTCTTCCAAGTTATCCCTCGGCCTCTGGTCCGTCCCACAGGGTGGCACCTCATGGCCTTTGCTTGCAAATGAGGGGATAGCAAAACGAAGGACGCGATGGTTCGGGATCTGAACAAGCTGTCCAATACCGAGTACGACTTGCTCATCGTAGGGGGTGGGGCCTATGGAGCATGCTCGGCCTGGGATGCGGCCTCGCGCGGGTTGTCCGTGGCCCTCATTGAAAAGGGCGATTTTGCCCACGCGACCTCGTCCAACAGTCTCAAGATCATACATGGTGGCTTGCGCTATTTGCAGCATGCCGACTTCCCTCGCATGCGGCAGTCAATTCGCGAAAGGTCGATCCTCCTTAGGATTGCGCCACATCTCATTCGTCCGCTTCCTTTTCTGATTCCGACCTATGGCCATCTGCTGCGAGGCAAGGAGATCATGTCGGTCGCCCTGCGGCTGAACGATCTCATCGGCTTTGATCGCAATCGCGGTCAGGAACTCGAGCGACAGCTCCCTGCAAGCCGGATCCTGTCGCGGGATGAGTACTTGAGCATTGTCCCGGGCATTGATGACAAGGACCTGACGGGCGGCGCGGTCTGGTATGATGCGCAGGTGTTGAATTCGGAGCGTCTAATCCTGTCCTTTCTGCATTCCGCAGTGCGGGATGGCGCCGATGTCGCAAACTATGTGGAGGC
>CAZGRP010000017.1:62919-69850 GCA_964527995.1 uncultured Cytophagia bacterium | reverse complement strand
CACCCGGCCGTACCGGCCTCCCCCTGCTCATCGAGGATCAGGCAAAAGGGCACGGCCGAGATCCGCGCTGGTCCGTGCCCTTCCATAAGTAGTAAACACTCTTGATGTTTCGAAGCTCTCGCCTCAGTAGCGCCCAGGGCCGCCCCATCCGCCACGTCCCCCGCTATCACGTCTGCGTGCCTTGCGCTTATCCCGACAGGGCTTGCACCGCTTCGGATCCTGAAACCCGCGCTCCGAATAGAACTTTTGCTCGGACTCGGTGAAGACGAATTCCTCGCCGCAGTCCTGACAGACGATGGTCTTTTCCGCCATGACACAACCTCCAGGGAAAAAGGACTGGGTGCTTCGTGCGCGGGTTTCGGAAGGATCGGAGAGGTCCCCAAAAAGAAAAAATCGCAAAACCGCACGAGTCTTGCGATCCCTACTTCCTGAGTCCCTGCCAGCCTGAGACAGGATCGAAACTGGTGAAGAGTGCAGCCCGTTCGACATGGTGAGCCCGCGTACGACCTGGAGCGCCTCGCAGCGTCCAGAAGGGATAGGATTGGTCAACTGCTTGAATATAGGGAACGCTGCATCAAATGTCAATCGACGATTTCGTGTCCAAGTGGACAAAACACGCCTGGACCCATCCCTTGCATCCAGGACTGCACTGGGGCTCATTCAAGCCTGCACAATCGCAGAAAACGCATCCGGGGCCGGCTGTCACGGCTTGCACACCGCATAGACGTCCACCGTGCTTTCGGTCGTCGTTACAACCCTGTAAACGCCGGGCATGTCGACCGCGCACGTCCCTGTGAACCGCCTCACCCTTTCCCAGGTGAGGTCGGCTGCCGGTGCGATCATGTGGTGGTACGGCACCATGACTTCGAGGTGCAGTTCAACGTCGCTCGGGCTCGCAACGATGTGGCCACTACTGAAGATCAGGATGGGGGTGAACTCCTTGAAGCCCTGCTCCGTCACTGCCTGGCCTTCCCTGAAGTCGCCGCTCCCCACGCGGATCATGTAGGGTGCTCTCTTCGGCAGCGGAAGCGACAACTCCGAGAATCCCAGGTACCACTGGGTGAGCACCTTGTCCAGATAGAAAGCATCCGCCCTGTTGGAAGCCTGAGTGGCGTAATCCATCACGTAGCCGAACCATCCCGAAGTGACGCGATTGTGAAGCGCTCCGGTCACCAGAAGAAGAAAGGTGTGCTTGCCGTATTTGCCGCTCGAAATCAGAACCCTCTCATCCGGCGCCCACTTGACGCCGGAGACGTAAGGAAAGTACAACGTACCCAGGGTCTCGCCATCCTCACCGATGCACTCCACCCGATGGCTGCCATAGTCTGCCACCAGAAGCTTGTTGCCCCAGGGCGTAATCCGCATCGAATCCAGACTCGTCGGAATGGCGTACTGCCTGACTTTGTGGGTCTGGTGCGGCCGGTCGAGATCGTCGACCACATAGATTCCGCCGTCCCCATCGCGGAGAGGATTCGACAGCAACCACAGGCGCGCATGCGAATCCAGCGCCACGCTTGTCACCCCGCGGACGGGCACAGCCAGCTGCCGCTGAAACTCGAGGTCCTTCAAGCTCCTGATCTCCACCACACTACTTCCCGTGGCCATGTACACCAGACCCTCGCCCGCGTCCGTGTAGAACTCCAGGTCGCTACCCCAGGGGTACGAGGTCAAGACTTCGGCCACGATCTCGTTTCCTGCGAACTTGGCCAGGCCGTACTTTCCGGGCCTTGCCGCCGGGTGAATGCCGGCGATGATCTCCTGCGGATCCAGGGGGTTGTACTGAGCATCGGCCACGTCGAGGAATACCGCACCCGGGAAGCGAGCCGGATCGTACCTGTGCAGGCCGATACCGAAGGCTTTGCCTAACAGATGAGATGTCTTCCGTTCGTGATCTGTCATCTTGCCCTCATCTTCTGGCTATTGAATACCCTCGCCGAGAACGCCATACAGCCTTCCCTTCATTGTCGCCGTCCCTGCCTCGTGCATGCCTCACCGACCATAGTTCCCGAGCAAGGAGGCGATGATCTGGATCCCCTGAAAGTACTCGCGTAGTCGAACATTTTCGTTCGGACTGTGCTGATTGGAGTCGTGGTTGTAGATGGCGATGCCGAAGGGCGGTATGCCTAGCACCTCCTTGAAAAGCACCAGCGGCCCGCTGCCGCCGATCGTGGGCAACACCAGGGGCCGCCTTCCCATCGCCGTCGTGAGGATAGCGATTGTCCTCTGCACTGCCGGATGGTCGATGGGCGTCCGGAAGCTGGGGTAGCCGCCCGGCCGGCGCCGGAAGCGGGCGATCTTTGCGTACTGTTGGCGTTCCGTGGCCGTCGGATCGCGCTCCAGGACATGGTATCCGAGTCCCTCGAGGTGCCGGCGAACCAGCGCCAGTACGGCATCGTCTTTCTGCCCCGGAACCAGGCGCAGATCAAGCGCTGCGGTGGCACGGTCCGGGATCACCGTGCGGGCCTGATCGCCGATGTACATCGACTGCATGCCGTCCACGTTCAGCGACGGATAGGTGATCAACTCCGGCAATCGGCGGCCCTTGCCGTAGACGCGGGTGAGGCCGAATTCGCGCTGCAGCTCGCGATCGACATTGGGCAGAGCCGCCAGGGCTTCCTTTTCTTCCCGGGTGAGTGGTATGCGGTTCGCATAGTACCCCTTGACAAGGACCCGGCCGTTTTCATCCACCATAGAGGCCAGCACGCGGGCCAGCTCGATAGCCGGGTTCAAGGCCCAATTGCCGTAATGCCCGCTATGCAGCGGTTTCGCCGGCCCGTAGACGGTCAAATCTGCGCTGACAATGCCCCGGGTGCCCAGATAGACCGTCGGATCGTCGGTGGGATAGCGCGGCGCGTCGAGGATGATCATGGCATCGGCGGCAAGCAGAGTGGCATAATCGCTGTTTTCGAGGATGCGGCGCAGTCCAGGCGAGCCGCTCTCTTCGTCTCCTTCAAGAAAGACCTTCAGATTGACGGCCGGCTGGAAGCCCTCCTCCTGCAAGAAGCGAAGAGCGGAAAGGAAACCAGCCAGAGGGGCCTTGTCGTCCGCCACCGCCCGGGCGACGATGCGCTGATCGGGTCGCAGCGCCTGGCCGGCCGGCAGACTCGCCACCGGGCCAATCCTTTTAAAGCCGGGATCGTAGAGAGTGGGAGTGAACGGGTCGTTCTGCCACTTCGCCGGGTCCACCTCCTGGCCGTCATAGTGCATGTAGAGCAGCAGAGTCTCGGTCGCCCCCGCGGCTTTCTTTTCGGCAAACAGGGCCGGCACGCCGCCGCCACGCAGCTCCCGCGTGGTGAAGCCGTACTGCCTCAGGCGGTCACTCAGGTATCGACGGGTGCGTGTCAGCCCCTCCGGGTTGGTGGCGATCGACGGGATGGCCGCCAGGTCTGCGAGCTGCTGGACCACTTCCAGCGAGTGGGCCTGGACCCAACGCGAGACCTGCTCCGCGTCGACCTGGGCTTCTGTTCCCTGGACTGCAAACCCGAATAGGGTAACGCTGACTGGCAGCCACAAACTCAACCGGCGTAACACCTGTGCTCCTTTCGCTCTGTCGATTCCCTAAAAGCCAGGCTTCTGATAGAAGCCTGGCTTTTTGTTTTTGCTCTTGTCAACGTTCGGCCGTTTGCGGCGGCTTCTGTGGCTTCGGCAGCGGCTTCCTCGGCAGCTTCTGATCGCGCATGGCGGTGTGGTAGACAAAGGAGGCCATGATCACCGATGCCTGCATCAAGTCGCTCTTGACGGCATGGTCGTAGACATCCATATTGGTGTGGTGTGTTCGAGTGCTGTAGTCCAGCCGGTCCTGGATGAACTGAAACCCGGGCAGACCGACGGCGTCGAACGACAGATGATCGGTGCCACCGGTGTTGCGAATGGTCAGCGTTGTGGCGCCAAGGTCGTAGAAGGGTTTCAGATAGGCCTCAAAAATCGGCCGCACGGCGTCGTTGCCCTGGAGGTAGACCCCTCGAATCTTACCACTACCGTTGTCCAGGTTGAAATAAGCCGACAGTCTGGAATGCTCGGGTTTGAGCTGCATGGTCTTGCGATCGGCGAAGTGCTTCTTCACGTAGCCGCGCGAGCCGAGCAGGCCTTGCTCCTCGCCACTCCACAGGGCGATACGGATCGTCCGCCGCGGCCGCACACCGATCGCCTTGAGAATGCGCACAGCCTCCATAACGACGGCAGAGCCAGCGGCGTTGTCCGTGGCGCCGGTGCCGGCATGCCAGGAATCGAAATGGGCCCCGAGCATTACGAGTTCCTTCTTCAGCTTCTTGTCGGTGCCGGGGATTTCAGCGATGACGTTATAGCCCAAGGAGTCGTCGTCGAAGAAACGAGTCTGCACATTGACCTGGAGGCTCACCGGAATTCCCAGCTTCAGAAGTCGGGCCACACGATTGTATTGCTCATCGGCGACCACCACGGAGGGCAGGGCCGGTTCCGAGTTCATGCGATAGCTGCCACCACTGCCGACGGCGATGGTGCCGTCATCACGGCGACCCGGCTCGACCAGGACGGCCGCACCTTCCTCGCGGAAGAACTTGTTCATCTTGCGCATGAGGCGGCGCCGTGCCATGTACTCCGCCCTTCGAGCCCACCACGAAGGCCGCGCCCCCGGCTCCGGGGCCTGGGCCAGTTCCTCCAGATCCTCGGCGGTGCGGCGACTGGCGTCGGGCTTGAAGTGAGGCTTCACCTCGCGAGGCTCGCGCGTCATCACGATTGCACCCTGCAGTTTGCCGCGGTACTTGTCGAAATCCTTCTCCGACTTGATCTCGATCAACACCGGCGTGCCCGTCACGGTTCCGTTCGTACCCGGTGTCCAGGCCTTCGGGTAGGCGATCATCGGCATGTACTGCGGCTCGGTCATCTCGATAGAAAAGTTCTCCACGGCCCAGCCGCGGCCAAAGGTTCCCCAGGGTTCAAGGTGCGCGTTCTGCAGTCCCCATTCGGCCAGCTTGTCACGAGCCCACTCGCTGGCTTTGCGCAGATTGGGAGAGCCGGTCAGCCGCGGGCCGTAGACGTCGGTCATGTAGCTCAACAGCTCCATGACCTGGGAGTGCTGGAACTCTTCGTTCTTGATGCGATTGATGACCTGGAGATCGACCGGCTCCTGCGCCTGGACCACAAAAGCCAGCGTCAGGAGCATCACGACGGACAACGTGGCGTACCGTTTCATCAAGCTTTCCTCCAGTTTTTCGTGAGTGGCCGACTTTTGCCTTTATCCATTCCCCGTGCGAAGAAGGTCAGCCTGCCCACCTTCAACGAGCCGCAGTAGCTGCTGCTTTCCGTGGTTTGGGCAGGGGTTTGCGCGGCAGTTTCCGGTCGCGCATGGCAGTATGGTAGACAAAGGACGCGACGATCACGGCATTCTGCATCAAGTCTCCCTTGACCGTATGGTCGTAGACATCCATGTTGCTGTGGTGAGTGCGAGTCATATAGTCGGTCGGGTCCTGGATGAACTGGAAGGCTGGCAGGCCAACGGCGTCGAAGGAGCGGTGATCGGTGCCACCGGTGTTGCGCAGAGTGACGGTGGTGGCGCCGAGATCGTGGAACGGTTTCAAATAGGCCTCAAAAATCGGCCGCACCGCATCGTTGCCCTGCATGTAGATGCCGCGAATCTTGCCGGTGCCGTTGTCCAGGTTGTAGTAGGCCGACAACCTGGCGTGCTCGGGTTTCAGCTCCATGGTCTCGGGGTCGGCGAAATGCTTCTTCACATAGCCGCGGGATCCGAGCAAACCCTGCTCTTCACCGCCCCAAAGGGCGATGCGGATCGTCCGCCGCGGCTGCACACCAATGGCCTTGAGGATGCGCACTGCTTCCATCATCACAGCGGAACCCGCGGCGTTGTCGGTGGCCCCGGTGCCGGCGTGCCAGGAGTCGAAGTGAGCGCCGAGCATCACCAGCTCACTCTTGAGTTTCTTGTCCACCCCTGGAATCTCGGCGATGATGTTGTAGCCCAGCGAATCGTCATCGAAAAAACGGTTCTGAACGTTGATCTCCAGCTTGACCGGAATCCCCTTCTCGGCGATGCGGGCCACGCGGTTGTAGTGCTCAGCCGCCACGACAAGCTGAGGCAAGGCCGACTCGGCGTTGAGCTTGTACGAACCCCCTCTACCTACGAACACGGTGCCGTCTTTCCCCCGGCTGGGCTCAAGCACCACAGCCGCTCCCTCCTCCTGCAGAAACTTCATGAGCTTTCGGCGTGAAAAGCCCCTCGGGCGCATCATCATCTCCAGGCGCCCGCGCAAGCGCGAAGGAATGAGCCATCTCCACCAGGCGCCAATCCCGCCGGGTTCGGGCGCCTGAGAAAGCTCAGCCAGGTCCTCGTCAGTGAATCGCTCGGCGTCTGGATAGAACTCAGGCTCGACCTGCCGGGGTGGCTGCACCATCACAATTGCACCGCTCAAGGAGCCACGGTACTTATCGAGGTCCTTCTCCGTCTTCACATCCAGCACCACCGGCGTGCCCGTAAGCGTGCCGTTTGTCCCTGGCGTCCATGCCTTCGGGTAGGCGATCATCGGCATGTACTGCGGTTCGGTCATGACCACCGAGAAGTGCTCCGTCTCCCAGCCACGACCGAAGGTGCCCCACGGCTCCAGATGGGCGTTCGCCAAACCCCACTCGGCCAGTTTGTCTCTTGCCCATTCCGCCGCTTTCCGGTAGTTCGGAGAGCCGGTGAGACGCGGTCCGTACACGTCCGTTAGCCAGCTCAGGGTTTCCATGACCTGCGAGTTCTCAAACCCTTCATTCTTGATCTGGTTGACCACCCGCAGGTCGACGCGCTCCTGGGCATGGGCGGCGTAGACCAGGGATATGATCAGAAAAAAAGAGACTGCCAGGGTTCGCCTCATCGTGCATTCCTCCTAATTCGTTTTGGTACACAAAGAAGCAAGGCTTTTTGAAAAAGCCTTGCTTCTGGCAACGCCTTGCTTCTGGC
>CAZGRP010000017.1:60147-62819 GCA_964527995.1 uncultured Cytophagia bacterium | reverse complement strand
TGGCTTCTTGCTTCTTCTTTTCTCATACAGGTAGGGAATGCTGGTCTTCAAAGTTGGCATCAATATAGCCATTGAGCCTGCAATGTCAAGAACTTTCCTTGACATTCCGGTTCCAGTGTCTTAGATTTTTGGCTGACCGATGCCGGCTGTCCAGGATCGTCCCAATAAGGCCGCGAAATACGGTTGAGGGCTTCCTGGACAACCTCAAGCGGCGAACCGATCGAGGAATGAAGTTATGGCTGGAGATCTTCCCCGCAGCGAAGAGAGTTGGAGAGAGCGCCTGACGCCAGAGCAGTACGAGGTGTGCCGGCTCAAAGGCACGGAGCCGCCGTTCACGGGAAAATACTGGAATTGCAAGACAGAGGGTGTGTACGGCTGCGCGTGCTGCGGCCAGCTGCTGTTCACCTCGGAAGCCAAGTATGATTCCGGAACCGGCTGGCCGAGCTTCTGGCAGCCGGTGGCGATGGACAGCGTGCGCCTGGAGGCGGACAGGAGCCTGGGCATGGCCCGGATCGAGGTGCTTTGCAGCCGCTGCGGTGCGCACCTCGGGCACGTCTTCGACGACGGACCTCTTCCCACCGGAAAACGCTACTGCATCAATTCCATCTCGCTCGAACTCGTTCCGAGAGAATCCAGCGGCTGATTCCAGCCCAGCCGTGACTACCTGCTGGGCTGTAGCAGGACCTCAGAATTCATCCTCCAACACCGAACCCACCGGAACGAAATGACTGATCCGAATTTTCGCCCACTGCCGCTCCGGCGTGTCACTCTGGAGCCGGGCTTCTGGGGTGACCGGGTGCGGCTTGTGCGCCAGGAGGCGATCCCGCATCAGTGGGAAGCTCTCAACGACCGGGTCCCAGGGGCACCGCCGAGCCGCGCCGTGCGCAATCTTCGCATCGCCGCTGCCGAAGCCGAAGGCAACTACGAAGGCCCCGTTTTCCTGGACAGCGATTTGGCCAAGTGGCTCGAAGCGGTGAGCCACTTTCTATGTACGAAGCGCGACCCAGAACTCGAGCGTCTGGCCGACGAGGTCATTGACCTCTTTCTCAAGGCGCAGTGGGACGACGGCTACGTGAACAGCTACTTCACCGTGAAAGACCCGGCGGCACGCTGGACCAACCTGCGTGACGCCCATGAGCTGTACTGTGCCGGCCACTGGATCGAGGCCGCTGTGGCGCACCATGCGGCTACGGGGAGACGCCGCTTTCTCGACGCGGTCTGCCGGCTTGCGGATCACATTCACGGCCGCTTCGGCCCCGGCAATGGACAGACACGCGGCTACCCTGGCCACGAGGAGATCGAGCTTGCCCTCGTGGAACTGTACCGCTGCACCGGAACGCGGCGCTACCTCGAACTGGCGTCCTATTTTATCGACGAACGAGGCCGCCAGCCGCATTACTTTGACATCGAGGCCCGACGGCGAGGCGAGGACCCCACACCTCTTGCCTTCGGGGCCTATGCGCCCTACGACGAGTACCAGGCCCACCTGCCAGTACGAGAGCAGACGGCGGTGGAAGGACACGCCGTGCGGGCGATGTATCTGTTTTCCGGCATGGCCGACGTGGCTGCCGAGACCGGCGACGAGTTCCTGGTCGCCGCCTGCAAGCGCCTGTGGGAAAACATGGTGGGTCGACGGATCTACGTCACCGGCGGCATCGGTTCGCAGTGCACCGGTGAGCGCTTCACCTTTGACTATGATCTGCCGAATGACACCGCCTATACCGAGACCTGCGCCGCCATCGGCCTGGTGTTCTGGGCGCACCGCATGCTGCATCTCGATCTCGATGCAGCCTATGCCGACATGATGGAGAAGGCACTCTACAACGGCGTACTCAGTGGCCTGAGCCTCGACGCCAAAGCCTACTTCTATGTCAACCCTCTGGCCGTCTGGCCTGAACCCTGCGAGAAGCGAGCCGATACCCGGCACGTCGAGACACGCCGTCAGCCGTGGTTTGCGTGCGCCTGTTGCCCGCCCAACCTGGCGCGCCTTCTCGCCTCTTTCGGGAAGTACGTTTACTCCGAATCGCCGCTGGGACCAGCCGTCCATCTTTACACCTCGAGCACGGCCGACCTTGAAGTCGCGGGCCGGGCGACGACACTGCGACAGGAAACGGACTATCCTTGGGGCGAAAATGTCACGATCGTGGTCGAGCCGGAGGAAGCCGCGCTCTTCACTGTGTTCCTGCGCATCCCCGGATGGTGTCGCAATCCGCGCCTGGCGGTAAACGGCGAGGAACTACCACTCTCGGCCATCCTCCGGCAGGGGTACGCCCGGGTGGATCGCCTGTGGCGCCCGCATGACAGGATCGAGCTGACGCTGCCGATGCCGATCGAGAGGATTCGCGCGCACCCGGAGGTGCGTGAGAACGCCGGCAAGGTGGCGCTGCAGCGCGGCCCCGTGGTCTACTGCCTCGAGGAGGCCGACAACGGCCGCAACCTGCCGGCTCTGTCGCTGCCCGCCAACGCCCCCCTGTCAGCTCGGTTCAGACCAGATCTCCTCGGCGGGGTGATGGTCATCTCTGGAGAGGCTCGCCGGAACACCACTTCCGGCTGGAACGGCGTGCTTTATCAGGCGATGGAGCCCAGCTTTGAGACGGTTCCCCTGACGATGATCCCCTATTTCGCCTGGGCCAACCGGCAGCCGGGAGAGATGCTGGTGTGGATTCGGGACG
>CAZGRP010000017.1:55835-60047 GCA_964527995.1 uncultured Cytophagia bacterium | reverse complement strand
AGCGTACCGCCGTACTCGTAGCTGTCTTCATCGGCCACGGCGGTTTCCTGCCGAATCCGGTATCTTCCGAAGGCCTCGAGTTGAAACCACCGGGCGGGCCGAAACTGCAGAGTGGAGCGATAGGCGTAGACGGTGATGTCACGCTTCAGCCGCGTGTGGCTGAGGAAGGAAAGAGTCATGCTGGCCGATAGACCGACAAACCGCATGGGCCGGTAGGACAGCGAGTTGCGCAGGGTCAGCGACTCATAGGCCACGGAATTGGAGCTGTAATCCCTAAATTCGCCGACCACAGACAGGCGGCCGCGGCGGCCGTGCAGCTCGATTGCTGCACCTGCGGTGCGTGTCGAGAGGTTTTCGAGAAAAGAGGCATAGGTTGGAGAGCCGGAAAGCAAATCCTGGTCGTGCCGGCTTACCCGGTAGTAGAGCGACAGCCAGCTCCAGGAGAGTCCGGCGTTGAAGGTCTCCATGTCGGTCCTGAAACGCATCGAGGGAGGCGTGCGAAACTGGTAGTCCACGACTACCGTAGCATTCTCCTCGATCCGACCGAGGGGGTTGCGGTAGATCTCGACGCGATCGCCGAACTGGCGAACGACGTAGTCCCTGTCTTCTCCTTCCTCGAAGATGATTTCCCCGGCTTCGTCGGAGACCACGATGCTGCCGAGGAGGACGTTGCGTTCGTTGAGCAGGATCGGGAGGCCGTTCACAAAGACGTGAACTTCGTGGAACACTTGCTGCACAAGGCTTGGAACGGCGCGATCTGTGAGCGAGTAGGCGCGCGCGTACCCCAGGGACAGGCGCCCCGACAGGGGAATCGTCTTCGCATACTGCGTTCCGCCATTGACCGACAGGGTGCGCTCCTTTCCCAGGGAAAAGGACCCGAAGGTTCCGCCTGCTCCGACATTTGTGTTGAGGCTGGAATAGAGGCGATGGCTCAGCGACGCGAAGGCACTCTGCAGAAGGGACGTCACATTTGCCGTCCGGGTGACTGACGCCGTATAGTGATAGCGGCTGGTCAGGGACGGAAGGTGGCGCAGGCGCAAGGTCTCCTCCAGTCTGGCATTGTCGTAGTCGCTGAGCCCACGGCGGCGGAAGAGACGTAAACTGCTGTTCCATTCATTGCTACGGTCCGAGCCGAACGCGCGCCGCATTCGGGCGGTCGCCAAGTGCGTAGTATAGCTCAGGCTCTTGCGTATGCGATCGCGGACATCGAGCAGGTCATAGGAAAGGTCAAGGCTGCCACCGTCGCTGCGGCGCCGGCCTTCGTATTTGAGTGTCCGTCTGACCTGATTGCGCCGAGTCGTCCACCCTGCCCGGGTCCATTCTTCCTTCAGGTTCTGTTCCTGTACTCTCAAAAGCGATGGCAAGGACAGCCCTCGCATGTTCAGGGCAGCCTGGACACGAGAGATGTCGTAGCGGCTACGTCCTCCGAGAGTGAGGTTGATCACATTGCTGTTCCGGGTCCAAACAAAAGTGAAGGGGTAGGCACTGCGCTGGAGGATGGTAGCCATGAAATTGTGGCTGAGGAGGCGCCCCGCCGAAGACTGTTTCAGACCTGCTCCGGTATAGCGCTCTTGAAACAAACTCAAGTCGCCGTTCCACTGAAATGCGAGGAGCCGGGGCGAGATGACAAAGCCACGGTTGCGCAAGGCGATCGCTTCACGGAACGTGGGCCGCTGAGTCAATTCCGGGCTGAACCTTCTCTCACCCTCAAACCGCAGTCGCACCGTACCTCCCCACCGACGCAAACGAAAGAGGCCGACCTCCTGCGCATGCAGGGATGGGATCGGTGCTGCGGTTCCCACAAGAAGGGCGAGCACCCAGAAAAAACGACTTGTGCGCAGGGCGCCCACAACGTTCTCACCTCAAGAAATATTCGCCATCCCCTCCGTGCGGGTCATGGCAGTCATAGCATGCTTCGTCCTCGATTCCTTCGTGGGTTTCGGATGATTTCACTTCGTCGGCATCATGACATTGAAAGCAAAGCGCCTGCCCCACCTTGACAAGAAAGTGCGGATTCCGCGTGCCGTGCGGATTGTGGCATTCGAGACACTCACCCATCTCCACGGGCGGATGGACGTTCTCCGCATCAGTCTTGTCGTCGTGGCAGGTCAGGCAGAGTTCTTCCGGTTCTGCCAAGAGCCGGTACGACTGGTCGGGATCGTGGCACGTCGCACACTCGTTTTCCTCCAACGCCGGATGGAACGACCAGGCCGGCTGCTGTGATGCCGTCGTGTCGGTCTTCACACCGGCGTCTGCCTCCTGCTGCCGCAAAGAGTCCTCGAGGGCCGCTGAAGACGCCTCTTCAAGCGGTGGCACGCCGTCGAAAAAGAAGCTCAGAACCCGATGCCGCGTTTGTCGACTGCATCCCAGCCAGAGTGCGCCGACAAACAACAACATCAGCCAATACATCAGCCGACGACCTGGGCTACTCGTTTGCTGTCCACTCCTCCACACCATACTCCATCACCTCGGCCCCGTCGCTACGCGGTTCATAGCGATCGCCTGGCGTCACGATTTGAAGATGCGGATCTTTGCGCGGGCCCTCAGGCTCGACAGGAACTCCTTTCTCCGTTGTCGCTGCTTCTTTTTCTTGAGCTGCTCCTTCAGCCGAACCCGATCGATCTCGTCAAATGCGAGTTGCTTCGGCGGCTTCACTCCCTCGAGTTTCAGTATGTGAAAGCCGTAGATGGTGCGAATCGGCTTACTGATGTCTCCAACTTTCATGTTGCGCACGGCCTCATCTAACTCAGCAATGAGCTGTCCGGCGTGGATCCAGCCGATGTCGCCACCCTTGGACCGGCTGGTGGAATCGGCCGAAAGTTCTTTGGCCAGCTTAGAGAACTCCTCCCCACTCTGCAGGCGTTGATAGACTTTCTCCGCCTTCTTAAGCCCAGCCTCCCACCCTGCCGCCATGGCACCCGGATCGACGGAGATGAGGATGTGACGCAGCTTCCAGCGCTCCGGAAGATGGAACTTCCTCCTGTTGGCTTGGTAGTAGGCACGGACATCGTCGTCCGTGACCGCAACTTTGCCGAACACCTCGATCTGCAGCAGCTTCTGGATCAGAAGGCCTCGCCTGATCTCAGAGGTCCACTGCCGATAACTGTACCCGCTTTCGGCAAGTGCCTGCCGGAACGCTTTGTCCGATGAGTAGGCCGACTTCATGCGCTCAACCCGCCGATCGACCTCCTTCGGATCAACCCTGAGATTGCGCCGCCTGGCCTCCTGGTAAAGCAACTCTTCGTCGATTATTTCCTCCAACGCCTGGCTGCGAATCTCTTGTAGCTTCTCTTGAGACACACGTGCGTGATAGGAGGCCATCGGAATCTTCTTGTTGACGGCGGCCTTCAGATCTCTTTCTGTGATGGTCACCCCGTTTACGACGGCGACCGCTTTGCTGCCGGCTGCAGCCTGGTTCGCAAGCAGCAGCACCAGGAGGGTCGTGGCCAAACAGCCGGTTGCAAAGCCTCTGTGCCTTCGGGTTAGCATGATACTCCCTGAAAATTATGTACGGGGGTGAGGCGAACCCCACCCCCGACACCCCGGCTCGGCCCATGTGCCGGACGGCGGCGATGCCAGATTATGGCAAGGCTTCCAGCCCGACGCAAGACGTGCTTAAATATCGTGGCACGTCAGACACAGGGCACTGTTCGTATTATCCACACGCAGGAACGGACGGTTCGTCTCATCGTGCGGATTATGGCACGTCCCGCATTCCACCTGGTCACGGCCAGCCCCATAGAGAGGCAGGTTCCCCACCTTGCCGTTTGATGCCGCGTGGAAATTGGGATCCTTCGACGGGTCATACGTCACCGAAATGGGATGGTCATTGCTCAAATCGGTGCCGATGTTCGTGCCCTCAAAGTTGAGACCGTCCGGCGGGTTACTGCCCACGTGACATTGAGTGGCACATGTGTTGATGGTCGTACCACTACTTTCGCCCGAGAAGCCAGTGGGCACATTCACCACAGCATCCAGGGCAATGGTGTTGTCGTGGCACGACAAGCAAGCCAGCGACACTCCCTGTGGACTGCTGGCAATGGTCATGTCCAGCGTAGAGCTGCTGTACATGGTGTACGGACCTGCCGGCGTGCTGCGGTTCCACAGAGGTGCGGCTACTTGCTCGTTGTTGTTGTGCGGCGTGTGGCAGTAGACGCAGATTTCCCCATAGTCTGTCAAGGGCATCCCATCTTTGGTCGCCTTGCGCAGGTT
>CAZGRP010000017.1:11794-55735 GCA_964527995.1 uncultured Cytophagia bacterium | reverse complement strand
CTGGGCGTAGGCGTTCCCCATCGCCCCCACCAGCCACAGCAACAATGCCAGGCCGCCGACTACGACAAGCGATCTCTTCACTCTTCTCACCTCCTTTCTTTGGCAGCGACGGTTCGCTTTCCTTTTATGGGTTTCCCACCGAGGTACTGGTAGACCTGCACCCTGTGATTATACTGATCCACGACGTACACCCTGTCCTGTGAGTCGACATAGAGACCCGCAGGGAGTCGCAGATCGGCAAGGCCGGAGCCGAAGGTGCCGAAGTTGAGAAGTAGCCTCCCTTCTTGGTCGAAGATCTGTACGTTGTTGAAGGCTGCGTCGGCGACGTAGATGTGGCCATCGCTATCCAGTCCGATCCCTTTCGGCCGGTAGAAGGCTCCGGGCCAGTTTCCAGGCTCACCGAACTGGCGGATGAACTTGCCGTTGGGTTCGAGAATCTGCACCCGGAAGTTCATCGTGTCGACAACGTAGAGGCGGCCATCTTCGCCGATAGCGATCCAGGTTGGAAATCGAAATTCGGCTTCTCCGTCTCCCCGGTTCCAGATCTGATCCAGGGCACCCTGGATCAGATTCTCAGTCTTCTGACCTTTTTTCCCGATCGTGAACAGCAGGTTGCCGGTATTACGCCCGAACACCTTGATCTGATGCGCCCAGACGTCCACGACATACACGAGTCCGAGAGCGGAATTGACTGCGATGCCAGCGGGACGAAGCAGCGCTTTCTTGCCTCCGAAAGCGCCCAGGTACTGGCCGTCGCGGTCATAAACCAGTACGCGGTATCCCCCGGCGTCGGTCACGTAGATTCGCCCCTTGTCATCGGTGGTCACCCCGAGCGGATTGAGCAACATGCCCTTGCCCCTGTCGCCGATCACTTCCAGGCGGTTCTGATCGAAGTCGAACCTGAGCACCCGGCGCCAGCCGGTGTCCACGACCAGCACCCTGCCGAGAGCGTCGGCATGCACCGAGAGCGGTTTCTTGAGCGCCCGAAGCGGCGGCCTGCCGAACAGGCTTTCGAAGATGCGCCGCGCCAGCGACCGCTGCCACCCCACATCCATCTCGGAATGAATGCTCCGGACGTACTCGATCTTCGGTGGGTCCGGGGGGAGTGGCCAGACCAGATCCTCGGTTGTGTTGACAACGGAGGGGCGGGTGGACGCGCAGCCAAGACCAAAGACGACGGTGAGGATGACCAACAAGAGAGAGCTTACGACGAAGCGGATACGCATTTATCTTCACCTGACTATGGATTCAATCATCATTCGCCGTGGATGCCGAACGCAAAGCATATGCCAAGCGTTATGAGCCAGGCAATCGCTACGAACCTCTCTCTCAGTGCTTGATTTTCAAGGAAATGCAGGCTTAATGGGCGGGCAGGCGCCTGGCCGGCGGGGTCAACCCAGGCCGGCGTGGGATAAAGGTGCGCGAACGCGCGCAGTGTGGTGCGTGAGAATCCGCACTTCCCGCGGGTTCAAACGCGGTATTTCAGCAGTGCTTCGAATCCAACGGAAGAGGTCTTGAGTGCTGCCGGACGGCTCAAGAGGATGGTCTGGCGCAGTCTGAAGCGGCCGAACCGCTCTCAGCATGCTCCGACCCCGGTGTGTCGATGAGTTCGATCAGTTCGTCGAACCGGAAGGGTTTGGCCAGGAAGGCGTAGGCACCCGATTCAAGTACTTCCCGGACCAGCTGCGGCGTTCCATATGCAGAAATAACAACAACCCGCGCCTTGGGCTGTAGGCTTTGGACCTGGCGCAGAACATCCAGGCCGCTGATACCTGGCAGCCGGTAGTCGGTGATTACCCAGTCGAAGGATGACGTGCGGAGCTGCACCAGAGCCCCCTCCCCACTGTACTCCGTGGTGACGTCGATCCCTCTGCGCTCGAGAGTGCGCCGCAGAGCCCAAACGAGCAATGTTTCGTCTTCAACAAGGAGAACCTTCATTGTGCCACTCTAGGGGTGTGGCCAGGTTATTGGCAACAAGCGTACCAGTCCTAGAGCAGCCCAAACTTTTTCATCCGGTGCCGCAGCGCGTCCCGGCCGATCCCTAACAATCGGGCCGCTTGAACCTGATTGCCACCTGTCGAAGCCAGGGCCTGAACAACCAGGTCGCGCTCCACGTCCTCAAGAACGACCCCGTCCGGAGGAAGGTCTACCCAGTGGGATGGAGAGGCTTTTCGTTCCGGCCCAGCCGCGATCTCAGCGGGCAGATGCTCTGGAAGAAGCTCCTCTGCGTCGTCGAGAATCATGGCACGCTCGACGACGTTCTTTAACTGGCGGATGTTCCCTGGCCAGTCGTATTGCAGCAGCAGTTCCCGAGCCTCTCTGGAAATCCCCCTCATATTGCGGCGGAATTGTCGATTGAATGCTTTGATGAAATGGTGGGTCAATATCAGGATATCGTCGCGTCGCTGCCGCAGCGGTGGCAACACGATCGGTACCACTTGCAGCCGGTAGAAGAGATCGAGGCGAAACTCGCCCTGCTTCACCGCGGCCGCCAGGTCCCGGTTCGTCGTGGCCACGACGCGGACATCCACCTCGATGTCTTTCACACCGCCCAGGCGCCGGAAACTTCGATCCTCCAACACCTTGAGGAGCTTTGCCTGCATCGGCTGGGGCATGTCCCCGACTTCTTCGAGAAGGACGGTTCCGCCGTCGGCGATCTCGAACAGCCCGCGCTTCTGCGTTTTTGCGTCCGTAAAGGCGCCGCGCTCATGCCCGAAGAGCTCGCTTTCGAGGAGTGTCTCAGGCACGGCCGTGCAACTGACCTCGACGAGGGGGTGCCGCGCCCGGCCGCTCTCGTAGTGGATGGCGCGCGCCAATAGGTCCTTGCCGGTACCGCTCTCGCCTTGAATCAGCACGGTCCTGGCATCGCTGGCGGCAACTCTCCTGGCCAGATGTAGCACCTCCTGCATCGCCGGGTGTGCGCCGATGATATTGTCGAAACTGTAGCTCTGGCGCTCGCGCGACCGGCGGTAATCCACCTCGCGGCGCAAGTGGCTCACCTCGACGGCCTTGCGCACCGCAAGCTTGACTTCCTCGATGTTGAACGGCTTGCAAATGTAGTCGTGCGCTCCAAGCTTCATCGCCCGGACGGCGGAATCGACCGCCGCGTGAGCCGTGATCACCAACACCGCCACCTGCAGCCGACTCTTGTTCAGCCTTTCGAGGACCTCCACGCCAGGCAGATCGGGCAGCATCAGATCGAGGAGCAAAACGTCCGGTGGCTCCGCTGTGATGCGCTCCAGGGCCTCCTTCCCCAGGTAGGCACTGGCCACCTCGTAACCCTCCTCCGCAAGGGCCTTTTCCAGCGACCAGCAGATGAGTTTGTCGTCATCAACAACGAGGACTTTTGCCTTTGCCATCTATGCCGTTCTACTCCGTTTCGGTGCCTGCCGGCAGTTGTGTTTTGGCCGCCGACGCTTCAGCCGCAGCTGCATCAGGTTCTGAGTGGCTCGGGTTGGCGTCGCCGACGCCATTGTGGTCGACAGGCAGCACGATGCGGAAACAGGTGCCTTTGCCGACCTCGCTCCTCACCAGGATCGTGCCGCCGTGTTGCTCTACGATCCGCAGAGCGATCGTCAAACCCAGCCCGGTGCCCTGGTGTTTCGAAGAGAAAAACGGCCGGAAGATGCTCTGCAAACGGTTCTCGGGAATTCCAGGGCCGGTATCTTCAAAGGTAATCTCCACCGCTTTGCCATGAGCGATGTCCGTTGCCTCGCCTCGCGTCGCCACGGTCAGGCGGCCTGTGCTGCCCATGGCCTGCTGGGCGTTGATCAGGATGTTCATGAAGACCTGTTGCATCAACACTGGATCGATGCGCAGGTGCGGGAGGTCGGAGTCGAAATGGCGGACGAGTTGAATGCCCGAACAGTGAGCTCCCTGCATGCAAAGGCTCAATGCCCGTTCGATCACTTCATGTACGTCGGCAATCTGGAACTCCGGCTCTGCCGGGCGGGCGTACTCCAGAAACGCCCTCAGGGAGCTGTCGAGACGGTCGATCTCCTTCTGAATTTCACTCATGACGTCCTTGCGTGGATCGTCATCCGCCAGTTCGCTCGAAAGCACCTGCACAGCCCCAGAGATGCCGGCCAATGGATTTCGCACCTCGTGGGCGATGCTTGCCGCCAGTTCCCCGAGAGTCGCAAGGCGGTCGGCGCGTTGCATGTCCCTCATGTGGTGCTGTTCCAGCCGTCGCAGCATGTCGGCGATGCGCCGCACCATGGCATTGAAACTCCGCCCCAACACGCCGATCTCATCGCGTCGCTTGAATCGCACGCGCGCATCAAGATGGCCGGCCTCCACTTTCTCCATGGTCTCCGAGAGCTGCTGGATGGGTCTACCGACGAGCAGAGTGAAAAGCAGACTGAGTGCGGCACTCATCACCAGGAAGGAGAGGAGAGCGTTGGCTACCATCAGCTTGCGGCTCAACGAGATTTGGGACTGGATATTCGCCAGAGGCATGCTGATTTCAAGAATGCCGTTGACCCTGGCTTCTCGGCCGTGGCAGCGGTAGCAGGCTGGCCGGTTGAGGATGGCCCTCCGCGCAGTCATATACGGCGGCTGTTTCCGGCGGTCTTCAAAAAGGACCAGGGTGCGCTCGTGATCCGGAAACTCGCCTTCCGTCACCACGTTGCCGACCTGTGTGGTGTCAGCAGCCTGGAGAATGACGCCCTGAGGACTGAAGATGCGCAGACCGAGGTAGTGGGGACTGGAGCCGATCAGCTTCAGCATGCGACGCACGTCCTTGGCGCGACCTTCGCGCATGGCCAGCGCGATGCTGTTTTCGATGGTGCCGGTGGCCACGTGGATTCTGCGCCGCATCATGTCCAGTAACTGTTGCTCCTGAAAGCGGATGGCAAAGTAGGTGGAAATACCGATAACGGCAGCCACGACCAGCATCGTGCCGATGACGATCTTGGCCTGAACGCTGGACGTGATCCATTGGAAGATTCTGCGGTGCGTTTTCGAAGAAGGGTGCTCCATGTCAAAACCAGCTTGTCGAGGAAACGGTGCGCTCCCTCGGCCACCTGCAGAGGAGCCTTGCGATCGACTAATAAGAAAATAACATTATTCACTTCTCATGCAACCACTTTCTTTTATATGCCTGTGGCCTCCCTTGTCCCTGGTCGGGCCGAGCCTTCGCGATGCCCGTGGCTCCTCTTTCAGATTTCGGGCGCAGCCACAAAAAATCAATGGCGCAGGCCATGTAAAGGCAAAAAAGACTTGCATTCTTCGCTTCGCCAAGATACTTTGTCGCCGTTCTGGCTGCCAGAATTTCTCAGGGGACCAGAGTCTGCCCAAGAAGCGGAGAAATGCCATCGCATGAAAGGCGGAAGTTTTGGACAACCGCTGAGACGTTGACCCACCGAGAACTACAAGAAACGGAGGCGGAGATGAAGGAGACTCTCAGACGATGGTCACTGCCTGCCAGAATCGTCATCGCCATCGCTTTCAGCGCTGCGTCCTGGGGCACCGGGGTCCCGGTCGCCACGGGACAGACCGCCGATGCCAACGCCTACGCTCTTGCCGCCGAGCCGACCGGCTACGAAGAGGCAATTCGCAAGAGCCGCGACCTGATTTCTGCCCTCCGCCAGGAGGAGAAAGCACCGGGCGTCTCTGTGGCCGTGGCCGTCGACGGCGACATCGTCTGGTCCGAGGGCTTCGGCTATGCTGACCTGGAAAACCGGGTGCCGGTCTGGCCATCGACCAAGTTTCGTGTCGGTAGCATTTCTAAACCGCTGACGGCTGCCGCTGTGGCCAGGCTCTACGAACAGGGCCGCCTCGACCTCGACGCTCCGGTGCAGCGTTACGTGCCGTCTTTTCCCGACAAGGGGTACGTCATCACCACGCGTCAACTGGCCGGCCATCTGGCCGGAATCCGCCACTATCGCGGCACCGAGTTCCTGAGCCGCAAACACTACAACTCGGTGCTCGAAGGTCTCACCATCTTTGAAAACGATTCGCTGCTCTTTCCGCCCGGGACAAAATTCTCCTACTCAAGTTATGGCTGGAACCTGATCAGTGCCGTGGTTGAAGGGGCTTCCGGTCAGGACTTTCTCAGCTACATGCGAGAGCACGTTTTCAGGCCGTTGCGCATGCGCGACACGGTTCCCGACCACGTCGACAGCCTGATCTGGCACCGCACGCGCTTCTACACAGCCGACGGCAACGGTCGCGTCCTCAATGCTCCCTTCGTCGACAACAGCTACAAGTGGGCCGGTGGGGGGTTTCTCTCTACAGCCGAAGACCTGGTGCGTTTTGCCTCGGCTCACCTGCGCGGTGACTTTCTCAAGCCCGAGACTGTGAGGATGCTGTTCACCTCGCAGCGGACGAATTCAGGAGAAGAGACCGGGTATGGCATCGGCTGGATGGTGGGGAAAGACAAACGTGGCCGAAAGATCGTCGGCCACAGCGGTGGATCGGTCGGTGGGACTTCCTATTTACTGCTGATCCCGGAGGCGAAAATCGCTGTCGCCGTGCTGGTTAACCTCTCACCGCGGCCTACATTGCGCCTGCGCGAAAAGGCGCTTCAGATCGCCGCGTGGTTTGAGAAGTAGGGCTCGGCGATTCGCACGTGCCGGGGCGTGCCCGGATACAACCCTCTGGCAGGGCGTCAATCTCCGTGCAGAAGATCCTGCAGAGCTGCCTCCAGTTCGGCAAAACGGAAGGTATACCCGGAATCCAGCAGCTTCTTCGGAGCCACCCATTGGCCTGTGAGAAGCATGTCGGCCATCTCCCCGAGCGCGAGGCGCAGGACAACAGCTGGCACTGTTGCCCACGACGGCCGCCCCAACACGCGCCCGAGTACCTGGCAGAACTGTTTCATGCTTACCTGCTGGGGCGCGACCACGTTCACGGGACCCCTGAGTACATCGTCTGCCAGAACAAACAGAGTCGCTCCAACGACGTCAGCGATGTGCACCCACGGAAAGGGCTGCCTTCCGGTCCCTAGATGCCCTCCTGCGAAGAGGCGAAAGGGCAGCAGCATCCGCCGCAGTGCGCCACCTTCGCGGCCCAGAACGACTCCGAATCGGGTAAGGACGACACGTACCCCAACGTCCTCGGCTCTCAGGGCTTCCGCCTCCCACTGGACGCAGGTCCGGGCCAGAAAGTCGTCGCCCGGTGGAGCCTGTTCCGCTACCTCGTGATCCTCGACAACACCGTAGTAACCGACAGCCGAAGCATTGACCAGGGCGGTAGGTCGCGGGTCGGCCCGCCGGATTGCCCCGACCAGGGCACCGGTCGCGCGGACACGACTTTCAAGAATTTTCACCTTTCTCTTGGCCGTCCAGCGGCCCGCGGCGATCGATTCACCCGCCAGATTGACCACGGCGTCGACGCCACTCACCGCATCCGTCCATGGCCCGAGAGTGGCGCCGTCCCACGCCAGAATCTCTACCCCCGTGCCAAGTCGCTTTCGTGCCCGATCCGGATTGCGGCTCAAGACCCTCACGTTGTGTCCGTGCGAAAGCAGCTCGGCCACGAGATGTCGGCCGATAAAGCCGCTTGCACCCGCCAGCAAAAGGTTCATGGCGCACCCTTCGCGTTCATATGGTTCATTCGACGCCGATCGTTCGAGAAACCCTCCTTGACCAGCGGAGACCCGTGTTTCATGCCAGAGGTATGATCCTGGTGTGTGGACGAGGGGCGCTAGCCACGACCCAAAAGCTGGATCAAAAAGCCGTAAAGCCAGCGGCGTCGGCGACGACGGAGGGGATACACCGGCAACGGCAGCCCGCGCCGTTTGCGCTCGGCGCGCATCGCCTGGGTGATCTTCGCATAAACGCGGAACATTTCGAGAAACTCAAACGGTTCGGCGACCACCTGCACGCGCCGCTGCCGCAGGGCCTGCAGCACAGCTTCCTGATCACGGCCTTCTGCATCGATCAGCGAATGGCATCGTCCGAGGTAGTCGAGCACGTGACTGTCAGAGTTGCCGATGAGGGGAAGTCCGAACCGCTCGGCAACGCGAGCGGCGGGTTGATTCATGTTCAGCAGGCGGGAAAAGAAGAAGGTGTGCTCGACCCCGTCAAACAGTTCGATATTCTTGAGAAGATTCCTCCCAAGGCAGTTTCGTGCCCGGAAGAAGGGATGCGGGGCGATGATGAAGGCACCGTCGCGCTTCACCGCCCGCAAGTCGTCGAAAGTGCGCACTCTTAAGACCGCTGGGTCGGCATTGAGAATGAGGACGTGATAGTGGACGACGGTTTTCTCAACACCGGGGATCAAGAGGATGCCACGCTCGGCGGCATAATCTCGAAGCGAGGGCGAGTAGGTGACGGCGTCGTGATTGGTGATGGCCAAGACACTGAATCCAAGATCAGCGGCCCGGTCGATCAGTTCGGTGGCGGTGTGTGGAATGGTGTCTCTAGGATCGTCACTTGTATGTAAATGGAGGTCCGCTTTCAATATCATCTCAGGGTCCGATCTCCTTCTTCCTTCTCACCTGCCCCAAACACGGATGGCGTGGAAGCAAACGCCACCAAAGGGTAAGATCCTTGTTCGTCATGCAGAAGATAAATTCGCAACAGCCGAATGTAGCTATCTGACCGCATTATTCCAAGTCCAATCTTCTACCCGGACGGTCACCCTTGTTAACGGCGCCAACACCCTGGCACTTGAGCTGCCGACCCCGGCTTACGTTGACGTCCAGTGTGGCCGCGCTTCTGGCGACAGCACCCGCAAACGGTTGAGCACACGACGAACGCCGGGAATCTGTCGTGCCAGGGTCTCGGCCTTCAAACGAACCAACTCCGAAGGCACCACGCCGAGAAGGACAACCACTCCCTGGCGCACCTCGGCCCGGACTCCCCGCACCTCTTCGGCCATTCGAGAGTGAAAAAGCTCGTGGACATCTGCGGCGATTTCGTCGTCGAAGAAATGGATACCGCTGCCGTTGCGCGCCACCAGCATCGGCGACGAATCCGATCCGCCCCCACAAGAAAGCCCAGCCATCATCCCAACCAGCAACAATGGAACCGTACAGCATTTTGCGATCCTCATCTTTGCTCCTCCTCCGCGACCCTCGGGCCGCCGAGCATGCCCAGAAAGTCACGTTGCTCCAAAGTGAGAACGGCTGTGTACAGGCGACACAGCTCAGGCTGAGCTCCGTGCCTGCGGTCAGGATCGCGGCACGATGGAGCAAAGACAATACCAACAAAAAGCGGTCACGTAAGAGAGTCTGCTCTCCGTGTCAGCTGCATCCTTCTTCTTCCGGGACACACCCTCTTTCTGACCCGGGCGTAGCGTTAACTTACACTTGGCCGTCGGCGGACACGAAATCACGAAACGGCGGACCGCATCAAGCCCTGGGCCGGCTTCAATCTGTGAAGCAGTTCTGCAGCATCCAGGCCATGTCTTCCAGGAGCTGGCGATCGCCGTCATGGAAGGCGTCCGGCTGGTCACTGTCGATGTCAATTTCGCCGTACACCACGTTCTCATCCATGATGGGCACGACGATTTCGGAGCGCGTCTCCAGGCTGCACGCCAGGTAGCGATCGTCGGCGTTGACATCGGGCACAATGATCGACTGCCGCTCGGCGGCCGCTGCGCCGCAGATCCCCTGGCCGATCGGGATGCATGTGTGTGGCGACGGCCGGCCGATGTAGTTATGAAGAACCAGCTCCTCGCCGTGCAGGATGTAGATGCCGACCCAGTCGTATTTGGGGAAGGCATCCTTGAGCAGCCGCACCGCCTGCTTGAGGATCTCGTCCTTGTTGGTTTCGGTCTCGAGCACGCGCTGAAAGACCTCGAGCACTTCATTGCCCGCAAGGGCCTCGATGGCGCGGAGATAGCCCTGCGGTCCCAGCCCGGTGATCTGCCGAATGCATACCTCCTTGATCACCGAGATGCGCCGGAACGGCTCGCGGTTGGCGATGTCGGAGAGGTGTACTTCCACGGCAGGGAGCTGGATGGCCGCAATTGCGTCGCGCAGGGCGTAACTGTAGTGGGTCAGGGCGCCCGGATTGATCACCAAGCCGTCGGCCCATCTGCGGTTTTCATGCAAATAGTCGATGATGGCACCTTCATGGTTCGACTGGAAGATGCGAACTTCCTCCACGCCCATCCTCTTGGCGAAGTCTTTGATCTGATGATTGACTTCACCCAAGGTTGCCGACCCGTAGATTTCCGGCTCCCTCTCGCCCAGCAGGTTCAGATTCGGTCCGTGAACGACGACAATCCGTCTCATGCGTTGCTCCTCATCCATTTCAGAATCTTTGCCACGATGTCTCCGGGTTCGTCTCCGGCGCGCACCTCAATCGTCAAATCCGCCTGCTCGTAAGCAGACTGCCGCTCGCCAAGTAGTGTCCGGATCCTGAAGCGAACATCGCCGCCGACGGCCCCGGCCAGGAGCGGGCGGGAGCCATCCTCAATGAGCCGACTGACCAACAAATCGACATTGCAATGCAGGTAAACGCTCACGCCTTGCTCCCGAATCAGGTCCCAGTTTCCGGGAATCGTCACGCAACCGCCTCCCAGCGCCACTACGCCAGCCGGCTCCGCCGCCAGCTCCTTGAGAGCCTGCGTCTCCCGCCGTCGAAAATAGGCTTCTCCCTTCTCTGCAAAAATCTGGACAATTGAGCGTCCCTCTTGTGCCTCGATGCGCTCGTCCAGATCGATGAAGGGGCAGCCCATTTCCCCCGCCAGCAGAGGCCCGATCGTGGACTTTCCGGCCCCCATAAAGCCGACCAGGAAGAGCTTACGGCTGTCTGTCTTGCCAACGTCGATAGGTTTCTTCGATTTCATCCAGAGAGTCGCCACCGAATTTCTCAAGGAAGGCGTCCGCCAGAACCAGGGCCAGCACGGCTTCACCGATGACACTCGCTGCGGGAACGGCGCAGACGTCCGACCTCTCGCGATGCGCTTCAGCAGGCTCCCTGGTGTCGATGTCGACCGACTGCAGTGGGCGCATCAGCGTGGAAATCGGTTTCATGGCCACGCGTACGATTATGGGCTCGCCGTTGCTGATCCCACCTTCGAGTCCGCCGGCACGGTTGGTCTTACGGTAGAATCCCTGGCCGCCGGCCCCGGTGTCACCGTAGAAAATCTCGTCGTGAGCTGCGGTTCCAAAACGCGCAGCCGCTCCGAAGCCGAGGCCGATCTCCACGCCCTTCATCGCGGGCAGACTCATCATCGCGGCAGCAATGCGGCCGTCGAGCTTGCGATCCCAGTGAACGTGGCTGCCGAGGCCCACCGGCACGTTCAGAGCGGCCACCTCGAAGACGCCGCCGACCGTGTCGCGGTTCCGGGTTACCTCGTCGATGATGTCGACCATCCTCTTTTCTGCATCGGTGTCGAGACAGCGCACGGGCGAACGATCCGCCACCGCGTTGATCTCTTCGAGTGCGACTTCAAGACCCGCGTCGTTTCCGCCCTCACTGAGGTCCATCAGGCTGACAGCGCTGCGTATCTCGTGAATCTGCACCACGTGGCTGACGATGTGAATCCCGAACTGTTCCAGAAACTTCCTGGCAATACTGCCCAGTGCCACACGGGCTGCGGTCTCGCGGGCGCTGGCCCTCTCAAGGATGTTGCGGATGTCGTTCTGGCGGTATTTCACAACACCGGCAAGATCAGCATGCCCAGGCCGCGGCACCGTCACCCTCTGGACGCCCTTTCCGGATGGCCCGATGGCCATGCGCTCCCGCCAGTTCTTCCAGTCGAGGTTTTCCACGAGCAAGGCGATCGGGCTTCCGAGTGTTCTTCCGAAGCGTATGCCGGACAGGATCCGCGCCCGGTCGGTCTCGATCTTCATGCGCCCTCCCCGGCCATGCCCCATTTGCCGGCGCTGCAACTCGCGGAAAATCTCCTCCTCAGAGATTTCCAGGCCCGCCGGCATCCCTTCCAATACGGCGACCAGAGCCGGGCCGTGCGATTCTCCCGCAGTCAAGTAGCGCAGATGTCCCATGCGTTATCCTGTGAATCGAATGCCGGAGCTTTGATAGGTTGAATTATTTTTCACTGTCAAGAGTTCAATTCGCGGCGGAGCCGTTCCAGCACCTGCTTGTAAGCATCGCCGAGATCGAGGTCGGCGCCGGTCCAGATCCGCAACGATGCCACGCCCTGGAGGACCAGCATGGGCAGGCCACCGATGGCCTTGGCGCCTGCCGCTTCGGCCATCCGAAGAAGCGGTGTCTTCTCGGGGTTGTAGATGAGGTCGAAGACTACGAGCTCAGGTCGCAGGTGGTGGGGTGAAACCGGCGACCGGCCCGCATAGGGTGCCATGCCCAACGCCGTGGCGTTGACCAGCAGATCGACGTCTTGCAGATCGCCCGCTGGACCGTCTTCATTCAGGTTACCCACCGAGAAGCGCTGAAAGCCCGTGCGCTCTGCGAAATGCCGCGCCAGAGCCAGGGCCCGGTTCCGGGTGCGATTGAAAAGCTGGATGTAAGCCACCTTGGCCGAAATCAAAGCCGAAACGACAGCCCGGGCACTCCCCCCTGCGCCAATGACAGCGGCGCGGCGGCCTCTCACCTCCACTCCCTCGCGTTCGAGCGATTCGAGAAAGCCATTCACGTCTGTGTTGTAGCCGATCAATCGGCCGTCACGATTCTCTATGGTGTTGACCGCCCCGATGTCGCGGGCCTTCTGCTCAAGCGTGTCAAGAAACGCGATCACCTTCTCCTTGTGGGGCACTGTGACGTTCAGGCCGCGGATCCCCAGCCCGCGAACCCCGTCGATGGCCAAGCGCAACCGCTCCTCTGTCACGTGGAAGGCGTGGTAGCAGAAGTCAAGAGCGAAGCGCTCGATGAGGTCTTGCTGCAGCACAGGTGACAGAGAATGGCCGATGGGATCGCCAAGGACGCCCAAAGTCTGGGTTGTGGACCTAGGCATTGCTGAGGTCCTCGAGCTGACTGAAAAACTGCGGGAAGCTGACCGACACGGCTTCGGCGTTGTGAATGACGATCTCTCCGTCGCAGAGCATGCCGGCCACAGCCAGTGCCATGGCCACGCGGTGGTCACCGTAGGAATCCACCGAGGCCGCATGCAAAGGCGTGGGCCCCTCGATGACCATGCCGTCGGGGAGTTCCTCTATGCGAGCGCCCATGCGGCGCAGGCCGTCGGCAATGCTGCGAATGCGATCGGACTCCTTGACGCGCAATTCCTGTGCGTCGCGGATCTCCGTTCGCCCCTCGGCCTGGGTGGCAAGCACGGCCAGGATCGGAATCTCATCGATCACCGCCGGAATGAGACCACCTTTCACCTGAACCGCGCGCAGCCGCGAGAAGCGTATCCTCAGGTCTCCGGAGGGCTCGTGGTGCTCCACCTTCTGAGAAAGGATCTCCACTCGACCGCCCATGCTCCGCAACACGGACAGGAAGCCGGTACGCGTCGGATTCAGCCCGACACCGCGGACAACCAGATCAGATTTCGGCAGGGTCGCCGCAGCCGCCATATAGAACGCCGCCGACGACAGGTCGCCCGGGACCTGCATGCGGACACCGCCACGCAGCCGTTGCCCGCCACCAAGCATAATTCGCCGTCCCTCCCGCAAAACGTTGACCCCAAAGGCCGCCAGCATTCGTTCCGTGTGGTCTCGCGACGGCGCCGGTTCGACAACCGATGTCGTGCCCGCCGCCAGCAATCCAGCCAACAGCACACAGCTTTTCACCTGGGCGCTGGCCACGGGCAACTCGTAGTCGATGGCTCGCAGACCTCCTCCAGCAATCGTCAGAGGCGGAAGCCCACCCGGTTGTGCCACCACTTCGGCCCCCATGCGCACCAGCGGTTCGATGATCCTCTGCATAGGACGCCGGCGCAGCGACGCGTCTCCGGTGATCGCACTGCGGAAGGGTTGGCCGGCGAGAAGACCCGCCAGCAGCCGCATGGTCGTGCCCGAATTTCGTGCATCCAAAACGGCGGATGGCGGCGCAAAACCTTGATGACCCACGCCGTGCACAATCACATCATCGCCCCGAGCCTCGATGTCTACCCTGAGAGCCCGCAGGCACGCCATGGTGCTCTGCACGTCCTGCCCTGTGGCCAGCCCACGGATGGATGTGTCGCCCTCCGCCAGCGCCCCAAGAATGAGCGCCCGATGCGAGATCGACTTGTCTCCCGGTACTACAACTTCGCCTCTCAATGGCCCACGTGGGCGAATGGTTGCATTCATGGCGAGAGATTCCCCTGTTGGCGCGACTTCGGTGTCATCTGTCGCATGTGGTGCACATCGGCAGCGTGTTCGATCACCTGGAAAGAGACCGCCGCATCGAAATTACCCCGCAGACCGAGATTCTCGGCCCTCATCTGCCCGTAACTGATGTGTGGCCCTGCAAAGTGGGATTTCGCGTAGCGGGCGGCTTCGAAATCATGGTCGACCCCACACGCGAAACAAGCCCTTTCAGCGAGGATCTGACAGCCATACCCGGTACCCCTCCGACGTCGAGCACTGCAAGGTCGTCAACAAACTGGAAGCAGAGGGGTGTGCAAACCGATGTCGGGCAAATCCAAGACTGATCTGCCCTTGCTCCGGAGGAATGACGCGCTCGCCCGTATCCGCCAGCAATGATTGCTCCTCCTGCCCACCGCCTGCACGGTAGAAAACGCGTACTCGGTCAACAAGCATGGCGCATGTCTTCCCCGCCGGTCAGCGAACTTTCCAACAGGCCGGATTCAAAGATAGTCCATCCGGCCGGAAAAGTCAACCACAGCGGCCAGGGCTCAGCGCGGTCTTGCCTCGAACCCCACCTTCCCCAGAACGGCGATGGCTCGGCGGCGGTCCGACTCGCTCTCAAATGCCAACCTCAGCGACCCTCCTTCGCCCTCGCGCACTTTCAGCACCTCGATGTCCTTGATGTTGATGCGCTCTTCGGCCAGGGCCGTGGAGATCGCTGCAATCACTCCCGGCCGGTCCTCCACCACTACGAAGACGTCGAAGTGCGGCCTCAGGAAGCCGCGTGTGTCCCTGGGAATCGACAGCCGCGTGCGAGCGGCAAAGCCGAAAGCCTCGCGCAGATGCCCGCCGCTGGGATCCCGCCCCAATTCCCTCAGTACGTCGGCAAAGTCGTTTACCGCACGAGCGATGTTGTCCGGGTTCGTGTTCAGGATGTCGCGCCACATGTCAAAGGGACTGGAGGCGATGCGGGTCATGTCGCGGAAGCCACCCGCCGCCAGTCGCAGGTAGAACGGGTTCTCCCTGTTCAAGCTCCCTGCGTAGTTCATCAAGGCGACGGCCATGAGCTGTGGCAGGTGACTCACCACAGCGGCAATCTGATCGTGCACCGCCGCGTCCATAAGCAGCACTTGAGCCCCAAGCGCCTGTATCAGCTCAATCAGACCCTGCCGCAATTCCGGCGGCTCATTTCCCTCCGGAGTCAACACCCACGTGGCGTTTTCAAACAGAAATGGGTCGGCCGCGTCCACCCCCTGCTTCTCCGAACCCGCCATCGGATGCGCCCCTATAAAATAGGGTCCCTGGTCGTACCGCCCGGCGGCCGCCTCGACAATCCGCTCCTTGGTACTGCCCACATCAGTCACCAGCGCCGAGGACGGGGCAGCCTCGGCAACCCGGGGAAGCAGATCAAGGATCACATCGATGGGCGTACATAGAAAGATGAGATCCGCCCGCGCCACCCCCTCAGCCAACTGCTCGTGCCGGAATCCACGATCAATCAGACCGTTCGACACCGCCTTGGCGATCGTCTGCGCCCGGCTGACGCCGCTGATCTCGAGAGGCAACTTCTTGCGCCTGATCGCAGCAGCCAGCGACCCACCGATCAGGCCCACGCCGACGATGGTGACTTTGCGAAACGGCAGGCTACTCACTGTACCCCTCCAGCTCCAGGACCAAACCGGAAGAAATAGTGGCAAAATGCGAACTAGACTTCATGTGATGCCTAAAATAGAAGCCCGTAAGAACTTCTCATGGACAACTTTCGATACACCGCTCCGATGATGAAATAGCGTCTGTTTTTAGAAGAAGCCCCTCCCTGTGCAGACGGCAGGCGGATAAACCGTACCTAGATCGATTTCCCGATAGCCTGGGCGATGATGCGAAGCTCGGCCATGAGAGCCTCGAACTGCTCTGGGTAGATGGACTGAGCACCGTCTGACAGGGCGTTATCAGGATCGTTGTGTACCTCAATCATCAACCCATCAGCCCCGGCAGCAACGGCCGCACGCGCCATCGGCGCCACTTTGTCGCGGCGACCGGTTCCATGACTCGGGTCGGCGATGATGGGCAGGTGGCTGAGCTTCTTCACCACCGGCACGGCGGAGATGTCCAGGGTGTTGCGGGTATAGCTCTCGAAGGTCCGGATACCGCGCTCGCACAGGATGACGTCGTAGTTGCCGCCCGACATGATGTATTCCGCAGCCATGAGCAATTCTTCGATGGTGGCAGCCATACCACGCTTCAGAAGCACCGGCCTGCGCACCTTGCCGAGCGCACGTAGGAGGGAAAAATTCTGCATGTTTCGTGCGCCGACTTGCAGGATATCGACATATTCGGCCACGGTCGAAATCTGGGACGTCTCCATCACCTCTGACACGACCACCAGGCCATAATGTTCGCCAGCCTCGCGCAGCAGGCGCAGTCCCTCCACCCCAAGGCCCTGGAAGCTGTACGGGGACGTTCGAGGTTTGAATGCGCCGCCCCGCAGCACCGAGGCCCCAGCCTTTTTCACCCTGCGGGCGATCTCGTGGATCTGTTCCTGGCTTTCCACGGAACACGGCCCGGCGATCATCACGACGCGATCTCCACCAATCTCGACGCCTTTGATTCTGACCACCGTGTCTTCCGGATGAAAGGTGCGGCTGGCCAGCTTGTAGGGTTCGGTGATGCGAATGACCTCGTGCACCCCCGGAAGCAGCTCAAAAAGCCGCAAGTCGAGTCCCCGCTTGTCGCCGATCGCACCGAGCACAGTGTGACGGACACCCGTGGAGCGGTGCACATCGAAGTTCTTCTCGACGAGCTTGCCGATCACATTCTGGATCTGCTCTTCACTGGCATGCTCTTCCATTACGATGACCATTGTACGTTTCCTCCCTTGAAGCAACCCTTTCGGCACATGTTACTTTCCCCGTCGTTCTTCTTTCTCAAGCGCGCGCGACTCGTCGATGATGCGCTCGAAAAGACGCCTGACAGCGGCGTTGCTCAGCGGTCCCGGATTGGCGCGCTCTACGGCGCTGAGAACTTCGCGCTCGCGCTCCGGAACAAAGACCGGCAGACCCATCATCGCTTTCAGCTTACCGATCTCCAGCGTGCAGCGGGCCCGTTCGTTCAGCAACTGCAGGATCTTGGCGTCGATGTCGTCGATCTTGCGACGCCAGTCGTCGATGTCCATCTTGGTCACACTCCTTTCGCCAGAAGCCAGGCTTTATCTACTTCGAAGCGCTGTTTTCACTTCCTGCACCAGCTTCGCAGCATCATCCAGCCGTTCTGCCGGACTGCCTTCGCCGCCGAGGCGCTTGATGATGGCGCTGCCGATGATTACGCCCCAGGCGAGCCGGGAGAGCTGCCGCGCCTGCAGCCCAGTGGACACACCAAATCCCACCAGGTAGGGATTCCTCAAGGTTCTCTTGCAACGTTCCAGGAAAGCCACGGTTTCGGCAGCCACCTCGGAACGTTCACCGGTGACGCCGGTCACTGAAACGCAGTAGACGAAACTATCGGTGAGCGCATCGATCCGCCGCAACCGCTCGCTGGGCGTATTCGGTGCCACCAGAAAGACGAACGAAAGATGGCGCTCGCGGCTGGCCTGCAACAGATCACCGCACTCTTCGGGCGGCAGGTCCGGGACGATCAACCCGTCTACTCCGGCTTCCGCAGCCAGGTCGACGAAACGCCTCTGGCCGAACCTCAAGATCGGGTTGAAGTAACCCATGAGGAGGATGGGAACATTCGTCACCATGCGGATGCGCGCCACCTGCTCAAGCACTCGGGACACCGTCATTCCGTTTTGCAGAGCCACATGCGACGCTTGCTGAATCGCTGGACCGTCCGCCAGCGGATCGCTGAATGGGATGCCGATCTCGAAGAAGTCTGCACCGGCGGCTGCCAACCGGGTAACGATTTCCGGTGTAGCATCCGCCTCGGGAAAACCAGCAGTGACGAACACCGAAAGCAGCTTGCGGTTCTGGTGCCGCGCATCCTGTAGGAGTTGCTGCAGGCGGTTCATGCCTCGTCCCCCCGAGGTAAGAGAAGCTTCTCTGCCACCTCCACGTCCTTGTCGCCTCTGCCGGACAGGCAGATTACGATGATCTGATCCTTGCTCATTTGCGGAGCCACCTTTGCCGCCTGAGCCACCGCATGGGCACTTTCCAGGGCCGGGATGATGCCTTCGGTTTGGCAGAGCAGCTCGAAGGCCCGCAGGGCTTCGGCGTCGGTGACGCCGGTGTAGGTCACCCGGCCACGATCTTTCAGGAAGCTGTGCTCCGGTCCGACGCCTGGGTAGTCCAGCCCGGCGGAAACCGAATGCACTTCGGCCACCTGGCCGTCATCGGACTGCAGCAGGTAGCTATAAGCGCCGTGCAGCACGCCCGGCTGGCCGCGGCACAGCGTGGCCGCATGTCGATGCCCCTCCAGACCCTCCCCGCCCGCCTCAACACCGATCAACTCAACTTCGGGGTCGTCGAGAAACGGATGGAACATGCCGATGGCGTTGCTGCCACCGCCGACGCAGGCAATGATCGTGTCGGGGAGCCTTCCGGTCTGCTTCTGAATCTGCTCGCGTGTCTCGCGGCCGATGACCGACTGGAAGTCGCGCACGATCATGGGATATGGGTGTGGGCCGACCACCGAGCCAATCAGATAGAAGGTGTCGCGCACATGGCTGACCCAGTCGCGGATGGCCTCGTTAATGGCGTCTTTCAGGGTTCGGCTACCAGAGCGCACTGGAATGACCTGCGCTCCCAGCAAATGCATGCGAAAGACATTGAGCCGCTGCCGGACTGTATCCTCCTCTCCCATGTAGACCACGCAGCGCAACCCATATCTGGCGGCGGCCGTGGCCGTGGCGACGCCGTGTTGCCCGGCCCCGGTTTCGGCGATGATGCGCTCTTTGCCCATGCGCCGTGCCAGCAGGATCTGCCCCAGGGTGTTGTTGATCTTGTGAGCTCCGGTGTGATTCAGGTCTTCGCGTTTCAGGAAAATCTGTGCACCGCCTAGGGTCTGGCTCAGGCGGGCCGCACAGGTGAGCGGCGTGGGCCGGCCGGAATAGTCCTGCAAGGCTTCGCCTAACTCTCTCTCGAAGGCAGGGTCGCTTCGGGCCTCAGCATACGCCGTTTCCAACTCCTCGAGAGCCGGAATGAGGATTTCCGGCACGAATTTTCCGCCATATCGGCCGTAGCGGCCGTGCTCGTCAGGTTGGCTCATGATCGCCCTGGTTGAGTTGATCGATGACGTCAAACAGTTGCTGCAGCTTCTGCGGGTCTTTTCTCCCGGGTTCCGATTCGACGCCGCTTGAGATGTCGACCGCGTCAGGTTTGGCAACGCCTACGGCCTCGGCGACGTTCTCGGCACGTAGTCCTCCGGCGATGATGATGGGCCCGTACCGGCGAGCCAACCTTGCCAGTCGCCAGTCGAACGACTTGCCGCTGCCGCCAGGCTGGCGCGGGTCGAACCCATCGAGCAGGAGAGAAAGACCGCGGTAACGGCTGAACTGGCCGACATCGAACTCCGGGCCGACGCGAAATCCTTTGATGACGGGAAGGCGAAAGGCCGTGCAGAACTGCGGCGTTTCGTTCCCGTGGAGCTGAATGCCTGAAAGAGGTACCTGTCGCAGGACCGACTCCACCTCCTCGAGGGTCGGATCGACGAACACGCCCACTGCGGCGACGAAGGGAGGCAATGTCCGGGCAATTTCGCCCGCAAGGGCGGGCTCCACGTACCTCCGGCTGCGGGGGTAGAAAATGAACCCGATGGCTGAGGCCCCGAGACGAGCCGCCAGCAGAGCATCCTCTTTGCGTGTGATGCCACAGATCTTGACGCGAATCACTTGCTAAACCCGATGAAACGTTCCAGGGCGGCGCCGATGTCGGCACTTCGCATCAGTGCCTCTCCGATGAGAACGGCGTCGATACCGCACCCAGAAAGCGCAGCGACATCCTCGGATGTCTTGATGCCGCTTTCGGCGACCACGGTCGCGCTTTTTGCGGCCAGCGGGCCGAGTCGGCGGGCGACCTCCGGGTTCACAGCGAAGGTAACCAGGTCGCGATTGTTGATGCCGACGAGGCTGGCACCGACATTCTGGGCCCTTCTCAGTTCGTCCTCGTCGTGAACTTCCACCAGCGCCTCCATGCCCAGCTCCATCGCCAGTTGATGCAACTCCGCCAGCTGCTGCTCTTCCAGGGCAGCGACAATCAGAAGGACCGCATCTGCACCGTGAGCGCGAGCCTCGACCACCTGATAGGGGTCGATGAAAAAATCCTTGCACAGCAGCGGCAATTCGACGACCTGCCGAACCCGGCGCAAGGTTCCGATGTCGCCCTGGAAAAAATGTCGTTCAGTCAGAATTGAGATGGCTGCCGCGCCATGATCGGCGTAGGTGCGCGCCACGGCTTCCGGCTCGACATCGTCGCGAATCACCCCCGCCGAGGGAGAGGCCTTCTTGATCTCGGCAATGACGGTGATCTCCGCCTCCCGCCGCAGCACCTCTGCAAAGCAACGGTGCTCGTTCTGATCTCGGCAGCGCTCCGCCCATTCTGCCAGTGGAGTGATGTTCTTCCTGGCCTCAACTTCGCGCCGTTTGGCCGTAAGGATGGTGCTCAGGAAATCAGGCAACGGTTCCGTTCCAATGTTCGTGATTTACAGATGAACCAATCGGGCCTTTGACCCCGGTGGCGCCGGCCTAGGCCTGGTTCGTGTACTCTATGAGGGCTTCCAGTTTCTGCAGCGCGGCGCCCGTGTCGATCGAAGTCTGTGCAAGCACCACCGCCTGCGGTAGATCAGAAGCCGCACCAGCAACCAGGAACCCGCAGGCAGCGTTGGCCACAACAGCATCACGCGATGGGCCATGCAGCCCGCGCAGGATTTGCAGGGCTATCTCGGCATTGCGGTTAGCGTCTCCGCCTGCCAGACCGTCATCGCCCCGCGAAGCCAATCCGAAATCTTCGGGTTCAAACCGCATCTCTCGCACCCGGTCGCCGCGCACTTCCAACACCAATGTCGGGCCACAGATGGAGATCTCATCAAGGCCTTCTTCGCCGTGGACGATCAGAGCGTGCACCGTGTCCAGCTCCGCCAACACCTGTGCTAGAAGCCGGGCGAGACTCGCATCGTACACTCCAAGCACCTGCCGGCGGACCCGGGCTGGGTTGGTGATCGGCCCGAGGATGTTGAAAACGGTGCGCACTCCCAGCTCTCGCCGCGGGCCGATGGCGTGCTTCATGGCCGGGTGCAGCGCCGGCGCAAACAAAAAAGCGATTCCGACCTCATCCAGGCATCGCCCCATCTGTTCTGCCGTCAGATCGATCTTCACTCCGAGCGCCTGCAAAACGTCGGCACTGCCGCACCTGCTGGAGACCGAGCGATTGCCGTGTTTGGCCACTGGCACGCCGCCACCGGCGACCACAAGCGAAGCCACGGTGGAGATGTTGAAGGTGCCGGCCCCGTCACCACCGGTGCCACACATATCGATGGCGGCCTCGTGGCGTGTCGGCACGTGCGTCGCCTTCTCGCGCATGGCCTGGGCAAAGCCGGCCACCTCCTCGGGTCGCTCCCCTTTCATTCGCATGCCGACTAGAAATGCACCGATCTGAGCCGGCGTCGCCTCGCCGCTCATGATCGCCGACATCGTCTGGTGGGCCTGCTGGCGGCTCAGGTGTTCTCCGGCAAGGATGGTTTCGATCGCCTGGCGGATCATTTCTGCTCCCTCCCTACGACTCGGTGTACGTGGTCAGGAAATTCTGCAGAATTCTCTTCCCTTCACTCGTCAGGATGGACTCCGGGTGAAACTGGATGCCCTCAACGGGGTAGCGCCTGTGCCGGACCGCCATTACCAACTGGCCGGCACACGCCGACACCTCTAGACACTCCGGCAACGACTGTCGCTGCACCAGCAGCGAGTGGTATCGCGTCGCCGTGAAAGGGTTCTGGATGCGGGTGAATACGGTACGGCTGTCGTGCTCGATCCTCGAGGTCTTCCCATGGACCAGGGACGGCGCCGCTACAATCTTGGCCCCGAAGGCCAGCGCGATGGCCTGATGCCCCAGGCATACCCCAAGAATCGGCACCTCGGAGGCCAGTTCCCGAATCAAAGGCACGCAGATGCCGGCGTCCTCGGGCCGGCCCGGACCCGGAGAGAGCACGACGGCAGCCGGGTGCAGCAGACGCACATCCTCGACGCTAACAGCGTCATTCCGCACGACCTCCGGTTCGGCCCCCAGCTCGCCGAGATACTGCACCAGGTTAAAAGTGAACGAATCATAGTTGTCGATCACCAGAATCACTGCAGCCCCTTTTCGGCGAATTCGATGGCCTCCAGCAGAGCCCTGGCCTTATGCACGGTCTCCTGGTACTCCCTCACCGGCACCGAGTCGGCCACGATCCCCGCACCGGCCTGGAAGTACGCCTTGTTGCCCTGAGTCAGCAAGGTGCGGATGGCAATGCACGTGTCCAGGTTGCCCGAGAAGTCGAGATAGCCAAGGGCGCCGGCGTAGATGCCTCGTCGCGTCGGCTCCAGCTCGTCGATGATCTCCATGGCACGGATCTTGGGGGCGCCGGTCACTGTGCCGGCCGGAAAGCAGGCCTTGAAGGCATCAATGGCATCCAGGCCGGACCGCAGCCGACCTCGAACATTCGACACCATGTGCATCACATGAGAGTAGCGCTCGATCTGCATCAGCTCGGTGACGTCGACGCTGCCGTACTCGCTCACCCGGCCGACATCGTTGCGGCCCAGATCGACCAGCATGATGTGCTCGGCACGCTCCTTCTCGTCTTTCAGCAGCTCGTCCGCCAGCTCGCAGTCCTCTTTCTCGTCCCTGCCGCGCGGCCGGGTTCCGGCAATCGGCCTGACCTCGACGACGCCGTCCTCGACCCGGACCAGGAGTTCAGGCGACGAGCCGATGATGGTTCGCTGGTCGAAATCGAGGAAGTAGAGATAGGGAGAAGGATTGATCACGCGCAAGGCCCGGTAGATATCGAACGGGTCCACGGAAATCGGCCGCTCAAATCGCTGGGAAAGAACGACCTGGAAGATGTCGCCGGCGCGGATGTACTCCTTGGCCCGCCGCACCGCCCGGCAGAAGGCTTCCTCGCTGAAGTTCGATTCAACCATGGCCGGCGCCGAAGGCTGACGGGCGGGTACCTCCGGCTCCTTCTGCAGCGAGCGCCACACGGCGTCGATCTTTGCCAGCGCCATCTCGTAGTTCTCGCGGAGATCGGCTCCTTCCTCGACGAAGACATTGGTGATGACAAGAATCTGGTGCTTCAGGTGATCGAAGGCGAGGATGGTGTCGTAGACGCCGAACTCAGCATCCGGCTGGTCCAGGTCCGGCTCCACCCGGGGCGGCAGAGATTCGATCAGGCGTACGGTCTCATAGCTGAAGTAGCCGACAGCCCCGCCTGTGAAGCGGGGCAGGCCGGCGGGACGAACCGGGCGGTGTCGGCGGAACAGGTGTTGCAAAGAATCGAAAATGGTCCCGGAGGTGGCCTCGTGCCGGCCGAACCGGTCGATCTCGATATCTTGCCCACTGGCGCGCAACGTCATGTAAGGATTCCGTCCGAGGAAAGAGTAACGCGCTGTTTTTTCGCCCCCTTCGACGCTCTCCAGAAGAAAAGCGGGCGCACCCGGCCGGCGAAGCCTCAAGAACGCTGAGACCGGTGTCAGCGTGTCGGCGAGAAACGACCGCGCCAGCGGCACCACGTTGCCTCGCGCCGCCAGCTCTTGGAAGTCGTCAAACGTCAAAGTGGTGAGCATCTTCGCTCCTAGCGAAAAACAAAAAACCCACTCCAGATCTCTCTAGAGTGGGTTGGATGCTTGCGAATCTGGATGATTCAACACCTTACGTCGCGCGTAAGACCGCACCCTTCCCACTCCTGGCATAATAATACCAGTACCAAAAGCCCCCGAAAGACCAAAACAGATGCGTGGGAAGGGAAAACCGCATGGACTATGCCTCACTTGGCTCAAAAAGTAGCCAAAATATAACAAACCGCTTGGGGATTGTCAAGGGATTTCTTCTGGAGTTCCGTCGTCGCTCCTCATCGACCCTCGGACGGGCCGACGCTCATCAGCACACTGAGGAATCTCAGTGACTCCGTGTTCTCCAGGATGATCTTGATGATCACGGCGATCGGCACCGCCAGGAACATGCCGATGATACCCCAGAGCCAGCCCCAGAAGATCAGCGAGAACAGGACGACCAGCGGACTCAGGTTGACGCTGCGCCCGACGATGCGGGGGTCGAGAATATTGCCCATGACGATCTGGATGCCGACGAGCGCAAGCAGCACCCAAACGCCCGGCACCAGCCTGCCGTACTGTAGCAGTGCCATGCCGACGGGCAACGCCGTCGCGATGATCGAGCCCACCGTCGGCACGAAATTGAGCAGCAGCGTGAGGATCCCCCAAATGATGGCAAATTCGATCCTGAACAGGACCAACACGCCAGTGGCCAGCAGCCCCGTGGCCAAGCTGATGACGCTCTTGGCGATCAGGTAGCGCTGGATCTGCGCATTCACGTTGGTCAGCATCGCCGTGATCTTTTCCGCTACCTCGGGCGCGAAGGCGATATGAACTTTTCGCACCAGTTGGTTGCGACCGACAAGGATGAAGAGCAGGAATAGAAGCACGAGCACGGTGTTGGATGCAAAATTGAGCACCGACCCCATGACGGCGACGATGATTTTGGAAAGGGAGAGATTTTGCACCGTGGTCAACAGCACCGGTGGCGACCCTTCGGCCCGACCGCTCAGCGTCCCGGGTGGGATTTCGAGGATACGCAGAATGTGCCGGAAGATGACGTCAAAGCGCTGCTCATAGGTGGGGAATTCGGCCGAAAAAGACTTGATGCTGGTGTACACCAATACGGCGAAGAAGTTGAGCACGAGGAAGGTGACGGCGAGGGCCAGAATCACTGAGAACGCGCCCGGAATACGGCGCCGTTCGAAAAAGCTGATCAACGGATTCAGGACATAGCCAATAAAGACCGCCAGCGAGAATGGCAGCAGAATCGACCGGGCCTGGTGAAGCACGAAGCCAACGCCGATAAGAACCAGCACGCCGAGAAGCCCGATGATGATGCGATTTTCCCGCAACACGGTGGTTCGCGTGCGCTTGGGCATGGGTCACCGGTGATAATGCAGTACGGATCAAAGCTCGCTGGCAGTCAGGGCGTGCACGACATCAGCGGAGCAACCACGTACGTTCAGGCTGACGTCGGCAGTGAGCAGCGACCGGGCCCAAGGTGGCGGATGCAACCCGCAGTCGGCGACCTGTACGACCTGTAGCTTGCATTTGCCAGCCTGCATATCGGATTTCAGGCCACCTGCTTCGCCTCGAGGCTGCGCATTGCCTCCAGAGCGAACTGGTTTTCTGGATCGAGCTGCAAAAGCTTTTCAAGAATCTTCTGGGCCCGGTCCGGCCAGCCGCTGTCCAGGTAGTAGCGCGCCACCTTCTCGTAGCGTTCTGAGAGAGGGGCGCCATCCAGAAAGATCGACAGCAAGTGATCCCCCTCAAGGCCGTAGGCGCAGGCGGCGTCGTGTGAATCGTCGATGAGATAACTGAGGAGAAGAACGTTGTCGCGGTGCAGGCGAATAAGATTCGTCAAAATGTCGAGGCCGACGTTGAAGAGACGGTCGAGATCCTGCAGGTAAACACGCAATTCCTTCCACCGTTGCTCGGCCGCGTCGCTTTGCTCCTCATAGTGTTCGATCACATACTTGACTTCCCGCGCCGCCATGGCTTTGTGGAACAGCAAGCCGACATTGTTCATAAACGAAATCTCGACGTCGCAAGGCGTGAACTTGTTGCCCGCCTCGAATTCCCGGCTGCGGGGATGCACCAGTCTCTTGAAGAGAAGGTGATGATCCTCCTTGACCTCGAACAACACTTCGCACAGGTCCAGAAGTTGCTCGAACGAGATGAAGTCACCCTTTGCAACTTGTTGATAGGTCTCGGCGAACTTCCGCCGCGCCTTCAGGTAGTTCGCCACCATGTTGCGGATCTTCCAATCCTTGATCCGTCTCAGAAACCTGCCCACGGGCTGCTCGACCATGCTGCTCCACCTCCTCTTAGGGGACCTCCGTCGATGTCGACGCGCCATACTGAATGGCGTTGAAAAGGAATTTGTAACCCGAACGGGCCTGGGCCCGGAACTGCGGCCGGAATCCAAACAGGACCACCCTGCCCTGACCCAGGGGCACGACCACGAGCGGACTCTTGCCCACAAGCCTGCGCTCCCCTTCCAGCCAGCCGCTGAGGAGCGGATTGCTCAGCGGGTAGGTTAGAACGGTTTGCACACTCTTGCCCTGGAAGACCGGGCTGTTGACAAACATCACCGCCTCTTCACGGCGATAGCCAAACCCGAGCGGGTTGTGCCGATCCACCAGAACTCGCAGGATGGCGCCTGGGCCGAAAAACTCGTCCTGCCTGAGCCCCTGCACGACATTCTGCACCGGCAGCCAGAATTCTTTGATCGGCAGCTCGGTGGCGGCGTCGAGGGCAATGAGAGTGCCACCGGCTTCCACGAATTCCTTCAGGTTCCGGACGCCGATCTTGCCGATGCCGCCGACGTATTCCGCTGGCGTGTCCTTGGCGCTTCGGCCTTCGATGATGGTACGCGCCCGCTGCGATGGCAGGATGATGAGATCAAACTTTCCAGCCAGGTCGCCGGCGCGGATGTCCGAATCATGCAGTGTCTCGTAGTCGTACTCATACCGCTCGAGCACCCAACGCGTCCACCCCTCGTCCATCGAAGGCACCCAGCTCTGATAGAGCCCCAGGCGAGGCCTGCGCAGGGCAAGCGCGCCGACCGAGAGCTTGCCTTCGATCCCGACGGCCTCGACTCCCGCTGCCTGCACGGCGCTCTTTACCGCCTGCCCCTGGGCCGCGGGGACGACCACGGTGCCGGCAATGAAGTCTCGCCCTCCACGCTGCAGGTCGTCCAGAAGCCGGTACACCGGCACCCCTTGCTTCAACAGCCGGTTGATCGCCACAAAAACACGATTGCTGCGCGGGTCGAGAAGGTAGTACGAAGTCGTTGTCCCCCGCACTCGGCCAGGCGGCCGGGGAAGCCGCTCGACCAGTTGCAGATCGGCCTTGAAGGGGTGGTCGATCTTCACCACATCCACGCCCATGAGCAGCGGCAGAGTGTGGGCGGTGACATCGTAGGGCCTGCGGATCGGGGCCTTGGGTGCAGGACGAATCTCTGGATAATTTTGAGGCTCGAGGAGCGTTTTGGCAAACGCTCCCACCGGCTGAGACATGAGGATCACGTAGTCCCCCTTGTGAAAAGGGCGACCGTCGGCGGTAAAGTCGTTGCTTGCCCGGCGAATCTCCACCCTGCCCGTCTGCAGAATCTCCAGCATCTCGATGAGGGCGTTGGCATCCCACTGATTCTGTGGCGCGATGTAGGCGTACGGATTCTCTTTGGGCTCCACAGCGTGCCGAAACACCGTGTAGAAGTTCTTCAGCCAGACGGCGCGATTGCGCGCTGCATGTCGCAGCACAGCCAGGGCGGCCTCGCGATCGTAATCGATGATGTCCCGCAGCGTCCAGCGGCCCCCTTTCCACGGCTTCGGGTAATTCCAGGAGGCTTGCAGCGGATTGTAGCCACCGCGGCCCTTCATCTCTTTCGGCTTGATGTCGACCGGAGTTGCGATCTTGACGCTGGCGGCTTCGGTGAGGAAGCGTATGCCCCCGTGGTAGTGGGGGTAGGCGCGCGCCGGGGTCCAGGCGTCGAAAATGGCGTTGGTGACGACGCCGGCCTTGCCCTGGGCCGTGAGCTGTGACTGCACGAACGTACCCAGATCCGAAATCTCCGCGATCAAGATGGGATCGATGTTGGGTTCGTACGGGTCGATGTAGGGCGGCACGAAAAGCCGGGCGCCGTTCCGCCCCATCTGATGCATGTCTACGGTGATCTGCGGAAACCAGACGTTGTGAATCTTCTCCACCGTGATCCGCGTCTCGGCCTGGGTGAACATGAACCAGTCGCGATTGTTGTCGTGGCCGGTGTATTTCTGATAAAGCCAGGGAAGAGCGCTGCCTTCGTACTTCGTGCCGAGGTAGCGGCGATACCAGTCGACCACCTTCAGCTGCCCGTCCGGATTGTGCGATGGCACCAGCAGGACGATGACGTTATCGAGGATTTCCATGGTGTCCGCGTCCTTCCGGCTGGCCAGCAGATAGGCCAGCTCCATCGACATCTGGGTGGCCCCAACTTCGGTCGAGTGGAGTGCACAGTTGATCAGGACGACCGCCCTGGCCCTCCGAATGATCCCTCTCGCTTCCCGCGGGTTGAGCTTGCGGGGGTCGGTCAACCGGCGCAGCATAGTGCGGTAGTCATCGAGACGTGCCAGGTTTTGGGGAGACGAGATCACCGCCATGACGAAATCGTTGCCCTCGGTGGTCTTCCCGAGCCGCAGCACCTGAATGCGGTCCGATGCCGCAGCCAGGCGATCGAAATAATCGACGATCTGATGGTAGTCCGCCAGTTTTTTGTCGGTGCCTACCTTGAAGCCGATGACTTCCTCGGGCCGCGGCAAGGATTGACCGGCGGCGAGCGGCGCCAGCACCACGAGGAGAGTCAGGAACAGAGACGGGGCTGTCCAGCGCAAGAAAGTGCGGAGTCGCGAACGATTCATATCGCCTCCTCAGCTTTGTCGATTAGGATTGTAAGCAGCAAAAGCCGGATTGTCAAGACAAATTATCGCCCGGTCTCCAACTCCAGGAGGTTGGGAATTGGAGACCGGAGATTTAGAATTAGAGTGGCGGCTGCCTTACGCCTGGTGGGACGTCACGGTGTACGAGGATGGGGTAGCCTCAGGTCTGGGGTGCTCCGTGGTTGTCCCTGCCGCTCTGGCGCAATCGCCCGCCGCGATGCTCCAGGCCAGCGGTTGTGCCAGGATTCGGCTAGAACAGCATGGGGTCTTTGCGGACCGTGATTTTGCCCGTGTATGCACGGCCGTCAACGGTCATGGTGATGCGGTACTCTCCCGGCGGCACCTGTTTGCCCTGCAGCCTGCCGCGGCGGAAATCTCTCCTGAAAACCCTCATCGAGCCGAAGCGCTCCCGCAACTTGTCGAAGATCTGGTTCAAGGCCTGGTCGCTTGGTCGCGCCCGTAGAACCCGACGCGCCTCCTGGGCGGTGCTCTTCTGGGCCGCCGTCAGTCTCGGCAGCCTGGAGACCTTTTCCAGGATCTTGTTCAACTGCTCGACAAACTTCCGGGTCTGCTTCGGCGTAGGATCGAACCGCAAGTCCCACAGCGCTCTGTTGATCCCCGGGTGACCGGAGACGCTCATGGTCCTCTTGTTCAGTCCAGTGATATCCGAGATCTCGAAGACAACCGGGTTGCGAGGCGTAGCCTTGAGGTAAAAGTTGATCAACCCGCCGACAACCAGCTTGGCTCTGACGATGTTTTTTCGCTTTGGAACATAGGGTGGGTTCTCACCGGCAAAGAACATCTCTCCGCGAACGCCGCCTCTGGTGTGATCTTCCCAGAGCGTCGCCGGACGGTTGCGGAACAGAAACGCATCGGCGGCAAGAACGGAGTCGCTCAATTGCTCCAGCGGCGTGATGTCGTCCATAATCCAGATGGCGCGACCGTGGGTCCCAGCGATGAGATCGTGATCCCGCGGGTGAATCACCAGATCCCGGATTTCGACCGTCGGCATGTCGTTCATCAAACGAAACCACGACTGGCCGCCGTCGACCGACGCAAAGCAAGCGAACTCAGACCCTGCGAACAGCAGGTTCTTGTTGACCGGATCTTCCCTGACAACGAACATCGTCTGGCCATCGGGGATGTTGTTGGTGATTCTGACCCAGGTCTTGCCATAGTCCTCGGTCTTGAAGATCCAGGTCGAGAAGTTGTCGCTCATGTGGCCATCGAAGGTCACGTAGCAGGTACCCTCATCGAAGCGGGAGGCCTCCACCGAACTGACCCAGATGCCCTCCGGCACGCCCGGTATGTTCGGCCGGACGTTGGTCCAGGTGACGCCGCCGTCGCGGGTGATCTGTACATTGCCATCGTCGGTGCCGACCCAGATCAGCGATGGATTCAGCGGCGACTCCGAGATCGCCGTGATCGTGCAGTGGACCTCGGCGCCCGTGGTGTCGATGGTCAGGCCGCCCGACTCTCTCTTTGTCTTCACCGGGTCATTGGTCGACAAGTCCGGACTGATGATGCGCCAGTGACGGCCACCGTCGACCGTCTTGAAAAGATAGTTGCCACCCAGATAGAGAATTTGAGGGTTGTGAGATGACATCACCAGCGGCGCCCGCCAGTTGAACCGGAATGTTCCCGGCAGCCGTTCTGGGGTCTTGCCCTCTCGTGCCGCGACATACTGCCGATAGTTGACGATGTTCTTTGGGCTTGGCCGGCTGAACTCGACCCGCCGGGTTTCGGCGTCGTATCTGCGGAAGCTGCCATTCTCGGCCTCTGTGTAGACCTTGCGCCAGTTGGTCGGGTCGATCTGGATAAACATGCCGTCTCCCCAGTGCAGTTTCCACCAGCTATCGTTGAGGATACCCCGAACATCCTTGCTGAAGTTCGGCCCGCCCCAGGTCCCGTTGTCCTGGGTGCCGCCGTAGACGTAATACGGCTCCCGCATGTCCACGCCGATGGCATAGAACTGGCCCACCGGCAGGTTGTCAAAGAGCACGAACGACTCGCCGCCGTCCTGCGTCAGCGTCAGCCCCTTGTCTTTCCCCAAATAGTAGCGGTCCTTGTTGGTAGGATCCAGCCACATGGCGTGGTAGTCCAGACCTCCTTCGAATGACGGGCCGGCGGGATGGAAGGTCTTGCCGCCATCCTCCGACAACATCATGGTAGTGGTCAGCACGTACACCCTGTCGTCGTCAAGGGGATTGATGCGGATCTGGCTGTAGTAGAAAGGCCGGTTGTTGTAGCGGTTCACAAAAGTCCAGGTTTCGCCACCGTCTTCGGAGCGGTAGACGCCGGTGCCGAGGCGCTTCATGTCATAATAGCCCGGATCATCCTCCTTGGGCTGGTACCCATGCTCGATGATGGCCATGACGACCCTCGGGTCCTTTCTGTAGATGGCCAGGCCAATCCTGCCTGTGTCGCCTTCCGGCAGGCCCCTCGTCAGCTTGACCCATGTTTTCCCACCGTCCGTCGTCTTGAAGATCCCCCCGTTGGGTCCACCGCTTTCGAAGCGATACGGTTTACGCAGCCGCTGATAGAAGGCCACATACAGCGTGTTGGGATCGCTCGGATCCATCACCAGATCGATGGCGCCGGTCTTTCCGTCGTTGGGAAGTCCGTCTGTCAGCTTGGTCCAGGTCTTACCGCCGTCTGTGGTCTTGAACAGGCCACGGTCGCCCGAGTCGCCCCAGAGGTCGCCCACCGCTGCAACGTAGACGATGTCACTGTCGGTGGGATGCGTCACCACACGCGCGATCTGGAACGTATTTCTCAAGCCCACGTTTCTGAACGTCTTGCCTCCATCGACTGACTTGTAGATGCCATCGCCCCAGCCGACATCGTTGCGATTATTGGCTTCACCCGTACCTACCCAGATGATGTTCGGGTCCTTCTGGAAAATCGCAATGTCGCCGATCGACGCGGTCGTGTAGTGGTCGAAGATGGGCTCCCAGGTGATCCCGGCGTTGACCGACTTCCACACCCCGCCTGAAGCCGACGCCACGATGACGTAGCGAAAGTCACGATCCAGCGCCTCTACATCGACGATGCGGCCTGAAAAATTGGCCGGGCCGAGGCTTCTCCACCTCATGTCGCCAAGAAGCCTTGGATCGAAAGTCTGGGAGCGGACAATGGAAACAGAGACGAGCAAGGTGAATATGGCGAGAAGAGCGAGGCTCTTTTTCTTCATGTCGATCATGAGTCGTTCTCCTTGTGAGTGATTGCAAGCGACGACGGGAAAAGCGGCGGGGCCAGGCATCAGGTTGGCGCGGAAATGTGGTCGCGCGGCTCCCGATCACTGAAGCATGGTGATCAGGATCGCCCCGCTAGGATGGTCGAAGCCGAATCGGATCATGGCATCCCCCGGACCCAGAAAGCGAATCTCAGCGATGTTGTCCGTGGGAATCGTGCGCAGCGAGTTGACCGTGCCCTCCCGGAGTCCGTTCACATAGACCACTGGCAGAGTCGACGGAACGTTCTTGATCGACTTTCTGCCGCGGCCTTCCAGCCATTGTGGTCGCAGGTCTTTGATCAGATCGTAGGCGTTGCCGGCGTTGGCGATTTGAATCTCCTCCGATGTAATCAGATTGCGATCAAAACGGCGGGTTCTGTCACGTGTCCCCTTGCCGCAAGAACAGCCGGCGATCAGTGGCAGCAGAAGGGCCAAAACCCACAGGCACAGATGCCTGCTCCTGTCTTTTTTCATTTTTGCCTCGCACGCGGGTTCGCCACGACAAAAATCCCCTGCTCCGCAGAGCCGGGAGCAGGGGATTCTGCCTGGCGGTCGAAGACCTGGTTTACTCGTTGACCTGGCGACCGGGGTAGCTTGGATTACCCGGGTCGTTTTCTGTCCTCACATACCACCCGAGGAACTGGACGTTGGGATTGGTGTTGATCTCGCTCAACGGATAGAGCATGCGGCGCGGAATCCGGCGTCCCAGTGGCGTGCTCGGCAAAATCGGGAAGGCGGTGCGTTTCCAGTCACTCCAGATCTGCACATTGAGGAACATCGCCTTGTACTTCTCCATCATGATGGCCTCCAGCAGATCGACACCGGACAGGTTGCTGTCGTAGCGCGGCAGCGAGTTCGGCGGCAGCTCCCACTTGGCCTCCAGACCCGGTTGGATGACATTGTTCAACGTGTTCAAGGCACCTGCCTCGTCTCCGGTGGCATACTGGGACTCGGCGATGATGAACTGATTCTCGAACCAGGAGACCAGATCGACATCCCACTCTTTGGCGCCAAAGGTACTTGGGTTGAGGAAACTCGCAGCACCGTTGTTCTCACCCGGATTGGACCCGGAATAGCCGCCGTTGCTGTCCTTGCCGAGATAAATCTGCAGGCGGGGGTCGTTGTCCTGCTTGAGCAGGTTCACCAGGAACGCTCCCGCTCTCATGTAGCCGAAACGATAGCTCTCGAACTGATACCACAGCGACTCTTCGCCCCGTGTGGTCGAATGCCGGGTTTTCCAGTTGTTGGCGTCCGAACTGATCCCCATCTGAGCCTCTGCAAGCGCCAAGGCGTAGTTCTCGGGCTTAACCTCGGCCCAGTTCAGCAGGATGCGAGCCTTGAGTGTGTGGGCTGCGGCGATCCACTTGTCCTTGTCGCCACCAAAGGTGAAATCGAAAGAGCCGTCGAAGAAGGGTTGGCCCGTATTCAGGTCTTCGATGGCGCTGTCGATGAGATCCAGCACTTGCTGCGCCACCTCAGACTGCTTGTCGTATTTGGGGTGCGGGATGTCGGGGTTGGCCGCCTCGGAGTAGGGGATGTCGCCCCACAAGTCCGCGGCCGTGCTGATCACCAGGGCTTCCCACAGCTTGGTGATGCCGACCAGCGTGTGCTTTCCTTCGTCGAGCCCCTTCTTCTCGATCTTTCTCATATCGATGAGGCCGCCCCCGCCGTAGACGGCATTCCACTGGTCATCGAACTCGGCGCCCGTCATCTCGTATCGCTCATAACCCGAGTAGTGCTGTGACACTCCCGACATCTGCTGGAGGAACATGACCGGGACATAGCTGAGAGGACCCGTCATGACCCCGTAGCAGTTCACCTGCACTCCCACGAAAAGATTGTCCAGAGGTACTTGCGTCGCCCGGTTGGGGTCATCGGTCACATCCGGACCGTTGAGGAAATCGCTGCCGCAGCCGACCGTCCAGCCCGCCAGCGCGAGCAGCCCGATTAGCAGCGTTATTTTCCTTCTCATCTCTATGCCTCCCGGTGATTAGTAGTTGACGTACATCGTGAAAAGAAATGACCGGGTCTGCGGTTGGTTGAAGTAGTCGCTGTCCCGCGCGCCGGTGGCCTGCTGCCGGTTGGACTCCGGATCAAATCCGGTGTAATCTGTCCAGGTACGGACGTTCCGGCCGCTCAGCCGAAACACGATGTCGCTCAACCCGAGGCTGTTTACGAACTTGTTGCGCAGCCGGTAGCTTACTGAAACCTCGCGCAGCTTGATGTAGCTCCCGTCCTCGGTGAATTGAAATCCATCGCCCGAAAAGCCTGCTCCCGCCGATCGGTACCAGGCCTCGGTCAACTCTACCGGCTTGCCGACGCTCTTGCCGTTGACGACGATGGCGCCGGGCCCGAACCCCTGAATGTCGGTCCGGCCATCGGGACCGGTGCCGAACTTTCCGGTCAGCGGAATCGACTTGACCTGGCCGCGGTCCTCAGTTCCTTTGTGCGTGCCGTAGGAGAACAACGCACCCGCACCGTGATTCATGATGTAGTTGCCCTGCACGATGTCGACGAACGCCGACACGGTGAAGTTCTTGAACAGGGTGAATTCGTTGCGGATGCTGCCGGTCCATTTCGGGTTCGCGCTCAGACCCGACCAGATGGGCTCCGGCGACATGATCGGATATCCATCCTCGGGGATGTAGACGTCACCTTTCTTCCAGCCTGAATACGCCTTGTCGATGTCCACACCGTCGACCTTCATTCCATACCCGAAGCGCACCCAGGTATTCAGTCGCAGTTCTCCGAGTTCGTGACCGGCAGCGGCATAGGCCCAGCGACCAATCTGCACCCACTTGGCGCCGTACATGGCGGTCACCATGTTCCTGTTTCGGGCCCAATTCAGGCCAAGGTTCCACGAGAAGTTGCGCTTCCGGATCGCCGCGATATCGAGGCTGGCCTCCCATCCCCTGTTCTCGATGGTGGCGGCGTTGGCCGTCTGCGAGAAGTAGCCGGTGGAGGGAACGACGTTGCGGTCGAAAAGAACGTCGGTGGACCGGGAGAGGTAGCGCGTCACGTTGAGACCGATGCGCGACTTCAGGAAAGCCAGATCGACGCCGAATTCCAACTCCTTGGTCCGCTCCGGCTTGACGTCGTTGTTGCCCATATTCGCGCTCGAGACGTAGCCGCTCTTGCCACGATACGTGAGGTTCAGGTTTGTGCTTGTGAACAGCCCAAAGCCCTTGAAGCCGGACCTGTACGCGGAGATCGTGGTGTAGACGCCAGGCTGCACGCCCGCCTCTCCGAAGGCGAAGCGAAGTTTGCCGAAATCGAGAGCTGGCACAGTGGCAAGTTTCGTGAACTCCCAGGCCGCGCTGAATTTCGGGTACCAGTGCCGCTTCTGGCTGACACCGAAGGTCGACGAGCCGTCATTCCGCAGGGCGCCTGTCAGATAGAGTTGTTCAAAAAGGTCGACCGTCGCCTGTCCAAAGAACGACTCCGTGTGGATGAGAGACTTGAACTCGTTGGTCGTAATGCTGACCGCGTTGTCGAGTTCAAAGAACCCCGGCGCACCCAGGGTATTGCCGGTCGCCTCGAGCCTGGAGTATTTGCGGCTGTTGAAGTTCTGGCCCAGCATCAAAGTGCCGCCGATGTTCCTGAACTTTTTCAGGAACTTGTCAGCATTGATGGTGATGATGAGGTTGCCATCGATTTCGTGATCGATGAAGTCGCTTCGCCTCATCTGGCCGTTGCCGTCGTTCCGGGACCCGCCGGGTGGCTCCACATAGATGGCGTCATCGTTGTAGTAGTCGGAGCCCAGGGTGTAGTTGATATTGACCCAATCGAAAGGATCGAAGTCTGCCTTCACATAGCCATAGAGCCGGCCGACGCCTCTTTTGTTGATGCCCTCGTACATCGTCCAGAACGGATTGTTGAACTTGCGACTCTTCCGCAGGACGGTCGCGTCGCTGTACCGGTAGGAGCGGTGAAAACCGGTGACCGGGTCCAGGTACGGCAGGTTGTTGAATTCGGGCGGGGTGCGAAGTGCGCCCAGCATCAGACCGATGGCGTTATCACCTCGCTGCAGATAGTCAGCCCGGGTATTGGCGTAGGCGACGTTTGCGGTCAGCCTCAATTTGCTGCTGATCGTCTGGGTCGCCTTCAGCCGCCCGGTATAGCGTTCGTAGTCCGAGCCCGCCTTCCAGTGACCCTTCTGGTACAGGCGACCAAACGACAGAAAGAAGGTGGTGAGTCCACGACCTCCCGATATCGTGAAGTTGTTTTCATTGCTCCATCCGGTGCCGGTGATTTCTCGGCCGTGGTCGTACACCTTGTCTTCGGGTTTGCTCGGGTCGTAGTAGGGCGAGCCCTTCACGTTGAGCGGCCTGCCCCAGCTCCGCGAATAGTTCTTGACGAACTTACCTTTTGTGCCCTGACCGAACCAGGTCTGTAGCGGATAGAACTTCGACTGAGTGCTCGCCCCGATGCTGAGCTTGTAGGAGATCTTGGTTCTCCCAGGTCTGCCGCTCTTCGTCGTAATGATCACGACACCGTTTGCGGCTCGAGATCCGTAGATTGCCGCGGCTGCAGCCCCCTTCAGAATCTCCACCGATGCGATGTCCTCGGTGTTGATATCTGCTGCACGGTTCGTGGTCTCTGTGCCGCCGTTGGCACCCATGTTGTAGTCGGTGCGGTTGGAGATCGGGACGCCATCAACCACGAACAGCGGCTGAGTGGTTCTGGAGATCGACCCCGCGCCTCGGATGCGGATGAAGCTGTTCGTTCCCGGGTCGCCGCTCGTTGCCGTGACCTCAACGCCGGGAGCCTTGCCCGCCAACGCCTCGACAACGTTCGGCTCGGCCGATCTGGTGATCAGGGCCGGCTGAACCTTGGCAATGGAAACGCCCAGCTTCTCCTTGATTTGCGATCCACCCATACCGGTGACCACAACGGACTCCAGCTCGAGAACGTCCACCGGCAACTTGAAATCGTGTGTGATGGTGCCGGGTGTGAGAGTGATGGTCACCGATTGTGAACGGTAGCCGATGAATCGAGCCACCAGTTGCATCTTCTGGCCGCGAACGAGCTGCGGCGGAAGCGCGAAGCTGTAGCGGCCCTTTTCGTCGGCTGCGGCGCCGAAGTGAGTGTCCTTGAGGAAGACGTTCGCGCCGGCGAGGGGATTGCCAGCCTCGTCTGTCACCGTGCCCGCGATCGTAACCGACCGCTGGGCCATGACCGACGAGGACAGCAGAGTCAACCCCAACGTCAGAACTGCAAAGAGAAGCTTTCTCATGCCTCTGCCCTCCTGTTGCTAGTGGCCTGGCTAACTGTGGGTAAACAACTGTTTTGAAAAAAAGTGGGTCAGGGCCGATGAAGGTTGGTTGTGGGCGTCATAACCCCTCGCCGGGAAAGGCCCGCGGAACCACGGGTCCTCACAGTGTGGGGATTTCCAGAAAGGTGCAAATGTCCGGGCGGGGAAAGACGGCGAACTCTCCCTCTGCTGGTCACGTCTCACGGTAGAGCTCAAGCGAAGACAATGACACCCCGGCTGGGCGCGCCGGGTCCTCGGAGATTTATCAGGATTTGCCCTTGAATCCTCGCATGCGTTGGAGGTGAGCCTGGGAGAATATGATGTCCCTTTCGGAGAGGTTATCGATAGCTAGGCGGGTTGGCCAAGGTTGATATCCTCCTCCGTCCGGAAGAGGCGCTCGGCAAGCACTGTGCCAAGATGCATTTTGTGGCCCTCGAGGAGGGACGGGCGACATATGGCGCTATCGGCGAGCAACTGTATGCAATCTCTTGCACCCATGCAAACAATCGCTGCATACCCCTGGAGAACTTCTTTACGATCTCCCGCCGGTCAGGGCCAGGCCGGGTCGTCATCTAGAGGATAAATCAGAATTGTTGCCCGTCTTCGCGGCGGCCGGCCTTGACAGACACTTCAGCCCGACCCACGAGGTGTCCCACTTGCGCTTCGATCCATCCGCGCCCCGAATCAGCGGCAGTGAAGAAGCCGTCCCGGCGGATCTCCCCTATGTCGCCGTCGACACGCCACGCCACCCTGGCTGCTTCGATTTCATGCCGGGTGAAGTCCGCCCCCACCGCGTACGCGCGGAGTTGCCGCCTTTCACCAGATCGAAGAGTCACTGAATCGGGCTCGATCACGATGCGGGTCGCAGTCCGTACGATCACGTAGGCAGAGTCCCGAACCAGACCTTCGCGAGCATCAGTCGACACGAAGACATAGCCGGAATCGTTGACGGCAGCGGCTGTGAAGCGCCCGTCGGCGCTGACCCTTCCGATGCGGTTTTCGGCCTTCCACTCGATCTTTCGGTCCGAAAGCTCCACCGGGTTGTAGAACCGATCCAGAGCCGACACGTGAAAACGGAGCGTATCACCGGCGAGGACGACGGTTCGCCGAGGCCACAGTCGCAGCCGGGCGAATGCACCTGTCGGGGCACGGCTGACCACCAGCACCGCGTTGGCCACCGGCCGCTCCCCCTGCAGGTCCGACGGCCGATTTACAACACTTCCGCGCACCACCATCGTTGTCGAGCCCCCGCCGTCGAGATTGACCCCCTGGTAGACGCCCAACTTGAGGAGAAACTCTGCCAGCTCGAACAGGGTCATACCCATGCTGTAGCCTGGCTGGCGCCCATCCACAGTCACCAGCCACAGCCGCGTGCTGTCGGCCGAAAAGCCTACGGCTGTGCGCGGATGGCGCTGTGTGGCGAACTTCTTGCCACCATCGATGTCGGTCTCCACGGAGACCCGGCCGTCGCGTATGATGCGGGGCAGCCCTCCGACCGCCTCCTTGAGGGCTGGCTTCAGCGGCGGCAGGAGGAGATCGATCCGGAGCGTGTCCCCTTCGCAGAGCCCTCTCAAGAGCAGGCCTCGGTGTCGCCCCTGTCCGGCAAGCACCCATGTGGAGTCCGTCGGTTCCCGATGTCCGCTTAACGAGTCGATCTGCTGCACCACGAAGCGCACCGGCCTGTTCGCCAAGACCCGGCCGACCGGCTTCAGAATAACGATGGCCGCGGAAGAGTCTGGACCTGTGGTCGGTCCCGAGAACGCATTGTATAAGACCAACCCCTCCTCCTGGTGTGCGGTATTGACTCCCACGATGGCCAGCATGGTGTCAGGCATGAAGACGGTGCCTTTGAACTCCACGCGCCTGAAGAGCGGCCGGCCACCGGGGGTGATGCCAAAGAAGGTACGGTGACTGGGGCCTCTGACTATGACTCCACCACTCACCTGTAAACTGATGGGCGTGCCGTTGGGGGTGAAGAAATCGGCGTTGATCGCTCCAACAACACGATGCCCTTGCCAGTCCCGCCGTGCGGCCATGGCGCTGGTGCGTTCCCGCCCAGCAAGACGATCCCCCGCCTTGACGGTTTCGATTGCGAGGTACGGGCTGGTCAGATCCACCTCGAGGATGTGGATGGCCCAGGGCCCACGGGGATCATAGACGAAGCGGTGCGTGACACCGGGGCCCACCTGGGTGCCACGCGATTGCGATCGAGCGACCGCCGCAGACAGCGTCAGCGCCAGGATGCAAGCTATCAGGCGGACAACGCGGCAGGATGCCGGCGAGAATGCCAGCGGTCGAGGCATGAAATCAAGGCGGCTCATGTCGTACTTGGGCTGCCGCTGACTGCAGGCGAACGGGAGACGGCCACCCAGTACCCCCACCCGGGTATCCGAAGCGTCATCGACTCTTTTGGCTGCCGCCCGCCGTTCTTGCCAGAGGCGAACACCTGCCAGTCGTGATATTGAAAGACGCGAGGCGGCAAGGACAGGCGCACGTCGGCAGCCCGTCCGCGGAAGTTGGCGGCGACAACGGCGACCTGGCTGTCGGTTGTCCGCAGGAAAGCAGCGACCTCCCGGGGAGCGCTGGTCTCGACGTGGGAAGTCCGACCCTCGAAAAAGACGGGGAAGCGACGGCGCAACTCCACCAGGTCGCGGTAGAACCGCAGCGCCGAACGTCTGCCTGGGCGCCAGTCTATGACCTCTTTCTCGAACAGTTCGGCCCACTCCTGCAGCCCCAGTTCCTGGCCGCAATAGATCAGCGGGATGCCACTGGCAGTGAACATCATCACGGCGAACGGACGAAAGGCGCGCACCCCGAACCGAGCTGTGGCGCGCAGCAGATCGTGATTTTCCAGGAAGCGCAACAAAACCGAGCCTGCCGGATAGAGCAGTTCCTGCCGTTCCAGCAGACGAGCCAGCTCCGAAGCATCAACTCGACGCTGGCGCACATCCAGCATCATGTAGTAGAGGTCCCAGTCATAGGTGGCGTCGAAGGCTTTGAGCAGCATTCTGGGATCATCGCCTTCGGCCAGCAGGAAAATATCGGGCTTGATGGCCTGCAGCTCGTTCCGGGCCTGTTCCCAGAAATCCAGCGGTAGCAGACCGGCCACGTCGCAACGGAAGCCATCGACATCGAACTCACGCACCCAATAGCACAAGACGCTCTTCAAATAGTCGAGGGTTTCAGAATTCGCATGGTCCCAGTCGGTGACATCGGACCAGGAGTTCACCCTGCGCGTGAACCGACCGCTGCGGTCTCGCCGAAACCACTCCGGATGGCGCGCCATCTCCACGTGATCGTTGGCGGCGTGGTTGAGCACCACGTCCATGATAATGCGCATGCCGTTACCGTGTACTTCTTCGACCAGCCTCCTCAGGTCTGACTCGCAGCCCAGGCCGGGATCGATGGCAAAGTAGTCCCGCACGGCGTAGGGGCTTCCGTAAGTCCCCTTGCGTCCGATTTCTCCGACGGGATGAATCGGCATCAACCAGATGCAGCCGACTCCGAGGCCTCGTATCCGTGCCAGATCGCGGCGCACCGCCTCCAGCGTGCCGTCCGGCGGATAGACGCGCGGGAAGACCTCGTACAGCGTCATGCCGCGCACCCAGTCAGGCACGGGGGCGGCCGACAAATGCCCGAAGCTGTGGGTGATGTGGAAATGCGCCTCTTCAAGCAGGCCGCGCTCACGGGGGGCAAAGAGCACACCGATCAGCGGCGCCAGAAAGCTGGGTAAAAACCAGTCCACGAGAGGATTCTTCCTCCTCGAAGTCGGCCGACCCTCAGGACGGCCGTGGTGCCTCGGAGCGGCCCTCTTCCACAGGGGCGACGAGGAGTGTCAAGCCATTGATTGCTTTCACGATCACCTTCTGTCCCGCACGGATTGGCTCGTCACTCACGGCCCTCCAGATTTCGCCGCGCACCCGAATTTGCCCCTCGCCGTTCGGTTCGATCGAATCGAGCGCCACCCCACGGACGCCGATCATCCCCTCCTTCCCGGTCACCGGTTTCTTTCGAAGAAATCGGAACACCCAGATTGCTCCAAGGAAGTTCGCCGCCAGTACGAAAAAACCGATGAGAAAAGCAAGCCAGGCCGGCCCCGGCCAGCCAGCGACCTCCCCGGCAAGTAATAGAAAAAGAATGTCGTCGACAACGAAGAACGCCGTCAAGGCGAGAACCACGAGGGCTGTCTTCGCCACTCCCCTCATCGTGATTTCGCAGAGCCCAAGCGCTGCATCATGCGCTCGAATTTTGCCTGCCACACCTTCTCGCGGCAAACGAAATAAACATCGAAACGGCGTGGCCCGGTGGGCAGAAAAACCGACTGTTGCACGAAGTATTTCGGGATCAGCTTCACGCCGTTATCCCGCCGCACGACATCCTTAAAGTCCGACCACCACGCAAAACGAATCGCTCCCTTTTCCTTGGCCGTGTCGGGGTAAATAACCAGCCCTCTTTCGCGCAGCTCGTAAGTGTGTGCCACCTGCCTTCTCCACAGTCTGGGCAACAGCGAGGAAAACAGGATGATCAGGGCATACCCCAAAGCGCCAGCGAACGAGCCGCCCAACTCCTTCATCAGCGGCGAAAAGGCAAGCAAGATCAGCACGGCCAGGGCCGCCAGCCATATGAATCGACGCAGCGCTTTTTGCTTTCCCGACGGCTCGTGCAGCCAGTCCAGCAGCACCTTTCCGAGATCCTCATCGCCGCGCGTTTTCAAAGTTGGAAACAACATAGGAACTTCCCGTCAAGCTGCTGCCAGAGGTGGCAGCAACGTCTTCATCCCTTGACGCTCCCGAGAGTCAGCCCTGACACCAGCCATCGACTCAAAGCCACGAACAGCATCACCACGGGTACCGAAACAAGCACCGCCCCCGCAGCGTACAGACCCCACTCCGTGTCGAAGTTCTGCTGAAACTGGCGCAAGCCAAGCGGTAGCGTGTAGAGCCGCCTATCGCTCAGAAGCACGGCGGCAACCAGATACTCCGACCAGGCGGCCATGAAGGAGAACAGGCCGGTGATGACCAGAGCTGGAGCGGCCAGAGGCAAAACGATCTGGTAGAACGAGCGAAACTGCGAGCACCCATCGATGAGAGCGGCCTCCTCCAGGCTGTAGGGGATCGTGTCGTAGTAGCCCTTCATCTGCCACATGCAAAAAGGCAGGGCTGTCGCCGTGTAGGCGACGGTCAGACCGAGAAACGAGTCGTAGATTTTCAACTGGATGAGCATCAGGAAAAGAGGCAACAACAGCATGGTCACCGGGAACATCTGCGTAGTGAGTACGGCCAGCATGGCAAAATTGCGGCCGGCAAACCGAAATCTCGACAACGAGTATCCGGCCGTCGAAGCCAGCGACACACCGGCGATGGTCACGGCCAGCGACACCAGCGTGCTGTTGAAAAGCCAGCGCAAGAACGGCCGTTCGAACAGCAGTGTGCGGTACTGGTCGAGCGTGGCGTTCTCCGGAATCAGCCGCAGGGAGGTGGTGTGCAGCATGTTCCCGGGCCGCAACGATACACCGATCACCCGGATGATCGGATAGATCGTGATTCCAGTAGCAACCACAAGAGCTGCGTAGATCGCGGCCGTGAGAAGCCGCGAGTCTTTGCGGGTCCGCATCAGTAGACCGCCTCCGTTCCCTTGGTGCGCCGGATGAAGGCAATGGTGAACACCAGCAGAATGAGAAAGATCACCATGGACAGCGCCGCTGCATAGCCGAAGCGGTAGTAGTTGAAGGCCTCTCTGTAGACATAGGACACCAGAATATGGGTGCTGTCCGCGGGTTTGCCGGCATCCGATACCAGCCAGATCACCGTGAAATTGTTGAACGTCCACAGCACGCCCAGGGTGATCGCCGGCACCATCACCGGCTTCAGCAGCGGCAACGTGATGCGGGCGATGCGATGATACCAGTTGGCGCCGTCAACTTCGGCAGCCTCGTACAACTCGTGCGGTATCGACTGCAAACCACCGAGCGCCACAACCATCATGAACGGAAATCCCAGCCAGATGTTGGCGACGGTGGCCGCGGTGAAGGCTCCCGTGGGCGTCGAAAGCCACTCGAACGGCCCGATGCCAAAGTACCGGGTGAGAATCAAGTTCACTGCGCCGTAGCGATAGTTGAACATGCCTCGCCACGTCAGCGCGGTAATGTATTGAGGCACGGCCCAAGGAAGGATCAGCAGGGTCCGGAACACGCTGCGTCCGAGCAGCGGGCGGTTCAGCATCAAAGCCAGCCACACGCCGATGGTGACGTGGAAGAAAACGTTGACGGCCGTCCACACAACCGTCTTGATGAGCACGGAGTAAAAGCGTGGCTCACGAAAAACGCGCCCGTACTGCTCGAGCCCGACGAAGCTCCACTCTCGAAAGTGAGTCAAGCTCATGTTCGACAGGGAGATCACGATGTTGTAAAAGAAAGGATAGAGAACGACAAACCCCAGAACGAGGAAGCTGGGGAGGACATACAGGTAGGCGAGTCGGTTGCGATAGATGCCTTGCCAGACCTCGTCAAGAAATGCCGTCACGAACCCCGGCCCTTTCGGCTTTCACGGCCGCCATGGTTTCAGATGACTAGAAGCTTGAGTGAAGAATCCCGGGCCGACCTCCGCTCCGGCCCAAGGGCGCTGCTAATATAGCAAAAGATGCAGGCATTCGCAAGCCGAGAAACCACGCATCGTCCGCCGCTCCACC
>CAZGRP010000017.1:0-11694 GCA_964527995.1 uncultured Cytophagia bacterium | reverse complement strand
TTGCATTTTGCATTTTGCATTCGCCGTCGTCCCACTCACCTCCTCTTCCCCACCCCGGTCTTCGGGCACAGTGCAGCAAGGGCGCACTCCGAACAGAGCGGGCTGATCGGCTTGCAGACATTCTGTCCCCAAGTAACCAGCAGGTCGTTGAACTCGATCCAGTACTCGCCGGGCAAAACACGACGCAGAGCGATTTCGGTCTGCTCGGGGTTTTTCGTTTCGACGATAGCGAGACGGTTGGAAATGCGGTGGACGTGGGTATCGACACAGATCCCCGGCTTCCCGAACCCGAGCGTGACCACGAGGTTGGCAGTTTTTCGACCCACACCTTTGAGGCTCAACAGCTCGTCCAAGTCGGCCGGCACCCTGCCATCGTGCTCCGTCACCAGGGCCTGGCAGATTTCTTTGATGCGGCGCGCCTTGGTCCTGTAAAAGCCGACCGGGTAGATGGCTCGCGCGATTTCTTCCTCATCCAGATCCAGCATCCGGTGCGGCGTCGCTGCCAGCCTGAACAAACGCGCCGATGCCTTCGCCGTCACCTCGTCCTTGGTTCTCAGACTCAACAGGCAGGAGATCAAGACCCGGAAGGGATCGCGGGTGTCATCGCGAATCTGTGTAACGATGGGCGTGCGGAACCGCTCGACCTCGGACCGCAAGATCTCGACGATTTGATCGATTCTGCTTCGTTCCAAGAGCATCCTCCTCGACTCGAGTGTGCGTGAAGATAACACCCGGGATGATCTTTTGCAAATCCATTCCCCGCTTTGCAGCGGCCCGTCCCCATTTTCACGCTGAAAAGACCTTTTCCAAAATGAAAACGGATTTCCCAATTTCTGGAAGGAGCCGAATATTGCCAACGCCTCCCTTCTTTCAACTCCTGGATTGGCGGCTTTTCGCGGGTAACGAAATCAATGGCTTATGTGTAGACCGCCCGTTAGAGGCAGACGCTCGGGCCGCCAGCCGGGGAGCCATCGGCTCTGGCATGCTTGTTGTAAGAGTCGGAATGGTTCGTAAGTGAAGGGGACTGAGGGAACAGAGACTAAATCGGAGAAGAAGACGCCGTGGAAATCCTGCTTACGGGTATCAGTTTCCGGACCGCCCCGCTCGACCTCCTGGAGCGCGTCGCCATCAAAGACAGTGAGATGGCCAGTGTGTTCGCTGCCATGATGGAACAGTCACCGCCGCCGCGCGAGGGAGTCGTTATCTCCACCTGCAACCGCACTGAATTCTACACCGTGTTTCCATCGGCCGCTGGTAGCCAGGAGGCCATGCAGAGCTTCCTGTGCGAGTATTTCGACCTTGACCGCGAGGTGCTTCTGCCCCACCTCTATTTCCGCCGCAACCGCGACGCCATCCGGCATCTCTTTCGGGTAGCTGCCAGCGTCGATTCCATGGTGATCGGAGAAAACCAGATCCAGGGACAAGTCAAGCACGCCTATTTCTTGGCACGTGAACTCGGCAGGGTCGGCCCCGTTTTTTCGGAGATGTTCGACCATGCACTCCATGCAGGCAAGCGAGTGCGCACGGAGACCCGGCTCGGGCACCGGCCTGTGTCGGTCAGCCACCTTGCCGTCGATCTGGCCAGCCAGCTACACCCGGACCTGCGCGGGCTGCACTTCCTGCTGATCGGCACGGGCAAGATGGGGAAGCTGGCTGCCGAGTACCTGAAGGAGTTAGGCGCCACGCATCTGCTTTGGATCAGCCGGCACCCACAACAGCGCAAATTTGAGTTGCGCAACCTGTTCGGCGAGGTGGCGAGCTACGAGACCTTGCCCGAGGTCCTTCGCCAGAGCGATGTAGTGATTTCTTCGTCCGGGGCGCCCCACTGCGTCCTGACACCTGAGCTCGTGACTCAAGCTCTCGAGGGACGCCGCGGCTATCTTACTATCATCGACATTGCAATGCCCAGGGACGCCGACCCCGAACTGCGGAAACTGCCCGGCGTTCGCCTCTTCGACCTCGAGGATCTGCATCATTTGGCCTGCACGCGCCTGGCTGAGCAACGCCCCGAGATCGCCGCAGCCGAGGAGCTTGTCGAACGCGAGGCCCAGACCTTCGTGGCGCGCCTTCGCGCCGAGAGAGTGACGCCGATGATCGTAGCTTTGAGAGAAAAAGCGGAAGCGATCCGCACCCAGGAGTTGCAAAAGGCCTTCCGGCGTCTCGGCGAGCTGAGTGAGCGCGAGGAACGGATCATCACAGCCCTAAGCGTCGGCATCATGAACAAGCTGCTCCACGAGCCCATCACCACCCTTCGCAGCGCAGCAAAATCAGGTGATGCAGCGGGACTCGCCGAGTCCCTGAGTCGGCTCTTCCACCTCGACGGGTATGACGATATCGATCCGGCCTTAGCAGCCGCCACTTCTGTGCGGGCGCGCCCTCAGCCGTTGGAGACCGTGCCGTGAGACAGCGCATCCTGTTCGGCAGCCGCAAGAGCAAGCTCGCCCTCGCTCAGACCAACTGGGTGATGGAGGAACTGAGGAAGCGGTGGCCCAACGTCGAGTTCCTGGTGCGTACCATCACCACCACTGGAGATCGCGCTTTGAAGACGCCCTTGTCCAGACTCGCCGGCAAGGGCGTTTTTGTGAAGGAGATCGAGGAGGCACTGCTTGCGGGTGACGTGGACATCGCCGTGCACAGCATGAAAGACCTGCCGACGGTGCAGCCCGACGGCCTGACCATCGCCGGCGTACCTCGCAGGGCCGACCCACGCGATGCTCTGGTGTCGGCCAGCGGGACAGGTCTGAAGGATTTACCCGAAGGGTCCCGCATCGGCACCAGCAGCCTGCGACGCTCGGCCCAGGTGCGTCACCTGCGGCCCGACCTCCAGGTGGTCGATATCCGCGGCAACGTCGACACCCGGCTGCGGAAAGTCCAGGAAGGGCTCTATGCCGCCACGATCCTGGCGGTGGCAGGGCTGCAGCGGCTCGGCTGGAAAGGACGGGCCACGCAAATCTTCGACCCTGAGGAATTCCTCCCGGCCCCCGGCCAGGGCGCCCTGGGTATCGAGATCCGCCAGGACGACGCAGCAGCCCGCCGTCTGGCTGAATCGCTCACTGTCGAGGAGGATTTCCACGCCGTGATCGCTGAAAGGGCTTTTCTGGCGGCGCTCGGCGGCGGCTGCAAAGTCCCCATCGCCGCTCTCGGCAAGGCTGCAGCAGGCAGGCTGACGCTGTCCGGCCTCGTTGCTTCCGCCGACGGCAGCATACTCCTGCATGACCGCGTCGACGGGAGCCTGGCGGCAGCCGAGGATCTGGGGCTGGAATTGGCGCACAAGCTGAAAGAGCAGGGCGCCGAGGCCCTGCTGGCGGCGGAGGCCGAAGGTATCGGCGAATGATAACCCCAGAGTCCAAAGCGCTCCACGGCATCGTCGTGCTCGTCACTCGGGCACCGGCACAGGCCCGGCCGTTTGTCCGGGCTTTGCGCCAACGGGGAGCCACGGTCATAGAGGCTGCCATGGTGGTCTTCGCCCCGCCCTCTTCGTGGCACGACACCGACTCCGCCCTTTCACGGCTGTCGGACTTCGACTGGCTCGTGTTCACGAGTGCGAACGCCGTGCGCTTTTTCCTCCAACGACTCGAAGATCGCAACGCTACAGCGGCAGACCTGCGACATCTCCGCCTGGCGGTTGTCGGGACCAAGACCGCCGAAGCGGCCGAGAGCGCCGGACTCCACGTCGACCTGGTTCCACAGCAGCAGAGTGCCAGCGGGCTTCTGTCCGAACTCGCCGCGAAGGGTGTTACCGGGCAGCGCTTTCTGATTCCGCAGGCCGAGGAAGCCCGCGGAGAACTGGCCGAAGGCCTTTGTGAGTTGGGTGCGCAGGTGGTCGCAGTGCCCGTCTACCGTACTGTTGCGCCCTGGCATCTGGACCCGCGCCAACGCCCGAAGATCGAGCTGCGAGCCGTCGACGCCGTCACCTTTTTCAGTCCTTCAGCGCTGCGGCATTTTCTGGAGCTTTTTTCTGTTGATGAAGTCCGGAGCCAACAAGCATCGGGGTTGCGCATCGCCGCCATTGGGCCGACGACTCAACGGGCCGTGGCCGCCGCCGGCCTCAGCGTTGACGTCGTGCCGCCTCTGCCCTCTTCAGAGGCACTGGCGGATGCCCTTGTGCACGCCCGCTACCGCCATCGAAATGTAACAGACGCACCAGCAGGCGTTCAGACAGATGCTGCGGCCACCCCAAATGATGTGCCATGAAGTGCACTCGAAGTGAGATGAAACCGATACTCGAAAACGACTTGCTTCTACGTGCCTGCCGCCGGCAGCAGACGGAGCGCACGCCAGTGTGGGTCATGCGCCAGGCCGGACGCTACCTGCCTGCCTACCAGAAAGTGCGCTCGCGATACGACTTTGTTACCATGGTGCGTACGCCGCGGCTGGCGGCGGAGGTGACCCTACAGCCTGTCGAGCACCTGGGCGTCGACGCGGCCATCCTGTTTTCCGACATCCTGGTGATCCCTGAGGCAATGGGCATGCGTCTTCAGTTTGCCGAGGGCCAGGGCCCCCACTTCACAGAGCCGCTCACGCCCACCGGCGGGCTCCAGCGGCTGCGTCTTCCCGAACCTGACCGTGATCTGGACTACGTCTACGAGGCCATCGACCTGGTTCTGTCGCAACTGGCCGGGCGCATGCCGTTGATCGGCTTCTCCGGATCGCCGTGGACCCTGGCCGCCTACATGATCGAGGGCCACGGCTCCCGCACCTTCAAGCAGGTCAAGCTTTGGATGTACAACCACCCAGACGAGCTCCGCGAGCTTCTTGACCTTCTCACAGCAGCCGTTCTCCGCCACCTTCGCGCCCAGATCGACGCCGGCGCGCACGTGGTTCAAATTTTCGATAGTTGGGCCGGGGTTCTGTCTCCGGATGATTTCCGTACCTTTTCGCTGCCGTACCTCCGTCGCATTGTCGATGGCTTGCGAGAAACCGGCGTTCCTGTGATTCTCTTCGCTCGCGGTGCCGGCCACTCGGTGGTCGACCTCGCAGCCACCGGAGCCGATGTCCTCGGTATCGACTGGAACACGGATCTGGGCGTGGCTCGAGAGCGCGTCGGCGGGGCTGTGGCATTGCAGGGTAACCTGGATCCCGCGGCGCTTTATGCCAGACCGGAGGTGATTCGCAGGGAAGTCGCGCGGGTGCTGGAGAAATACGGCCTCGGACAGGGCCACATCTTCAATCTCGGCCACGGGATCCTGCCGGACGTGCCGCCGGAGCACGCACGGGTGCTGGTTCAGGCTGTGAAAGAGTTGAGTCCCGCGTTTCATACTGCGGCGGCTGAAGTTGGGAACCTGGAAGCTGGGAATTAGTGATTGCCAGAAAGATCTGCTATCCCAAAACTGGTCGGTTCATTTCGAACCGGGCACACGCTGCGCGTGGATGCATGTCCGGGTGAGGCCTCCCCGTGGGCCTTTCGTCACTGCTTCCTCACGTCTGAGAACTGAAATGACGAGCCAAGAATCCACCCTGACGGTCGACATCGACCTGATGCGCAAATACGATCGCCCGGGGCCCAGGTATACGAGCTATCCGACGGCGCCGCAGTTCAGCCCGGCGTTTGCTGCCGCGGAGTTCGAGGAGGAGATCCGACGCACCAACCTTCGGCCCACGGAGCGCGACCTGTCTCTCTACTTCCACATCCCGTTCTGCGACACACTGTGCTACTTCTGCGGCTGCAACATGGTCATCACCCACAACCGCGATCGCATCCGCGAGTATGTGGACTACCTGATCCGCGAGATGGATCTCATCGCTGAACTCTTGCAATCGGGCCGTCGTGTGGTCCAGCTCCACTGGGGCGGTGGCACCCCGACCTACCTGGACCCGGACGAGATCCGCCGTCTCTTCGCCGCCATCCGGGACCACTTCGAATTCTCCGCGGATGCCGAGATCGGGGTCGAAATCGACCCGCGAGGCCTCACGGAGGAGCACATGGCGGCACTCCGTCAGGTCGGATTCAACCGCGCCAGCATGGGCGTGCAGGACTTCAATCCAGCGACCCAACAGGCCGTCAACCGGATTCAACCAGAGGCGCTGACACGCCATTTCGTCCAGGTGGCCCGCGACCTGGGCTTCCAGAGTATCAACCTGGATTTCATCTACGGCCTGCCTTTTCAGACGGTCGCCACATTCTCGGAGACCCTCGAGAAGCTGATCGACATTTCGCCGGATCGCATCGCCCTTTTCAACTACGCCTATGTCCCCTGGTTGAAGAAACACCAGCGCGTCATCGACCCGAACACCCTGCCCAAGCCGGAGGAAAAGCTGGCGATCCTCAAACTTTCCATCGAAAGGTTGACCCAGGCCGGCTACGTCTATATCGGTATGGACCACTTTGCCAAACCTGAGGACGAGCTCACCATCGCCCTGCGCAACAAGACACTCTACCGTAACTTCCAGGGCTACTCCACGCGCGCCGGCTGCGACCTGTTCGCTTTCGGGATGTCCGGTATCAGCCAGACCGAATCGGTGTACGCCCAGAATCTCAAAGACATCCCCGAGTACTATGCTGCGCTCGACCAGGGCAGGCTCGCCACCGAGCGCGGCTATCGGCTCAGCGACGACGACCAGATCCGCCGCCACGTCATCATGCGGCTGATGTGCGATTTCGAGCTGGATCGACGGGGTGTCGAACGGCGCTTTGGGATCGATTTTGATACCTACTTCGACGATGCCCTGAAGCAGTTGCAAGGCTTTGAGCGGGACGGATTGTTGGCATTCGACGGCCCGGTACTTCACGTCACGGAGATGGGCCGGCTGTTGATCCGCAACATCGCCATGGCGTTCGACGCCTATCTCAAGAAAGAGGGAAGACCCATCTACTCGAGGACTGTATGACCACCCGGAACGAACGGATCGGCGTCATGCTTCTGAACCTCGGCGGCCCCGACTCGTTGGACGCCGTCGAACCCTTTCTCTATCATCTGTTCTGCGACCCCGACATCATCGACACGAAGATGGGTGGCCTCTTGCGCAAGGCGCTGGCAAAGTACATTTCAACCAAGCGATCCAAACATGTGACCGAAATCTACCGCGCCATCGGCGGCAAATCACCACTCAACGAACTGACAGAGGTCCAGGCGACCGCCCTGCAGGAAAGTCTGACAGAGCACGGGCCCTTCAAGGTCTACATCGCCATGCGCTACTGGCATCCTTTCACCCACGAAGCCCTGGCACAGGCGCTCGAAGACGGTGTGCGCCGATTCATTCTGTTGCCCCTCTACCCCCAGTATTCAAAGACGACCACGGGCTCGAGCATCAATGAATGGAACCGGTTGGTGCGGAAGCAGCGGCTTGACGGCCAGATCCAAACCCGGATCATCAGCGACTACTACGACCACCCGAGCTATATCGAAGCGCTGGTGATGCGAATCCGCGAGGGGCTGGAGAAGTTCGCTCCAGAGGTCCGTGAGGACGTGCATCTGCTTTTCAGCGCCCATGGTGTTCCGCTGAACGTCATCGAGGCTGGCGACCCCTACGAGCAGCACATCCACGCCACGGTCACCGCGGCGATGAAGGCGCTGGACTACTCGCATGCCCACCACATCAGCTATCAGAGCAAGGTGGGCCGGGCCCAGTGGCTGGAGCCATCGACGATCGACAAGGTAAAGGAACTGGGTGGCCAGGGCGTCCGCCACCTGCTGGTCATCCCGGTGGCCTTCGTCTCGGACCACTCGGAGACGCTTTATGAAATCGACATCCAGATCCGCAGGGATGCTGCAGAACCGGCCGGCATCGAAAGCTTTGTTCTTATGCCGGCAATCAACGACCACCCTGCCTACATTCAGGCATTGGCTGATCTCACCCTTCAAGAGGCGAAGCCATGGCTGACCGAGAAGGTGGCCGCGTTATAGTCGTCGGCGGCGGCATTTCGGGGTTGGCCACCGCCTTCTGGCTCCACGATGCCGGCGTCGATGTCACCGTGCTCGAAGCCTCGGACCGCGTTGGCGGCGTCATCCGCACCCTGCGCTCCGACGGCTATCTGGCTGAGTTAGGGCCGAACAGCACCCTGGACTCATCCCCGCTTCTGAGCGACTTCTTCGCCAAAGTAGGAATCGGGCAGGAGCTGCTTTATGCGCGACCAGAGGCCAAGGCCCGTTACGTTCTTCGTGCCGGGCGTCTCCGTGCCCTGCCCATGAGTCCTCCTGCTCTGTTCAAGAGCGATCTTTTTACCTGGCGTGCAAAGCTGCGAGTGTTGCGCGAGCCGTTCGTGTCGCGGTGCCCGGACGCGGAGCGGGAAACCGTGTCCCAGTTTGTTCGTCGCCGCCTGGGAGATGAGTTTCTCGACTATGTCATCAACCCTTTCGTCTCAGGGGTCTACGCCGGAGATCCCGATCAACTGAGCATCCGTGACGCCTTCTTCAAAGTCTTCGCCCTCGAACGTGACTACGGTAGCCTCATCAAGGGGGCCATCAAGAAACGTAAGGAAGGGAAGAAAGGCCAGGCCCAGAATAAGATGTCTGCAGAGCTCTTTTCCTTCCGCCACGGGATGGCATCGCTCCCCGATGCAATCCAGCGGCGCCTTGCAGACCGTATCGTGACACAGGCAGCGGTTCGGAGGATCTCTCGCACCGTGGCCGGGCTCGAGGTCGTCTACGAGTCGAATGGCCGAGCCACGACTCTGACTGCGGAGGCAGTCGTGCTCGCCACGCCGGCAGAATCAGCCGCCCGTCTCATCGAGGCTTTTTCCGCCGCAGCCGCCGCCGGTTTGCGGGCGATCCCCTACGCTCCCGTGGCTGTCGTGTTCCAGGGCTACCGCCGGCAGGCATGCCGCCATCCACTCGACGGGTTCGGGTTTCTGGTGCCGGCTGTCGAAAAGCGTGACCTTCTCGGGACGATCTGGAATTCTTCGCTGTTCGAAGGCCGGGCGCCGGAGGGCCGCATCGCGCTCACCAGTTTTGTCGGCGGCATGAGGCGGCCGGAACAGATGCAGCTGAGTGACGAGGAAATCGGCCAGGTGGTCAGCAACGAGTTACGGGACCTGTTGGGCATCAGTGAGCCGCCGGTGTTCCAGATTGTGCATCGGCTGCCGCGGGCGATCCCTCAATACACTCTCGGCCACGGCGAGCGGATCGCTCAGTTGGAGAGTCTGGAGTCGGAGTTGCCAGGGCTTTTCGTGACCGGGAACTTTCGCGGCGGCATCAGTGTCGGCGACTGTATTGTCCAGGCACATCAGGTGGCCCAGCGCGTGCTGCAGGCTGTGGAACGACAGCCGCAGGGAGCAGCGGCTCCTGCGCCGCTCTGAGCTTGTAACGGTTTTTGGGAGGAGATCATGTTTCACCCCTACGTTCGACCTCGCAGACTGCGCCGCACCGAAGAGCTGCGTCGAATGGTGCGTGAGACGCATCTGTCGGTAGATGACCTCATCTACCCGCTCTTTGTCACCCATGAGGCAGGCGTCAAGAGGCCGATCGACTCGCTTCCCGGGCAGTATCAGTTGTCCATCGATCATCTGGTCGCTGAAGTCCAGCAGGCCAAAGCGCTGGGGATCCCGGCCGTCATCCTCTTCGGCATTCCACCATCCAAGGACGCCGTCGGGTCGGACGCTACCAGCGACGCTGGCATTATTCAGCAGGCAGTCCGTGCCCTCAAGGAGAACGTTTCAGGCCTCCAGGTGATCACTGATGTGTGCTTCTGCGAATACACGGACCACGGCCACTGCGGGGTGATCAAAGACGGGGATGTGGACAATGACGCCACACTCGATTTGCTCGGCCGCCAGGCGGTCAGTCATGCCAGGGCCGGGGCCGATATGGTGGCTCCTTCCGGGATGATGGACGGTATGGTGGCCGCTATTCGCAGCGCCCTTGACGAGGCCGGCTACATAAATACGCCGATCTTGAGCTACGCAGTAAAGTATGCCTCATCCTTCTACGGCCCTTTTCGCGACGCAGCGGGTTCGGCGCCACAATTTGGCGACCGCCGCGGCTATCAGATGGATCCGGCCAATGTCCGCGAGGCGTTGCGCGAGGCAGCTCTCGACGTCGAGGAAGGCGCCGACATGCTGATGGTCAAACCTGCCCTGGCGTTCATGGACGTGATCCGGGCGGTGCGTGAAAATTTTGAACTGCCTCTGGCGGCCTACAACGTCAGTGGTGAGTACGCCATGGTCAAGGCCGCGGCGGCCAACGGCTGGCTCGATGAACAAAGGATCGTGTTGGAGATACTCACCGGCATCAAGCGCGCCGGCGCGGACATGATCCTCACCTACCACGCCAAAGATGTGGCTCGCTGGCTGGGGTAGATCGGCCAGTGCGAGTCGGCCGCAAACCAGGGGAGCCTTGATGTACGTGATGTCCGAACAGATGGAAACGGCCAGCGGATGGCCATCGGTTGGCAGCCGCTATCTGTTGGCTACTCTCGACAAGTGCTTCCTTTTCGTGGTTGATGATTCATAACCCCCGAATCAGACATGACCAAATCCCAATTCCTCTTCGACGAAGCCCAGAAATACCTTCCCGGGGGTGTGAACAGCCCGGTACGCGCCTTCCGCAGCGTAGGCGGCACACCTCCCTTCATCCAGCGCGCTTCGGGGTCACGGCTGTACGACGCGGACGGAAAGGAGTACATCGACTACGTCGGCTCTTGGGGCCCCATGATCCTCGGGCATTCGCACCCTGCGGTCGTCGCAGCGGTCATCGAGGCTGTGGAAAACGGCACCTCGTTCGGGGCGCCGACCGAGGCCGAAGTCTCTCTTGCCAGGATGGTCGTAGAGGCGGTCCCGTCCATCGACAAGGTGAGATTCGTCAACTCCGGTACTGAAGCCGTGATGAGCGCCCTGCGGCTGGCGCGGGCGTTCACCGGGCGCGAGAAGATCATCAAGTTCGACGGCTGCTACCACGGCCACTCCGACATGCTGCTGGTGCAGGCCGGTTCGGGCGTTGCAACGCTCGGTCTGCCCGATTCGCCTGGCGTGCCAAAAGCCGCCGTCGTTACCACGTTGACGGCTCCGTACAACGATCTGGAAGCCGTCGCCCGGCTTCTGGAAACCCATCGCAATGAAGTCGCGGCGGTCATCGTCGAGCCGGTCGCCGGAAACATGGGGGTCATTCCGCCGCAGCCCGGGTTCTTGCAGGGCCTGCGCGAACTCACCAGCGACCACGGTGCAGTGCTCGTCTTCGACGAAGTCATCACCGGGTTCCGGGTCAGTTATGGTGGTGCGCAGCAGCTTTACGGCGTCCAGCCGGACCTGACCTGCCTGGGCAAGATCATCGGCGGTGGCTTTCCGGTCGGTGCCTATGGCGGCCGGCGCGAGATCATGTCGATGGTGGCCCCGGAGGGCCCGGTGTACCAGGCGGGCACGCTTTCGGGAAACCCTGTGGCCATGGCCGCGGGGATCGCCACGCTTGGGGAGCTTCAGCGGCAGGGCACTTACGATTTACTCGAAGAGAAGGCGGCGGCGCTGGCGGCCGGGCTGTCGCAGGCGGCTCGTGAAGCCGGTGTGCCGGTCTACCAGACGAGAGTCGGCTCGATGCTAGGCCTGTTTTTCACCGACCACGAGGTTCGGGATCTGGCCAGCGCCAAGACTTCCAACACCAAGCGCTATGCCAGATATTTTCACGCCATGCTGGAACAGGGTGTCTATCTTGCGCCCTCGCAGTTCGAAGCGGCTTTCGTGAGCACAGCGCACAACGACGAGGATGTCAAGGCGTCGGTGGCAGCCGCCAGCAAGGCATTCCGGCGGGTGGCAGGCGGATAGTGGGA
>CAZGRP010000016.1:0-71588 GCA_964527995.1 uncultured Cytophagia bacterium | reverse complement strand
TGGAAGCTGATGGAAGATGGGTGACGGATGATGGGCGATGGAGTGCGCCCGGCGTCATCTGGCTTTCAATTTCTGACACCCGACACCCAACGCAGCGAACTCCCCTACTCCACCGACGGCTGCCGTGCGCGGAGCAGGCGGAGACAGGCGGTGCAGAAGTCCGCTGACTTGAGGTCGATCTCTTCGACATAGGTGGAGGCGTGCATGACGCAATCGGAGGCGGGGCAGTGAATCAGGCCGAAGGTGTGACCGAGCTCATGGACCGCCTCCTTCAGCAGCCGTTCGAGAAGGAGTTGCGGGTCAGAAGGCAGGCCGTATAGCTCGTTTTGCAGGCGGTGGGTGGACACCAGCGCGGCTCGACCGTCGAGCTGGGCCTCGCCGAAGACATAGGTGAGGATCGGAATAAACAGATCGACGCTGGTGACGCCCAGCACTCTTGGGGCACCGCCCGACGGCTCACTCAGGAGCTGGCCAAGGAGCACGGTTGAATTGTACTGGCCTCGGGAAGAATCAAAGGAAAGCTCAGGATCGAACCATGGGTGGCGGATGCGCACCGGAAACAGGAAAACCCGCTCCAGGCGCACGGCCATCGGCCCGAGGAGGGCCTTGTGGTCGCTGAAGTAGATCGGCACAAGGGTGAGGAAAGACATCGCCGCCTACTTCCGCAGTCCATATTTCTTGATCTTGTTGTACAGGGTCGCCCGGTCGATCTGCAAGATCTCTGCGGCCCGGGTGATGTTCCAGCCGGTGCGCTCGAGGATATGGGCGATGTGCACCTTCTCGGCGTCGGCCAGCGTATCTCCTGCATTCATTTCGACCTTCCGGCTCAACTGAAAGGGCAGGTCCTCCGGGTGGATTGCTGGCGGTTTGCCGACCACCATAGCGCGCTCGATGGCGTTGGCCAGCTCGCGGACGTTGCCCGGCCAGCCGTAACGAACCAGGATGTCCATCGCCTCCGGGCTGATCTCGGTGATGTTTTTGTTCATCTGTAGAGCATACTTGCGCAAGAAATGTTGCGCCAGCAACGGGATATCGGAGCGGCGCTCGCGCAGCGGCGGCAGGTAGATGCTGAACACGTTGATGCGGTAATACAGGTCCTCCCGAAATCTCCCCTCTTCCACCAACTTCTCCAAGTTCTGATTGGTGGCGCAGATCACCCGGAAATCGACCCGGATCGACTTGTTGCCGCCGAGGCGGGTGAACTCCTTGGTCTCCAGCACCCGCAACAAGTCCACCTGCGTTTTCGGACTGATGGTGCCAACCTCGTCGAGAAAGAGCGTGCCGCCGTTGGCCATCTCGAGCTTGCCCTTGCGTCGATAGTGTGCTCCGGTAAAGGCGCCCTTCTCGTGTCCGAACAGCTCACTTTCCAACAGACTTTCCGGCAGCGCCCCGCAGTTCACCGGCACAATGGGAAAATAACGCCGAGGACTGTTGGCGTGGATCGCTCGAGCAATCAGCTCCTTGCCGGTGCCGCTCTCGCCACGGATCAGCACGGTGGCATCGGTGGCCGCAACAGAGCGCACCAGCTCGAGCACTTTTTGCATCTGCGGGCTGTCGCCGACAATCTCATCCAGTTTAGACAACTCTTCGATCTTTTCGCGTAACTGGATATTCTCAGCCTTCAAACGGCGTTGCTCCAGGGCGTTGCGAACCAGGTGGCTGAGCTCGTCCGGGTCGATCGGCTTGGTGACGTAATCGAAAGCGCCCTGCTTCAGGGCCTGCACCGCCGTTTCCACCGAAGCGTATGCGGTGATCATGATCACCGCAAGGTTTGGATCGATCTGGTGAATCCGGCGCTGCAGCTCGATCCCGTCCATTCCGGGCAGCTTGATGTCCAGGAGGACGACATCATAGGAGTTCTCCTGCAGGCGCTGCAAGGCCTCGGTTGCATTCTCGGCCGTGTCCACCCGGTAGCCGTCCTTCCGGAACCAGTTGTACAATGAATCGCGCACCGAGAATTCGTCATCCACCACAATCAGACTGCTTTGTTCGGTCGACGTTGGCATCACCCGCCACCTTTCTTCTTGCTACCGGAAGTCAGTCTCTCCACCTCCGCCCGAATCTTCATGACAGCGCAAGGGATAGCCTCCTCCACCTCAGAGGAAATCTCGAGTCCCACTCGAAGGTCCTTCGGCTTTATGCCCACAACCACAATCTCCGGGCGGAACGGGTTTTCAAGAGCAAGAAGAGAAACAAGGTCGTGCAGCCCCACATGGTGAACGGACAGCGGGGTATTTCTCTCCTTTTGAATTCCATCCTCTCTGAAGACTCGTATGTCGCCCGGCTTTCCGTCGAAGTCAGCCGCATCGACGAAAACGATGGCAGAAGCTTCGGTCAGAGCAGGAAGAAGAGCGAGTCCACCCGTTTCCCCGCAAATCACACCTACCTCATCAGGCAATCCACCCTCCTTCTCCAATCGTTCAAGAACGTGGACACCAATCCCTTCATCCCGGCAAAGGAGATTTCCCAAACCGACAACCACCGTCTTTCTCATATCTCGACACGAACTCTTGCCACTTCTCGATTCGTCGAATCATAGAGATGTACAGCGCAGGCAATACACGGGTCAAACGAATGGATTGTACGCAACACTTCCAACGGTTTTTCAGGATCGTGGATGGGCGTGCCCACAAGGGCAGCTTCGCACGCACCCCTGCGCTTCTTTGAATCTCTGGGAGAGGCGTTCCATGTTGTCGGCACCACCGCCTGATAGTGTTGGATCTTTCCGTCCTTGATCATCACCCAGTGACCCAGTGCGCCTCGAGGGGCCTCCACCAGGCCCAATCCCTGCGCCTCGGCAGGCCATGTCTCCGGCTCCCATTTCTCACGATTGACGGTCGAGTAGTCTCCGTTGCCGATATTCTCAACCAACTTACTGAACCATGTCCACATTTGTTCAGCCAGAACGATCGTCTCAATGCCCCGTGCTAACGTGCGTCCAAGTGTGGAAAACAGAGCCTCTTTTCCCGCCCCCAGTTTTCTTAGGGCGTCATCGACCAGCACTCTGGTTCTATGATGTCCCCTTGCGTACGCCACAAGCATGCGTGCGAGTGGCCCCACTTCAACAGGTTTTTCCTCGTACCGAGGAGCCTTGATCCAGGAGTACTTCCCATCCACATCGAGATGCTCATAAGGTGGCTCGGGACCGGTGTAGTGGGGAGTCGTTTCACCTTCCCGCGGGTGTTTTGTTGTCCCATCACCCGCGGCATACGTATACCAGGACCGGGTGACGTATTCATTCACCTTCCTTTGGTCGAACGACCTGACATCGTCCATCGCCCTGTTCCAGATAACGCCAGCTGGAAAGCAGAGGTTGTCAGACGAACTTGGATCCGGAAAGTCGCCGCACGCCAGAAAGTTGCCAAGCCCCTCTCCCCACTTCGTCCATTCCGGATAGAACGAAGCAATGGCAAGCAAATCAGGGAAATAGGCTTTCTTGACGAACTCCTCGGCTTCGTGAATGAGCTTCTTCATCAGAGTAAGGCGGTCTGCATTGATCCCCTGATCGCTGTCCGGATTGATTGCGGTCGCCATACCGCCAACGAGGAAGTTGGGAACGGGGTGCCTCCCACCGAGGATGGCAATGAAGCGTGCGACGCCTTTCTGCCAGTTCAACGCCTCAAGATAATGCGCGGCAGCCATCAGGTTTGCCTCGGGCGGGAGTTTGTATGCCGGATGTCCCCAATAGGCATTGGAGAAAATCCCCAACTGGCCCGATTCAACAAAGGCCTTCAGCTTGCCTTTGACTTCTGCAAAGTATTTCGGATTCGACTTGGGCCAGGCAGAGATGGATTCCTGCAGTTGAGACGTCTCCTTCAGATCTGCGTTGAGCGCCGAGGTAATATCCACCCAATCGAGTGCATGCAGATGATAGAAGTGCATCACATGGTCGTGGACGAACTGCATAGCGGTCATGAGATTCCGGATGAGCTGGGCGTTCTCTGGAATGGTGATGCCAAGGGCGTGTTCCACCGCCCTTACGGAAGCAAGAGCGTGCACTGCAGTGCAGACGCTGCAGATGCGCTGGGCAAAATACCACGCATCTCTCGGGTCACGGTCCTTCAAGATAAGCTCAATACCTCTGAACATTGTGCCTGAGACCCAGGCATCGCTCAGAGAGCCGTCCTTCACCTCCGCTTCGATGCGGAGGTGACCTTCGATCCTTGTAACAGGGTCAATCACGATTCGGGCCATAATGTCACCACCTTCACCCACTCGTGGTATAGATGGGTGTAAGCTTGTCCCAGAAATCACGTTCGCTACAACCCACGCAGGGATGACCAGAGCCAACGCACCAGGCCGTACCCATATTCCAGCGAATCACAGGACAGGCGTTGCTTGTCACGGGCCCCTTACAACCCAGCGCCCAGAGGCAATATCCTTCTCGGTACTCTTTGTTGCCGAATTCTGCCGCCATATCCCCGGCCTCGTAGCAGGCCCTTCGTTCGCACTGGTCATGGACAGCCTTGCCGTAGGCGAAGAGCGGTCTCCGATCGGAGTCCACAGATGGCGGCCTACCGAAGAGAAGAAAATGGACCACCGTGGCCATGACAACGTCTCCGATCGGCGGGCATCCGGGAAGATTGATCACCTTATTCTTCGGTACGATGTGATCGACCCCTTTGGCTTGTGTGGGGTCAGGATGGGCGGACGGAAGCCCCCCAAAGTAGGCACAGGAACCCACAGCGAGGACGAAGGCGGCGTCTGCCGCCATCTCCTGGACAACGTCCATCCCCGTTTTCCCTGCGATGGTGCAATAAATTCCTCCTTCGGCAGTAGGGACAGAACCTTCGACCACCAAAACATACTTGCCGCGGTTTTCCGTCATCGCGGTCTTCCAGGCGTCCTCCGCCTGTTTCCCTGCCGCTGCCATGAGGGTTTCATGGTAGTCCAATGAGATAAGCTCGAGAACGGCCTGTGCAACGGATGGATGGTCCGCCCTTGCGAAGGATTCGGTGCAACCTGTGCAGCCCTGGAGGTTCAACCAAAGAACAGATGGACGTCTGGATTTTCCGAAAGGTCCCCCGGACCCGATAGCTTTCGCTATTCGAGGTCCAAACATCGGCGCGAAACCCAAAAGGAGGGCGATTTGGGAACAGAATTTCATGAAGTCGCGCCGTGTTACTCCTCTTGCACGAAGTGCAAGATCGAGGTCGGTGTCAGGATATGTTGCTTCCATAGGACAATTGACCTCACTTGTTACACAATACTCCCTGTCGTTTTCCTCGGCCCGTCGGCCACTCCGGTCACCCGCTCAGTTCGAGTACAGGCCCCCGTCGTACTGCTCAACTCGCCGTCCTCAAGTCCCTCTTTGCACCCATCGCCGTCTGCTCTGGCCTGCGCGGCAACCGCAGTCGAAAGGTCGACCCTTTTCCGGGTTCCGAATCCACCTCGATGGCGCCACCATGCCGCTGAACGATGCCGTACACCACTGCAAGGCCGAGACCGACCCCGTTGCCTTCCTCCTTGGTCGAGAAAAACGGCTCAAAGATGTGGGGCAGCGCCTCGGCCGGGACGCCGACTCCCGTGTCGGAGACTTCAATTTCGATCTGGTGATCCACCTCATGCGCCTTGACCGTTAGCGTGCCGCCATCCGGCATGGCCTCGACTGCGTTCACCAGCAAGGCTATCAATGCCTGCTGCATCTGGTCGGCGTCGCAGACGATCTGGTCGTCCCCCGCGAGCAGATGCTCCTCAAGCCGGATCCCGACCATTTCGAGGTGATGCCGGACGAGCATCAGCGCACGCTCGATGATCTGGTTAAGATGGTGAAGGGCGAATTCCGCACCCGAACGGCGCGCGAAGAGCAGCAGGTTGCGGACGATAGCGCCGCATCGACTCGACTCCTTCTGGATGAGGGTGAGGTAGCGGGCCAGCTCTTTACGTTCTTCCGGCGTGAGTTCACTGGAATCCAGCTCGCGGGCGATCAGCTTCGCATAGGTAAGGATGCCCGCGAGAGGGTTGTTGAGCTCGTGCGCCACGGTGGCCGCGAGCTTCCCAAGCGAGGCCATTTTCTCCATGTGAATGATCTGCCTCTGGGCCCGGCTCAGCTCCTCGGTTTTCTCCACCACCTTCTGTTCCAGCTTCTGCGACCATTCGGTGATCTCTTGCCGCGCTCGACGGAGGTCTTCGGTCATCCGGTTGAACGCAGCGGCCAGTTCCCCGATCTCGTCCTTGGCCTCGATATCGATCCGGGTTTCCAGATCGCCGCGGGCGATGCGGTGTGTGCCTTCGATCAACCGCTTCACGGGAACGCGAACCACGCGATAGATGAAGATTGCCGAGGCGGCGCCAATGATCAACGCCATCAGTAGGGTGGCAATGAGCATCTGGCGCTCCGTCGCGCGCAGGCTGTTGTCAGCGTACGCCATGGACATCTTCACGTCGAGAACGCCGAGGATGGTCTGGTCCGGTGGATGGGCATGGCAGGCAGCGTTGGCGCACTCCGGCTGGTTCTCGATGGGGTTGATGAGGCCGAAGGTCCGTTCCCCCTCCGGCCCACGATACACCCGGACTCGGTTTAGGGTCGGAACGGATTGGAGCGGCACCGCCGTGTCGTGGCAAATGATGCACGCCTCCGCTCGCAGGTCGACACGCTGGCCGATCTCGCTGGAATCGGCAGAAAAGATGATGGTGCCCCGCTTATCGTAGATGCGGATGCCGACGACGCCTGGTCCTTCGGCGATCATACGAATGATGTGGTGCACGTCATCCTTGCGGTTGAGGAGCATGCCATAGTGAGTGGCACGTTTGATTAACTCGCTTGTGCGGTTTGCGCCCTGATACAGCATCTGTCTCCAGTGTCGTGAAGTCCCGCGTATGGTCACGTAGGCATACCCCGCGAACACCAGGATCATGAGGCCAAACAGCCAGAGAAAGAGCCGCAAGCCGAGGCTGTGGTAGAGCTCTCCCAGGCTTCTTCCGGTTATCACCTGGTCTTCACGATCTGGCATGGGTGCACTCTGGACGGCTATCTTCGTTCCTTCTCAATCCAAGAAGTGCATCACCAGGCGACGGTGGCGCGGCGCGCCCAGCATGTCGCGCAGGGCAGCCAGGCACTCGCCACCGTCCGCCCGCGTCAGGCCGACGACCTGGGTGCCGCGGCGCAGGTATGCCGCGGCGAGGCGACGGAAACGCGCCAGGTCGGCTTGCGACCGACGCCGCATCTCGTCTGCCGACAGCAGGAACGCCATCTCCTGTGCCGCGTCCTCCGGGACGATTTCCATCAGCCAGCCCTCATCGTAGGGTGACTCAGCGGCAAGAGAGGGGTAGCTGCGCAGCCGCTCATTGCCGCACAGCACCCTCCCGCTGACGGGCATCTTCAGAGGCAGCGGGCCCAAATCGTCGAGGAGCCAACACCCAATCCGGCCGTGATGCACCACTGCTCCCGATGGCGGCAGGATGGCAGAGATCGTGCGATCGATCAGTTTAGCGGCGAAGGAATCGATGCCGATGCGCAGACGACCCCCTTCCAGCGTCTTGGCCCATGTGTGTGCTGGATGGTACTGCCGGTCGCTGCGGAATTCCAACTCTGCCGCATCCTTCGGCACCGGCGCTTCCTCCGCAGATTCATCAACCCTTCGACCGCGCATCACGCCATCAAACCGACAGTGTTCGCATTCGAAGTCACGATCGCACAACTTGTAGGCCACCAGCCCGGCCGTCATCCAGACGCACCGCAGGGCGCCATCGGGCAGGAGGCGCTGGTTTCGCGAGTTCTTTTCCGGGGGCTTCATCCCTCACCCTCCCGGATTCATTCCTGATGGCAACTGCTACAGTCATCTTGAACGTCGAAGGCGAGCTCCGCGTTGTGGCAGGCGCCGCAGAGGTCGCCCTTGTACATCCGATCCATGGTCATCTCACCCTGCACCGGCCTGCCCGGCTCAATGAGCCGGAAGAGAGTGGCGTGGCAGGTGGCGCAGCTCGGCTCCTGCGAATCGATGTGGCTCTCGTGGCTGAAGGTCACGGGCCCAGGACTGCCTGCTGCGGTCGGGAAGGTGTACGCCGCAGGCAGTTCCAGGTGCTCGGCGGAGGTGGCCTTTAACACTTCTGTGGCCCCGAGCTGCTGTCCTTCACCCTTCTTGTGGTTGTCCCTCTCGAGGCTGAAGCCCACGACGACGATGCCGACAAAGAGCAGTCCCCAGAGAGCGAGCAGTACGCCGCCGTGGAACGCCGGGCGAGCGCGCCGCACGGCAACTTCGGGTCGGCGCACCGCTTCCAGCTCCCCCGGCGGGAAGACAGGCAGATACTTCACGGCCAGGGCGAAAAGCAGGAAGCCGAGAGCGACAATGGTCATGGTGACGGCGAACTCCATCCACGATGGGAAATAGGAGACGCCGGACGAAGCCGCCATACCAGTAATGGCCACGTTCAATCGATTGAGGATGAACCCCATGATGGTCAACATGGCGGCGAAAAACAGGCCGTGCTCGTTCTGGCGAACCTTTGGCAGCGCGAACAAGATCATCGGCAGAACGACGCCGAGGCCCATTTCTCCCCAAAACAGCACACTCTCAGGAGTAACCCGGAAGATCAGCCCGAAGTTACCACGACTGGCGAGATCCTCCAGCTTCCACACCGCGTACACGGCCAGCACCACGACAATTACTCGACCCAAGCCTTCCAGCAGGTCCGCCTCCAGGCGCTTGCCAAAGGCGCGGAAGCTCATGAAGGATTCGAAGATCGTCATCGCCAGACCCGCGGCGATGGCCGTTATGAAGAAGAAAACCGGAAGGAGCGGCGAGTACCACAGGCCATGGAGCCTGTCGGGGGCAATGACGTAGAGGGTGCCAAGGGATGACTGGTGCATGGTGGAGAGTAGCACGCCGATGATCACCAATGGAACGTAGATGCTGCGGATCACGCGCAGCGGCCTCTGCAATCTGAGCCGCTCAAAGAGTAACGGGCTGAACTCAAGCGCCAGCACTGAAGTGTACAGCATCACACACCAGGCTACTTCAAACATCACCGAGTGCGGATTCCACATCACCAGCGGATGCCAGATCCGGTACGGGCGCCCGAGGTCGAACAATAAAGCCACGATCACTAGCAGGTAGCCCAGGAACGCCGTGAGGACCGTCGGACGAGCGATGGGCTCGTACTTTTCCATGCGAAAGATGTGCACGGTGGCCGCGATCACGAACCCCCCGGCGGCCAGGCCAACACCGACCAGCACGTCGAAACCGATCCACAATCCCCACGGGAAACTGTCGTTTAGATGCGTGGCCGCCCCCAGACCGCGTGCGAAGCGTATGACCGTCGCGTAGAGCCCCGCCGCGAGGATGACCCAGAAAAGCCCCTTCCAGAACGTCAGCTTTCCGAGCAACCGATGGTTCATGGCTGTTGTCCTTTGTCGTTGCCAGGATCACCAAAATGAGGCGGCCATCTCTGTTGTGAACTCAGCCCCGTCAGGAGAGATCGGAGTTGTCCTCGACTGCGGGGCGATCGCCGACTGCCTTCTCGCCAAACGCCTCTTCCAGGGACAGCTCACCCCGGCGCACCCTATCCATGGTTTCACGCCGGTTGACAACCCACCAGATGCCGAACATGAGCACGCCCCCGACGCCGACCACGTTGGGCAGCTTGGACAGAATCTCCCACGTCAGGCGTGGATAGGGATCGTCACGAAGCGTGACCTTGAAGCCGAGCGCCTCGAAGGGCACGCCGGAGATGTAGAGCACAGACGTGCCGCCGGCCTCGTGGAGACCGTATATGTGGTCAACGTAGCGATCAGGATGCGCCCGGATGCGGCGCTGCGCTTCCCGGACGAGCTCGTCACGGTCTCCAAAAACCGTGGCCTTGGTCGGGCATGCCTCGGTGCAAGCCGGCTGGCGACCCTCCTTCAGCCGTTTTTCGAAGCATAGGATGCACTTTTGCACCCGCGGCAATGGACTGTCCCATTCATACTTCGGGATGCCAAAAGGACAGCCCACCATGCAGTACCGGCAGCCGATGCAGCGTGTCTCATCGTAGATCACCGCGCCCTCGGGCGTTTTCTGCAAGGCGGCGACCGGGCAAACGGAGGCGCAGGCCGGGTCCACGCAGTGCATGCATTGATGACGGACGAAGACGCCGTTGTGCTCCTCGACAACGGTCCACGTGGTTGCCGACAGTTTACGGGCGCCGTCATCGCGCGGCAGTTCGTTGATCTCTTTGCAGGCCCAAACGCATGCCTCGCAGCCAACGCATTTCGTCAGATCGGTCAAGATGGCGGCCTTCATCGCTGGCTCCAAGAGATGAATCCATTCCTCTGTGTCGAACATACAGAAGGCACTGCCCGCCGCCAGGAGTCCCTTACGCCTCGGGCCCGAAGAACTCGTCCACGAAGCGGGCCCAAGTGCGGTCATCGACCCGCTGTGCGAGCCCGTCGATAGGCAGACCGCCATCCTGTAGGGTGGCGCCGGCCAGTGCGCCATGGTCGGACAGCGATGCCAGGAAATCGCGCAGACGCCGCATCTCCTGGCGCATCCAGGCGAGCATTTCCTCGCCGACGAACATCTTTTTCAACCCCGGAGCCAGGCGTTTGGGCGACATGCGGCAAAGCCACCCTTGCATGAACGGGTCGTGCCGCAGTCGCTCTGGCTCCTCCTGTACCCTGGTGTTGACCTCCTCGATCACGCCGTCGACCGGTGCCGGCAAGGTGATGGCTCGCTCACCATGCCGCAGAGTGATGACCGGATCGCCCTCGCGGACTTCGCTGCCGGCCGGCCACACGTTCACCTCGTCCAAATCCCCAAGCACCGTGATCGGCAGCGTGCCGCAGCCAACAAGCAATTCTCCGCTCGGCTCGAGCTGTACCCAAGTGTGGCCGGGGTGAAAAAACACGCCGCGAGGAAGACGCGCCACCGGAATCGACGTGTGCACCCAGAACGGCTGCGGCTCCACAACCAGGGTGAGGGCCGAATGCGACACGCCGGCGGCCTGCGCTGCTCGGCGCACCTCGGCGCGTTGCACAAAGTAGTCGATGGTCAGGAACACCAGGACCGTCACCACCACAAATAGCGCGACCATGATGCCACCTCCAGTCTTTGCCCCTACTTCTTTCCCTGCTAGTCGTACCGGCAAGTGACGGGCCAAAAAGTGTCCCGTTTCGAGACAGAATTGTCAAAGAGCTAACTGCCGGAAATTCAACGCCGAACAACGCCGTCTGCGCGCTCATGCGTAGAGTCGCGCGACGGAATGCGACAGAGTGGTGTTGAGAAATTCGTCAGCCACAACCCCCCGTCCTCCGCGGAGAGGGGCTAAGAAACAGTTTTTCAAGGAAAAGGGAATTGCGTTGAAAATCTCAACGGCAGTGGTGAGAATTTCTACAGCGACCGAGTACATGGCAAGATTTGGGCGTCTTTTGCCACAACCCGAAACGCAAAAGCCCCGCCGGCCAGGCGAGGCTTCTTTGCGACCTTCGTCGATAAAGTCGGCAGTGTCGAAGGTTGGTGCCTTGTTCGCGTATGTAGCGCGTATCCACATGCCGCACCCCCGTGCGTGCATTGTGCTCACCAGGGGCATACCGACCTCAGTTGCGAGGCGCGCTGAACTCCCGGCGACGTCCCTATCCATCCCACTCCTGCGGTTCGTCTTCCACGCGATCCGCAAGGCGCTGCTGGTCAGGCGGCAGCGGTTTCGAGGATTTGTCCGTTTCCTTCTCTATGATGGCCCGCTGGCGGTGGAAGAATTTGACCACGACACAGCCGGCCAGCAGGACGGCAAACGGTGGAAGGGTCCAAACAACGAGGTTGAAGCCCGCTTCGGAGGTTCTTCCAAAATGCACCCGCGGTAGCGGCCAACAAACGCCTGCCCAGGCCACGACAGCAGCAGGACCAGCAAGGGGATGTTGGACCGAATGCTTCTGGCAACATCATGGCAGTCCAAACCGGTCCGTTTTGAATTCCTGGCTCAGGTCACGGTGGGCTGACTCCGGCCGCCTGGCTGGCGCAGGCCAGCATCGCAAAATGACTCATATTGGAAACAGGATCGAAGCGCGTAGCGAAGATCTCACAGCATCGCGTCGCCTGGGCACTGCCGCGCGGACACAATTGGTCCGAGAGGGGGCAGTAAGACTGGCCCTTTTCCAGCGGCGAACTTGGGCGGTCATTACTGCGCGCAGGGATGTCGAGATCGGCCATGGCGGGTCTCCTTCTTGGGGAAGACGGGAACGAAAAGACTGCCGCTCACTTTCCCATCGATCGTGAACGACACCGCACCCACACAAAAAACATGCCAGCCACATCCCACCGAGCTGTCTTGCTGAGTCAACCCTAACCGTCTAATAGATACGCGGTTACAATGTCGTCAACAGTTCGTATCCGGCCGCACGATTGAGCCCTGAAAGTGCCAAGTGTTGGTGTCACTCTCAAGGCTGCGAAAAACTCCCGTCGCTTTACCACATCTGAGAAACCCCACAACCCCAAGCACATGGGGACCGAGAACACCCCCGTCGCATGTCACCTCCGCCCGCCGCAGAGTTCCTGCTACGCCTGGCTGGTGCAGTCAGCGCCTGCCGGGTCAGATCGAATCGAACGCTGCCTGCAAATCCTCGATGATGTCGTGCCAGTCTTCCAGGCCGATGGCCAGACGGATGCCTCCCGGCTCGAGACCGTGCTGGCGTTTCTCCTCTTCCGGCACGGTGGCGTGGGTCATCGAGTACGGGTTCTCGATCAGGGTCTTCGTGTGCCCCAGGCTGACAGCCAGCGTGATACAGTAGGCATGTTCGGCGATGTAGTCGATGAACCTCTCGACCTTGTCGCTCTGGCCCTGCTCCGAAGCTGCGTCCTTGAGCAGAAAGTAGATCAACGCTCCCGGGGCAAATCTGCCGTCGTAGTTGACCATCTGGCGTTTGGCCAGGGCGTATTGCGGGAACGTTTCCAGGCCGGGGTAGGCGACGCGGGCGACCTTCGGGTGATTGGCCAGGAACTTGGCTACTTTGAGAGCGGTTTTCTGCTGGTTGGTCATCCTGGTAGCCAAGGTCGGCAGGCCATAGACCAGGAATGTCCAGGCACTTTTCGGAGAAAGGACACCGCCGAAGTCCTTGCGGTAGAGCAGCAGCCGGCTGTAAAGCTCGTTCGGACCAAGAACGGCGCCACCCATGTCAGTGCCGAAACCACCGATGTCCTTGGTGAGACTATGGACCACGATGTCTGCACCGTGCGAAATCGGTCGCTGGCAGTAGGGCGTCGCGAAGGTATTGTCTACCACGATGCGAATCCGACGCTCGGCCGGCCTCTCGGAATTGAACTCGTCGACCACCCGTCGCACTGCGGCAATGTCGATCAGATCGAGGGTCGGGTTGACCGGAGTCTCGAAGTAGACGACACGCGTCTTGGATGTGATCGCCCGGCGCAAGTTGTCCAAATCCATCAGATCGGTCATGCGCGTCTGGATGCCATACCGGGGCAGCCAATTGGTCACCAGACTATGCGTACAGCCGTACATCACCTGATGGGCGACGATCTCGTGACCGGTTTCGAGCAGCATTCCGAGGGCCGCGCTGACTGCAGCCATGCCAGTGGCGAAAGTCACGCACATCTCGGCGCCCTCGGCGTAGGCGAGATTCTCCTCCAGCATGCTGCGCGTGGGCTCCTCGAGACGATCGTAGATATAGATGGGCACGTGCTGTTTGAAATCGAGGTGTTCACTGGCAAACTCGAAGAAACCTTGGGCTCCACGCTGCACGCTGCTGAGTCGATAAGTGGTCGACGACGACATCGGGGGGACGACGTGATGATCATAGTCCCATTTCTTGCTCTCGAAATTGCCGTGGATCAGATGGGTGCGAACCCGATATTCTTCCTTCTGCTTGGGTCGTTGTGGTTTTCGAGCCATGATCTTTTCCCTTTCTTCATTTCGTTCGAACGGAACGGCGAGCACGCCAGACCCACACCGCAGGCCCGCCGATCAAGAATTCTTGCATTCCAGCACGGGTTTGCTTATCTTGATGATGTGAACCACCAGAATGCAAAAGCCGGAGTAAAGTGATGCCTGCTGCAGCTAAGACCGAGGCGCTCGCCTTCACCTATGAAGACTACCGCCACCTCCCCGATGACGGCAAGCGCTATGAAATCATCGAGGGGGACCTCTTCATGTCACCGTCGCCGAGCACCAGACACCAAAACATCTCACTTGCTGTAGCCGTCAAGCTGTTCACGTTTGTCAAGGATCACCGTTTGGGGCGCGTGCTCGAGGCCCCTTACGACGTTGTACTTTCCGAGCACGATGTCTTGCAGCCCGATCTCCTCTTTGTGTCGAACGCCCATCTCTCCCGAGTGAAAGAGGAGAACCTCCAGGGCGCCCCGGACCTCATCGTCGAGATCCTCTCCCCGGCTACCCGCGAGCGTGACACCACGGTCAAGCGCAAGCTCTACGCTCGTTTCGGCGTCCAGGAATACTGGATCGTCGACCCGGAGGCCGAGACCATCGAGGTGCTGTCCCTGGCGGCCGGGGTCTACAAGAAACAGGCGACGTTCGGCAAGAAAGACACCCTGTGTTCGCCCCTCCTCCAGGGTCTCGAAATCGCACTGCGCGAGATCTTCTAAGCGGCTGGAGGTCGCCGTCATCAGAACGCCGCCAACCTGCCGTCATCGGTGTACGTGCCGTACTTCCTGCCTGCCTCAATCATGGCTTCGAGGTTCTCCAGTGGCGTATTGCCGCCGACTTGATCGCCGGTGGACAGAATGAACCCGCCACCCTCGGCCCCTGCCTGCAGAGTCTCGACGACCTCCCGCTCGACGTCGGCCGGTGTGCCGAGTAGAAGATTTCCACTCGTAAGCAGATTCCCCTTTAGAGCCACCTTCTGCCCATACTTTCTTTTCACCTCGGCGAGGTCGACGTCCCCGCTCGGCGGTTTTTCCAGGGGTTCGATGACATCGAAGAAAGCCTGCTCAGCGTTCCATTCAACCACCTGCCTGGAGCGGCCACATGTGTGCAGGTGGGCGATGGTGCCGCGCTTCCGGCACAGCATGCTGATCTCGATGTTTAGTGGCAACACGAATTCCTTGTAAATCTGGGGGTTGATCAACGACATCGAGCTGTTGGATCCCTGCACCAGGACTTCGTCGACGCCAGCTTCGATCAGCCCATGGACGCGCGAGAGCGTGAAGACACGAAAAAAATTGTAGATCTCCTCCATCTGCCTGGGGTAGTCGTAGAAGTCAAGTATGAGCCTCTCCGAGGTTCCGGAGCGGACGCCATCCCACCAGTCAACAAAGGTGTGGACCTGAAGGCCATAGACGCCAGAGTCACCTACCTTTTCATATTCCACGCACTGATCTCCCCAGTGCCAGTCCTCTCCGATCAGCCATTTCAATCTGGGCCAATCTCGATCGATGTCTTTGATGAAGTTGGTCACATCCCACGGCGGCGCCTCGCGCATGTAGACAGAAGTAGTCTCCAGCTCTCCCAGAGGCGTCTCCACCGTCACCTGCTCCACCAGCTTCTCTTCACTGCGCTCCAGAATCTCCTTGCGCACCAGTTCTTTGGGAACGGTGATGTTGTCGTAGACCAGCGGCTCCACCAGGTCGAGATCGAGCGGAAACTGACGATTGCCGCCCGGCACATAACCGTAAAGATACCAGACCTCGATGCCCAGCCGACGGGCCGCTTCCAGGTAGGCTTCCCCAAGTCCTGGATTATTGAAGACATAGATCTCCCAGTACGGCTTGCCGGTGAGACGGCACGGAATCATGTTGGAAATGTCGGGGCAGACGGGCACGATGTCGGGCACTCCGTGCCGGAGCGCCGTCAGCATCCGCTGGCGTGGAGTCATCGCTTCAGGCACGGGCTGGTTTCTCCGTATTCTGTGTCCAGGAGGAGACGGTGCGCGCCACAGCGTCATGCTGTGCGCCCAGGTAGAGAAGATGAGCAGGGCAGCAGCAGTCTGAGGCTCCGAACCCCCGGACCGGGACCTGTACGCCGTTCTCGGACAGAGACAGAAGATTCAGATGGCACTCAAGGCCGAGCTGCCATGGCAGGGCCCGTATGCCGGCAACCCGACCTGCCCGAAGAAGATAATCGATGTGCCACCGCAGCTTCTTTTCGTGGCGAAGATGTCGTGACAACCGCGCATAAAGTCCTCGCCTGGCGCTGCCAGTGTAAAGATAGGCGCCGCGCGGCAATTCCACAAGACCGATCTTGCCGATTTCCAACACCGAGCTTCGCGAGATCTCGACCAGGAGCTGATAGACACCGCTATCTGCGAGAAGTGCCAGGGCGGTGTCCCAGTCGTCTGCAAGAAGCCGATCCAACTGTGCAACCATGACGGTCTACTCCTCCTTAACGATGCCTTTGATTCAGCGCAGCCTACCTTCGCGAGCAGAGGGGTAGTCGCCAGCGAATCGGTTGGGCAGTTGCAGCCCGGCTGTCATCTTTGCGGGAATCAGAAAAGCCAGATGCTATTGGCAGACGGCGGAAGTGTTACCCCGAAAGAACCTGGCGAGTCCAGGGCGCTGCGGCCGGAGGAGTCGCAAATGGCTCCGGCCGCAGTGTCTTCGTTTCCTACTTGCGGGCAACCTTTTTCCGCTTACTTCGCTTCCTTGAGCATTTTCATGAACTCACGCATGAACGCCGGATGATCCGGCCATGCGCGGGCCGTCACCAGGTTCTTGTCGACGACGACTTCAGCGTCGCGGAAGGTGCCGCCAGCCATCTCGATGTCGCGCTTCAGGGCTGGATAGGCGGCCAAGGTGCGACCCTTCACCAGGTCGAGCGCCGCCAGGATGAGGCCGGCGTGGCAAATCGCTGCCACCGGCTTGTGGCTGTCAAAAAAGTGCCTGATGATGGCGTCGATTCCCTCCTCGTTGCGGATCCACTCCGGCGCCCGCCCGCCTGGCAGCACAAGCCCTACATACTCTTCCGGCTTAACATCGTTGAAGGCCAAGTCGGCGGGCACCCGGTAGCCCAGCTTCTCCGTGTAGGTATCGATTCCCGGCTCGAAGTCGTGAACCACCGACTGCAGAACTTTCTTCTTGGGAGCGGCGATGACCGCCTCAAATCCCTCCTCCTTGAGACGCTGATATGGATACATCACCTCCAAAGCTTCGACAGCGTCTCCCGCGAGAATGAGAACCTTGGCCATGACGCTTCACCTCCTTTTGTTTGTTTCCCCTGGCGTCGATGAACCAAACTCGACGCGCGCAAGCACCAGGATCCAGCCGGCCTCATACGTGACGTACCGGTCTGGACGAGCGCGCACTACCGCCTGTGAATCCATCGAAGGCGAGGATTTCGGGCCAGTTCATCGTCCTCGGCCACGAACCCCCCAGTTCACAGCCACAGTGACCGTAGTGAAATTGTTCAGGTCCAGCCCCCTTCTAGTGTAGCTGACTTGCGGAAGCGAGACAAGGTCAAGCCGGATTTCCAGGGGCGTCCGGCCGTGCGTCAACCTTCGCACCGGCACCATCAGACCCAGACCATAGGTGAGATCTGCCAGCCGGTCTTTGTTGACGGCAGGGTAACCATAGTCATACAGAGTTTCGCTGTAGTACCCTGCACGAAGGACCCACATATCCAGAAAGGTGACTTCGGCACCGACGCGGAAGGCGGTATGATACCCGGAATTAAAAAGATCCTGGAACTCACCCAGCAACAGGAGTCCGAAGGCGTACACTCCCTTGGCCAACCCGTCCTTGAGTGCCCTGAGCCTGTAACTGAAGCCCATTCTGCCGATGACGGGGAGAGCTTCCCGGTGCTTTTCCAGCGTGAGTTTCGAATAGCCAAGATTGTAGATGCTGCCTCCCAATCGAACACTTTGTTTGGCCGTCCCTGTATTGCGCTGCCACACGGTCGCCAACATTCCGAGATCCAGCATCGCTGTTGTGGCGGTCTTGCCATCGAGGTAGTGCCACGATAGCAGGTGTGGGCTGGCGCCAACGTAGACACCGCGAAAAGCCTGGAAGGCAAGAGTTAAGGCATAGTTGGAAACGTAGGGGGTGAAGGAGGCAGTTGCACCGCTGGCGGGGTCTCGCAGGTAGACGAATTTATCCCCATACGTCAAGTGATGGGCACTCAGTGCGAGCACGGCATTGGAGGCGAAACGCATCCCGGCGGCAGCGAAGTAGTACCTGGCTTTGCGCAGCCCATAATAGGGAGACGCGTACGAAGCACTGCCGGCAACGCCCTCAATGCCGCCGATCCCTGCCGGGTTGAAAAGGACTGAGGCCAGTTCCCCATCCAGTGCAACCTGCGCTCTGCCCAAGGCCTCGGCTCGAGCGCTGGGCTGGCGACCCCACAGGTATTCTGCCAAAAAGGGATCGGAGTACTGCGCCTGTACGCTCACCGGTGTCCCGGCCCAAGAGAGCAATAGAACCCAACCCGCCACAATCTTAGCGTTCATCCCTGCACTCCGATTGCACCATGCCGTGCAGCACGTGCCAAAGACCCGATGCGATCTTTCAATCGATCATACGATGTGGCCTGGGGGTGTGGTTCCGCGTCGCGCCGTGCCGGTCAGGCCACTGCCTCCAGCATCTCCTTCAACTTCTGCTCCGAACTCTCCGCCACGCGAGCATGGAGGCTGTTGCCGTGGCTGTCCATGGTGACCACGGCCGGAAATTCCTCGACCCGGATCTTCCACAGAGCTTCCGGCACTCCAAGATCCAGCTTGTAGACGTCGACGACCTCCTTGACCGACTGCGCCAGCAGCGAAGCAGCCCCACCCACCGCGTGCAGGTACACAGCCTTGAACTTCTTGCAAGCGTCGAGCGTCCTTGGCCCCATGCCCCCCTTACCGATGATGGCGCGAACCTGGAACGCCTCGATCACTCGGCCCTCGTACGGCTCCTCGCGAATACTGGTTGTCGGGCCGGCGGCGACGAACTCCCAGTGATCGTCGTGCTTGCGCACGATCGGACCGCAGTGGTAGATCGCCCCCTCCCGCAAGTCGGCCTTGATCTTCTCGTACAACTCCAGGTCTTCAGGCTGCGGCTCGCGGTCGATGAAATGCTCGATGAGAAACTTGTGGGCCGCATCTCGCGCCGTCAGCATGACTCCGCTCAGGCTCACCTGATCGCCTACGCGAAGCTCGCTGACAACTTTTCCAGACAGAGGTAGGGTAAGTTTTTTCATTGCTTGACTCCCGAAGAAGCGTTGTTGGTCTCACTGCGGCTCACACCGGAGATTCACCATCCTTCCCGCATCCGGACACAGCCACCGCCCCGGCTGAATCATGGTTCCGGAGGCTGGCTGGAATAGGGTGGGATCCATACCGGCTGGAACACTGCCAGCTTCAGCACTTTCTCACCCAGTCCCGGCATGGCGACATGAACCAGATAGATGCCGCTGGCGACCGGCGTGCCGGCCTGGTTTCGCAGATCCCAGCGTTCCAAGGTGCTGGGATCGTGGTGCTCGATGGTGCGGACCAGATCACCTGCCAGGGTGAAGATGCGAATCGTTGCGCGCTCCGGCAGGTGGGTGAACGTCACATGCCCTTGTAGAGGATCCAGGGTTCCGAGGTTCTGGGCATAGTAGGGATTCGGAAACACGTTGATCCGCTGAATCTGCTGGCGAGCGAGATCGCGCTGGTACCCTGGTCCGCTCACCTCGAAGCTGAATCGATCCCCAGGCAGGTTCGGTTTGGTCGTATTGAATCGGATCACCGTTCCGGGAGGCGGCAGCCGGCCGTCCTGGTCGAAGTCGGCCAGAATCACATCGGCAATCAGCTCGGTGCGGCCGAACGTGGTGTCATCGACCGTGCCGTCCTCGGCGTCGGCGGCGAAGGCGGCATAGCCTCGTGGATCGGCGTAGAAGAAGATCCGATCCGTTGCCGGCCAGCCGCTTCTCGGGTCTGGCGTCGTCTCGCTGATGTCGAAGATGCCTACGGTGTGGCCCCCGGAGTGTAGCACCGGGATCAGCTGCTGGTCGTCGGCAGGATCGACCGGCGTGGCAACGCCGATGTCCCAAAGCTCGAACGGCACCGGCGCGCTGACGTCACCCTCGAATTTCCACCACCCCAGACTCCCGCGGTCGCTGAACCGGAGCTCATAGTCATGCGGGACGGCCTTCCGGATGTTGCGCGTCAGGTCCGAAAGTCGGCCTGTCGATCCGCCGCTGATGAAGAAGCGATCGGCTTGGCCGTCGGCCCCCGACCAGCTGACGCTGTGCCAGACCGAGTTGCCCTCGTAAGGAGCTCCGGCCACATCCCAGCCACCGGGCGGAACGGGCTGGCCAGCGTAGCTCACCTCCACAATCCCGGCGGCCTCGCTTTCGGCGTTGGAGGCGAAAGCAAACGGAGGGCCGATCACTTTCACCAGCAGGCCGTCCACAATCGGATAGTTCCAGTCACCGGACTGATTCGTCTGCGCCATCACCAAACGTGTGCCGTCCCGGCTCAGGTTCCAGCAGACCTGACCACCTTGCTCGGCAAAGGTGACCTGGTACTCCGCCGTCGGCATCGCCAGCGGGTCGATGGCCAGCGCCACAACCGTGCCTCGGCTCTTCCCGGAGTGTTCGGCGTTGCGGGCCCCCGACGGGCCGGCAAAGGCGACCGTGTCCAGCACCTGGTAGGTCAGAACCGTTCCCGGGACTGGATCGTGAGGCGTGGCGGCGACCACCCTCAGGCGGCCCTCCAGCGCATGCGGTAACACCGTGCCGGATCCTTCCGGGTTGTAAGCATAGCTGCTGACCCCGAAGTAGTACGTTCGTCCGTTCACGAGCGGCCGATGCAGAAGGGAATCCTCATCGACCACCAGGAAATGCCGGATTCCCGAGTCAGTGCCGTGCTGAACCGTGACCTCCACTTCCTCACCGATGGTAGGCAGGAAGACCCGATCGCGAATCTTTCGAACGCCGTCGGGGAGATCGAAGGTGACCATCCGGCAAACGAAAGTTGCCTCCTCTGCATCGCCTGCATCGAGCTGGTACACGTTATACCCCTGAAATCGATAGCCCGACGCGTTTTTGCTGGGTTCGACGCCCTGAACGCTCGAATAGGATTCGGGTCGCGCGTTCCAGCTCAGCACCACCCGTCCTGGAAGCTCGGCGACCTGAACATCCGGGGGCGGCGGTGGCGACGGCGTGAACAGGGCGCCTTGATCGAATCGCCACCAGTTCTGGAAGAGCCTCCGGACGCCGGCCGCGAGCTCCCGTAGCCGAACAATGCTGTTGAGGTTGTCGGTACCCTGGGCCGCCATCACGGCCACGAACACCTCCTGGCTGTCTCCGGGCGCAAAAGTAAAAGGCCCGCTGGCCAGGAACAGGCGCCGGTCCCCAGAAGGCTCTTCCAGAGGGTCGATCCAGCCCCGGCCGGAGACCGGATCCCCTGCGTACGGCAGCGTGCTCACCTCTCCTGTCAGAGGATTGACGTGAGGCGTTCCGTCCCACAGCAATCCCCGGGCGTAGTTGAAGGCTTCCTGAACAACCTGCGGATCACGGCAGGCCTGGGCTCCTCAGGTGAACTTAGAGAACGCCGTCACCGGCAGATTGTCAAACCCGGGACGCAGACGGCCGAAGAAACGTGCGCTGTGGCCTGGTGAGGGCACCATCGGCCCCTGCAGCCACATGTATCCCAGGGCCGGCGCCTCGGGCCCATACCTGTCGTCTGGGCCGTCGTTCCACATGTAGGCCATTTGCAAGGTCGTGTCCAACCCGACAAAGTCGTTGACCGGATCACCGACGTCGCCGTCGTCCCAGAGGGCCACGTAAGTGGAGTCGATGCGGTTGGGGCCCTTGTTGATCAGCAGGTAGCGGGCGAACAGCACATCTTTCAGCGATCCTGGCCCGTTGTAGCCCCACAGCAGCATCTGCACCTCCAACCCGAGCGGAGGCGTACGCCACAGGTCGTTGTGCGCCGTGGTATCGAAGTCGTTGAACACGCACCAGAGCGATGCGTCTCCGAGCAATAGCGGGATGCGATTTCCTTCGGCATCGAGGCTATCGCTGCCGTCACTCGCCTTCAATGCCGGAGCGCCATCGGCAAACGGCCACTGGCGGTAGTCTTTTCCGGGTGCGGTATGGGGATCGTCATCCAGAGCCGCCAACAGATCCTGCCGCGTGATGATGTAGATCCGAAAACGAGGGTCGTCGGCATCCTGTGCCACGCCTCCGACGACCACGCCAGGAACGAACTCGCTGGTATACTCAGCCACTGCCGACCGAAGTTGTCCGTCCACTTTCCCCAGGACCCACAGGCCTGAGGTAAAATCGAGGGTCAGAGCACTTCCCGCCGGCCACTCCATCCCGGCGTCGCCGCTGCGCAACCAGCTGACGATGTGCCCGCGATTGTCGACGTCAACCCTGATGCGATTGGGTTGAAAGGATTGCAGATCGCGGATGAAGGCGGCTGGGACACCGGCCTGCAGCCCGCGGACATCTCGGTTTTCGGCCGCCATCGCTGCGACAAGCCAGAGTAGAACGAACAACCCCAGGCTCGTCCGCTGGAGCCATTCAAGCATGTCCGATCACCTGCTCCAGTTACAATTGCCAGCGTAGCTCGCACCGCGGCAACCGGCCCGGAGGAACCGCGCATCACCGCCGACTGCGGCGCCGGATCCTGCTACAGGATCTCATATCCACCGTTCTGGACAATCAGACTGTGGCGGCGGTCGGCCCAGCACATGTAGGCGATCGACACGAAAAAGCTGGCCGGGTGCCGATGTTGCCACCCCATTTTGACGGCCAGTACCGTGGTGCGGCCGCCGAATCCCATCGGCCCAATCTCCAGTTGGTTGGCTTTTTCGAACAGCTCTTGTTCGGCGGCGCGAAGCAGTTCGTCTTCGTTCTTATCCGTCAGCTTGCGGAAAAGCTGCTTCTTGGCCAGAAGAAAGGACGAGCTGCGGTCGCCGCCGATGCCGACGCCAATCACGCCGGGCGAACAGCCGCGCCCCTGCGCCTGGAAGATCGCATCGAGCACGACCTTTTTCACGCCGGCGAGGTCGCGACCGGCGTTCAGCCGCGTATCCGGAAGCTTGTACTGGGCGCCGACATTCTCGCTGCCGCCGCCTTTGAGCAACAGATCGATGCGCAACTGGTCGCGCTCCCACTCTTCAAAGTGAATCTGCGGGAATCCACGACCCAGGTTGTTGCCCGAATTCTCGCCAGTCAGGGAATGGACTGCGTTGGGCCGCAAGTAAGCCAGTTCGGTTGCGCGCACCAGCGAAGCTTCGATCTGTTTCCGGATGTCGTTGGTGCTCACCCCGATCGGGTGCGACACAAAAAAAAGTGGGGTCCCGGTGTCTTGACAGAGGGGCGTGCCAGCCTCGCGTGCCAGACCGATGTTGCGCAGAATGACTCGCAGTACACCTTCCGCCGGCGAACCCGGTTCCTCCCTACCATGGGCCTGGCGCAACGCAGCCTCGACATCGACGGGCAGGTCGGTCGAGCTGCGCCGAATCAGTTCCAAAAGCCCCTTTCGAAAAGAATCCGATCTCACATCCATTTGGTCACCTCGAAGGTATTCACGATCCGCTGAAAGGAATGTCGCCTCGATCGCATCCCAATCACGCTCAAGGTCCGGCGTCCGGTGCCGGACATTTTCTTACCCGGACACCGCCGCCTTCTCCGCACTCTGCGCATCCACCACGGCCAGGGCCGTCATATTCACTACGTCGACCTCGTTGAAGCCGCCCACCTGCAGCACATGCACGGGTTTGCGCATGCCGAGAAGAATCGGGCCGATCGCTTCGGCTCCACTCAGACGCTGCACCAGCTTGTAGGCCACGTTTCCTGCCTCGAGGTTCGGGAAGATGAGGACGTTTGCGCCGTCTTTCAGCTTGCAGAACGGAAAGTTCTCCCGGATGATCTCCGGCGTAACCGCTGTATCGGCCTGCATCTCGCCGTCGACCGCCAGTTCCGGGGCACGTTCATGAATGAGCTCCACGGCTCGCCGAACCTTCTCTGACTGCGGATAACGGGCGCTGCCGAAGTTGCTGAACGAAACCATGGCGATCCTCGGTTCCACGTCGAAGCGGCGCACCTCGCGGGCGCAAAGCAAGGCGATTTGAGCCAGATCTTCAGCGCTCGGGTCGATGTTGACCGTGGCATCAGCAAAGAAGTAGACTTTCTCGCGGAAGACCATCATGTACATCCCGGCCACGCGAGTGACGCCCGGGCGGGGCCCGATGATCTGCAGAGCAGGGCGAATGGTCTCCGGGTAGTGGGTGGTGAGCCCGGAAACGAGTCCGTCGGCGTCGCCCAAGCGCACCATCATGGCGCCGAAGTAGTTGCGCATCGTCATCATCTTGCGCGCCTCGCGCAGAGTCACCCCCTTGCGCTGGCGCAGATGATAGAACTCCCGGACATACTCGTCTCGGCGATCGAAATAGTACGGGTCGACAATTTCCACTCCGCCCTTGAGGTTGAGCCGCATCTCTTCGATGAGGGCTTCGATCTTCTCCTTAGGCCCAAGCAGAATCGGATGGGCCATGCCCTCATCCAGGATGACTTCGCACGCCTTCAAGATTGGCGCATGGTCCCCCTCTGGGTAAACGATGCGCTTTGGATCGTTGCGCGCCTTGTTGATCATCACCCGCATCACCTGGCGAGACAGGCCCAGACGGGCCTCCAGCTTCTCGCGGTACTCGTCGATGTCGATGCGCCTGCGGGCAACACCGCTCTCCATGGCGGCCTTTGCAACCGCCGAAGCCTCCCAGATCAGCACGCGCGGGTCGAAAGGCTTGGGAATGATGTAGTCCGGCCCGAACTCCAACCGGTCCAGGCGGTAGGCCTTCATGACTGCATAGGGCACCGGCACCTTGGCCAGCGCGGCCAGAGCTCTGGCCGCGGCAACCTTCATCTCGTCGTTGATCGCCCTGGCTCGCACATCAAGGGCACCGCGGAAAATGAAGGGGAAGCCAAGTACATTGTTGACCTGGTTGGGATAATCGCTGCGGCCGGTGGCCATGATCACATCGTCGCGCGCCGCCTTGGCGTCTTCGTATGGAATCTCCGGATCGGGATTGGCCATGGCAAAGAGAATGGGGTGGTCGGCCATGGAGCGAACCATCTCCTGTGTCACCACATTCGGGGCGGAAACTCCAATGAAGACGTCAGCGCCCTTCAGGGCATCAGCCAGGGTGCGGGCATCGGTTTCGGCCGCAAACTCTTCCTTGTAGGGGTTCATCCTCTCGGTGCGGCCTTTGTAAACCACTCCCAAACTGTCGCACATGAGAATGTTCTCGCGGCGAGCGCCCAGCATGCAGTAGAAACGCGCACAGGCAACACCGGCAGCGCCGGCGCCACTCACCACGATCCGAACCTCTTCGATCTTTTTGCCGACAAGCTCCAGGGCATTCAGCAGCCCGGCTCCCGAGATGATGGCCGTGCCGTGCTGGTCGTCATGGAAAACCGGGATGTTCATTTCCTTCTTCAGACGCTCTTCGATGAGGAAGCATTCGGGCGCCTTGATGTCCTCCAGGTTGATCCCTCCGAAGGTCGGCTCAAGCAGTTTCACGGCTCGAATGAACTCCTCGGGATCGCGCGTATCCAGCTCCAGGTCGAAGACATCGATGTCAGCAAAGCGTTTGAAGAGCACCGCCTTCCCTTCCATCACAGGCTTGCCAGCCAGTGGCCCGATGGCGCCAAGACCGAGGACGGCGGTGCCGTTGGTCACTACGGCCACCAGGTTGCCTTTGGCCGTATACTCGAAGACCTCGTCCGGGTTTCTTTCGATCACACGGCACGGCTCGGCAACGCCCGGCGTGTAGGCCATCGAGAGGTCACGCTGCGTCTGGCACGGCTTGGTCGCAACCACTTCCAGCTTCCCTGCACGTCCGCCCCGGTGGTACTCAAGGGACTCTTCAACAGAAATCATTCGATTGCCTCCCTAATAGATAAACTCACTCAGACAGTAGCTACTCACCTTCACAGTGCTTGTACGATCCAGGCCGGCGCGAGCCAGGATCTCTTTCTTCTGGCGCTGCATCTCGCGGGAATCGAGATCGCGAATCCGCCGCAGGCGCACTTCGCTCGCGTACGGCACCTCAGGCCAGCTGACCAGCTCCGAGAAGTAGATCAGGTCCCCCTTCCCCAAAGGAAGACGGCGCAGCAACGACGCGGTACGGGCCACATGAGAGCGGTAGAAAATATCGCCACCAGCGCCCAGCAGAAAAATGACGCCGACGTTCAAGCCCGCCTCCTTCAGGTTCCAGACGACACGCTCGGCATCGGCCGCGGTACCCGGCTTGTTGAGAAAGCGGAGCAGTTCATCGTCGCCGGTTTCGATTCCCAGATAGACTCGACGCAAACCGGCCTCCCGCAGGGTCTCGAAGTCCTTGATGGTCTTGAGCTTGCCGGTAAAAACATCAAGGAACGAATAGATGCCATCAAAGCCGGTCTTTGCCCAGGGGGAGCCATTGCTACCGGGCTTTGCGTTGCCGAGGCGAAAGTAGCGGTGGATCTCCTCCAGAAGAGGAAGCAGACGCGGCATGGGAACAGCCAGGGCGTTGGCCTCGCCCAGAAAGATCGATTTGCGCAGAGCCAGGGCCTCCCCGAAGAAGTCGATGACCTCTTCGATATGCCGGCGGAATTCCTGAGGGCTCTTTACGCGGTAGGGGATTCGACGATAGAAATTACAAAAGGAGCACTTGTTGTAGGAACATCCTTCGGTCGCCTGCAGCACGAGTGCCAGGTACTTGTCAGGGGGCAGGATGCCAACACGGCTGTAGATCCTCTCAAACTTCTCGCGTTCGCCTTCGAGCGTCTGGAAATCGTATCGGATAATGCGCTCCAAGGCACGCAGAAAGAGCTCGCGCCGGATCGGTTTCGACTGGCGACGCACCTCCAGTTCTCCGGCGCGGAAGTTGTCATAGATCGCCCGCATACGCGCGTTCAAATCATCCAGGAAAGCACGACGCTCTTCAAGGCTCAACCACATTCGCACCCTCTCCGACGCATCCTCACGCTTGACGCGCCACTTCTCCAGCACACGATTGTCCAGGCTGCGTAGGAATGTGTGTCCGCCAACAAAGGCGATCAGCGGCCGGCCCAGCAAGTCGAAGGTCAAAACCGTGTAGGTGTTGATGGTGATGGAAATCGCCTTCGGCTTCAGGTTGATCAGAATCCGGTCACCCGAGTGTTTGTCGACATACTCCAAGAACACGCTGTTGCTCCCCGTTCGAGACGAAGCGGCCGCCAGCTACGCGACGGCCTCCTCTGTTGCCTAAATGTAGTGGCGCTCTCTTGCAAAGGCCGTCAGCTCATCGCGAAACTTCGGATGGGCGATGTTGATCAGCGCCTCGGCTCGCTCGCGCAGGCTCTTGCCGTGAAGGTTGACGACGCCGAACTCCGTGGCCACATAGTGCACGTCGCCGCGGCTGGTGACGACGCCAGCGCCCTCGCGCAAGTGAGGAACGATCCTGGAAATCTCCCCGCCCTTTGCCGTCGAGGGCAGGGCGATGATGGGCTTACCATTCTTGGCGCGGGCTGCACCGCGAATGAAGTCGACCTGGCCACCAAAACCAGAGTAGATCTGGTAGCCGATAGAGTCGGAGCAAACCTGGCCGGTGAGGTCGACCTCCACGGCCGAGTTGATCGCGACAATGCCTTCATTTTGACTGACGACGAAGGGATCGTTGGTGTAGTTGACCGGATGAAGCTCAAACAGCGGGTTGTTGTCGACATACTCATAGAGTCTTCGCGACCCGAGGAGGAAGGTAGCGATCACCTTCCCGGCGTGAATCGACTTGCGCAGGTTCGTCACCACGCCCGTCTCGATGGCCTCCATCACGCCGTCCGACACCATCTCGGTATGGATGCCCAGGTCGCGGCGGTCGCGCAACAGCGACAGCACGGCATCCGGTATCGCACCGATGCCGAGCTGAAGCGTAGCGCCGTCCTCGATCAACTCGGCGATGTGCTGGGCGATCTGCAGCTCGACCTCGCGATACGTCTTTCGCGGCAACTCGGGCAGCTCTTCGCTGGTCTCCACGATCCGGTCGATCTGCGAGATATGCACAAAAGAGTCCCCCAACGTCCGCGGCATCTTTTCGTTGACCTGGACGATGACCCGTTTGGCATGCTCGACGGCAGCCTTCGAAGCAAGCGTCTCGACGCCCAGAGAAACGAAGCCGTGCTCGTCCGGCAGCGACGTATGGACGATTGCCACATCGAGCGGGATTTGACGTTCAAAAAGCGCTGGGATCTCGTAAAGAAAGATCGGGAAATAGTCGGCCCGTCCCTCGTTGACGGCCTGGCGGTCGGCGGGCCCGACGAACAGCGACTTATGGCGGAAGTGCCCCTCCATTTCGGGGCGGGAGAGCTCATCGCCGCCGAGAAGAAGCACATGGTAGACCGACACGTCGCGCAGTTCCTCTCTGCGCGCGGCCAGCGCGTTCAGCAAGACATAGGGCGTGGCGGCATTGCCTGAAGCGAAAACGTTGTCGCCGCTGTTCACCAGCGCCACCGCTTCTTCAGCAGAAACGATCTTCCGTTTGTAGTCATCGATCCAACGCATAGGACTTGCTCTCCGTCCGTGCTGTTGTTTGCAGTCGGTGAACTCGCCTACTCTTCCAGAAGTCGGCGCACAGGCCGATACGACAGACCGTATAGCTCACCCAGTCCCTCTTTGGTGCAGTTGCCGTCCAGGGCGATCACGCCTCGGGCCAGCACAGGATCCGCGCGCAGTGCCTCTGTCACTCCAAGCTCCTCCATTTTGCGTACAAAAGGAAGGACCACGTTGTTTAGGGCATAGGAAGCCGTGCGCGCCACCGCCGAAGGGATGTTGGGCACAGCGTAGTGGATGATGCCATGCTTGACGAACACCGGATCGCTGTGGGTGGTCGGATGACTGGTCTCCACGGCCCCGCCTTGATCGATCGACACATCCATGATCAACGCCCGGTCCTTCATCTCCCGCACCATGGCTTCTGTCACCAGATGCGGCGTGCGCTCGCCATGAATCAGTACTGCGGTGACCAACACGTCGGCAAAGCGGACGGCCTTTTCGATCGTCAGCGGCGAAACCAGCGCCGTCGAGGCCCGGTGATGAAACTGCAGCTCGATCTGGCGCAGCCTCTCCAGATCGCGATCGAGCACCATGACCTGAGCGCCCGAGCCCAGGAAGGCGTTGGTCGCACTCGTGCCCACCATGCCCGCTCCCAGGATGACTACGTTGGCGCCAGGGATGCCGGAGATGCCGCCGAGCAGAATGCCGCGCCCCCCGGCCGTGCTCTCCAGGAAGCGGCCAGCAATCTGTGGCAGCATGGTGCCGGCGATCTCGCTCATCACCTCGAGGATCGGCAGGCGACCCGACTCGTCTTCGATGGACTCGAAGGCAATGGTGGTGACGTTGTTTTTCAGCAGCCGTTGATAGGTTTCTCGTCGGGCCAGCCCAATCGGGAAGAAGCAAAACAGGGTCTGACTGGAAGACAACCGCTCGGCCTCCTGCCGTGCCGGTGGCAGCACTTTGACGACAAGGTCTGAGCGACGGAACACCTCTTCTGCCGAGAAAACCACCTCGGCACCCACTTCAGTGAAAGCCGCATCCGGGAACCCACACTGCTCCCCGGCACCGCTCTCCACGAGTACGCGGCTGCCGCTACGTACCAGTTCGTAGGCGCCGATCGGCGTCAAGGCAATTCGGCGCTCCTCAGCAGCCAGCTCTTTCGGAATGCCGATGGTCATATCAACCTCTTTCTTACTTGAACCGTTTTATCCACGTGCACCCAGTCCTTCCCGGGTCGCCATACACCCCTCCGATACAGTCAACAAGCGTGCCAATTCCCCACCACTGAATACCTCCCGCGGGAAGGTAGCTATCCATCTGTTTCCACGAACGTTGGATCTCATAAATGAAGCCCCTGCCGAGCCCATTCCGGATCCCGGCTTCTTAGATTTAGGAAAAACAACTTTGGGATTTCTCATAGACAAGAGGGGCAGTGGCGACAGGAATGGCACACTTCTCGGTAATGGCCGGCACCGGCAATTACGCGGACCCGCTACGCCACCCGCCTGCGTTCGGGCCTTTGTCTGCGGCATGGGGCGGGGAGTCTGCCGCAGGTCATCACGAGGTCCGGTACAACCCGGCTCGAAAATGAGGAGGCGCCCTATGAGGCCACAAGCAACCCCACCACCTCGATGTGGCTCGTGTGGGGGAACATGTCGACCGGCTGCACCTGCTGAAGTCGATAGCCGCCGTCTTCGAGGTCCTTTACGTCGCGGGCAAAGGTGGTTGGGTTGCAAGACACGTAGATGATTTTCTCGGCAGAAAGCTGAAGCAGGCGCTGCACCACCTTTGGGTGCATGCCAGCCCTGGGTGGATCGATGATGATGACATTGGGCTCTCCCCAGCGACCCACAATGATGGGTACTTGAGCCAGTTCGTCCTTTAAGTCACCTTCGACAAAATAGCAGTTCTTTACCGCGTTGAGGGCGCAGTTCACGACCGCATCCTGGATAGCGGACGGCACCACTTCGAACCCGATGACTTTCTGCACTGAGCCAGCAATGTAGATCGAAATCGTGCCGGCACCCGAGTACAGGTCGTACACGGTCTCCGAGCCCTTGAAGTCCGCAAAGCGGGCCACGACCTCGTAGAGGCGTTCCGCACCCCGAGTGTTGGTCTGGAAGAATGAATTGGCAGAGATGCGGAAGAAATACTTGCCCAGCCTTTCCTGGATGTAGCCCGATCCCCAAAGGACCTGCTCCAGATCGCCGGTGGCGACCTGGGCTTTTGTTCTGTTCACGGTGTGGACGAGCGTGGTGATTTCCGGGAATCTGGCACGCACGGCGCTGCCCAACTTCTCCACGGCCTGGTAGTGGGAGGGTTCCTCGGCAGTGACGACGTTGACCATCAGCTCGCCCGTGTTCTTGCCTTCGCGCAGAACCAGAAAGCGCCAGAATCCGGTATGGTCCTGCGTGCTGTAGGCCGCCAAACCCGACTCGTAGGTCAGCCGGCGCACCTCGCGCACAATCTCAGCCGTCAGTTCAGACTGCAGAAAGCAGGTGTCGATATTGAGAACCCGGTCGTATCGGCCGCGCACATGCAGCCCCAGGGCGAACTCCTTGGCAGCCGCCAGCTCACCCGAGGCAACCTCTTCGCGCGTGATCCAGCGACGCCTGCCGAAGGAGAATTCCATTTTGTTGCGGTAAAACAGGCGGTCTTCGGATGGGAGTACCTCGGCCACCGGGGGTTCGGGGATGTCGGCGATGCGATGCAGGCTGTCGACCACTTGCTCGCGCTTGAAGCGTAGCTGAGCCTGGTAGTCCAGGTTCTGCAGACGGCAGCCGCCACAGATGCCGAAGTGTGGGCAGGTCGGCGCTACGGCCAGCTCGGATTCCTTGATCACCTCAAAGGCGACCGCCTCGGCGTAACCCCGCTTTTTTCTGGTGACCCGCGCCTTCACACGCTGGCCTGGGATTGCACCATCCACAAAGAGAACATACCCGTCTCGTCGGGCGATACCGCGCCCGCCGAAAGCAAGTGTCTCGATTTCAAGCTCGAGCTCTTTTCCTCGTTTCACTCCCATGGCGGCCTTGTGAATCCAGTGGCTCAGAACAGGCGAAACCGGCCGCAACTGCCGGCGTGGCGATGCGACGGCCGGAGGCGACGATCAACACTCCTCGAGGATGGCCAGCACGTGGTCCTGGGACCGCGTGTAGACCTGAGGTCCGTCTTGATCGTAGTAGACATTGATCTCACAGCGAACGCCAAACTCCGGCAGGTAAATCCCAGGTTCGATGGAGAATCCAAGTCCGGGGATAATTTCACGGGTGTCCCGCGTCTCCAGGCTGTCGATGTTGACACCCTTACCGTGGTCCTCAGTGTCGATGCTGTGACCTGTGCGGTGAATGAAGTACTCTCCATACCCTTTTTCAGCAATAAAACTCCGGACCACCTGATCCACGCGCCAGCCCTGGGTGGTCTCGCCGCGGCGCGCGACCTGCCGAAGGAACTCGACCGCCAGATCCCGGGCGGCGGCCACGATGTCGAACACCTGGCGGATCTTTTCCGGCACTTCGGTGCCCACATAGCCGTTCCAGGTGATGTCCGCGTAGACTGCCTGCGGCGTCTTCTCCTTGGCCCAGATGTCGATCAGGACAAAATCCCCCCTCTGGATAGGTGCGTGCACCTCCGGACTCGCCGCATAGTGCGGGTTGGAGGCATTCTGGTTCACTGAGACCATGGGAGGGGCCATGGTCACCAATCCCGCTTCGTCCAGGCGCTTCACCATGTAGCGTTGCACATCGTATTCATTCACCGGCTCGCCGGCTTCGATCCGCTGCCGTATCAAAGAGAACCCTTCATCCTTGATCCGATCGAGCTGCTCGGCTGCACGGATATGGCTCTGAAGCTGCTCTGGCGTCCACCGCGCCCAGAAGTACTGCACCAGATTGGCTGAGGTAGCCACATCGACACCCATGGAACGAATGACCTCCAGAGTGCCACCGTCGACCCACGAGATCGTCGGCACCGCAGCGCCGGGGGAATACTCCATGGCAATGCGGCCGGCTCCCGTGAGAAGGTCGCCCAGGGCGGCCAGAAGATCCTGCCAGGAGGAGTAGAGTCGCTTCTCGCCTTCGACCGCAGGGAAATTGTCTCTCTCGATCCAGTGGAGGATCAACGTCGGCGAGCCCTTGGCCGGGATCCAGTAGAACCACCGTCGTGTCAGCAGATGATCGCCGAACTCGAACAGAACCTGGGCTACTTTGTTCAACCCGAAGAAGTCGTAGATCAGCCACCCATCCAGCATGCTGTCGCGCAGATAGGCCTGGATCCCGTCAATGTCCAGCTTTCTTGCCTCACTCATCGCTCACTCTCTTGTGTTGGACTCGTAGAACGCGCCGGGCACCGGCGAAATGCTGGCGGTAGTACTTCTGCTGCAGGTCCGAGATGAGCACGCCTCGCGTAGAGCTGGCGTGGACGAATTTTCCTTCCCCCAGGTAGATGCCGACGTGGGAGACCCCACCTCTGCGGGACAGCCTGAAGAACACCAGGTCGCCGAGCCGCAGCCGAGATCCCTTCAGCGGGACGCCGATCTCGTACTGCTGCCGCGTCGTGCGAGGCAAAGAAATGCCGTAGACGCGCTTGTAGATGGTCTGCACCAGTCCCGAGCAATCGACACCCTCCAGGGTGGTGCCACCCCAACGATAGGGCGTCCCCAGGAAGAGGCGGATCTCATCGGCCAGACGCCTCAGCTCGGAACGATCGCTCGCCGGCACTTCCACGCGGTTGATCTCCTTGCTCACCTCCGCCGCGTCAGTCGAGCCACGATAGATGGTAACCAGCCCGGAGCAGCCGGTGGAGATGATGACCACGCTCAGAACCCCACCAATCCATAGTAGCCTCATCGCGACCCTTTCGGTTGTGGGACGGTCAGGGAAGCGTGCGGAATGATGACGACGGTGGCGTCGCTGGATCGGCCCTCGGTGGCCATGGACCACGCCTCGCCGGCGTCGCGAGCCGGATGCAGCCCCATGCGGCGTACATCCTGCGGGTCCAGGTCGCTCACCAGGAAGATGTGGGCCGCCCGCGCCTTCTGCAAGGTTGCCAGGGCAGTGTGGCCGTTGAGCTCGTAGTTTTCCACCAGGGCCTCGGCCATGGCCTGCGGTGTTGGGTAGCGGAACCATTTCATGAAGGTCGGGGAGCCGATGCCGTTCCGGCATTCGGCGAACAAGATCAGCGAGCCACCCGGCTTGACGGCACGAAAGGCGTTGTGCAAGCTTTTGTGGGCCTGGACGAAATTGACATCCTTCGGGAAGCCGCCACAACTGGCCACGACAATGTCCGCCTGTTCCTGCAGAGGGATGCAATAAAGAGCATCGACCTGGCGGCAGCCGGCGGCGTGGGCCGACAACATCTCTCCGGCCACGACGCCGACGATCTCTCCTGAGGGATTCAGAATCGTGTGCAGCAACCAGTCCACGGACACGAACTTCATGGCGTCCCGGAGATCCTCCTGGACAGGGTTTCCATCGATTACGCCCAATTCGCATCTCGGGTGCACGCCCCCGTTCTCGACGGAAATCGTGCGGGCGTGGTTGGTACGGATCGTCTCATAACCGGCGCAACCCGGGAGGATCATCTTGGGACCCCCGCCATAGCCCGCGAAGTAGTGGTGAATGATGGTCCCGGTGACGACCAGGCGCTCGCCCTGCACGACGGTTCGGTTCAGCCACACAGGCGTTCCGAAGACGGTGTCGCCGAGATAGACGAGGGAAGAGTCGTCGCGGCAGTCATGGGCCAGGATCTTGACACGAGCAGCAGCCTCCTCGCCAACCAGAAGCGGGAACTCAGCCGGCTCCGGCACGCGATGACTGCCGGTGGCAATGACGATGCGGATATCAGTATCGGAAATACCAAGTTCGTTGAGGCGATCCAGCAGAACGGGCAGGTAAGTGGGCGTCTGCGCCTGCCGCGTGCCATCGGGGACGATGATCACCGTGCGCTCACCCCGGCGGAAGATTTCTGCCATCGGTTTGGCTGCGATCGGCGATTCCAGAGCGGCACGAATCGCCTCCGTTGCCGGAACCTCCGGAGGGGCCTGCCGCAGCCGCAATTCGCGCACAGGGTGTGAGTCAGGAATCTCTAACTGCGTCGAGTCATGACCATAGGCGAGGGTCACAAGCATTTTGGCTCCAATGACTTACACCGCTAAAGGTAGAGTCTTTCTCGTTGAAAGTCAACCCCTTTTTGGACCACCAGCGGGCGACTTTTAGAGGCGCGCAGGCCTTCGCCCCCACTCGCGGGTTGCTGCGAAATGTAACGTATGGATATCGAACATTTGTTTCAACATGGAACAGGGTGATCCACAAGAATTCATATACAAAGGTTTGCGCCTCTAGGAGTGGCATTCAAGAAATCAATCACTTAGTGATCAAAACCTCTCGGCTCGGCGACTGGCACGGGTTTCGCAAAGCGCTATCCTCACGGAGCGGTTCTTTGGTAAGGATTTGACACCCATCACGCACGAACAGCACCTCACCAGAATCGGGGACTCGGTGAAAAAAATCCTCCTGGTTGGCAGCGCGGAGGGATCAGGAGCGGCCCTCGAACAGATCATCGATACGGACAAGTTCAAGATCCATCACGCGCACAGTGCCGACAAGGCAATTGAACTGCTGCGCACGAAACACCCCGACTACATTCTTTGCTCGGGAACGATCCAAGAAGACGGGAACGGCAACTACTTCATCGAAGTGTAGTCGGGTCCCGCTTCGAACTTTCATGACTACCTTCCTCCTTCCTTTTTGGGACCGAAAAGCCGGAGCGGCAGTTGCTCCGGCTTTTTGGTTTCCGGATCGGCCAGCGTGAAAGGCGCCGACGCTGGTCCCGAGCACCACCGCAGACGAACCACCAACTTCCAGCCTCGGATTTCCAAGATTCCTCTTGCCTGATTGGGATGGCGGCCTTATCTTATCGGTCGCGCATGATCCCGCTCCAGCAGACCAGGAGCCGACTCACCTGTACCGTGAGCCATCGTAGTTTCGTCTTCACCACTATGCGAGAGGAAGATCCCATGAGCAGACACACCCAAGAAACAGCATCCGTCTGGCTGGCTATCACCTTTCTGCTGCTTCTGACTCCGGGCCTACGGGCGCAATCGCCCCTCAGCGGCACCTGGAAGCTGGACCGCCAGAGAAGCTCGGACGTCGATCCATGGAGAGCCGTAACCTTAGAAATCCGCGAACGCGGCAACACGATCACGTTTATCAAGACATGGAAGGCAGGGCGGTACTCGCAACGTGATTCGATGACGGTCGTCACTGGGGGCGCAGAGAATCGCCTGCCGATTCGGCCTGGCAAATGGATGGAGCAGGTCCACCTCGCCGTCTACGTGCCGAGAGAGGCTGTACGTGAGGTGGTTGCAAATTGGGGTAACACAGGCAGAGTGCTCCGGCTGCAGTCACGCTACACCCTGGAGACCTCACAAGGAGAAACTCCGATCACCATCGAGCGAGAGTTCCGCATTTCTGGCGACGGCCAAACCTTGACGGTTACGGAGAAGCGATCGTCGAGGAAGACGGGACCGCCGCTGGTATTCGTATACACGAGAGCGGGGGCCCGAAAGGGCGGCGGCGACTGAATCGATGTCGACATGGTCTTCAGAACAGAACGCAAAAAGAGGAGTTACCACCTATGACACAGCCGCGAGCCATCTTGTCCCGACTCATTTTGTTCGCCTTGCTCCTCCCCTCCCTGGCGATAGCAGCAACCGGCAATTCACGTGCGTCCGGCGGCGAGTCACGCCCGGCGTACTGGATGCGTCTCTCACAGAACTGGGACATCGACGGCGATCTGCCCACCCAGGCGTTGCTGATCAGCCTGCAAGGGCTCGCCAACCAGGGAGCGCCACGCCTCTATTTTGTGTATCCCGAAGATTGGCCCTATACCTTTACCCAGGCACTTTTCGAGTACTACAGCGATCGGCACCGTTTTGTCTTCACTGAGTTGACTTCGGCGCGTGAAGCGCTGGCGACTTTTCGCAAACGGGTGAAGGGCTATGTGGTGTGGGACAAGAATGTCCGCACCTCTCTCATTATCGCTTTCACAGTCGCGGGGCTGGAGCGCGCCGTGGTCGTCGACGAAGGCCTCATCCCTCTGGTCGAGAGCTTCGGACTCAAGAAAGTGGCAGATTTCCGCGGAAGATTTGAAGGTCAAAGCGATTACGAGATCTACCGCTGGGCTTACGAGCGCTACTGGCGGCGCACCAACCATGATTTCATCATCTATCTTGGCGGCGTCGGCGGCAAACGCATGCAGCCCGGCATCGCCGATTTCGGCATCTACCAGAAGGCCTTCTTCACCGATCTGTCGTGCGACCCGAAAGACACCCTGGAATACCGGTTGGCCGACCGGCTCTTTGGTGAATTGAATCCTATGGCGCTGGTGATGGGGTGGCATTCCTATGCCAAAGACACCGAAGCACAGTTCGCGACCCTGGCCTCCCAGCATGCCCTGCGGATCGAAGGTTTGAACACCCTCCCGAACATGAGCTTCAACACCCAGATTCCCACCACCCCTGGGTACCGCTTCAAAAACAACCACAACGTTCGGCCCGAAACGGCGGTCCCGGTTCGAGAGAAGGTGTATATCACCTGCATTCAGACGGATGGACTGGGCATCGGGGCCTGGCTCAAACCCGGCCGCGGCCAGATCCCCTATAGCTGGGAAGTGACGATGAATTGGGTCTGGCTGGCTCCGGCTATGCTGCAGTACTTCTACGACATGGCGACTCCGAACGACTATTTTATCGGCGCCCTCTCTGGACCTGGATACATGTACCCGAAAGCCGTCCCACCGGACTCCCTTCCCAAACTCATTGTCAAGGCCCGTGAGCTGATGCAACAGCTCGACCTTCAGGTTTTCGAGACCATGGACTACTCGGAAGGGAACCGCTACATGGGCAATATCGATCTTCCCAAACAAGTAGTGGACGCCTATTACCGCGGCATGCCAGACGCCATCGGCTTCATCAACGGCTATGGCCCGGCCCACACCTTCGACCTCCGAGACGGCAGGCCTTTCCTTTCCTACGACTACTACCTGTCGCCGACGCGCCCTGCAGAGGAGGCGGTGGCCGATCTCCAGGAATTGGCCCAGCTCAATCCGAAGCGGCCGTACTTTCTGGTCATGCATGTTCGCGAAAGCAGCGACATTCAAAGAGTCAAAGGGATCCTCGACCAGCTCGGCCCGGAGTTCGAAGTGGTGCCGCTAGACGTCTTCTTGAAGCTGGCGGCCCGCCGGCCGACGTTCAAGGTCCGCTATTTGCGTCGCTGAGCCGTCTTACTCATGATTCAGCCGTAAACCGGCCTTTGCACGTGGCATATCCAAAAAGCCCTTGCGTCTTTGTCGCGGATTGGATATTTTAGCCCAACATTCAGCCGCCTGGAACGGGATCGCCGGCACCTCTGCCCTTTTCATCGTCTTCACCCTCTATGCCGCCGTAATTGTGGTGTTGTGGTGGGGAGTGCGGCGCGCCACACGCAGCTCGTGCACGCAGGCGCGACCGACCGTCAGCGTCGTCATCGCAGGACGCAACGAGGCAGCCGTCATCGCGGCGTGCTTGCGTGCCCTGGAGGCGCAGACCTACCCGCACCCTCTGTGGGAGGTCGTGGTGGTGGATGATCGCTCCAGCGACGGCACAGCCGAAATCGTCCGGCGTTGGCAATCCCGGCTTCGGCGGCTGTCGGTCGTGCGCGTCGATCACCTGCCGGCTGGCAAGCAAGGGAAAAAGCATGCTCTGGAACTCGGAATCCAGCGTGCCGGCGGCCAGGTCGTTTTGACCACCGACGCCGACTGCCAGCCGCCGCCGCAATGGATCGAGGAGGTGGCAGGACGGTTCGATGCGGCCACAGATGCCGTGATCGGTTACTCGCCGGTGCGATCCCCAGCCCGGAGGCTTTGGGCGCGAGCCCTGGAAGTCGATGCCCTGGCGGCCGGGGTCGTTGCCGCGGCTGGTGTGGGACTGGGCACAGTGATTACGTGCAGCGGCAGAAACCTGGCGTACCGGCGACGGCTCTTTGAGTCAAATGGCGGATTTTCAGACCTGCATCGCAGCGTCTCCGGCGACGACGACCTGCTTCTTCATCGCCTGAAGCGGCGAAAGGGGGCGCAGATCACCTTTGCCGCGGCGCAGGGAGCGGTCGTGCCGGCGATCGCGCCGGCGGAGTTCCGGAGCGCTTTGCGGCAGCGACTGCGCCACCTGTCCGCGGGTCGATACTACCCGCGTCCGGTGCTGGCGGGCTATGCTCTCTTTCACGGCTGCAATGCCCTTCTCTGGGCCGCTGCGGCAGCGGCCCTGTTTGGCGCATTCCCAGGGGCGGCTGCTCTCACCAGCCTGGCGGCCAAGCTGGTGCTCGACGGACTGTTGCTGCACACCTTTGCTCGTCGAATGGCTCAGTCGTTTCATATCCGATTCCTGCTGCCGTGGGAGATCTACTTGCTTCTATCCACGCTGCTGCTTTCGCCACTAGCGGCGGTTGCCAGGATTCGCTGGAAGGAGTGAGTGTGGCGGCGGACGGCAGCATACAAAGAGGGGTTACCGGGCTCTGATGAAAGAGATCGTCTACCGCAGGCTTCTGCCTACGCTGAGGCCGCGGCGAATATGGAATGCAACGAAAGTGATTTCCTCCTTCGCAGCGTCCGCCTTGACGGGCCGCACGCTGCTCTGGGGATATCCGCCGATCCTGACCGTCGAGCCGACCAACGTCTGCAATCTCAAGTGCCCCCTATGTGTCACCGGCAACGGTCGCATGACCCGAGCCCGCGGGCGCATGACCTTCGATGTTTTCAAACGCCTCATCGACGAGGTGGGCGATTACATCTTTTACCTTCTCCTCTATCATCAGGGTGAGCCCTACATCAACCGCGACTTCTTCCACTTCGTCGAATACGCCAAACGAAAACGCATCTACTGCACCACCAGCACCAACGGCCACTACCTGGATGCGGAGAACGCTGCCCGCACGGTGGCCTGCGGACTGGACACGATGATCGTCTCTATCGACGGCGTCGACCAGAAGTCCTACGAGAAGTACCGCGTTGCCGGCAGCCTGGAGCGGGTCAGGCGAGGAGTGCGCAATCTGGTTTCCGAGAAGGTTCGCCAGCGAAGCAAGACACCCTATGTTTTCCTCCAGTTCTTGATCATGAAGCACAACGAAGATCAGATTCCGGAGATGGAGAGGATGGCGGCAGATCTCGGTGTCGACAAGCTGCTGAAGAAAAACATTCAGGTCGAGACTCTGGAAGAAGCAGCGGTCTGGTTACCTGCGGAAGAAAAATTTCGGCGATACGACTACGACGGCACAGCATTGAAGGTGAGGAGCGCAGGCAAGGGTCCGTGCCCTCGACCGTGGCTCACCACGCTGGTCAACTGGGACGGCGGCATCGTACCGTGCTGTTTCGATAAGAACGGCCGGCACTTGTTCGGCCATCTCTCCAACGGGGCCTCCTACACGGCGATTTGGAACAACGGCAGGCACGCAAAGTTCATGGACGCAATGCTGCATGCGCGCGACTCTATCGACATCTGCGAAAACTGCAACCAGGGCCTGGGGATCTGGATTTAGCCTGTCGCAGCGACAGCGCGATGTGCTGCTTGTCGTGCTCCGACTGGCTCTCGGATCGCTCGTTCTTGTCGTCATCGGACGTTCGGTTTCCTGGCGTAGCGTGCTCGAGCTTGCTGAGAAAGCTCAGCCGGTCTATATCGGCGTGGCCGTCCTGCTGCTGATCCCCAATCTCTGGCTGCAGCACGTCAAGTGGAAGAAACTGCTGCGGGCCTCCTGGCCAGAGACCAGCGGCGCTGACGCAGCGGCTTCGCTCCTGGCCGGCTTCGCCCTCGGCCTGGTGACCCCCGGTCGCTACGGAGAAATCGGCCGCGGCCTCTTTCTGCCGCAGTTGGATAAGGTGCAGACGGCTTTCCTGGCGGCCCTGGACAAGGCCGTCAATCTGGCGGTGATCCTGCTGGTGGGACTGCTTGGGTGGGGCTGGCTTTTGGCGGTACAGCAGGCGATGACCGCCACATGGGCATTGCTGGCCCTGGCTGCGGGGCTGGGCGCTGCGCTCCTGGCAGCCTGCCTCGCGCCGGCACTCCTCGTTTCTGTGGCCAATCGCATTCGGTCGAGGCGGCTGCGGACGCTGTCAGGCCGTTTTAACGCCATGCTCTGGGTGCGGTCTACGCTGCGTTTCCGCCTCGGCGTTCTGGCTCTATCCGCGGCCTTCTACGCAACCTTTGTGATCCAGTTCACCCTTCTTGTGGCGGCCTTTGCCGGTGGAATTTCGGCCTCTTACCCTGCTGCCGCCACCGCCGCACTCCTCGTAAAGACGCTTGTTCCTATCAGCTTCGGCGACGTGGGAGTCCGAGAGGGGAGTGCCGTTCTGGTGTTCGCGCGCCTCGGGGTCGTCCCGGCAGCCGCCTTCGATGCAGCGATGCTGCTTTTTGCCGTCAACGTGGCACTACCGGCCGTCGCTGGAGCGTCGCTGTTGCTGCTGCGCCGCCGTCGAGGCTCGCCAAAGGGGGGCGAATAGACCATGTGGACCCGCATCCCGGCAGTAGTGGAGCGAATCTTTCCACAGATCCTCTGGCGAATGCCAGCAGCGACCAGGGCCGTCTACCTCACCTTTGACGACGGCCCGGATCCCACCTGGACGCCGGAAATTCTGAGGATCCTTGGCGAGCACCAAGCCCGCGCCACCTTTTTTGTCGTCGGCGAGAAGGCGGATCTCTACCCCGAGCTGGTGCGGGCTGCTGCTGCCGCAGGCCACTCGATCGGCAGTCACGCTTGCCAGCATCGCAGCCTGCTCTTTGCATCGCGGCACCACATCCACGATCAGCTCGACCAGGCTGACGCCGCCATCGCGGCGGCCGCTGGCTTTGCTCCGAGGCTTTTCCGGCCACCGTATGGCCGTTTCGGCCCGGCGATGCTGGCCGCTACTCGAGACTGCGGCAAGCAGCTGGTCCTCTGGCAGGTCGATAGCCGGGATTACTCGAGCCGCTCGACGCCAGCCGCCATCGTTCGGCGAGTCCTCCGCCATCTGCAGCCGGGCACCATCATTCTGCTTCACGACGGTCACCAGCGCAGCGCCACCACGGTTACGGCTCTGTCGGAACTCCTCCCCCTGCTGACTGTGCGGGGCTATCGCTGCCTGCCCCTGTCCCAGATGGTGACCGGAAGGAAGGCCACTCGGGTCGCCGAGCTGACGCGCTTCGGGCTGGCCCACCTTGCATTTCACGGAATGTCGAAACAATCGCCGGTAGCCGCTTGAATCGAGTTCGCCTCTTTGTTCTGATCATCCTCCTCTCTCTTCTCGCGCCAGCCGCCTCATTGGCGCAGTCGGCCAACCTCCCCATCGGACACTGGGCTTACGATTTTCTCGACCGCCTCGAAACCAGGGGTCTGGTTCGGGACATCGCTCTGCGCACCCGACCGGTTTCGCGGGCTCGACTGGCGAAAATCATCGCCCGCATCGATGCGCGGTTGCGCAACAGCCCCGGGCTTCTCTCCAAGACCGATCGCCGGCTGTTCGAGCAGTTGAAGGGAGAATTTGCGGACGAGATGGCGGAGCGGGGGGTCAAATACAGCCGCCGGCTGCGGGAGCCGCACCTGGTGACCTTGAGGCAAGACAGCAGCACGATCTACTTCGATGCGCTCTTCGAGCAGCGCCTTCTCCTGCGCAGCGGCCAGGAGGCCGACTCCTCCGGTAGAAGGCTGGAAACCACCGGCGGCGGCATCATCCGCGGCCGACTGCACCGCTTTCTGGCCTTCGAACTCGAAGCGCGCAACACCGCCATCAGCGGCGCCCGGGTGGTCAGAGAGCGCTTCGATCCATCCCTCGGCACCCCGCTTGTGAGAACGGGGAACATCCTTTTCTCAGACCAGGCGCGCGCCTACGCCGTGGTACGAAACCGTTGGGTGCGCCTGCAGGTCGGGCGGGACAAGGCACAGTGGGGACCAGGCCGGCGCGGCAGCATGACGGTCTCGGAGCAGATGCCCGAGGCCGACATGTTTCGTCTTTGGGCCGACTTCCAAAACTTCCGCTTCACCTACATGCACGCCTTCCTGCGGAGTGGTCTGGGGGCAAAGTACCTGGCCGCTCACCGTCTCGATTTCCGTGTCGGTCGCAGGCTTTTTCTCTCGGGCACCGAGTCCGTGATCTACGGTGGGCGGTCCGTCGAATTCCAATACCTCAACCCGCTGATGCCGTACCAGATCGCTGAACACCACCTCGGAGACCGGGACAACAACATGGTGAGCTTCGACCTGACCTACTTCCCCGTGGATGGCATCAAGACCTACGCCGAGTTGCTGGTCGATGACTTCAGTTTCGACCGTAATCTGATTCACAATTGGGGCAACAAATACGCCTTTCTTGCGGGGCTTCTGTGGACGGACTTCGGAGGCCTGGATAATCTGGATCTGCTGTTCGAGTTCGCCCACGTCGACCCGTTTGTCTATACCCACCGCGACTCGATCAACACCTACCAGCACTACAACAGCAGCATCGGACATTGGCTCGGTCCGAACGCCGACGACGTGGAATTGGCCTTACGCTACCAGCCTACGCGCGACACGGCGATGCGCCTCGAGTTTACACAGACACGCCACGGCGCCGGCGACATCAACCGGCCGCACCGCCGCTCCGACGGCTCACGAAAGCACTTTCTATCCGGCATCGTTGAAAGGAAACGAGAAGTGACCGTGGAGTTGAGAGACCAGTTGCTCCGCGATGTCTTCGTAACGCTGCGATTCGGTTGGGCCAGAATTCACAACCTCAACCGCCGGCCCGGAGCCGACATCAGCGAACGCCGGGCGCTCCTGATGCTGCAGGCGAATTATTGAGTGGGGACGCGGTGGGCAATGCCAGGATCTACGGAGGAAGAGCCGCCGAGCCTGGGGTGGGACGAGCAAAACTCATGGTCGCACGCCGACTCAGGCCAGCCGGCAGATTCAGGAGAATACCCTTGATTTTTTGGGGGTGGATCGGTACTTTGGGGCGCTCATTCTCCGATCCACTTATCGTCAGCTATACGCACGACGCGCACAGTATCCCCCATTCTGCGCTTTGCCTTTTGCATTTTGCACTTTATTGAGAGGATGATGGCCGGTCCCATGAAGGCTTCTGATCTGAGTTCGCAAGACGGGAGGCGATGGTCTCTGTGCTGATCGCTCTGCTTCTTCTGCTGACGGTCGCCTATGTGCTCACCCTGTTCTGGCTGCGAAACGGCCTGGCAAGACTGCCCTTGCCACGAAGTTCCGAACAGCCATTCGTCACCGTCCTCATCGCCGCGCGGAACGAAGAAAAGAACCTGGGCCGCTGTCTGCGCAGCCTCTTGAGTCAGGACTATCCGGCCGACCGCTACGAAGTCCTGGTGGTCGACGACCGGTCTACAGACCGCACCTCCGAAGTCGCAGAGCGCCTGGCACTCCGCCATGCGAATCTGCGGCTGCTGCGAATCGATGATCTCGACCCTGACATGGCTCCCAAAAAGCGGGCGCTGACGCTTGGCATCGAGGAGGCACGTGGCGATGTGATTCTCACCACCGACGCCGACTGCGTGGTGCCGCCGAGGTGGATTTCGACCATGATGCGCCACTTCGGTCAGGGCGTCGGCTTCGTTGCCGGCTACACTGCGTATGAAGTCGGGCCAGCGGCCGGAATCTGGCAGAAGTTGCTGGCCCTCGAATATTACGCCCTGGCCTGTGTCGGAGCGGCCGGCATTGGAAACCGGTTCAGCCTGACCTGCACGGGCGGCAACATGGGTTACCGCAAGGAGACGTTCTGGGAGGTCGGCGGCTATCATTCGGTGCGGCACCTGATCTCGGGCGACGACGACCTTCTCCTTCATTTGATCAACCAGAACACAGACTGGCAGATCCGTTACGCTTTCGAGCCGGCAGCCCGCACCTGGACGCGGCCCCCTGGCAGTCTGAGCGAATTCTTCCACCAGCGCGTTCGCTATGCCTCGAAGGGGCGGCATTATCGCAAGGCGCTGGCGCTCTCTCTCACCGGCGTTTGGCTGTATAATGCCCTGCTTTTGGTCACGCCGCTGGTGTCCTTCTTCGTGCCGCTCTACGCCGCCGCCGCCCTTGCTTCTCTGGCCGCCAAAGCAGCCGCTGAAATCGCCTTCCTGCTTCGGGGGAGCCGGGTCTTGAGGCAAGACGATCTCTTGCGCTACTACCCCGTCGCGAGCGTGCTCCACGTACCGTACGTGGTCCTCTTCGGTGCCTTGGGGCAGGTGGGCTCGTTCCGCTGGAAAGGGCACAGCTTCGAGTCTCGCCTGCAACCCGAGCCTGCGTTGGAGGAGACGCAGTTCGCTGAATGGAACGACCTGTAGCTCATCGCAAGAGGCAAACGGGCGATGCAACCTCTCGGATGGGCGGTCTTTCTTGTTGTCCTGGCCTACCTGACGCAGGCTGCGCTGCTGCGCCGGGGTCTTTCCCGGGCCCGGTTTCGGCGCTCACAAGGTACCCCGACCGTATCGATCCTCGTGGCCGCCCGGAATGAAGAGAAGAACCTGCCCGCATGCCTGGAATCTCTCGTCGGCGTAGAGTACCCCCACGACCTGCTGGAGATTCTGATCCTCGACGATGGCTCGACGGACCGCACCCTGGAGATCGCCCGCAGGTATGAGGCGCGCTACCCCATCGTGCGCGCCATCGGCCTGCGCCGGCGCGTGCAAGGGCTATCGGGCAAAGCCAGCGCCATCTGCCAGGGGATCGAGTATAGCCGCGGTGACATCATCCTGGTCACCGACGCCGACTGCACCGTACCGCGGAGCTGGGTTCGCACGTACGTTTCGTACTACGCCCCGGATGTCGGCATCGTGGCCGGGTTTACGCTCCTCGACCAGCCCGGCGACGGAACCAGCCTCCCCGGCAAGGTGCAGTCCCTCGACTGGCTCTATCTGCTGACCGTCGGCTCGGGGGCGGCTGGACTCGGCAGGCCGGTGAGTGTTCTCGGAAACAACTTCTCCTTCCGCCGTGCCGCGTACGAAGCGGTCGGAGGCTACCGCAACCTCGGGTTCAGCATCATCGAGGACTTCAACCTGATGCAGGCCGTGATCCGCCGGACTGGCTGGCGCGTCTGCTTCCCGATCGACCCGCGCAACACCGTTCTCAGCAAGCCGATGGCCACATTCACGGAGTTCTACCACCAGCGCAAGCGCTGGGCTGCCGGTGGCAAGGAAGTGTCTCTGTTCGCAAAGTCGCTGATGGCGGTGGCATTCCTGACACATGTTCTTCTGCCCCTTGGCCTCGTGCTACCTGGCTCGTCTCTGCTGAGCCTGGTGGCTCTCCTGTCGGTCATTGCCGCGGATACGGCTCTGCTCTGGCCCAGCACAGGTCGCCTGCATCGCCGAGACTTGTTGCGGTACCTGCTCCCCTTCGAAGCCTTCTACTTCCTCTACACGACGTTTTTCGCACCGGTGGTTTTGTTTCCAACGACCGTCCACTGGAAAGGCGTGCGCTACGAGTGGGAAACACCTGGCAAGATGAAACGCATCAGCGAAACCACCACCGCCCAAACCGATCTCAGAGGCGATGGCGCTTGACCTCCTCTCCGGCCTTCTCGGCTGCGGCTTCCTGCTGTATGCCGAGACGCACTACAGCTTCAGAGGCCTCTACAGCCGCCTCAAAAGGCGCGAGCCCGAAATCATCGCCGATGCTCCGCACCGAGTAGAGCCCGGGCAACCGCTGCCGGTTCTCCTCCTGGTCAAAGACGCCCACCGCTATCCCCTGGCACTACACTGCGTGACCCTCACCCTCACTGCTGCCGATGGAAAGACCTGGCGCCGCCCCTTCCATCTGCACGACCTTGAAATCGGCCAGCCGTTGTGGTGGCGCCTGTTCCGGATGGACGCGCCCGAGAGCGGCAAGATGTCGCTGGATGTCGAGATCGAGTATAGCGTAAGCGGGCGAAGACTGCGCTGCCACAACGACAACCACATCGGCACCAGCCACGAGCCGCTTTCGGTACTCATCGCCAGCCAGCCTCTGCCGCGGCACGCCGGGTGGATCTACGGCGATCTGCACACTCATTCCACCTACACGCACGACCAGGTAGAGTTCGGCGCACCCATTGCAGCCGCTGTCAACATGGCAAAGGCGATGGGGCTTGGGTTCTTCGCGGTTACCGACCACTCCTACGACCTCGACGATCATACCGACGACTATCTCAGCAACGATCCGAATCTCGAGAAGTGGCAGGCCCTCTGGGAGGAGGTCGAGGAGATCAACCGGCAGCAGCGCGATGTGGTCGTTTTGCCGGGCGAGGAAGTGTCGTGCGCCAATGCCCGCGGCCGCAACGTCCACTTCCTGGTGTTGAATTCGCGGCGATTCTTTCCCGGAAGCGGCGACGGCGCCGAACGCTGGCTCCGCACCCGACCCGAGATGAGCATCGAAGAAGTGCTCGATCAGCTTTCCGAAGAGGCGCTGGCGATTGCCGCGCATCCGGCGGCGCGGCCGCCCTTCCTGCAATGGCTGCTCGTCCAACGTGGCTTCTGGGAGGATGTCGACTGCCGGCATCCAGACCTGGCGGGCCTGCAGGTTTGGAACGGCTCCGATGTGGGGCTCAGGGAAGGGCTCGAGCAGTGGGTGCGACAGCTCCTTGCCGGACAAAGACTCTATCTCTACGGCGGCAACGACGCCCACGGCAACTTCAACCGCTTTCGGCAGATCGGCTTCCCTTTCTTCACGATGCGCGAGCACCACGACCACCTGTTTGGCAAGGTGCGTACGGCGGTTCATGTGCACGGGGAGCGATCAGTTGAAGCGATCCTGGCAGCCCTGCGCGCCGGCCGCTGCATGGTCACGGACGGTCCTTTTGTTTCCGTGCAGGTCGACAGCCACAACGGGGAGGTCACACGCATGGGGGGCACGGCCTCGGGCGGCGGCCTGCTTCGCATTCTGGCACGATCGACGGCCGAGTTCGGCCGGCTGAGGCGGGTGCGGGTCTACCGCGGTGTGATCGGGCAGGATCGCGAGGAGATCGAGAGGGAGATGGTCGAGTTCGATGATGCCTACGCTTTGTCGGCGGACTTTCCTCTGCGTTCACTGGAAACACCTTCCTACGTGCGCGCCGAAGTAGAAACCGGTGACAAGCACAGGCGGCACTGGGCGCTGAGCAATCCGATTTGGGTGGAGTGAGAGCTGCGGCGCCAAGAGTCACACCAGGACGATTCGGCCGCCATGGCCCTCCCAGCAATGAACTGCACCCCACAACGACGCATTTCTTTACGGGATTGGGTCTGACGCTCCTCCCCCGGCCTCAAACACCAGCTCGCCACCGACGTAGGTCTGCAACACCTTTATCTTCAGAAGAGCCCTGGAAGGCACGGTGCGGATATCGTCGGAAAGGACGATGAAGTCCGCCAGCATGCCCGGCGCGATCCTCCCTTTCATCTTCTCCTCGAAACCGGCATAGGCCGCCTCGACGGTGTAGCCGCGCAGCACCTCCTGGCGCTTCAGGCGTTGTTCGGGATACCAGCCACCCGGAGGATCACCCTCCGGCGTCTGCCGTGTTTCGGCGGCGTACATGCCCCAGAAAGGGTTCAGCGTCTCTCCAGGGTAGTCGGAGCTGAGCGGCAGATGCACGCCGGCGTCCAAGAAAGATCGCCAGGCGTAGGCCCAGCGGATGCGGCGCGGCCCGAGCCTGTCCTCTGCCCAGCCCATGTCCGAGGTGCAATGAACCGGCTGCATGCTGGCGATGACGTTCAGCCCTGCAAAACGCTGCACATCTTCCGGAGCGACCACCTGGGCATGTTCGATGCGCAGGCGCGGATCTTTCGCAGCCGGCACCTCTTTCAAGGCTTGGGCATAGGCATCAAGGGTAATGCGATTCGCGCGGTCGCCGATGGCGTGAACCGCAACCTGCAGCCCGGCGCGCAGGGCGCGGACGGTGATGCGGTAGAGTGAATCCTTGGGAGCGGTGAGCTGTCCCCTGGTTTGGGGTGCGTCGCTGTAGGGCTCGGTCAGGGCGGCGCCGCGGGAGCCGAGAGCACCATCGGCAAACACTTTGATCCCGCGCACGGTCAGCCTGTGGCCGGAATCGACCTCGGGTCCGTTCTCGAAGAACGGCTGCAGCAGATCGGCGTCAGAGGCATCGAGCAAGGCGTAGACGCGGAGCTTCAGCTCGTCCTTCCGTACGAGCGATCGCAGCGCTTCGAGTGTCCTGGCCGATATGCCCGCCAGGTGAACGGTGGTGAGCCCGTTCCTCAGGCATTCCTCGGCGGCCAGCTTCAAAGCCCTTTCCGTCTGCTCCAGGCTCAGCGGTGGGATGTGTCGGGTCACCAGCTCCTGGGCGGCGTTCATCAAAATGCCCGTCGGCTCTCCGGTCGCTGCGTCCTTGAGAATCTTTCCCCTCGGCGGATCGGGGGTGTCCGCGGTGATGCCGGCGATTTCCAGAGCGCGGCGGTTGGCCCAGCCAGCGAAGCCGTGAAGTCCCGTCAGGAAAACCGGATTGTCGGGCGCGGCGCGGCTCAAGGCCTGGTTGCTGGGATAGTGTGCCGCCCAGGCTCCCTCGTCCCAACCCCAACCCACGATCCACTCGCCAGGCGGCGTCTTCTCCACCCTCTTCCGGACACGCTCGACGACTTCTTCCGGCTCGCCGACGCCCTTGACATTCAGCTCCAGGAGACTCTTGCCCAGGCTCAGCAGATGTCCGTGCGCCTCGATGATGCCGGGCATGACGGTCCTTCCCCCCAGATCTACGACCTCGGCCGCCGGATAGGCCTTGCGGATTTGAGCGGTTGTTCCCACTGCCAGAAACCGGCCCCCGCCGACGGCCACTGCTTCGATCTCCGGAAATCGCTCGTCCATGGTGACGACATGGCCGCCAACGAAGATGCGGTCCGCCTTTGGCGACGACTGGCAGCCAGCCCCCAGGAGCCCCATCCATCCGGAGGCGAAAGTTATGACGAGGCCAAGAACGCGTGCAGAAGATCGCATGGGAAGAAGGTTAGAGAAAGACAACCTCGATATCGTCCTGAACCTGCTGAAAATGGACACCCATGATGACGACTTTTAGTCCGTGCTCCTGAGCCAGGAGTTTTCCAAGGAACACGTCTGTGTCGAGCAGTTACATCATCTCCACTCGGGGCTGTCCAAGAGTCGAGAATTACCTTTGGTTTGTCATTCCTGCGAAAACAGGAATCCACAAGAATGGCCCTTCTCGGAGAGCCATTAGCTCGACCGAGCCGTCCAAAGACCGCAGGGCATTGACGATTCCCTCGACCGATCGGTCCATCAAGGCTCTCGCAGCCACGAGCTCGAAGATGCGGCGTCGATGGCCTGCGGTCCGCCGAACAGATCGATTGCTCTTCTCACCGCGACGCGTCAACGCTTGCTGGACGTACGCACACCGCTTGCCACAAAAAGGCTGACACTGGCGACCTCGTCCCCGCTGGTCGACTCGGCGCAACAGTTCTCACCCACACAGTCAACGACAACGTCCGCGAGCCCGGCCTCCTCGAACCATCTGCGCACATCCACTCTCTTGAACCCGAGCCAAAGATCGTGCTGCTCTTGTCGCAGGAATTCGAAGGAATGCTCGTCCATATCCGTCACAACGAGCTTGCCGCCCGGCCTCAAGATGCGGGCCATTTCCTTCACCGCGGCCGGTGGCGAAGGCACATGATGGAGGACCATGTTGGCGAACACATAATCAACCGTCTGGTCCTCGATGGGCAACGCCTCGACTTCCCCCATGCGGAAGTCGATTTCACCCCGACCGTCGAGTTTTGCTCGCAGTTGTTGCAACATTCCGGCAGACGGCTCCACGGCGATCACCTGCACCCCCTTGCGAACCAGGCCTTCGGTGATGAAACCCGTGCCTGCGCCGACGTCGGCAGCGATTCTGCCTGGCTCGACGCCGGCAACGGCAAACGCCTTTTCGCGCACCTTCTCGCTGAAGAAGGAGGCCCTCAGGCGATCCCACTCCGCTGCGACCTGATCGAAGTACTTTTCACCACTCATTGTGTTCGTCCTCCTGTTCACCTGGAGACTGCCACTCTCCCGCAGAAAAAGAAAAGACCCGCCGCCTCGCGGGTCTCTCGACTGGTTACAGCGACGCCCCTCAGATCAGCTTGATTCTCTTGGCAATCTTCTTCAGCTTGCGGCCGAAGTGCATCGGGTGGATGACAACATGACGCTCGTCGCCCTCTCCCTCGCTGAGCGTCTCGATGTCGCCCCAGTCCTTCAAGGCACTGTGCACGAGAAAGCGCTCGTAGCTGCTCATCGGGGGCAGGGCCACGCTCTTGCCGGTCTCCTTGGCCTCCATGGCCTTCTCCTCGGCAAAGGCCTTGAGCTTGCCGACGGGGTAGACCCAGAGGACGAAACGTTCGTCATCGCTGCGGTAAGTGCGCGTTTCAAAGTCAGGATCATCCTCGAAAAACTGATGGACTTTCTTGCGCTCGAAAGCGTTCAGGTTTTCGAGCTGAATCGGCTCGTACGATTCTTCAGCGCGCTGCTGCACGTCTTCCAGGATCTGGATAATCTTGCGCTTGTCGTAAGGGGGACGTCGCTGGTATCGGGTTCTCGGTCTTCCTCTCATCCTTCGTCCTTTCTCTGTGTTGATGTCGTCGCACATGCAATCACAGTGTCAACTTTTGGTTATGTTCGCCGGAACGCTCCGGCGCTCCGCCCATTTCTGCATCAACCTGTCGGGCACTCCGCCGAAGTCACCATTGCTCATGAAGAGCAAGATGTCACCCTGCTGGACCTCAGCTCCGAGCAACTCGAGCATCGCTTCGCCCAGCGGACAGACCACGGCATGGAGTCCGGCCGTGCGCAGCCGCTCAGCCAACTGCTCCACCGAGAGTCGCTCTCCCTCCGGCACCTTATCGGGCCGGTAAAGCGGCGCGATGACCACATGGTCGGCGGCTTCGAATGCGCGAGCGTAGGCATCCTCAAAGATCTTCCGCTTGGTGGTCGCAGTACGAGGTTCGAAGAACGCCCAGATTCGACGCTGTGGATACCGCTGTCGCAAGCCGTTCAAGGTCTCGCGCACTTCGGTAGGATGATGAGCGAAATCGTCGAACACGAGCACGCCATCCACCTCACCGCGCAACTGAAGCCGCTTGCGCACGCCGCGAAACCTCCGGAAAGCGGCAGCGATCTCCTCTGCCGACAAGCCGAGGGTCTGCGCCGCCACGAAGCATCCCAGGGCATTGCGGACATTGTGGTCGCCGCTCAGCGGCAGCGAGAGGTCTGCGACGGTTTGCCCCTCCTTCTCGACGCGGAACGCAGTTCCTTCAGGGCCGAAGCGAACGTCGACAGCCCGCCATTCGGCATCGCTACTGAAACCGAAGGTGTGCACATGAGAAAAGGCATAGCGGGTGAGGTCCTGGACAACCGGATCATCGATCCCGGCCACCAGGTGCCCATTGCCAGGAATGATGTTGATCAGACGACGAAAGGCAATGACGACGTCCTCAAAACTCCGGTAAATGTCGGCGTGATCGAATTCGACATTGTTCAGAATCACCAGGTCCGGCAGGTAGTGCAAGAATTTGGGTGCTTTATCGAAAAAGGCAGAGTCGTACTCGTCCCCCTCGAGCACGAAGTGAGGTCCGCCGCCAAGTTGGAATCCACGGCCGAAGTTTTCCGGTAGGCCACCGATGAAGAATCCGGGCTTGCGTCCGGAAGCCTCCAATGTCCACGCCAGCAAAGAGCTCGTTGTGGTCTTGCCGTGGGTGCCCGCAACGACGCAAGAGTATTTTCCGCGAAGGAAGAACTCTTTCAGCGCCTCGGGCAGGGACATGTAGGGGATTTTGCGGTTCAACACTTCCTCTGCCTCGGGATTTCCTCTCGAAACAGCATTTCCGATGATCACCAGGTCGGGAGCCGGCTGCAACCGGCGGGCGTCGAATCCTTCCTGGACCGAGATGCCGATCGATTCCAAGAACGTGCTCATGGGAGGATAGATGTGTTCGTCCGAGCCGGTGATGTGGTAGCCGCGGGTTTTGAGCATACCGGCCAGAGACCCCATACCGGTGCCGCAGACGGCGATCATGTGGATGTGTTGGACGTTCTCTGGAATCATGGGTGGAGATACAACGGCACGTAAAATGTCGGCAACAAGACCCGAAATGCCAGTGCCATACGCTCTATGCGAACACACCAATCCGGATCCTTGAGCAGAATCCCAACCCAGTCGCGTTCCAGGCCATGCCGCGGGTGCACCTCGATACGTCCCATCTCCTGGCCGTTTTCGAGCACGATAAAGGTCGGGACTCCTGAAATGTGGTATCGCTGTGCCAGCCCGGCAGCATCTCGCTTGGAACGGTCCAGGGCGTAGAGGCGATAGCGCACGTGCGGATTCTGGATCAGATCGACCGTCTTGATGAATCGCGGCACTTCGCGGCGGCTGTCCGGACACCAGGAGCCGAAGAAGACAAGCACCTCATGGTCCAGATTCCAGGCTCTGAGTGCCCGCAAAGCCAGAGTATCGGGCTGGAAAGAATCATGGAGCTGGCGCCAGCGCGGCAGGGCAGAGAACAACGAGTCGGCCGTCACCCAGCCGCGCAGGATCGGGGCTCTTCTAGCCTGCCCCGATGCCACCGGCGCCGTGGTGGCTGAAAGCATCAGGATCAACAGAACGACCCATAGGTTAACGCGTCCCATGGCGGCCTCCGATCCCCTGGACATCCGCGGCGAGGGGCATCCCTGCACCAGGATCCACAGACGCGACACTGTCCGGCTGCGCTCGCCTCGGCGCGTACACGCGGCGATTGACGATGCCCTCCCGGCTGACCGTGATGGACACCACCTGGCCACTTCTCCCAGGCCTGCCCAGGTCGCGTCCATTCAGGAGCAAGCGTACACCGCCTGCATTGCCGAATCGCATGCCAAATCGCCGGGTTGCCTCCCAGGTTTTGCTCTGGCCCTGGCGCAGGGTGACTTCGGATGTGTCCCGGTCGTCGATGACAACCCGCATCCACGTGGCCTGATCGGCCATCACCTGAAGCTGCAAGTTCTGGGGTTCCGGTTCAACCCATGCCTCGGCGCTGGAGTCCGCCGGCTGTAGCGCCGTTTCCAGGGGCAACTCTTGTACCGGCTGAGCTGCATCCCTGGAGACCGAGCGGTTATAACTGATGTAGATCAAAAGGATTGCCAGACCGACGACAGCGGCGGCAGTTCCAAGCAGCCATTCCAGCCGTTTGCCAGACGGTGCAAGAGTACCCGTCGGCGCAGCCCTCCGCCCCCCTCCTGCAGCTTGTGCTGGAATCGGGGGTCCAATCGGGCTTTCGGCCACCGGAGCGGCGGCATCGGCGGGCATCGCAGGCGAGGCTCCGGCTTTCGGCCCCGCCTCCCTCTGGCGTCCTTTCCGCCCAGAGCGGCTACGGCCTTCCGACCCCGTCTTCACACGGCCAGCATCCACCTCGCCGCTCTGCGATTGCGTTGGCGGCTCCTGCTGCGCCTCTTGAGCCGGCGTATCGGCAGATTCCTCTGCTCCTTGGGATAGCGATTCAAGGACCGAAACCGCCTCATCCGGGTCGACCCCCACAGCCGCAGCCACTTGCCTCAAGAATCCGCGCACATAGGGTCGCGGCAGAAAGGCGAAGTCATCGCGCTCCATGGCAGCGATGAAGTCGCGATTGATCTTGGTCTTCTCGCTCAGCGCCTCGACCGTGAGGCCCTTGGTCTTGCGAGCACTCTTGAGCTTCTTACCGAGTGTTTCCATGGAGTCCTGATTTTGCAGGTGCATCCGCGTTCACATGCCGCTATCCAGCGGCTTTGGCTGCTATGGGTCTGCCAACGAAGGAACGCAGGGCGAGATAGAACTTCGTCAACGGGAATCCCACGACATTGTAAAAGCACCCTTCGATGCGATCGGCAAAGACGGCGCTTTCATCCTGGATGCCGTAGGCACCGGCTTTATCGAACGGGTGACCCGTCGCGACGTAGGCATCGATTTCGTCATCCTCCAACGGCCGGAAATGCACAGCGGTGCGCTCGAAGTCCGACAGGCTCCTGCCTGAAGGCTTTTCCACCATCGTGAACCCAGTGAACACGTAGTGGGTGCGCCCGCTCAGTGCCCGCAGCATCTGCCGTGCCTCTCCGGCATCGCGTGGCTTGCCGAGAATTCGCCCATCAATGACGACGATGGTGTCGGCACCAATGACGATCCCTGCCGCCACGCTTTCGGCGACCGCTCGCGCCTTGCGCCTGGACATCTCCAGGACGTGCTCCACCGGCTCCGTCGGTCCCCGATCTTCGTCCGCCTCACTGGGAGCAACCTCAAACGGCATACCGAGCAGGCGTAGCAGCTCGGCCCGGCGAGGCGACTCAGAAGCCAAAATGAGGCGGCCTGGGATGATGTCAGAGAAAACTTGCACGTAGCTCCTTGGCAGAGTCACCCCCCTTCCCTCACCCTGCGCCCTTGCTCTCCACAATCAGCGTCACTGGGCCGTCGTTGTGGATTTCCACCAGCATCATCGCCCCAAAGCGGCCCTCGGCGACACGCAATCCGGAGTCGCGCAAAAACTCGACAAAGCGATTGTAGAGTGGCTCGGAGACTTCGGGCGGGGCCGCCTCGACAAAGCTCGGGCGGCGGCCTTTGCGGGTGTCACCATAGAGGGTGAATTGAGAGATCGCCAGCAACTCGCCCCCCACATCCAGGGCCGAGCGGTTGAACTTCCCGTCCTCGTCGGCAAAGATACGCAGGTTGACACACTTCTGCGCCAGAAACCTGGCATCCTCCTCGCGATCGCCATGTCGTACGCCGAGCAGGATCACCAGTCCGAGGCCAATCCTGCCCACCACCTCGCCGTCTATGGAAACCGAAGCTTTCTTGACCCGCTGGACAACCGCGCGCATCTCTTCGTCAGCGAAAATAGACCGCCACCAACCCTACCACCATGTCAACCTTGAGCAGCGTGCTCAATCTCCCCAACACGTGCGCTGGCGGGTCGCGCAACAACGCGACCATCACACCCGCCAAAACCGAATCCACTCCAAACAGAACGATCTTCCAATAGGTCTGTCCGTACAGTCCGAAACCATACGGTAGATACGTCGCCACCAGCAGCAACGCAAAAGCCGACGCGGACACCCGCAGCGCCAGGCGCCGGCCGAATTGCACCGGAAGCGTGGCGGCTCCGAGCTGTCTGTCGCCCGGAAGGTCCTCGACGTCTTTGATGATCTCGCGGCCCAGATGGAACAGGAACGCGAACCCAGCCGGGATCAGCGCTTCCTTCCACCGCCCCACCGCCAAGGCTCCATAGATGAAGGCCAGTCCGGTGACCGTGCTTACCGCCAGGTTGCCCCACAGCGGCGTGCGTTTCAGCCGAGCACTGTACAGCCACAGCAGAGCCACCGTCAAAACTGCAACAATGATGGAGATAAGCGCTATAAATATACTAAAAAAAACACCCGTGACAAAGAAAAATATCGCCAGCGTCCGAGCAGCGCCGACGGCTAGCTGGCCCGACGGCAGCGGCCGCTGCGGACGATTCACACGGTCGATGTCGAGGTCATAGACGTCGTTGATGGCATTGGCTCCGGCCATCACCAGCGCCCCCGACAGGCAGGCCAGAAGCACTTTCGCCACCGGCTGCAGCGACCGGCCTGTCACCCAGGCGCCGAGGAGAATCGAGGCAGCCCCGATGAGCAGGTTCGCCGGCCGTACCAGTCGCACCATGGCGATCAGCTCATCGAGCCTGGAACGAGTTGGGTTTCGCATTCCTGAGCGTGCTGCGATTTGCTGGCTCCATCATCCACTTGACCAACCAAGACAAGGCCGCTGTAGGACCGGCGCTCCCTCCTCGCCGATACCCACGTCTTTTAGAATCGGTTCACCAGCCGCAGGTGCACCTTGCCGTCCATAAGCCCGTCGCCTTGACCGAGGCCGTAGGCAATGCTGAGCATGCCAAGACGGGTAGCCATGCTGACGCCGATGCCGTATCCCAGCTTGAACCCTCGCACCGCCGCCGTCGCTTCCCGCCGCCAGAAGTAGCCGGCATCGAGAAACACGAAGGCCCGCGACGCGGGACCCAGGAGGTAGCGATACTCCAGATTCGACCAGGCGACCCTGGAACCACGGAATTGCTCTTCGCGGTATCCGCGCAGAGTCAGGGCGCCGCCCAGGCGGTACTGGTCAGAGAGCGACACGCGGGGCTCGCCGGTTGTGACTTGCCTGCCGTGGAAAGCCACCGCAATCACCTGCCAGCGTATCGGCTCCACATAGGCCTCGAAGTCGAGAGAAAGGCGCTTACGAGTGAAACTCCGGCTCGCTCCCTCACCGGGCAGAGGATCGATCCTCTTGCGGCCCGTTTCCACGCTGGTGGCGTAAAGCACGCCGGAGCGCGGATTTAGGGGGTCGTTCACCGTTTGGTACTTCAAAGAAAAGCCGACCGACAGAGCGCGACTCCGAGGAACAGCGTAAAATCGAGAGCCCGCGGAGTCTGGAGTGACGCTTTCACCACTCAACCGCCCCGAGACGAACAGGCGTTCGGCCACGGGGATCTGCAAGTCGATGAACCACCCGCGCTGCACATAGCTGGTGTCCTGAGCGAGCTGTTCGAAACCAATCCCCGCATTCAGCGGCAGCCCTGCCACCCAGGGCTCGCGATACGACAACTGGAATTGCTGTGTCTGCCGGCTGCGCTTTTCCCAACGGACCGCGACCTGGCGGCCGGTGCCGAACAGATTGCCAAAGGACACATCGACCAGGCCGGTCAAGAAGCCGCGCCCTCTCGCCGTGCCGGGATTGTATCCCAAGACGCCGTCGAAGCGATTGTTGTTGCCCTCCACCACGGTAACCACCAGGCGGCTGCTTCCGTCTGGATGCTGCAACAGCACTGGCTCCTCCACCTCTTTGAAGTAGCCGAGGCTTTGCAGCCTCCTCGGAATCTCGTCAACCCGTTTCTGACTGTACACGTCGCCGGGTCGAACTCCCAACTCCCGCAAAATGATGTTGCGGCGCGTCTGCGTGTTGCCGCGCACGTCGATCTTCGAGATCACTACCTTCGGGCCGCGGCGCACCTGTAACACCAGGTCGAGAGCCTGCTTGCCCGGCCCGTCCCGCCCTGCCAGCTCCATCCGCACCAACTCGATGCTACAGTAGGGATAGCCACGATCCTCGTAGGATCGCACGATCCGATGCAGTTGCTCCTTCAGTTCCGCCCCCGACAACAGTCGGCCGGGGGAGAGACGCCATTGCCGATCAATCCGTCGTCTTTCCTCCCCGTCGACCCCCTCAAATCGGACCTGGCCGAGGACGACCTGGGGACCCTCCGAGATCGTCACCTCGACCGCCGTGCCACGCCGCACCACCGTTCGATGCACCGAATCGACTCGGGCGAAAAAATACCCTTCGTCCTGAAGATGGCTCAGCAGGCGGCGCAAGCCATCCTGGAGGGCTTCTTCCGTCAGCGGCTTGCCGCGCTGCAGGCCAAGCCAGCCCTCGAGCTGTCGAGTCGGTAGAGCACCTTGACTGCGGATTTTGATACTTCGGACCGGTGCAGCCGAATGGTCTTGGCTAGCCGCACCCGAGGCCGCGACCGTCAGCCAGGCGAGAAGAATGATGTAGCGGATGTGTTTCATCTCCCTCAGACACAGAGGACAGAGGTACGGTCAAAAGAAAGCTCTCACCTCAGCGCGACCGACATGGATCGTGTCGGGGCGCCCTTGCTCCTTTCGGCCATTGTAGCTCAGGTTCAACATCACGTTGCTGGCGAAGCGGTAGTTGAAGCCCACGCTCCATGCGGCTGTGGTACCCACACGCCGGCCACCCGCCATCTCAAACGGGATGAAGCGATTCCCCGGCTCGGCGGTCACCCTGGTCAGGCTGACCTCGGCCCGGATGCGGCCCTGGCGGCTGAGGGCATACGACATCCGTGGCGCAAGATCGAACCGCCGAACGCGCGTATCCGGCTTTGGCTCTCGATCGCGGTCCAGACCGACGATGGAACGCAGAGCCAGCTCCAGAGCGGGCCGCGGCCGGTAGCTCAAATCGAGAACCACCTGATCCGACGCGATGTCCCGGTCGGGGCGACTGCGGGAGGCAAACCGCCGCTCCAGCCGGCGATGGATCAGATCCACCTGGCTGGCCAGACGCGGACCCAGCCGAAAATTGAGCCGCGCAGACGTCTCGGCCAGCCTCCGGCGTTGCCCGCCTTCCAGGAATTGATTGTTCAACTCACGCCGGCTCTCATATCGCAATCGCACGGAATGATCGCGGCGATTGCGCCACAGGTAGAGATCCTGGCGCAACTGGATCAGCCCCGCCACGGACGTTGACTCGCGCTGAAAGTGGCTCAGATTCAGGCGGTAGATTTGCCAGACGTCGGATTCCCTGCTCTTCTCCTCGATGCGCACCAGGGTTTCTGTGGACACCGGACTCAGATATTTTCTCCAGAAGTCATCGCGGCGCTGCCCGGAACGTACCAGCAGCCTGGCGGGCTCGAACCGAAGGTTCATGCTGGCGCGCAGGTCGATCACCGGAACGAATTGGTCCGTAGCGAAGATCCTCAGAACATAGTCGCCGAACGAGTCCGGCACATATTCGTTGAAATTAGGATCAAAGCGGTAGTTACCCTGGCCTTCGCCCACCTTGATGAAAACCCGCTCCTGGCGCGCCACCCGGGTGTTGTTGATCTGGTAGTACCATTTGGATTCGAGGGCGCGGTGCAGGGGCGCAAAGGTCACACGCACGTCCGCCAAGTCTGTGCGCGTACTTTGCAGTGAGGGGTCGGCGAAGTTGCGGGTCCGGTGCACGAAAGAGACGTCGGCACTGAGGGTACGCCAGCCGTGAAGTTGCCAGCGAACCTGGCGAGTGGTGGCCACAGACCTGTTCTTGAAGATCCCCCCGAGGCGTTGATCATCATCGCGTACGCCGAACTGGGCCAGCAGCGACATGCCGCGCCACCGCTTCAGCTCGATGCCAGTGATCACGTCGTTGAAACGGAACCCGCCTTGCAGCGTATCACCCCGACTCTCTTTCTTGATTTCGCCCTCATAGCTCACAAAGGGCCGGAGCTTGCCAACGCTGACGCTGGCGCTACCGCGCTGCCGCAACCACAGAGTCCGATCGACTCTCTCTTGGTCGTTACGGCTGATCCTCTCGATGCGGTAGTCGAAACGGGGCAGGCCCTGTCTGTCGAGACGAGTCTCCAGCTCCCACCGGTTGGAGCGGAATGTGCCTCCCTTTGCCAGTCGCCCGAGGCCGCCCCGCATGGAAAAGCCCGCAGTCGGCTCGTAGGAGGTCTCGAATTCCGTGACCGTCTCTTCGGGCGAGCGAAGCGTTCCTGGCAAATCCCACTGCCGTGCATACTCGACGATGGTCGTGCGATCGATGTCGCGGAAGCGGCGATTCTTGCGCCGATAACGGGCTCCAAACCGCAGGCGCCCCAGCGATCGGCCTGCAAGCCTGAGTCGATCCGGCTGGTAGGATAGCCCCAGTTGAGCGGCGATGCCGCGATTGTCGCCGTCGTCGCGGCTCGAATAGAGGTTGGCGTCGAAGAGACTGCTGGCCATCTCTGCAGTCAGAGAGAGGGCCTTGCTCGGTTCGAGGCGAAGATCGATGTCGGCCACCTCGTGGCGCTGGGCGGGCGTCAATAGGATGATTGGCAGGTAGCTGCCCTGACCCTTGCCCACGAACCGGTAGTTGCCGAGACCCTGGAAGTCGTAGTCGCCTTTGCCGCGGCCCACAAACGAAAACGTGACCACGTAGTCTCCCTTGCCGGGTCCGACATAATCGAACACTCCCGTGGCCTCGTCGCGCACGTATGGGCCTTCGCCCTGACCCACGAAGCGCCACCCATCCACCACAGTCGAATCCGGATTGTCGCCCGCCGCCTGGAGCCGCGAAAGTTCCTCCTTCCGCAGGGTAAAGTCGAGGGGGTTGCTCTTGTCGTCGCTCTCACGCAGCAGCGTGGCGCCGATGGAGAGACGGTTATTGAGGCCTCGTGCCCGGGCAGACGCGCTGTACAGATTACGGCGAAAGTGCTCGGCGGAGTACTGGAAATCCACCGTGATCCGCGAGTCGGCGGTGATCAGTCGATTCCTCGTAAATGTGATCTGGCCGTTGCCGTACTCGATGACGTAATCATGGTCCTCCCCTCGCGTCATCAGCTCGCCGTCCACGTACACCCGTTCTGTGCCGGCGAGGACAATGATGTTCACCTCGCCGCGCTCCCCGCGCAACTGATAGGGACCCTGATTTCCCTCCTGTCCGAGGAACTGGTTGGTGGTGAATTTGCCTCGTGACACAGCGCCGGAGATCGTGACTTCGGCATTCCCGAGCCGGGCGCTGCCCATGGCACCCTGCAGCTTGCGCTCGTAGCGGGCGAATTCTGTTCCGCTGTAGCGCAGGTCGAAGTCACCGAGCGTCGCCTGCATGCGACTGGAACCAATCTTGACGAAAACCTTGTCGATCTCGCGCAGCGTCTGGGTGTTGCCTTCAGGCTGGATCGGCGTATTCTGATCGGTCAAAGAGGCAACCACCTGAACATCCCTGCCGACGCGACCAGACAGCTGCAGGCGCAATCCCGAGTTGACTGTGAGGGCCTGGTTGCTACCGATGGTAACTCCGCGCACAAGACTGCCGGACTTGCGCAGGTTTGCCGCAGACTCCCGCCGTCTTTGCACCCTCGGTTGCTTGGCCAGTGCAGCCACGATCCGCTCTCGTTCCAGGGAATCTGTCGACACCACCACGGGCCGGCGATGGCGGTAGTGGATTGGAAGGGGGACGGGAAGCCGAAGGTAACGGACATGCAAGGTCCGGCCGGCAAATTCCTTCTGCCTGAGATGCAGCCAGCCCCGGACATAGTCGAACGAGTAGTCGACACCCGGCCGGAGGGTATCAGCGCCGACCCAGAGACGCTCCGATCCTGGGACCACGAGGCTGTCTGCCAGTTCATAGTCCAAACTGTCGGGCCTCAATTCGATTTGGACCGTTCTCAAAGAAAGGCTGGCAGGGGGAGCAGAATCAGGCGGATCCTGAGCCTGCAACAATGAGGGGAGGACCGAGAACAGCAGGAAGGTTGCGAAAAGGCCCCTCATGCACTAACCACCGCAAACGATTGTTGTAGCGACAGGGACTCCTGATGCCCGAACGACGGGCTAGGGCCGTCGCGGCGAGCCAAGCCAGTCAAAGACCTGGATGCGCTGGCTGTCGCGTTCAAGAACGTACACGTTGCCGTTGTAGACGTCCACGTCAATCGGGCCATCCAGAGCCCCCAGGCCATCGCCCGGCACGTTCCATCGCCCCAAGGCCTTCCCGTCGCTGTCGAAAAGGACGATCTGGTCGCCTTCCACATCTGCCACCCATAGCCTGCCTTCCTCCCAGCGAAGTCCCATTGGTGAGACGAGCACCCCCTGGCCGATGCGGCCGAGATAATTGCCGTAGTAGTCGTAGGTCATCACACAATGCCGGCCGCGATCGCTGACGTAGATCACGTCGTCGTGGCTGATCTCAATCCGCTGCGGATCTTCCAGGCTGCCGTCGCCATAGCTGAAGTCGCCGAAACTGAATTCGGGCACGCCGAAGGAATCAATCTTCAGCACCCGGCGGTTCTCGTTGTCCACCACAAACAGCTCCCCATGTGACGACAGGGCCACTCCCGAAGGGTAGCCAAGCTGGAGTTCGGACTCTTTCCCTTCTCCGGCGGTGAAGGAGGAGAGATAGTTCAGATCTTTGTCGTAGCGGAGGACACGGCGGTTGTTGTAGTCCGCAACGAAAGCGTCCAGTCCGGAACTGGCAAAGATGTCAACCGGCCGGTCGAACTGGTCCTTGCCCCATCCGAACCCGGCAACCTCGCGCACCACCTCACCCTGGCGGTTGAGGAGGAGCAGTCGGTTGTTGCCTGTGTCGGCAAGATAGAGACGCCCATCAGGGGCGACCGACATCGCCTCGGGATAACGCAGAGGCCGGCCCATCAACTCGCCGTCAGCGACCACCCTCAGCGACCGCAGTCGCAGCAATGGCACCTCCTGTCCCTGGGCCGGCACAACCGGCAGCAACAGGACGCCGGCGAGCAGCCAGAGCGCACAGCGGGGCGGATCGGCAGGCCGGCGATGTAGCGAACGGAAACGCATGTCAAAAGATAAACGAAATGGTAACAAGAGTCAACGCGATTTTTTTCTGGCCTGGGGGTAGCCTCAAAAAAGGCCCCGAACCCATTTGGGGTCCGAGGCCTGGGGGAGGGATCAACGGAACTGCGCTATTTTTCGGATGCAGGCAAGGCTGCGTCGGGTCGGTGAGCCGCATCGGCCTTCTTGCCTTCCTGGCTGGCTCACAAATCCTGTAACGGCCCGCCGAGGAGCTTTATTCCTAGGTGAGAGGCGTGTTTTCAAGCAGTCTGAGGAAGGCTTCGAGGTTGGAAAAATCGGCGAAAAGGGCATCCGGCCTCGACTTCGCCAGATCTTCGAGAGAAAAAAGTCCGGTGGCAACGGCGATGGCGCGGGCTCCATGCGGGCGAGCGCAGGCCACGTCGCGCGGCGTGTCGCCGATGACCCAGACGTCGTCTGGTGCGGGTGTCTTTCCGGTCAACTCGCGGTAGCGCTCCACAGCTACAGGGACAAGTTCGTCTCTGCTGGGGGCGTCCTCGGCGAAGGCGCCGAGCTTGAAGAAGCCCGCCAGAGAAAAATGCCGCAACTTGATCATGCCGCCTTCGCGCCAGTTGCCAGTGAGGAGGCCGAGAGTCACCTTCGGGTGGCGCGATAGGCGCTGCAGCAGCTCGCGTATGCCGGGCATCAACCGCTGGCGTTCGCTGGGCCTGCGGATTTCCTGGCGCAAAAGCTCGAAGTAGCGCCGCTTGAAGTCCGCAACTTGGTCGGCCTCGACCGGAAGCCCAAACTTGCGGAGTGCCTCTTCGAGTATCAACGTGTCTGTCTTTCCAGCCATTTCGATTCCGCGGAAGGCATCGGCAATGCCGTAGAGTTCCTCAAAGGCTTTGTCCATCGCCCGGCGCCCGGCACCACCGCTGTGCAGGAGGGTGCCGTCTATGTCAAAAAGAAGAAGTTTCATTCGTGCCTCGCTCCGCTGCAATCCGAAATCCGACATCCCAAATTGAAAACGCCCGCTACCGCCTGCAGGCGGCGTTCCAAGCCATCTTCCATCCCCCTGACATCCCCCTAACTCCCCCTTCGAAGGGGGACTTTAGGCGGTCTTGGAAATTGGAACTGGGCTGCCATCGCTGGTCTGTCTCTTTACCAATCGAACCGACCCGCAGCACACAATTCGCGTGCATTCGCGTCCATACGCGGCTCCCAAGCCAGCCATCGCCCGCGAATGAACTCCCGGGCTCAGAGCTAAAGTCGGTACGGGGCCGACCGCAGAAGCCGCAACAAGCTGGAAACTGCGATTGGGAATTTCGGGATCGATTCAAGCACAGGCCTCCATCCTGCCATTGACCAGCATGTCGGAGCAAAGTTGGTCGGCAGAGATCTCGCGCTCGTGCAGTCCGTTGGCTGCCTTTGTCCGTTGGACCAAAGATCCACTGCGATAGAATCGCAGACTCCTCACCGAAATCCGAGATCCGCAGCCCAGAATCCAAATCCCGAGGGTTCGGTGCAACCGCATCCTTCATCGTCCATCAACCATCTTCCCTCAGCCCTCAGCCTTCCCCCAGCCGCCTCCGCCGGGGGTGCGGATACTCAACACGTCGCCTGGTTCCAGGTGCAGGCGCACTTTTCCGGGCGGCCTTTCCTCGCACCCCTTGTGTAGAAGCACGTTTTCACCGCACTGCCCGGGCTCGCCGCCGGCAAGCCCATACGGTCGCGACCGGCGGCGCTCAGAGAGGATGGTTGCTTCGGCGGGCACAAGAACCTGGATGTCGCGTCGTAGTCCGTCTCCGCCACGATAGCGGCCGGCGCCTCCAGAGCCTCGGCGAAAATGGTAGCGCAGAACGCGCATGGGGTAGGCATGCTCCAGCGCTTCGATCGGCGTGTTCATCGTGTTGGTCATGTGGGTGTGGATGCCGCTGATTCCAGGTGCACCCGGCCGTGCCCCCATTCCACCCGCAATGGTCTCGTAATAGGCGAACGGTTCGCCGCTCCGCGGATCGACGCCGCCGATGGTGAGATTGTTCATGGTGCCGCTGCTCGCCGCCGGGATACGATCGGGGACGGCCTGTGCCAGGGCACCAAGCAGCACATCCACGATGCGCTGGCTGGTCTCGACATTGCCGCCCGCGACTGCGGCCGGGAAGCTCGCGTTCACAACCGTACCCTCCGGCGCAATCACCTGCAACGGCTTCTGGCCGCCATAGTTCGAGGGGATGGGGACATCTACGACGCAACGAAAAACGTAGAATGTCGCGGAGTAGGTGATGGCGAAAACCGCGTTCACACAGCCGCGCACCTGGGCCGCTGACCCTGTAAAATCCACGATCGCCTGGTCTCCGGCAATGGTGATCGCCACCCGAATCGGCACCTCTCCCGGATCGACGCCGTCGTCATCCATCACGTCCTCGAAACGATATGTGCCGTTGGGCATGGCCGCAATCGCCGCTCGTGTCATGCGCTCGGCATAGTCCTGCAACTCGCGCATATACCGGCGGATCGTGGCCACGCCGTATTTGCCGGCCATCTCCAGAAGCCGGCGCTCGCCGGTTCGCAGGGCGGCGATCTGCGCCGACAGGTCGCCGTCGCGTTCTTCGGGGGTGCGCACGTTTGCCAGAATGAAGTCCAGGATCTGCCGGTTCACCTTTCCAGCCTCCACCAGCTTCAGCGGCGGGATGCGGACCCCTTCCTGGAAGACGCTCGTCGACAGCGGCATCGAACCCGGCGTCATGCCACCGACATCGGCGTGGTGGGCCCGGTTGGCAACGTAGAAAAGCGGCCGCCGACTGTTCCCGTGGAACACCGGAGCCACCAGGGTGATGTCGGGAAGATGAGTGCCGCCACGATACGGGTCGTTGAGGACCACCATGTCGCCTTTCGCCATCGGAACGTTGCGCACCGCGCTCTCCACCGAAAGCGGCATCGACCCGAGGTGCACGGGCATGTGTTCCCCCTGTGCCACCATATGCCCGTCACCATCGAAAACGGCGCAAGAGAAGTCGCGCCGCTCCTTGATATTGGGAGAAAAAGCGGTGCGGCAGAGGGTCACTCCCATCTCCTCGGCTACAGCGTAGAAAAGGTTTCGGAAGATCTCCAAGAGAATCGGGTCAAAGCTTGGCAACGGGTATCTCCTTGTCTTGCGAATTCAATCTCGAACCGGCACGTCCTATTGTTCTTCGTAGAGTAGTGAAAGGCCGGATCGCTGGAGGGTTGGATCGATGAATTTGTGGAGCATGGATTGGCGGAGTGTTGCAGTCATTGGTCACACGTTCCGGTGCAACGGATCTTCATGGCTCGACAGATCCTTTCCCTTCAGTGATCCAGCAATCCAGTAATCCAAAACTCCACCGACCCATGAATCCATCAATCCACAAACCGACCTCGCTGCCACAGACAAACCTCCCAAGCCCACCCTCCGACTTTCGGAGGCAATGGACCGTTCCGATCGCGGAGCCAGAGTTATGATGAAGACAAAGCGCGATCGAAATCCTCGATGATGTCGTCTGCCGCCTCGATCCCCACCGACACACGGATCAGGCTGTCAGAGATTCCCAGCCGCCGGCGCTCTTCCGGCGCCATGCCAGCATGCGAGGTCGTTGCCGGCAGGGTGATCAGCGTTTCGACGCCGCCGAGGCTGGGCGCAATTACCGGCAGGGTCGTGCGCCGCATGAACTCCTCCGCCGCCTGCAGACCTCCCTTCAGCTCGAAGCTGAGCATGCCGCTGAAGCCGTCGAACAGCTCCCGAGCGCGCTGGAACCTGGGGTGGCTTTCCAACCCCGGATAGTTGACCCTGGCGACCGCGGGATGCCGTTCGAGAAAGTGCGCTATCCGCAGAGCACTCTCGTTGTGCTGCCTCATGCGCACGGCAAGGGTCTTGATGCCGCGATGCAACAGAAAGCAGGCATGCGGATCGAGCGAACCACCGAGATGATTCAGCCGGTGGGTGATCTCCTCGACCAGATCAGCCCGACCGATGACGGCTCCGGCGACGATGTCGGAATGACCGTTGAGGTATTTGGTGCAACTGTGCAGCGACAGGTCGAACCCCCATTCCGGCGGCCGGAAGTTCACCGGGCTGGCGAAGGTGTTGTCGATCATAGAGACCAGCCCGTGCTCCTTGGCAAAGGCCACCACAGCCCGAAGGTCGCCTACCTGGAGCAACGGATTGGTCATGGTTTCCACGTAGATGGCCCTCGTCTTTGGCTTCAGCTTGCCCTTCCACGACTCCGGGTCATCGGCGTCGATAAAATCAAAAGAGATGCCGAAGGCCGGGAATTCTCTCGTGATCAATCCATGCGTGCCGCCGTAGAGCGTGTCCTGCACCAGCAGGTGGTCGCCCGTCGACAGCACGGTCAGCAGAGCGGTGGAGATGGCGGCCATGCCACTGGCCGCCACCAGTGCCGCCTCGGCATTCTCCAGCGCCGACAGCTTCTGGTGCAGAGCTGTGTGGTTCGGGGTGTTGTTCAGGCGGATGTACCTGAGGTCGTGGTAGCTTTGCTCGCCGGCGTATTCGAACATGGCCGACTGAAAAATGGGCATACTGACGGCTCCGCCGATGCGCGGGTCCGGCTCACCGGCATGGATCAGTTTGGTTTCCAGATGTTTGAACATGGACCAGCACTCCTTGTTTCAGCACGAGCAACTTGTTGGATTTGACAGAACCGGCGGCCTTGGCCTGACCCTTCGGCTCACCCCTTTGACAACAGATGTTTCGGGACCAGCGCCCTTTCCAGCCCTTCAAAGAGCAGTTCCGCAGCGATTGCCAGCAAGGCGGCCGGCACCGCTCCCTGCAGGATCAGCGACGTATCGTTCAGCGCCAGCCCGGTGACGATGGGCTCGCCGAGGCCGCCGGCGCCGATAAAGGCCGCCAGCGTCGCCGTGCCGATGTTGATCACGGTTGCCGTGCGTACTCCGGCCAGGATCGTCGGCATGGCCAGCGGCAGCTCGATACGCCGCAGGCGCTGCCAGGATGTCAGCCCCATACCCACCGCCACCTTCTTCAACACCGGATCGATCGACTGCAGCGCCGCATAGGTATTGCGCAGAATCGGCAGCAGGGCATAAAGGAAGAGCGCCACAATGGCCGGCCGCACGCCAATCCCGAAGAGCGGTATCATGAACGCCAGCAGGGCGATCGATGGGATCGTCTGTAGCAAACCGGTGATATAGAGCACGGGTCGCGACAAGGGTGGCACGCGGTAGATCAGCATGCCGAACGGTATGGCGATGGCCATGCCAGCAAGCACGGCCACCACGGTCAGCTCGATGTGAACGAGGGCCCGGTGTGCCAGCAGTTTCCACGGATGATCGACTGCCACCGCGTGATTGCGGCGCAAAAGACCACGGTCGAGAAGGAACATGCGGGCCACTTCCGCGAAGCTCTTTTTGTCGATGGAGACGCCGGCGTTCAGCCGCCGCATTTCGGCCTCGTCGATCGTGTCGGCAAGTTCCGTGAGGACGACCGCTATGCGCGGATCAAGGTCTTCTCGCAACAAGGGCGCCGCCAGATAGGTTGGGAAGTAGCTGCGGTTGTCCTCCAGGAGGACCAGATCGTAGCGCTCGATCTCGGCGTCGGTGGAGTAGACGTCGATCACGTCCACCTTGCCTTCAGCGATGGCCTGGTAGATGAGCCCGTGTTCGATCCCCAGCGGGCGTACAGCCAGGCCGTACATGCCAGCCAGACCCGGCCAGCCATCCTGCCGGTGGAGGAACTCGTGGCTCAGGCCAAACCGCAGTCCCGGGTGCTTCATCAAGTCAGCGATCGTCCGCAGCCCCAGGCGTGCGGCAAGGTCCCGGCGCACCGCCAGGGCATAGGTGTTGTTGAATCCGAAGGATTCGAGCAGAATCAAGCCGTGTTTACGGCGCAAGATACGTTGCAGTTCATTGTAGTCCGGATGCTGCTTCAACTTCAGGATGGCCTGTTCGATGGTGCCGGAATACTCCGGGTATACATCGACTTCGCCGTTCACCAGGGCCCGATAGCACACCATGGTGCCGCCGAGACCGAACCGCCGCTCGACGGAAAACCCACGGTCTTCGAGAAGCTGGGCAATGATCTCGGCCAGGATGTATCCCTCGTTGAAATGCTTGGATGCGACGACCACAGGAGCTGCGATCAGCCTCTGGCTGAACAACCCTGTGACTTCGAGTGTGGCCAGGACGAGCGAAAGGCGGACCGCGTGTTTCATGGGGAGATTTGGGCGTAGGGAGTTTCGAACACCTGCGACTGGAAAAGATAGCTGACAAACTCGCTGGCAGGATGGCGCACCACATGATCGCACCGGCCGGTCTGCACCACTCTGCCTCGGCGCAGGATGACCAGATGCTGCGCCAGCTTCAGGGCCTCACGCAGGTCGTGGGTGACCAGGACGATGGTGCGCGGCTCGAGCTGCTGCAGCTTGAGGAATTCCTCATGGATTTCGCTGCGAGTGATGGAATCGAGGGCACCGAAGGGTTCGTCGAGCAAGAAGATCTTCGGGTTGAGCATCATCGCCCGGCACAGGCCGACGCGTTGCTGCTCGCCGCCGCTCAGCTCATGCGGATACCGTTCGGCAAAGGCGAGCGGCAGGTCCACCAGGCGCATCAGCTCCTCGGCTCGGGCGCGAATTCGCAGACGCTCCCAGCCGCTCAGCTTGGCCAGCAGGGTGATATTCTGCATCACGGTGAGGTGCGGAAAGAGACCTGTTCCCTGGACGGCGTATCCGATACTGCGGCGCAACTCAGGCAGGTGGTCGTAATCGATGAGCTGCCCATCGATTCGCACATGGCCGCGGTCGGGCCGCACCAGCCCGTTGATGAGCTGCAGGAGTGTGGACTTGCCGCTGCCGCTGGGGCCGACGATGGCCGTCGTGCGATCACCCGGGAGGGTCAGATCGACATCGGCAAGGGCCGTGCAGCCGGGGTAGGCTTTCCAGACCCCTTCAAGAACGATCTCGTTGGCCATCAGGAGCGCTTGAGCAAATGTACTCCGAACCAGTGACGATCGTCGTACCAGGCCCGCTCGACGCTGAGACCGGCATTGGAGGCCAGGGCGTTGATCTGCTCCGCTGAAAACTTGTGCGAATCCTCTGTGTGGATCCTTTCGCCGCCGGCGAAATCGGCAACCAGATCGATGGCATCGATCCTGACGCTGTGTGCCACCCTGCTCTCCAGGTAGATCTCCATGCGGCTGTGCTCTTCGTTGAACAAGGCCAGGTGGCGAAATTTGTTCAGGTCAAAATGGCCACCGAGCTCGCGGTTGATTCGCGCCAGCACGTTGAGGTTGAACCGGGCGGTGATGCCCTGACGATCATCATAGGCCGCCTGTAGAACCTCACGCTCCTTGATGAGGTCGATGCCGACCAGCATACGGTCACTTTCCGTCATCGTATTCCGCACCGTGGCCAGGAACTCCTCGGCTTCGCCAGGGCCAAAGTTGCCGATATTGGAGCCGAGGAAGATGATCAGCTTCGGGCTCCACTCCTCTTCGGTAAGCGCGCGCAGGGCCGTAAAATACTCCGCCACGTGCGCAGTGATTCGCAACGCCGGGTAGTCCTCGGCCAGAGAGCGGACGCTCTCCTCCAAGATGCTCGGCGACAGGTCCACGGGCACGTAGTGCAGCACCCCGTGCCGCTTCAAGAAGGCCTCGATCAGCAGGCGAGTCTTAGACGAGCTGCCGCTGCCCAGCTCCACAAGGACCGGCGCAGCATCCATTACGGCGGCAATCTCGGCGGCGTATTGTGCGAGGATCGCTCGTTCGGTGCGGGTGAGATAATACTCCGGCAGGGCACAAATCTGCTCAAACAGTTGAGAGCCCACCTCGTCGTAGAAGTACTTCGGCGGCAACTCTTTCGGCGTGGCGGCGAGCCCGCGCCGAACGTCCTCTGCGAAGGTGGCGCCATCCCGATCCGTGCCGGCGATACGTAACTCGATACGTGGCTCGGATACGACGGCACTAGTTTGGTCCTCCAACCTCTTCCTCCATGCTTGCGTGCAAGGGTGAAATCGCGGTCAAGATACAATCATTTTCCTGGAACCACAAGCATTTTTTGTACCCCGCCGGCGGGTGTATCAAAATCGTTGATTGCGAGGAACGGCTAAGTTTTGTATATTCACGACAGGATGGAAAAGCGAAACCTGAGACCTGGTATCTGATCCCTGGTACCTACCAACGAGCGAGGAATCATGATCGCCACCGAGTTTACGACTCATACCCTCGAAGAAACGTACGCAGAGATGCGGCGGAAGCTGGCTCATATCATGCCAGACTTCGAGATTCGCTATAAAGCCGAACTGGCCTACGAGATCAACCGGCTCAAAGAAGAACGCGGCGCCATCATCCTTGGCCACAACTATATGGAACCGGCGCTGTTTCATTCCGTGCCGGATTATCGAGGCGATTCGCTGGAACTCAGTCGCATCGCTGCGCGCACCGAGGCCGACCCGATCATCTTTTGCGGTGTCCGTTTCATGGCTGAGACCGCCAAGATTCTCAACCCGGACAAGACCGTCCTCATTCCCTCGCTGCACGCCGGATGTTCTCTGGCCGAAAGCATCACTGCCGAGGATGTACGCCGGCTGCGGGCGGAATTCCCGGGTGTGCCGATCGTCACCTACATCAACACCTATGCCGACGTCAAAGCCGAGTGCGACATCTGCTGCACCTCCAGCAATGCCGCGCGCGTGGTCGAGTCGCTCGACAGCGATACGGTGATCTTCCTGCCGGATGAGTATCTGGCAAAAAATGTCGCCCGTGAAACCGGTAAGAAAATCATCTTCCCCAGCAAGGCCCATGCGCCCGGAAATGGAACCACGGCACACCAGGCGTCGACCCTGGTCGCCTGGCATGGCCGCTGTGAGGTTCACGATAAGTTCACGGTCGCCGACATAGAGGCAGTGCGCAAACAGTTCCCCGGCGTCATCGTCCTGGCCCATCCGGAATGCAGCCCGGAGGTGGTCGAGGCAGCCGACTTTTCCGGCTCCACCTCAGCGATGATCCACTACGTGCAGGAAAGCAACGCGCCTCGCTATCTGCTTCTCACCGAGTGCAGTATGGGAGACAACATTGCCGCCGAAAATCCAGACAAGGAGATGGTGCGGCTGTGCAGTGTCCGCTGCCCGCACATGAATGAGATTACCCTCGAAGACACACTGGAGGCGTTACGCCACACCCGCTACGTGGTGGAGATTCCGGAAGAGATTCGCCTGCGCGCAAAAAGGTCACTGGATAGGATGTTGGAAGTCCGATA